>CAWEEG010000039.1:0-14207 GCA_963808015.1 uncultured Actinomycetota bacterium
TAACGGCCAGTGCATCAATCCAATGGTCACCTCCCGGCCCCGACCTGATTCCGATCACGCTTCACGCAACAGCGACGGCACCGATGGTGGTCCCGCCATGAGCAACGAGCGAGGCACAGCCCTGATCGGGACCCTCACCATCGGCTTCGTGTTCGTTCTCGTGATGGCGCAGACCCTGGTCACCCTTGGTCGCATCGAACACGCCGCGTCCGAGGCAGCCGAGGTTGCGTCGTACACGGCCCAACACGGTGCGAGATACGGCGGGCTGGACGATGCGAACCGGATCGCCGAGAGTTTGTCGCCCGACGCCGTGGTCGTAGCCGTCGACAACGGGGCGGAGCTCTCTGTCGAGGTTCGGGTCGACGTTCCGCTCGTCGGACCCGAGAGCAGCCCGGTCCGTCATACAGTCACCGGGCGGGCGACGGCCACGTACAGCCCATATCGGAGCAGGCCATGAACGAACGTGGTTCGATGCTCCCCTACCTCGGTGCCCTGTTCTTCGTCGGCTTCATTCTGCTTGGCCTGGCTCTCGACACAGCACTGCTCGCGGCGACCTACCGCGAGGCGGCCTTTGCAGCGGATGCCGGCGCCGAAGCCGGTGCGGCCCAGTTGGAGTCAGGCGCTGCGTACAGCGGCGAGGTCGTCCTTGATCGAGCGACGGCGGTGTCTGCGGCCGAAGCTGCGTCGCTCTCCGCACGGTCCAGAACCGGGCGAACAGCCACGGCGGCAACCGACGGGACAGAAGTGTGTGTCGTCGTGGTCGACCATTACGAACCGCGAATCCTCGGGGCCGTCGGGATCGGGGAGGAAGGCATCACAGTCCAGGCCTGCGCCGCCCCTCGGCAGGGGTAGGGCCTACGACACCGCGGGCAACTCCGACGGCTTCCCGTACTTGCGTCGGAAGAGGAAGTAGGCGACGAGTCCGGCGGGGATCGGCAGCCAGAATTGGAACAGCCGGTAGGCCAGGGTGGCGAGCGACGCGTCGCCTGCCGGGATGCCGGCGATCGTCAGCATGCCGGTGAGTCCCGCCTCGACGAAGCCGAGACCACCCGGCGTGATGGGGATCATTCCAAGCACGGCCGCGCCGGCGAACGCAAGCAGTACGAGGCTCGGTCGTGGATCTGCTCCGACGGCAATCAGAGCAACAACAAGCGTCGCGTAGTCGAGCAGCCAGTTGGCGACCGCAACACCGAGCGCCTTATGCCAGCGCTTGCCGAGCGAGGCAACCACCTCATCGCGCCGCGTGATGATGTCTTCGGCGGTCAGCGACCAGTCCTTCTTGAAGATCCGTGCCGCCCACGCAACCACACGCTGGACGACCCACCCGACCCAGTAGAGGGGCCGGTCGTACCGAACAACGACCACCGTCACGGTGAACATCGCGAGGAACAAGATCGTCCCGGCAATCGCCACAGGAAGCATGCCATCGGGAATCGGGGCAGAGACCAGGGCGATCACGACCGCCACCATTGGGAGGGCGAGCAGCACGAGATTCGAGAGGATCCCGACGGCGGCGAGTGCAGCAAGCGCCGTGCCCATGGGAACACCGGAGACCGCGAGCATCTGGAAGTAGAACGCACCACCGGCAACCACTCCACCAGGGATCACCTTCACCGCGGCGTTCGAGGTCAGCTGCGATGTCGCAGCGACAAACCATGAGATACCGGGAGCGGCGATCCGCGTGAGGGCCCACTGAGAAGCGAAGGCGCCGGTCATCAGCGCACCCATGAGGAAGAACCAGCGCCACTTCACGTGTTCGAGCTGCGGAGCGACCTCGAAGAGGTTCAGGAGCGTCGGGAGGAAGAAGTACAGCGAGAGGCCACCGACGAGGAGGAAGAGTGCCCTGATGGCGAGTTTGCCCCACGGCGCCGGTTTGCCATTCGGTTCCTGGGTTGTCTCAGCCATGGTGGATCATCTCCCGAGGTCCCGAATCTAGCGAACGAGGAGTCGAATCCTCCCATCACTACCCAACGCCACGTCACACGTCGAGTGCGGCGGCCACCCGAAACGGACGGCCCTCGTCGACCATCTGCTCGTCGAGTCGAGCGATGTCGTCGGCCCGAGGTCCCGAGAAGACGAGCAGCACGAGCGACGCGGCAGCGATGACGAAGAAGACCGTCGTCGTGCCGACCACGATTGCGAAGGCAAAGGCAAGGATCGATGGGACGGTCGCAAACGCGCATGCCAGGGTCATCCGCCGCAGGTAGGCATCGCGAATGTCAGCGTTCGAATCCGCTGCGAGGATTGCAGCAGACCCGACATTGCGGATCCAGAACACGGATCCGAAGTCGATCACAGCGACCAAACCCGCAACAGCGGCGAACAGCCCGGTGCTGCCATTCGATGCCTGCGGTGCCGAGACCGCAACGACAACGATTACAGCGAGCACAGGGACCACAAAGAGGACCCAGATCTGCCGGAGCCGTCGGGTCCCGTGTCGAGTGAGGTCAGGTAACGACACCGAGCTCCCGCCCAACGGCGACGAACGCCGCTGCTCCGTCACGAAGATCATCCTCAGTGTGGGCCGCCGAAATCATGACCCGGATGCGCGCCTTCCCCCGTGCGACGGTCGGGAACGAAATCGCTTGGGCAAATACTGCCTGTTCCTCAAGCAGGTTGCGAGAGAACTCGCGAGCCAGGTGCTCGTCACCCAGCATGACCGGCGTGATCGGTGTCTCACTCGACCCGATATCGAAACCCGCTGCGGTCATCATCGATTTGAAGGCGGCGGCATTCGACCAGAGCCGATCGACGAGTTCGGTCGACGCGTCAAGGATCTCCACGGCGGCGACACAGGCCGCGACGTCGGGCGGCGGAACCGCGGAGGAAAACAGGAACGGCCGCCCTCGCTGGCGAAGCCACTCGATCAGCTCGGTCGAGCCGGCAACGTACCCACCGACGGCGCCGAACGCCTTGGACATGGTGCCGACCTCGACGTCGACCCGGCCGTGGAGACCGAAGTGGTCCACGATGCCTCGTCCTCCGCGCCCGACAACCCCTTCACCGTGGGCGTCGTCGACCATCACCATTGCATCAAACTCGTCGGCCGCGTCGACGATCCGGTCGAGCGGTGCAAGGTCACCATCCATCGAGAACACACCATCGGTGATCACGAGGATCCGGTTGGCTCCTTCTGAGCGGGCCTCGGCAAGACGCTCGCGCAACTCCTCCACGTCGTTGTGGCTGTAGATCTTCCGTGCCGCCTTGGACAGGCGCACACCGTCGACGATCGAAGCGTGGTTGAGCGCATCGGAGATGATGACATCTCCCGCACCGACGAGAGCAGGAATCACAGCGAGGTTGGCCGCAAAGCCCGACTGGAACGAGATCGTTGCGTCGACCCCTTTGAACCGGGCGAGTGCCGCTTCGAGCTCATCGTGAATCGTCATGGTGCCGGCGATGGTTCGGACGGCCCCAGGCCCAACGCCGTACCGGCCGAGCGCAACCGACGCCGCCGCGACGAGCCGTGGATCGTTGGCGAGGCCGAGATAATTGTTCGAACAGAAGTTGAGGACTTCCCTGCCGTTGACGATCAGGTGTGCGCCCTGCGGGCCTTCGATGGTGCGGATCGTGTTGTACAGGCCCTGATCCTTGAGCGCCTGCACCTCGTCTCGGATGAACGCCGTCTTGTCCATCATCGTGCCTCCATCAGCTCAACGGTCCGTCTGCATATGCGGGATCTGGGAACATGACGACCTTGCCACATTCTCCGGACTGCATGAGTTCGAAGGCCGCGGCGAAGTCGTCCAGCGCAAATCGGTGGGTCACCACGGGAGCGAGATCAACGGCCCCCGAGCGGATGAGCCCGCGCATCTCGAGCCAGGTTTGCCAGAGGCGCCGTCCGAATACGCCGTACACCGTTGCGCCCTTGAAGATGATGTTGTCGTCGAGGTCGAATGGGAACGCCTCCGACGTCAGCCCAAGCAGTGCCGCCTCTCCGCCGGGCTTTAGAGCGGCGAATCCGGCTTCGAGCGCCGATGATGCGCCGGACATCTCGAGGAGCACGTCCACACCCTCACCGTCGGTCATCTCTGCTATCCGTGCGGTCACGTCGTCGCGCTGGGGGTTCAGCGTCACATCCGCCCCCATCGTGGTCGCGAGATCGAGTCGGTAGTCGGACACATCCGTGGCAATCACCGCCCGGGCTCCGAGCGCCTTGGCCACCGCCATGGTCATCACACCAACGGGACCGGACCCGGTGACAAGAACCTTGCGGCCCGCGATATTGGGGATCGTGGCCGTGTGCACGGCGTTGCCGAAGTTCTCCTGCAGCGATGCGATCGACAGCGGCATGTCGGGTGGATCCGGCCAGGCATTCTGAGCCGGTACTGCGACGAATTCGGCGTAGGCACCGTCGCGATGCACGCCGAGGATCCTCGTGTTCGGACACAGGTGGCCCTGGCCGGTGCGACACCAGGCACACGAGTTGCAGATCACGTGAGACTCGACCGAGACGAGTTGGCCGATCTTGGGTTCGGTGACATGTGCACCACGGTCCACCACAACGCCGGTCAGTTCGTGTCCAACCGTGATTGGTGGAACAACATGGTCGGCGGCCCACGGATTCCACTCGTAGATATGGAGATCGGTACCGCAGATCGAGGCCGCCCGAACCTCGATCAGCACTTCATCGGGTTGCACCTCCGGGATCGGCACATCAACCATCGTGAAGCCTGGACCGGGGACGAGCTTTTGGAGTGCGCGCATGGACCACAGGCTATTACGAACAACGGTCGCCTGTTGCGCACTGAATTCACCAGTCCCGATCCCCGGAATTCGGAATCCCCGCGTACGGTTGCCAAAGCACCAACCAAAGGAAGCCCGAATGCCTGCGTTCACCATCACTCGCCAGATCGGCGCCCCCGTGGAAACCGTGTGGGCGGTTCTCGACGACTTCGGAGACATCCAGAGATGGAACACGGGTGTCACCAGTTCTGCGCTGACCTCAGCAGGTCCGGTGAGCGAAGGCACAACGCGGCACTGCGACTTCTCTCCCTTCGGCGCCGTCAACGAACGCATCGAGCGGCACGAGCCGAACGAACGCCTGACGGTGGACATCTACGAGACGTTCAAGCTGCCGATCTCCGACAGCGTCGCAGACTTCAACATCGCTCCCAGCGGCGGCGGGACGGAGCTGACCCTGCACTACTCATACACCCTCAACCGCCTGGGCCGGTTGGCAAAAGGAACCACCGACAAGCAGCTACGCAAGGGGCTCGGCGGTCTCGTGAACGGTCTTCGGCAAGAGAGCGAGCGCCTGGCCGTCGACGCGTAGATGTAGTTCTTCGATACCAGTCGCGGGGGCTAGTCACTCTGAGCAGACCGGGGTGTGTCTCGTCAGCACACGGGATTCTGCCGATAAGGGGGGATGGAGCTGCAACAGCACATCTACCTCCAACCCTGCAATGTCTGTGGGCTGCCGGCTCTCACCTATGACGATCAAGGCAACGCGCGCTGCGTCGAGCATGCCGCCGTCTTCATCCCCGCAAAGTTCGTCGAGAGCAAGGCCGACGGGAAGAGCTAGGACCGGAACAACGCACGTCTCGGAATGGTCTCCCGACACATCCGGTTGAAGGACCAGCGCCGAATATGCGTTTGAAGCTCGGTTTCGGGCTCCCGACCGTCCGATAGATTGCCCTTGACGCAATCGCCGACGGCGACGAAGGTCAAAGTGCGCTCGGCGGTGAAACATGGCAGACGATCGAATAACGATTGACCCGGAATTCCTTCCACCTCCCCGCGAGGGAGGTGGCCGGCGCACCGCGTGGCTTGCTGCCGGCGCGGCGGTTGTGGCAGCCATCGCTTTCGGCTGGCTGCTCGGATCCCCGGGAACCACCGAACCCTCGAACGTTGCAGCGACAGATGCGACAACCACGACGGTTGCGCCAACGACGTCCACAACCGCGGCCCCAAGCACAACGGTCCCGGCACCCCAGCCATTGGGCAGGACAGAGGTTCCTCTGTTGCAGCTGGTAACCGGCTTCACCGACACGATCGTGATGCTCACGACGCCGGATGACAGTCTCGACGTCACACGGTGGGTCGCCTCGGAGTCAACGACGAAGACCGCACTGTCGATCGAGCGCGACGAGTCTCATCTGACCGGCGGATGGCCAATCGGACTCGATGCAACCGGCTCTTGGTTCGCCCAGGTCCTTGACGACGGCGTCCTGACGATTCATCCCGTGGACGGCGGAAGGCAAGAAGGTCCGACCCGGGAGGCCGTCGGCCTTCGCGTGGGCTCGGCCGCATGGCATGACACAGAACCCGGGCAGCTGGCCTGGATGACGTGTTCCCGGTCTGTGCCGGGACCAACATCTCTCATGACCCTGGATCTCACCGACGCTGCGTCCGATCCTGTGATCGTGAGCTCGCTTCCCCAGGACTGTGCATCTTCCTGGGCTGACGGCGTCTTCCTGGAGAGTTGGAACGATGACGGCCTCGTCGTGGATCTGCTGTGGGATGAACGATCCGAGCCAATCGTGATCGGCGCCGACGGCGCTGAGATTGTCGCCGAGTCCGGTGGTCCCGTCCTGACGGAAGGCGTCGACGGTCACTATTACCGACCGGTACCAGGTGTGTCGACCACCGAACTGGTCGTGGACACCGCCTGGTCTCCAGACGGCAGGCTCGTCGCCGTGAACATCACACCCAACATCGACAGTCCGAACTCGCTCATCCGGATCGTGGACACGTCGACGGGTGCCGTCATCCTTGAGAACGATGGGCAAGGTTCTGGTGTTATCTCGATGACCTGGTCAACCGACAGCCGATTTCTGGTCTATTCAACGCTCCGCTCGGCGTTCAAACCCGGCCTGCCCGGTCCCCTGGTGATCCACGACGTCACGACCGATGTGGCAACGGCGATCACCCTCAGCAGCTACGTGGACGAGATCAGGACCCATGGCGGCGACGGGACGGACCCGATTCCCTAGCTGGTCAGCTGACGCCGCCGGTGCGCCTACGCTGCCTTCATGTCCCACGATTCGAGCCAATCAGCCTCCGCTCCCACCGTTGTTGTGACGCGGCGTGTGATCCCAGGCCGCGAAGACGACTTCAGAGCCTGGGATCGCCGTATCCGCGCCGCCGCCGCTGCCCACGCCGGGTTTCTCGGCTCCGAGGTCCAGGAACCGAATCCTTCTCATCCAGGTGAGTGGGTCACGATGTATTCGTTCGCGACGGCCGAGCAACTCGACGCATGGCTCCAGTCCGACGACCGCACGGCGCTCATCGCAGAAATCGAGGGGCTGATCGAAGGATCCGGCCGTCAGCAGCGGGTCGCCGGTCTCCGCAACGCCCCGGAGCCGGTCACCGTCGTCTTCTCCCAACGAATTGCGCCGCACAACGAAGCGGAGTTCGTTGAGCTCCACGAAGATGTCGTCGATCGTCTGCGGAGCTTCGAAGGTTTCCTTGGATCCGACCTCCTCCATCCGGTGAAGGGTGTGCAAGAGGAGCACGTCATCGTTGCATCGTTCGCATCGCGAGCTGACTTGGATCGATGGCTCGAGTCCGAATCCCGGAGGGAGTGGCTCGTCAGAACCAACCAACTCGTCGAGGGAGACCGCACGGTGAATGTGGTCGGCGGGTTCGGAGGTTGGTTCCCTGCTCGTCCGGGTCAGCCGGAAGGACCGAAACGGTGGAAGCAGTCGATCGCCGTGTTCATCGCCCTCTTCCCAACATCGTTGCTCATCACCCTCGTTCGCGTTGAGGTCGCTCCGAATATGAACGTCGTGCTCGGCGTCTTCATCGGGAATGTCCTCGGCATCCTCGCCCTCACCTACGTTCTGATGCCCCGCGTCACCCGTTGGCTCGGCAGCTGGCTCACACGCTGAATCGAGCGTCCGCGAGTTCGTCTTCTCGCCTCAGTCGAGCTGTGCGAGGAAGCCCGCCAGGACTACGTTGAACTCGTCGGGCCGCTCGAGACTCGGCAGATGTGCCGCTCCCGGCACGGTGACCAACCGGGCGTGAGGGATCGAGTTGACAAGCTCATCTTGCCGCCCGCGCGATATCGGCGCGATCCTCCTCACCGAGGACGAGCAGGGTTGGCATCTCCAACTCACCGAGGCGCTCCGAAGCGGGCGCGATCATCCTCTACTTCTTCGATCTCGCCATGGTCGTAGGAGAGTCTCACCATCTCCGCAACGGCACGTTTCGTCACGGGCGATGTGCTCGGACCCGACCAGATGTCGGCTTCAACCACGGCGGCATCATCAAGTCGACCCTCCTCGTAGATGTCGGTCAATACACGCCACTCGTCGAACAAGTCCTGTTCGAGGAAGCGGAAACCGTCGTAGGTCGCACCGACGAGCACCAGCGCCGCGAACGAGATCCGGGCGTTTGAGGGCGAAGTCGATCGCCACTCCTCCCCCCATCGATGCTCCGACCACAACGGCGGGAGGCAACTGCAGGTCCTCGAAGAGGCCGGCGAGATCCGTGGCGTGGCGGTACTCGCCCTCGCTGTGCGCAGTTCCGCCGAAGCCTCGCAGGTCGGGCCGTACGGTCCGCCACTCGCCGGCGAACTCGTCCGCTTGGGGCTGCCACATCCGGGCGTCTGCAATCCCGGCGTGAATCAGAACGAGTAGGTCCCCCGCACCCTCATCAATGAAAGCCAGCCTCGTCATGCCGTGGATGTCCTTCCGTTGGCCCAGGGACAAACGTACTCGACCGAAGTGCAGCCCGAGCCGGAACGAGAATGGGCTAGACGGCGCCGGACTCGAGGGGAGTGATCAGATCCGGGATGTCATTCACGACTCGATTGACGAGCGTCGAAACCGCATGCTCTGCGAGGTCGGGCACGGGCAGGGAGACAACGAGATCGTGAACCGCCTCTTTGTCGCGGTTGTCGGATCCAGCCACGCATCCCATGCCGACTTCGGGAGGATCACCGGCATCCGGTCGTGAATCGGTGATACCACGTCTGACGGCTTCCCGGTCACGATGGTGCACGTGCGCACCGATCCCCGCTCTCCGGATCTTCCCAAGACGCCCACAATCCGGCGAGGGCAAGCGGGCTTCGGTCCGTGGCGTAGAAGTAGTGCGGGAGCTTGCCGTGATCCTTCGGCTCCCATTCATAGAAGCCGTCGGCCGGGACGATGCATCGGCGTGCGGCAAACGAATCACGGAACGCCGGCTTCACCCCTGCCGTCTCTACCCGTGCGTTGATCAGACGAGCGCCGATCTTTCGATCCTTCGCCCAGAACGGCACAAGACCCCACCCGAAGGTTCCGAGAAGGCGATCACCGTC
Source organism: uncultured Actinomycetota bacterium (assembly GCA_963808015.1). Taxonomy (GTDB): domain Bacteria; phylum Actinomycetota; class Acidimicrobiia; order Spongiisociales; family UBA5794; genus JAHEEL01. Next base: position 9,245 of record CAWEEG010000039.1, read on the forward strand.
GTGCTCGGCGACGGCATAGACCTGCTTCGTCGGAGCGACGTTCCACGACTTGAGAACCTCGTCGGTCTGAACAACGTCTACGGGAGAAGTACGCCCCGTAGTTCTCTGCTTCCTGAGTTTGAACAAATCGTCCGCACATGCGCTGATCCTACGCGGTGCTCCAAGGGTTCGGGCCAGATCCGTAATGGTTCAGGTTTCGCTGCGTCGAGGCCGATGACAACCCCGATGGATTCAGCGATTCGCTTCGGCTCGGTCTCCAAGGCCTTCGGTTCAGTTCGCTGGGTCGAGTCCCTCACCTTTGCCGCTCCCGCCGGTGCGGTGACGGTGCTACTCGGCCCGAACGGGGCAGGAAAGACGACAACGGTGCGCCTCACAACGGGTGCTCTGGTTGCCGACCGTGGCGACATCGAAGTGCTTGGTCTCGATCCCAAGATCAACGGAGATGAAGTCCGGCGTCGTGTTCGGGCATCGTGCCACCAAAGCCTGCGTTCTACGACCAGCTCACCGGATGGGAGAACCTTCGATTCGCCGCCCGGATCTTCGAGTCGGACGAGGGAGCCGCTCTCGACGCGGCCGAACGTTTCTCGATCGAGGATGCCCTCCTCCAGGAGGTCGGCGGCTACTCCACCGGGATGCGCACACGTCTCGCCCTCGCACGAGCTGTGATCCATGACCCAGAGGTGCTCCTCCTCGATGAGCCAACCGCAGGACTCGACCCCGAATCGTCGCGGAACGTCCTCGAACTGATCCGCGAACTCGCCGGCCGTGGCCGCACGATCGTGTTGTGCACCCATCTGCTCCACGAGGCAGAAGGGATCGCCGATCAGCTTGTGCTCATGAACAACGGACATGCTCAGGCCGCAGGAGCGCCGCAGGACCTCGCGGCAGGTATCTGCCGAACCCGTCGTCCTACTCGACGCCGAGAACCGAGACGACTCGGCACTCTCGACCTCGAAGAGGGCGTCGTGTCCGTGTCGTGGAACGGTTCGGTTCAGGTGACGCTCGACGACCTGAACCGTCTTCCCGACCTCGTGACCCGGCTCGTCAACGACGGCGCTCGGATCACGCGGGTTGAACCGATCGGTGCAACTCTCGAGGAGCTCTATTTCGAGATGCAGCGAGCGCACCGAGTGGAGACGCCGTGAACTGGGATCACGGGCGAGCGATCGCAGGCGCCGACATGCGGCGGCTCTTCAAGAGCAAGGACTACTGGATTCCACTGATGATGCTCGCGACATCTTCTTCGTGTTCATGCCGCTCCTCGCCCTCGGTGTGGTCGGAATGCTCGCCAATACGTCCATGGCACAGCAGCTCGCCGGCATGGTCGACAGCATTCCGGTAGAAGTCAGCCGGTCTCGCCCGGGGACGATCCGGGAGCCCAGGCGGCCTACCTCATTGCCGTCTACATGCTCGCACCGATAACGATCATCGTGCCGCTCACGATCTCGGTTGACGGTCGTGTCGAATGCCATCGTCGGAGAGCGCGAGCGCGGGACCGGGAGTTCCTCGCCCACAGTCCCCTCACCATGAAGGAGATCTACTTCGGAAACTCATCGCAAGCCTCGTACCCGGCTATTTCATCACGGTCGTCGGTTTCGGTCTGTACTCGCTTGTAGTGAACCTGACGGTGGGACCCAAGGTTGGGGGATGGTTCTTCCCCACCGCGGGGTGGTTCCTTCTAATCATCCTGGTGATCCCGCCGGTCATCGCGATCGCGATCGCGCTCGTCCTGCGGATGTCGGCACGGATGCGTTCCGCGGCTGCGGCTCAGCAGGCGTCGAGCCTCGTGTCGCTTCCGATCATCATCGTGTCGTACGCTCTGACGATGCGGGTCATTTCTGCGCCCGGACCGTCGGCGCTCCTGATCGGCGCCATCGCATGGGCCATCGCCCTCTTCCTCGCGGTACGCGGCCCAGGGAAGATAAGGCGGGAGCGCCTACTCGGGGTTGCGTCCGAGACCTGAGCCGTTACCCGCCAGCGGCCGAAACTATTTGTTGCGGCTCCGCCGTCCACCACCACTCGTCGGCGGCTCCCACTTGAACCATCGGATGGCAAGGATCAACGCCACAACACCCCATAACGCAAGGTACGCGAGGCCTGCCATTTGAATTCGGCCCGGGTTGCGGCAGGTGTAAACGCCGGACGAACGGCTCCACGAAGTGGCTCAACGGGAAGAAGTTGGAGACCGCCGTGAGCCAACCGGGGATGTCTTCGCCGGGGACGATGAACACACCCGACACGAACGCAAGAGGGAGGAGGGTGGCATTTGCGATTGCCGAGCCGGCCCGCCCGGACGGGCCAACGCAGCGACCAATAGCCCGAGTGCGGCGAACGTGGCAACTCCGACGAAGAACACGGCAATCAGGATCGGGAGCGTCCCGGGATACACCTGAAGTCCGAAGAACACGACACCCACGCTGAGCATGATGAGGGTTCCGATGAGGGCGATCAGGATGGAGGCGAGGATCTTGCCTCCGAAGAAGATCCACGACGAAGCGGGGTTCCCCTCACCCGTTTCAGGATCCCCTCGTCTCTCTGATACGACGTGAAGATCGAGATGTTCGTGTACGTGGCCGAGACGGCGGCGAACACGGCGAGGGACGGTGCGTAGAACTGCGCCGTGGTGATCCCGAGGTACTCGATCCTCTCGTTCCCGAAGACGAGCGAGAACACAACGAAGATCAGGAGCGGGAAGAAGATGGTGAAGAACGCCGAGATCGGCGTGCGCCAGAAGATCCTCCACTCGTAGCGAGCCTGGTGCCAGAGCAGCGAGAGGGGCGACGGCCGTTTCACGGTGATTCCCCATCCGTGAGACCGAGGTAGATGTCCTCGAGTGATGGCCGACTCACGCTGAGCCCGTTCAGCGATGTGTTGCGCTCGACGGCCCAACCGGTGAGCGTGTGCAGCAGCGTTGTCGGATCATCGGTGTGGTACTCGACGGTCGATCCGTCGATCAACGCCGGTGGTACCGGAAGCGATTCCACGGGTTGGTCCACGAGAGTGAACCGCACTTCGGCACGGGCGGTGGCTCTTCCGCCCAGCGTGTCGGGCGTGCCCTCGGCAACGATCAGACCACGGTCGATCACGGCGACCCGGTCGGCGAGGGCCTGTGCCTCGTCCATGTAGTGGGTGGTGAGCAGGATCGTCTTTCCGAGGCTGGTGAGGTTGCCGATGACCTCCCACGCCTGGCGCCGTGCGGATGGATCGAAGCCGGTGGTGGGTTCGTCCAGGAAGATCAGGTCGGGGTCACCGACGATGCCGAGAGCCACTTCGAGGCGACGCTTCTGACCGCCCGACAGTGTCTTCACTCGGGCATCGGCCTTCTCCCCGAGTCCGACGATGTCGATGAGATGGCTTGTGTCGAGACGCTGCGGGTAGACGGTGCCGTAGGTATCGATCGTCTCCCGGACGGAGAGCTCCCGCTCGACCGACGACTCCTGGAGCACGATCCGATCCGTTCCTTGAACGTCCTTTGGTTCTCGGAGGGGTCGAACCCGAGCACGTTGGCGGTGCCGGACGTCCGTTCCGGTAGCCCTCGAGGATCTCGACGATGGTGGTCTGTGCGCCGTTTGGTCCAAGCAGCGCAAACACCTCGCCCTCTTCAAGGACGAAACTCACGCCGCGTACGGCGTCGACGTCGCCGTAGCTCTTCATGAGGTTCTCGACGGATACGACGGGCATCAAGTCCTTCCTGGTTCGGATTGCAGACTGGCAGAGTCCTGATTGCTGTGCGAGAATTGGTAGATGGGCTTGGGCAACGTGGACCAGCTCGTACCCCAGAGATAACGTCCTATCACCATGATCAAACGACTGTTCCTCCTCGCCCTGCCCATCGCCCTGCTCGCCGCGGCCTGCAGCTCGAACGGAGACGACATGCCAACCGACCATTCCTGGATGTTGACCGAGATCGCCGGACCCGACGGGGACGATGGCCTCGCCGCTCACCATCCCGACGCTCACCTTTGAGGATGGGTCGGCTTCCGGCAACGCCTCGTGCAACCAGTACTTTCGGCCTCATACGAAATCGACGGTTCGTCGATCACGTTCGGGCAGCTCGCTTCGACCGAGATGTTCTGCGGAGAACCGGGTGTGATGGACCAGGAGGCCGCCTACTTGGCCGCCTTGGCCTCCGTCGACACGTGGTCGATGGGACGGTGAGACGTTGACCCTCTCGTCGGGGCGACACGGCGCTGCTCACCTACGAGGCGATCTCGCAAGACCTCGCAGGATCCTCGTGGGATCTGATCGCCTACAACAACGGCACCGGCGGATTCCAGTCGACGGTGATCGACGTGCCCGTGACGGCCATCTTCGATGAGGATGGAACCCTCTCCGGGGCCGGGCAAGCTGCAACTCCTACACCGGGTCGTGGGAGACCGATGAGGACTCGATCGAGATCGGCCCAATCGCATCCACGGCGATGGCCTGTGCCGAACCGGACGTGATGAACCAGGAGACCCGCTACCTCACCTGGCTCGAGGAAGCCGATACGTACCGTGTCGACGCCACGACCCTCGAGATGTTCGACGCCGAGGGCACCCGCCTCGTCCAGTACCTGCGGGCGGCAACGCCGTAGTTGCTGCCTCTCGTCAATCAGACCCATTGACATTGATATTCCCACGGTGGACGGACGATCACATGTGAACCACATGTTCTAGTGTGAAGGCATGGTGATGATCCAACGGCAACGTTCCGCCAGATCTCCACGAACGGCTCAAGGCACGAGCCGAGGCACACGGGATGAACCTCTCGGACTTCCTGAAGGGAGAACTCGAGCGAATGGCCTCCGTCCCGACCAACGTGGAGACCTTCGCCGCGGTCGAGGCCGACCGCGAGCCGGAACGCTTCCGCAGATCACTGCCGGCGAGATCGTCGCCGCCATCAGAGAAGACCGGGGAATCACATTGATCCTTGTCGTTGACGCATCGGCTGTTGTCAATGCACTCACGAACCCAGACGACCG
>CAWEEG010000040.1:0-19416 GCA_963808015.1 uncultured Actinomycetota bacterium
CGCCCGAGCCAAAGGCATGGTCATCTCCGAACAGCCGAACAGCCGGATCGCCGTATAGCGCAGCGTCTTCCCCCTCCACCACGCAGTGGGCGGCAGGGTGCCCAAGCAAAGCTCGGGCGGGAGGGCGCCGCCCGGGAGCCCGAACCGCCAAGACGAGGCCCGCCGTGTCTCTATTCTGATCTCGGTCTCGGCTGACGACTGGCGTCTACGACCCCGTCTTCGAACCGTTGAATTCGGCGCGTTCTGTGATCTTGTCGCTGGCGGTAACGAGGCCCTGTCCGGCGGCCCGACGACCTTCGCAGTCGAACGGTCGGCGGTGGCGGTTGCGCGCTGCACGTCTCGTTCGTTCGTACCTTGTCGAAGGCGGTCTTGAGTTGGTCGTATCGCTCGCGACCGCCGCCGCACCGAGGACAAACCCGACACCGAGACCGACGACGAATCCTGTTCTGAACTTCATGGGGATGGATTTCCCCATTGAGCGGAGTGGCGTGTCCGGGACCAGAGTTTGGGTTGCCCTCTGGTATCCTCCGCGCCGCTCGCCCCTTCGGCGAGCGCCTTCCGGGGTAGCTCAATCGGCAGAGCAGCGGACTGTTAATCCGTTTGTTGGGAGTTCGAGTCTCCCCCCCGGAGCCAAGCGCCCCTTGGGTTTCCAGACGCAGGGGGCTTTCTGATGTCTGACCTACTGCAGATCCAGTAGCCATCCGAACCTGTCCGGAGCTTGCTGGTTCCGATCACAACGGCGATTCAGCTTTGGTAGTCGGGAGTGCTACTTGATGCTCGCCACGTAGGCAGGATCGATGGCGTCGGCGGGAAGCGGCATCTCCCAGTACACGTCGACGTTTGGTTGTGTCGCACCGAAGGCGCATTCGACCCCGGATTCGGCGCACCCGCCTGCTCCGACCACGATGCCTCCGTCCCAAATGGCCTCATCGGGGATTGCTGATTCGAATCCGGGAGGGGCGTCGCCCGTGATTACCACGGTGCCGTCGAACGATCCGCTCTCGGGGTCGTAGGTGCCCGTGAGTGCTCCGTCATAGACGACGACGTAGGACTTGCCTGCGTCGTCCTCGCCACCGAGGGAGACGGTGAAGCTCCCGCTCGCCGGTCCGCCGCTTGTGTCGAACGTCAGGGAAACATCACCCACGCCTTCGAACAGCACCGCCGTTCCGTCGGAGGCCTCCACGAACCGCATCTGTTGGCTTGTGACGCCGGACAGCGTGAGTTCGCGACCGGGAAGCAAAGGACCTACTGCCGCCTGAGCGGCGGTCGTAGACGACGCCTCAGCGGCGGGTGACGCCGTTTCGGTGGCACTCGAGCACGAAACAACCACGACGGCGAACGCCGTGATGAGGAGAATTGGTATTCGCATCTGTCCACCGTACCTGCAACGACCGGATGTGGCGAAGTCACGAACCCTCGTGGATGGGATTGATCGTTCGAGCACGGTCGGAAGGTTCAACATCACGAGGTCGGAGCGCGTATGGTTCGTTTCGACTTTGGATCGAAAGAAGGGACATCAGACCCATGTACGAGTACGTCTGCGAACACGTCATCCCGGGATGCACCACCAAGGAGCTCGCAGAATCCCGAAAGGCGACCTTGGAGAAGGCTTTGGTCCACCTCCAGGAGCATCACGACATCGAACACCCCGACGCCGGCACGCTCAACGCTGTGAACGCGGCGATCGTTGGTGTGAGGATCTAGGGCTAGCAGGCCTTCCTCGAGGCGGGGGAGCGTCGGCAGTCCTGCGCCTATCGGCGCCCGCGACCATTGGTGCGCGACATCGTGGTTGGAGCCACCTCTACGATCCAGTGCCATGACGTACTCAATCGTTGCACGGGACCCGGCGACCGGCGCGTTCGGTGTCGCGGCGCAGTCACACTGGTTCAACGTCGCTCAGCCTGTCGCGTGGGTGCGCTACGGTGTTGGTGCGGTGGCCACGCAGGCTTCTGCCGATCCGTCCTACGGGTGGCGCGGTCTGGCGTTGATGGCCGACGGGGTGAATCCAGCGACGGCCCTTCGTGATCTGTCCGAGGCCGACGAGGGACGCGAGCAGCGGCAGGTGGCGATGATGAACGCGTCCGGCGTCGTCGCGGCCCGCACGGGGGACCAGTGCATCGCCCACGCAGGTCACATCACGGGGGACGGCTGGTCGGTCCAGGGCAATCTGCTGGCGACTCCGTTGGTGGTCGAGGCAATGGCCGCCGGGTATGAAGCGTCCCGAGGGCCGCTTGTGATTCGGATGCTGGCGGCCCTCGAGGCTGCGGAACGTGCAGGCGGGGACCTCAGGGGTCGACAGTCGGCCGTGATCCGCATCGTCTCCGGTTCGGCCGAGTCGGAAGCCTGGAGCCGACGAGAGTGTCGATCTTCGGGTTTGCGACCACGTGGATCCGCTCGGGGAGATGCGGCGCTTGGTGATGGTTGACGAGGCGTATCGGGAGATGGAACGAGGGCACGCGGCGATCGACGACAACCGTCCGGCCGACGCCCTCGGGCACTTCGATACGGCCGTCGGACCAGGGCACGCGGACGAGTTGGAGTTCTGGCGGGCGATCGGCCTCGTCCGGTTGGGTCGGGTCGACGAAGCCGTGGACAGCCTTCGGCCGTCTTGTCTCCGAGCGGCCCATGTACGCCGAACTCCTCAATCGTGTCGCCGAAGTCGATCCAGTCGCTGACGACCTGCGAAACGCCTGGAATCGTTAGCCCACAAGGGTTACAGCCCATTCCGGCCGGCACCGCAGCGGTTGCGCACGACCACAAATCCGGCAAAGAATGATCACTTTGGCGAAGACCCTGCGAGAATTGCCCCCACTCGCAACGGAAGACTCTTGATGTCCGGCAACGCCGCCTTCGAACAGACCGACACCGCCCTCGTTTCGATTGCCCACGTTGACGCCCCCGAGGTTGTCACGTCGGCCCAATTCGACGAGGTCCTTGCAGAGACCTACGCCCGCGTCGGAGCCCAGCCGGGACTCCTCGAGAACCTCGCCGGGATTCGCGAGCGCCGCTGGTGGCCGGAGGGGTATCTGTTCACGGATGCCGCGGCCGCTGCCGGAGCGAAAGCGATCGAAGCCGCAGGCGTACGCGCTGGCGACATCGGACTGCTGATCGACACGTCCGTCTGTCGTGACCGCCTCGAGCCATCTTCGGCGGTCACCGTCCACCACACCCTCGATCTCCCGGCTTCGTGTCTCAGCTTTGATCTCTCCAACGCATGTCTCGGGTTCGTGAACGCCCTTCAGGTGGCGGGCAACATGATCGACGGCGGCCAGATCGACTACGCGTTGATCGTCGACGGCGAGGGGAGCCGGGGCCTGCAGGAGACAACCCTGGCCCGACTCTCCGGCCCCGATGCGACCATGGCCGACATCTTCGCCGAGTTCGCGTCCCTCACGCTCGGATCGGGTGGTGCGGCTGCCGTCGTCGGACGCCACTCCGACAACCCCGGTAGCCACAAGGTGATCGGGGGTATGGCCCGGGCCGATACCAGCCACCACAAACTCTGTGTCGGGAGCCTCGACGGCATGCGGACGGATACGAAGGCATTGCTGGACGCCGGGCTCCAAGTATCGAAGATTGCATGGGGTGACGCTGAGGAGCAGGGCTACCTCAACGCCGACCGCTACATCTTCCATCAGATCTCGCAGGTGCACACCACCATGTTGTGCGAACGCCTCGGGATCGACATCGAGAAGGTCCCGCTCACATTCCCGTTCCTCGGCAATGTCGGTCCGGCATCAATTCCGATCACGTTGTCGATGGAAGCCGAGAACCTGAACCCCGGCGATCAGGTATTGCTGATGGGCATCGGTTCGGGCATCAACACAGCGGTGATGGAACTGCGCTGGTGACAGCCGGCCCGGTTGCGCCCGCCGTCCTTCCGCCTCCCGGTCTCCCCGGCCTCGATCCCGGGTGGTCGCGGCTTGTTGAAACACCAGAGCTCGACGGATCCGGCCGCACGTGGCACATCCTCGACAATGGAGTCACGGATCCGACCCACACGCTGCTCTGTGTCCACGGCAATCCCACGTGGTCGTATCTGTGGCGACACCTGATCGCCGCGGCTCCGCCAACGGTGCGAGTCATCGCGGTGGATCAACTCGACATGGGATTCTCCGAGCGCACCGGCGTGACACGCCGCCTCGACCAGCGTGTCGACGACTTGTGCGCCCTGACCGATGCCCTCGACCTGACCGGGCGTGTGGTCACGGTCGCACAGGACTGGGGTGGTCCGATCTCTCTCGGCTGGGCGGAACGACACCCTGACGAGATCGCGGGGATCGTGTTGATGAATACGGCGGTTCACCAACCGGCCGGCTCGCCGGCTCCCGCACTGATCCGATTGGTACGCACTCCCGGCCTTCTCGAGACGGTGTGCACCACAACACCGACGTTCATTCGCGGAACGATGGCGCTCGCCCGTCCTCGTCTCGATGGTCCGGTCCGCGCCGCCTACGAGGCGCCCTATCGGACCGCCGACCGGAGACGCGCGATCGGCGAGTTCGTCGAGGACATCCCCCTGGATCCCGGTCACCCGAGCTCCGATGCCCTGGACCGGATCGCCGCCGATCTCAACCGGCTCAGCGATGTGCCCGCTCTTCTCCTCTGGGGACCGTCCGATCCTGTCTTCTCCGACCTGTACCTGCGTGACCTCGCCGAACGGCTCCCGCAGGCCGAGGTTCACCGGTTCGTCGGGGCCGGCCATCTCACACCGGAAGACGCCGACATCGGGTCGGCGATCTACGGCTGGATCGGCCAGTTCGGCGAAGGTCGAGCGGCTTCGGTCGAATCACCGCCGGAGCGGCCGCCGCTCTGGGCCGCCCTCGAAGATCGGTCGTCCGACGACAGTATCGCGATCGTCGAGATGGGGGCGGATGGACCCGACGCAGCGGTCACCTTTCGTGAACTCGATGCCGACGTGAGGCGGGTCGCTGCGGGACTCGTCGAGTTCGGAGTCGACAAGGGCGACCGGATCGCGCTGCTCGTGCCGCCGGGCATCGATGTTGCGGTCTGTGTCTACGCGTGTTGGAGGATTGGGGCGGTGGTGGTCGTCGCCGATGCCGGGCTGGGCCTGCGCGGCATGAGCCGAGCGCTCAAGAGCGCAAACCCGAAATACCTGATCGGGATACCGCGCGCCCTGGCGGCAGCACGTGCCATGCGGTGGCCCGGGATCCGCATCGCTGCGTCACCGGTACCGGGCGCCCGTGCCCGCGCCCTCGACGTTCAGGCCACGCTCGACGATCTGCGCGCCCTCGGCACCGGACAGCCTGTCCCACCTGCGCCGGGGCCGATGGATGCTGCGGCGATCGGATTCACGTCGGGAGCAACGGGTCCGGCCAAGGGTGTCTTCTATCGTCACCACCAGCTTCAGGCTCAGCGCGATGCGCTGATCGATTTGTACGGCATCACACCCGAGGACCGGTTGGTTGCCGCCTTCGGACCTTTCGCCCTCTACGGACCAGCCATGGGGATTTCCTCGGTGGTGCCCGACATGGAAGTGACCTCACCGGGCAGCCTCACGGCGAACTCGTTGACCGCAGCGATCCGTGCGATCGACGCAACCCTCCTCTTTGCCTCGCCCGCCGCGCTCCGGAACGTCGTCGCTACCGCCGGAGACATGTCGGCGGACGACGCATCCGCTCTTGAAGGCATCCGCCTCCTGATGTCGGCCGGGGCCCCGGTACCCGCCGCAGTGCTCAGAGCCGCCGGCGAACTCCTCCCCGGGGCCGAGCCACACACCCCGTATGGCATGACCGAGGTGTTGCCGGTCGCCGACATCAGCCTCGCCGAGATCGAAGCCGCCGGGACCGGCGACGGTGTGTGCGTTGGTCGCCCGGTGCCTGGCGTCGATGTCGCGATCGATCCACTCGTTCGAGAGACCGGGGAGGCATCGACGCTTTCGACCGAGGCTGGTGTGGTCGGCGAGGTGTGTATCCGAGCTCCGCACATGAGGGACGGCTACGACAAACTCTGGATGACTCAGCATGCAGCCTCGCAGCCCGAAGGCTGGCATCGCAGCGGAGATGTCGGACACCTCGATGAGGACGGCAGGCTGTGGATCGAAGGCCGGATGGGTCACATCGTGACGACGCCGGACGGGCCCGTCACTCCCGTCGGCATCGAACATGAGGTGTCGTCCATCGCCGGGGTTGCGGCGGCAGCCGTCGTAGGCGTCGGGCCACCGGGGACGCAGCATGTTGTGGTCGTCGTCACCCCGATTCCGCGTCCCAAGCGGGCGGGGCTTGCCGATGAGACGCTTGCCGACGAGGTCCGCGCCAGGGTCCCATCGACAGATATCGCGGCAGTCCTTGTGGCGCCGGCCCTCCCAGTCGACAAACGCCACAACTCGAAGATCGATCGCACGCGAATCGCTCGATGGGCGGAGCGGGTCCTGGCGGGCGGGAGGGTCGGACGCATATGAAGGTCCTCGTGACCGGAGCGACGAGCCTGCTCGGCCGATCCTTGGTTGAACGCCTCGTCGGCCGCGGGGACACGGTCTCGGTGCTGCAACGGAATCCAAGTGGACTTGCCGTCACCGAATACCTCGGCGACGTCGTCGACCGACAGGCCGTCGCGGAATCGATGGCGGGAGCCGACGCCGTCGTCCACCTGGCGGCCCGCGTCGCGGTGACCGGATCGTGGGCGGAGTTCGAGGCGGTCAATGTCCAGGGCACGAGGAACGTCGTCGGAGCAGCACAGGCGGCCGGCATTCGGCGGTTCGTTCAAGTCTCGTCCCCGTCCGTCGCCTACCACGGGGAGTCGCTGGTCGGTGCCTCCGCCGGTCCGGCCAATCCCTCCCGTGCGAGAGGTAACTATGCGCGGAGCAAGGCGCATGCCGAGCTTGTCGCCCTCGCCGCCAACTCGAGCGACATGGCCGTGGTCGCCATTCGTCCCCATCTTGTGTGGGGGCCCGGCGATACCCAACTGATCGGCCGAATCGTCGACCGTGCCCGGGCCGGCCGGCTTGCCACGGTTGGATCGGGCGCCGCGTTGATCGACACGACCTACGTCGACAACGCTGCGGACGCCCTGGTCGCCGCCATCGATCGGGCTCCCGAACTTGGCGGTCGAGCGTTCGTCGTCACCAATGGAGAACCGCGGCCGGTCCGCGAACTGTTGAACAGGATCGTGCGTTCCGCGGGCCTCGAGCCGACCCGCTTGCGCGTGCCGTACCACGTGGCCCGCGGCGGCGGGTTCGTCGCTGAGCGGATCTGGGAGCGCCGGGGGAGCGGTGAGGACCCGCCGATGACCAGCTTCCTCGCCGAGCAGCTCGGCACGGCGCATTGGTTCGACCAACGCGAGACGCGTGTGGCGCTCGGCTGGGAGCCAAAGGTGAAGCTGGCGGAGGGTTTCGAGAACCTGCAAGCATGGTTCGAGCGCTCGAACAGCTGAGGGACCAAGTCGAGCTACGAGAGAGTCTCGTGTCTTGCGTCGTGCTACTTGCTACCTGCTACGAGCGACTCCTCACGCTCAGAACAGCTCAACTCTTTCCTTGTGAATACCGACACAAATTGGTGAAGGTGAACGTCGTGGGGTGCCGTGCGGCCCGGGCAATTGACGGCCGTCGCTCCGGACAACCGATGAGCCAGGTGTTGAACGAGAACCGGAACGAAAGGGTCGAAGGATGAGATCACGGAAGACCGACAGTCGGCGAATCGCCTTGGGCGCGCTCGTGATGGTGTTTGCCCTTGTGGCGGCTGCCTGCGGTGGGTCGGGGGACGACGCAGGTGAGGCCGAAACCACGGTGGTGACGGCACCGGCGGACGATGCCGTGAAGTCCCTCACGGATGTTCGCGGTGCGGTCATTCGGATCGAGGCCGAGGGGACGTTCGACTACCCGGGCGAAGGCACCCAGTACAACGAGGGGTCGTCGGGAAGCGGGTTCTTCATCAGCCCAGACGGCATCGCCGTGACCAACAACCACGTCGTGACGGGAGCGGCGTTCCTCCAGGTCTATGTCGAGGGTGAGGACGAACCCCGCAACGCAAAGATCCTCGGGGTGTCCGAGTGCTCAGATCTCGCCGTGATCGACGTTGATGGTGACGGGTTCCCGTACCTCGCGTGGTACCCGGACGAATTGGAGGTCGGGGTGGACGTGTTCGCCGCCGGGTTCCCGCTCGGCGACCATGAGTACACACTCCTCGACGGAATCATCTCGAAAGAAGATGCCAACGGCGAGACGAGTTGGGCGTCGGTCGACAGCGTGATCGAGCACACGGCAGACATCCTGCCGGGGAACTCCGGTGGCCCGCTCGTCAGCGAGGACGGACTCGTCGTTGGCGTCAACTACGCCGGTGACACCGAGGGGCAGGCCTTCGCGATCGGGTACGAGGAAGCCGGCAAGGTACTCCCGATCCTGCAGAGCGGCCAGGACGTTACGTCGATCGGAATCAACGGGTCAGCCCTCCTGACAGACGATGGTTCGGGCATATGGGTGTATTCGGTCGGCTCCGGATCGCCCGCGGATTTGGTGGGGGTTCGCGGCGGTGACATCGTGTCCGAGATCGAGGGTTTGATCCCTGCGACGGACGGAACCATGTCGGACTACTGCGAGTCCTACGCAGCCAGGAACCCGACTCGGCCATTCAGATCGAGGTTTGGCGTGATGCCGACGGCAGCTATCTCGAGGGCACGCTCAACACGGCGAAGACACTCGCCCCCGTCGGCGGGGCAGCATCTGGTGGATCGGCCACCGAGACGACGCCGCCTCCCGCTGAGACGACCCCGCCTCCCGCCGACCCCGGCGGGAGTGCGCTCGTTGTCGGGGAGTGCATCGAAGATGTGCAGATCCAGAACCTCGTCGATGGTCTCGATTACGCGACCACATCGTGCGACGCTCCCCACGACAACGAGGTGTACTACGTAGCGGAGTACCCGGAAGGTCCGTATCCCGGAGAAGAAGCCATCGAGGCTGATGTCTCGAACGTGTGCCTTGCGGCCTTTGAACCATACGTCGGGCGCGACTACGAATCGTCTGCCCTGGAGTACGTCTACTTCTGGCCGTATGAGGACCGGTGGAATGCGGAGTTGCGCTTCGGCGTGTGTTTCCTATTCCACCTCGAGGGCACACCGTTGACCGGATCGGCATACCAGAGCGGCTGGTAGGCAAACACCTCACAGTTCCAACGCAAGGAGTCGGGGGGCGCTCGGTAGGGCGCCCCCCGACTCATCTTCGACCTCGAGCGCACAACGGGCCTGATGATCGAACCTTCACGGACGTCGACCGTCGGCGGACGACTGGCGCCTTTCGACAGAGGCCGGTGAACTCAGGTTCTTGGCCTCCGAGGCCGATAACCAAACCAGTATGAGAGGGACTCGCCCGCGAGATGCGGGGCGCGAATGAGCATGGGTAGAGGGGGTGCGCTATCGCCGGTGGGCCCTGACGACCACGCCGGTGGCCACGGCCCGGGGCTCGTGGGAATCAGTGGCATGTGGCGGACATGGCACGCATTTCGCATCGCGATCTCCGTCGTTGTGATCGTCTCGGGTATCGCGCTTGGAGTTGTGTGGACCTGGCCCGGGGGGTTTGCTGCGGCTGTGATGGGCCTCGTCGGACTCGTTGCCGCCGTTCGTCTCATTCGGTCCGAGACGGGTTCCCCGCTTCCGTCGCTCTTCATGGACACCACCCTGATCGGCCTCGCGATGGTGGTGGTCGGTCTCGCGCCCGAGGGAATGGGTGCCGCCCTGCTCTACATGATGGCCGTTCCCCTGGTGCTGTTGCCGTGGCGCCGGGCCCTGCCCGTGATCGCCTACGCCATCCTCTGGGCGGTGGCAGCGATGGCTGCGACAAACGTCATGGAGATGCCCGCTGAGGTGTCGGACCGGGTGGTAACGGCGATTGCGTATGTGGTCTTCGCCGGGCCCACGCTGGTTCTCCTCGGCGTGATCGTCTTTCAACTCGACCGTCTCTACCGGTATCGGGCTAGGCGGCTCCGGTATGAGAAGGCACTCGCGGCATGCGGCGAGGCGCTCCTCGCCAACCCTGAGGACAAGGCGATCGATACCGCGCTCGTGGCCCTCCTCGGTGCCACACCGGCGCAGAACGTCTTCGTCGACGAGAACTTCGACGACCCGGTTCTCGGACTGAGCTCCCGGGTGACGCACGAGGCGATTCGTGCCGGTTCGGAGCATCTGGTGAGCGAAGAGATCTGGGTCGAGGAGGAGGAACCGGCGAAGGTCCTGCGCACCGAGTTGCCCTACGCAGACCTGCCGACGCTTCATGCTGCCCTGTCCAACGGAGAGGTGGCGGTCATTCACCGGGAGCAACTCGAGGGGCGTGAACGCGAGATCTACGAGGAGGACGGCTGCAGGTCCGAGCTCAACATCCCGATCAATGTGTACGGCACGTGGGTCGGGTCGATCGGCTTCGCCGACTACGTCGTCGATCGAGACTGGAGAGACGGCGACGTGAGTCTGCTCCAGACCGCCGCAGCCATGATCGGCTCGTTCTGGGAGCGGGCGCAGGCTACTCGCGAACTCGAAGAGCTCGTCGCCTCCAAGGACCAGTTCCTCGCCTCGATCAGCCACGAGATCCGTACGCCGCTCACTGCCGTGCTCGGATTCTCCGAGGTACTTCGCGAGGACCCGGGCAATCTCGGCCCCGGCGGGTTTGAGATGATCAACCTCGTTGCCGAGCAAGCTCGCGAGATCTCCGACATCGTCGAGGATCTACTCGTTGCAGCCCGTGCCGACATGAACGCGCTGAATGTGGTTCGAGAGGCCGTTGTCCTGCGAGAGCAGGTTGAGCACGTTGTCGCCGCCCGTGGCTCACGGACGACGCTCAGCATCAGCTCCGACGGCGGCGACGTAGTGGCCATGGCAGACGGCAACCGTGTGCGACAGATCGTCCGGTGTCTGCTCAGCAACGCCGTTCGATATGGCGGCGAACAGATCGAGATACGATTCGGTCACGGCAACGGCCGAGCAACCGTGACCGTTGCCGACGACGGTCCCGGTGTTCCACCGGGTCATGAGCGGAACATCTTCGAAGCGTTCCACCGGGCCAGGAACGACGACGGCAAGACCCAGGCAATCGGACTCGGGCTGTATGTCGCGCACCACCTTGCCCTCCTGATGGACGGTGAGCTCACGTACGATCGCCGAAGCGGATGGACGATATTCGAACTCGAGCTTCCCAGTTCCGAGCATCCGGCAGACGTGTCGCACCTCGACGAGCCAACCAGCGACGAAACGGCGTCGACTGCCGCCGGGCACGATGTCGATCTGCTGGCGCCACCGGTACCCGGATAACCAGCACTGCGGCGCCCCGACGACGGGCGGGCCGGCTTGGGATCTGCGAACCCTCGGCGTGTCCCAGGCGGTAACCTCACCGGGACCGAGACGGGCGGAGAGCCGTGAAGAGTGGTGACGTGTGAACATCCGATCGCTGTTTCGCAAGGAGACGCTGAGTGGCGATGCCGTCGCGGGTGTGGTTCTCGGTGTCGAGAGCGTGCCGGATGGACTGGCCGGTGGCCTCCTTGCGGGAGTGAACCCGGTCTACGGCCTTTACGGCTACATGGTCGGGACCGTCACCGGAGCGCTCTTCACGAGTTCGTCGTTCATGGCGGTGCAGGCAACGGGTGCGATGGCGATCGTGGTGGCCGACGTCGGCGTCGTCCACACCTCCGACGACCCCGGCAGAGCGTTGTGGACACTGTCGATCGTCACCGGCATCGTCATGCTCGCTGCCGGCCTCCTCAAGCTCGGATCGATCCTGCGCTTCGTGTCCAACGCCGTGATGGTCGGCTTCATCAATGCGGTCGGCATCAACATCATCCTCGGCCAGCTCGACGACTTCACCGGGTATGAGGCCGACGGGCCGAACCGGGTGGCGCGGGCGTTCAACCTGATCTTCAACATCGGCAAGGTCCACTGGCCGACCCTCGTGATCGGCGTCGCCACGATCGTGCTGATCCTGCTGCTCGAACGCACGAAGCTCGGGCCTCTTGGCCTGGTGGTTGCGATCATCATCACGTCGGCCGCCGTGCCGATCCTCGGATGGGAAGTGGCAACACTCAGCGACATTGCAGACATCCCTGGGTCTTTGCCGCTGCCGATGCTTCCCGACATCAGTCTGGTTCCCGTCCTCATCATCCCGGCCCTGTCGCTCGCGTTCGTGGGGCTCGTACAAGGTGCGGGGATCTCGGCGAACTTCCCGAATCCGGATGGAACCTATCCGAAGGCTTCTCGCGACTTCATCGGGCAGGGTGCGGCGAACGTTGCATCTGGGTTCTTCCAGGGCATGCCGGTCGGCGGTTCGATGTCGGCGAGTTCTCTGGTCAAGACGGCAGGGGCGAAGACCCGACTTGCCCTGATCATGGCCAGCATCGTGATGGCGGTGGTCATCCTCGTGTTCGGCGACTTCGTCGGGTACATCGCAATGCCTGCACTGGCCGGGCTGCTGATGACGGTCGGATATCGAACCGTGAAGCCTGCCGATATCAAGGCGGTATGGAAGACCGGTGGGATGCAGGCAACGGTGATGGCGGTGACGTTCATCCTGACGATGGTGATCCCGCTGCAATACGCCGTGCTGGTCGGAGTCGGCATCTCGATGATCCTGTACATCATCAACCAGTCGAACCAGGTTGTCATCAAACGCTGGGTTGTTGTTGACGGTCAGATGAAGGAGACCGACGCTCCCGCCAGCGTGGCGCCCAACGAGGTTCTGGTACTCCAGCCCTACGGCAGCCTCTTCTTCGCCTCGGCGCCGGTCTTCGAGGAGAAGCTCCCCGATGTCACGGAAGAGACGCACAATTCGGTCGTGGTTCTGCGTCTCCGAGGACGGAGCGATCTCGGCTCGACGTTCATGGAGGTGTTGCTCAAGTATGCGACGGCGCTCCGCGACCAGGACAGCGACCTGATGCTGGTTTCCGAAGATGAGAACATGCATGAGCAGCTGGTCATCGGAGGTGTCGCCGCTGTTGTGGGTGACGAGAACATCTACACATCCGATGAATGGCTCGGGAAGACGGTCAAGACTGCCTACCAGGACGCGGTCGCGCGCGTCGAGGCAAGATGCCGCTCAAGAGAGCGCTGCACCCACCACCGATCCGGACCCCGAACCGCCGAGCCCCGAGCGCCGGACGAGGCAGGACGAGGATCCGGTGACCTGACCACCTCCTGCGGCGGTAACCTGGGTTGTTGCCGAGCCAGGACGGAACCCAATGCATATTCCCGACGGTGTGATCGGTCCCGGCGTGAGCGCCGCTGCCGGTGTTGTTGCCGCGGGCGGATTTGGGGTCGCCGTTTCCCGGGCTCGCCGCTACCTGACGGATCGCCTGGTGCCCATGGCGGCGCTGGTCACCGCGTTCGTGTTCGCGGGGCAGATGATCAACTTCCCGGTGCTCCCCGGCATGTCGGGCCACCTCCTTGGCGGTGTGCTCGCCGCAGTGCTCGTCGGACCATGGGCGGGCTATCTCGTTGTGGCGATCGTGCTCATCATCCAAGCGTTTCTGTTCGCAGACGGTGGCCTGACCGCCCTCGGACTCAACATCGTCAACATGGCCTTGATCGGCGCGGTCGGCGGCTACCTCGTCTACCGACTCATCTTTCGGCTTGCGGGTTCACGCCCGGATCGTGTGGCTCCCGCCGCCGGCATCGCTGCGTTCCTCTCCGTTCCTATGGCGGGTCTCGGGTTTGTCGGCGAGTTCGCTCTCGGCGGGACGGCGGAGAGTCTGTCGCTTGGAGCGATCCTCGTGGCAATGGTTGGCACCCATCTCCTGATCGGGATCGGCGAGGGTGTCATTACCTTCTTCGTGGTGGGTGCGGTCATGAAGGCCCGTCCCGATCTCGTGTACGGCTCTCCCACGTTCTCCGGTCGCAGGACCGAGGAGCTGCTGTCGTGAACCGAAAGGCGATCGGCTTGTTCATCGTGGGTCTGGCGATCACCGTGTTCATCGCGGTAGTCGTGTCCCAATTCGCCTCGGACGAACCCGACGGCCTCGAGTACGTCGCAGAGCAGCAGGGGTTTGGCGATGAGGCCGACGCCCACGACCTCGCGGAAACGCCGTTGGCGGAGTACGGAGAGAACCTCGAGTCGGACAGCCGAGTCTCAACGGGCATCGCCGGTCTCGTCGGGGTTGCTGCCGCGCTGGGGCTCGGGTTCGGGCTGTTCTGGCTGATTCGCTCACCGGGGACCGACTCGGCGGATTCCACACGATGAGCGGGAGCCACGTCCATGCGCTGTACCGGCACGGACATTCGCCGCTCCACCACGTCGCACCACAGGTGAAGATCGTCACCGCGTTTGGACTCGTCTGCGCTATTGCCCTCACACCGCGAACCGCAATCTGGGCGTTTATCGCCTACGCCGCCATCGTCGGCGGGTTGATGTGCTGGCTCGGCTTCCGATTGGTTTTGTTGCCCGCAGAGCCATCGTCCTCATCCCGTTTCTGCTTGTTGCGCTGCTGCTCCCGATCGTCGGGTCGGGAGAGCGCGTTGAGGTGCTCGGACTGTCGCTGTCAGAACAGGGGCTCTGGGACATGTGGAACGTGTTCGTGAAGGCCGGACTCGGCTTCCTCGTCGCCGTTGTGCTGGCCGGCACGACCGAGGTCGCCGATCTCTTGCGCGGTTTGGATGCACTCCACATGCCGCGGATCGTCACTTCGATCGTCGGGTTCGCTGTGCGTTACATCGACATCGTGGGAGCCGACTTCGGGCGCATGCGGATCGCCCTTGCGTCGCGCGGGGTACCAGGGACGATCGTTGGCGACCTGGGGCATCTACGCGAAGACGGTCGGGTCGGTGTTCGTGCGGACCTACGAGCGAGGAGAGCGCGGTGTACCTCGCGATGCTGTCGCGGGTGTACACCGGGTCGATGCCGGTTTCGGCCGTGGTCGCGGTTCCGGCTGCTCAGTGGGTTGCAGCGGTGGTGCTCGTCGGCTTCGCCGCCACGGTGATGCTCGTTTCGAGGGGGCTGCTGTGAGTACTCCGGTGATCGAGATCCGTGACCTGGGGCTATCACTACCCGGACGGCACCGTCGCGCTCTCTGATGTCAACCTTCACATCCACCAGGGGGAACGGGTCGCTCTCCTCGGTCCGAACGGCGCAGGGAAGACGACGCTGATTCTGCACATGAACGGGATCCACCTGCCCCAGACCGGGACCGTCGCCGTCTCCGGCTACCCGGTCACGGACGACAATCTGGTCGACATACGGAGGCACGTGGGGATCGTCTTCCAGGATCCTGATGATCAGCTGTTCATGCCGACGGTTCGCGAGGACGTTGCTTTTGGGCCGGCGAATCTTCGGGCTCGCCGGCGTTGACCTCGACGAGAGGGTCGAACGCGGCGCTTGCGTCCGTTGAAGTGGGTGATCTCGCCGACCGGCCGCCCAACCACCTGTCGTTCGGTCAGAAGCGGCGGGTCGCGATCGCAGGAGTGATGGCGATGCAGCCAGAGATTCTCGTCCTCGACGAACCAACCTCGAATCTCGATCCGGCGAGCCGCAAGGACCTCACCGGCATCCTCGATGGTCTCGACGTGACGCAACTCCTCGTCACCCACGACCTTCTCTACGCCCTCGAGATCTGCGAACGTTCGGTGATCATCGACGCCGGAAGGATCGTTGCGGACGGGCCGACCCGCGAACTCCTTGGGGATCCGGAACTGCTGGCCGAACACCGGCTCGGGTTGCCGGCCGGGCTCCGGATCGACGATCTCGAAACGCCGTGAACTGGAACAGGTCCGGCCACGGGGGATACGCTTCCACGATGGAAGGGCACATGTGGGAGCTCTCGATCCCGTTGCGAGAACCGTTCGTGAACGCGGCCATCACGGTGAACGAGCGCCGAGTTGTCATCATCTCGATCGCCGGCGACGGCAACATCGGATGGGGCGAGGCGGCACCGTATCCGGGTATCACCCCGGACACGGCCGACGATGCATGGAGCACGCTGCAGCGGGGGAGTGTTCTGTCTCCGTCTGCTGCGGCGGCTATCGACGAAGCGGAGGCCGACCTTCAGGCGCGGAGCGACGAGCCGGCCGTTGTGGGAGAGCATCGGTGGATCCCTCGGTCCATAGCCACGTCCGTTGCCGTGGGACTCGACGACGACCCGGTGCAGCGTGTCGAAGCGACCGGCGCTGCCGCCGTGAAACTGAAGATCCGGCCGGGGAATGATGTTGCACGTGTTGCCGCCGTGAGACGTGCGTTGCCGAACACACCGGTCGGGGTCGATGCCAACGGCTCATACCGATGGGAGGACCGTGGAGCTCTGCTCGAGCTCGATGGGCTCGGTGTCGACTACATCGAGCAGCCGTTTGCGGCAGATGATCTTGCGTCCCATGCTCGGCTGAGAGACGAGATGGTGGCCTCGGTCGCTCTCGACGAACCGATCGACTCGGCCGCAGCGGCGATACGAGCGATCGAAGCCGGTGCGTGTGATCTCGTGGTTGTGAAACCCTCGCGGGTCGGCCTGGCGGCCTCGCGGGTGATCCACGACATCGCCCTCGCCGCCGGCCTCCGCATCAAGGCGTCCGGTCTGCTCGAGACCGAGATCGGGCGAGCCTCCACGCTGGCCGTTGCGACGCTTCCCGCCGCCGCCCATTCGGACATCGCTCCGTCGTCCTGGTACCTGGCAGGTGGCATCGGCGGGAGTGAACCGGATTCCACATCGGGCTCCATCACCCCGTCCAACAACCCCGGCATCGGCTTCACCCCCGATCCCGAATCCTTCGCCCCGTACGTCGTGAGAGAAGCCCCGATCAGCCCGAGAATCTGGCGGCACCGCAGCGGGAGCGGTGAGAGATGAGCTCCGAACACGAGACACGAGACGGTCTCGGACGGTCGTCGTTCCAACTGCCGTACATGGTGCCTCAGTGCGGCTCAGACATCCAGACCTAGCCCTCGCGCGATCACGATCCGCTGTATCTCGCTGGTGCCTTCGCCGATCTCGAGGACCTTGGCATCCCGATAGTGGCGAGCGACCAGCGTGTCGTCGAGGAATCCGGCTCCTCCGAAGACTTGGGTCGCGATCCGAGTGGCGGATACCGCAGACTCCGTTGCGTACAGCTTTGCTCGCGCCGCGGCATGCCGGTAGGGCTGTCCGGTGTCCTTCAGCCAAGCGGCTTTGTACGTGAGGAGCCGGGCCGCTTCGGCCATCACTTCGATGTCGGCGATGCTGAAGGCAATCGCCTGGTACGAACCGATTGGCTGTCCAAACGAGGTGCGCTCCTTGGCGTAGGCGGACGTCTCTTCGAGACAGGCCTGGAGGACGCCGACGGCGAGCGCTGCGATCGCGATCCTCCCGTCATCCAGGATCGACATGAACTGGCGGAATCCCTGCCCGCGAGTTCCGAGGAGGTGGTCCTCCGGAACACGACAATCGTCGAATCGGAGCCCGTGGGTGTCCGAGGCGTGCCACCCCATCTTCTCGTACGCCGGCTCGACTTCGAAGCCCGGTGTGCCGGCGGGGATGATGATGGCCGAGACCTCGTCGGGACCGGTCTTTGCCGTGATCGTGACGAGTGAGGTGATAGCGGTCCCAGAGTTGGTGATGAAGGCCTTCGACCCGTTGACGACCCACGTGCCGTCGGAGAGGTCTGCCCTCGTTCGGGTTGCGGCAGCGTCAGAGCCGGCATCGGGCTCCGTGAGGCCGAATCCTGCAAGTGCGCGTCCGGCGATCAGATCGGGAAGCCACCGATCGCGCTGCTCTTCGGTCCCGTATTCAGCGATCGGGATTGATGCCGAGCCCAACCGCCGCTTCGAGGGTGATGGCGATCGATTGGTCGACCCGTGCGAGCTCCTCGATGGCGATGCAGAGTGTGGTGAAGTCGGAGTTCGACCCGCCGTAGCGCTCGTCGAAGGGGAGCCCAAAGAGGCCGAGATCGCCCATCTTGGCAACGGCATCGAGCGGGAATGCCCCCGTTCGGTCCCACTCGCGGGCATGTGGTGCAATCTCGGAATCTGCGAAGTCCCGCATGACTTTGCGGAATGCGACGTGTTCCTCCTTGAACTCCATCCTGCCGGCCTCCTGCTGCGCGCGGCATCAGCCTATCTGGTGAGGTCCGGTCGTCCCGCTAGAGTCGCAGCAACGATTCGAGAGAGGTCTGTCATGTGCTGTTTCTTCGCGACGTTGATGACGTTGGGACCCGCGCCGCGATTCTGGTCTGGTGGTTGCTTGACACCGCCCGGTGGGAATTGGCCATCTCGAGCTTCTTCTGGGCGTTCCTCGGCTTCATCTTCCTGCCGTGGACGACACTGTCGTGGGTGGCCGTGTGGTCGCCGGCGGGTTGACCGGCTTCGACTGGGTGATCCTCGCGCTTGGCGTCTTCCTCGACATCGCCAGCTACGGAGCAAGCGAATACGGCCGCAGGGAGCGCTACGCCGCCGTCTGACCCCTCCGGGCTCGGACAGGCTGCAGCTTGATGGACACCGCTGTTGCGCTCGTACAGAGCTATCTGTACATGAACGGGTACTTCACCGTGACGGAGTATCCGGTGCTCGAATTGATGTCCGATGGCGAGTACCGAACCGTCACCGACGTTGACGTACTCGCCGTTCAGATCCCGGGTGCCGGCCGAGATGACGCTGATGTGAGCGGGTCGTTCGTGTCGGTCGACCCCGACCTCGATGTCGATCTGCGGCCGAATCGACCTCATCATCGCCGAGGTCAAGGAAGGTCGAGCCGAACTCAATGCATCGGCGCGCGACCCGAAGGTGCTGCGGGCAGCACTCAACCGGTTCGGGGCTATGGGTGAGGAGCGAATCTCGCGTGTGATCGCCGACCTCCTCGACGACGGGGAGGCCGACCATCCCGACGGTCCCCGGGTGCGGCTCATGGCATTCGGAGCACGACCGCCCACCGACCGCAATGCGACGTACCAATGGCGATTGCTCGGCGACCTCGCCGGGTTCATGCATCGCAGGATCATCGAGAACTGGTCGGCGGCCCAGAGCATCCAGTCGAAGGACCCCGCGTTGTCGTTCCTCCTCCTCCTGGAGAAAGCAGTGAGGGGAGACAAGAAGACCCGAGACACGAGACCCGAGACATGAGACGCGAGTTGATTCCCATTCTTCTGTCCCCTCACGAAGTGGGGGACGCGCATTCGCCACCGCGAATGCGCAGGGGGGCCGAGTTCCTCCGTCGACGCCTGAGTCTGACGGACTGAGCCGCCGCGGTGTTCCACGTTCTCCTACATCGGCCGGAGATACCTCCGAATACGGGGAACCTCATGCGGTTGTGCGTCAACACCGGGAACCGGCTGCATCTCGTGCGGCCACTGGGCTTCGAACTCGACGACGCCCGCCTGCGGCGTGCCGGCTTGGACTACCGGGAGTACGCAGACGTGTCGGTCCACGACAGCTTGGAGGGTTCGTTGCCACGGTCCACCCACCGCACGTGTTTGCGTACACCCAGCATGCCACACGGCTCTACACCGACGTCGCCTACGCCGACGGTGACGCGCTGCTCTTCA
>CAWEEG010000041.1:0-12312 GCA_963808015.1 uncultured Actinomycetota bacterium
CATCAGGTTGTTGTGGAACGTTCCAATGATCTGGACGTTATACTCCGCGCCGACCCGGTGTCAAGCCGCTCTGGAGGACCGCCGAATGTTCCGGATCTGGTTCGAGCGAGATATGCCCGACCATGTCGCGGCCACCATTGCGGGCCTGGCCATTCCGATTGGCCCCGGCACCGCAACCCCGCCGACCTCCTGTCCTCGGTCGGTGAGGCAGACGCCATCATCGCGTCGTCGCTCGTTACCTATGACGGGCCGGCCATGGACCGGGCCCCTCTCCTCCGTGTGATCCGCGCACAGGGATCGGTGTCGAGAAGATCGATCTCAGTGCAGCGACCGAACGAGGTATTGCCGTCTGCAACACACCCGATGCACCCACGATCTCAACCGCCGAACACACGATCACGCTCTTGCTCTCGGTCGCGAAACGGGTGCCGGGCGCACAGGCGGCCTTGAGAAACGGCGGCCGCGACTTCTTCGGTTCGCACGAGGGCCGGGAGGTTTCGGGCAAGGTTCTTGGGCTCGTCGGGGTCGGCAGGATCGGGACAAACGTCGCTCGCATGGCGCATGGCCTGAGCATGACCGTGATCGCCTATGACCCGTTCGTCGGAGCGAATCGACGCTGCGGAGTCCGGGATCCGGTTGGTCGACTCACTCGATCAGTTGCTCGCCGAAGCCGACGTCGTCTCCCTCCACCTGCCACTCACGAGCGAGACGGAGCACCTGATCAACGCCGAGCACATCGCGAAGATGAAACCGGGAGCCATCCTGATCAACACCGCCGGGGCGGATTGGTCGATCACGACGCGCTGCTCGGCGCACTCGACAACGGCCGACTGTTCGGTGCCGGCCTCGATGTGACCGACCCTGAACCCCTCCCGCCGGATCACCCCCTCCTCCATCGGGACGACGTGGTGGTGACCCCGCACGTCGCCGCCGCCACCGTTGCAGGCAAGGCCCGCCTCTACGAGAGCGCCGTCTCCCAGGCGCTCCAGGTGCTGCGGACGAATACCCGAAGCATCTGGTCAACCCCGAGGTCTGGCCGGTCCGTCGACAAGGTTCACTCACAAAGGAGCAACAACCGTGACACAGTCCATCGGCATCGGCGTGGTCGGCTTCGGTTGGATGGGACAGGCGCATTCGCGCTCGTACCGCCGAATCCCCATGCACTTCCCCGAGGCGAACATCATGCCCCGGCTCGTCATCGTGGCCGACAACGTGCCGGAGCGCGCCGAACTGGCGCGACAGAACTTCGGGTTCGAGGCCGCGACGGACGACTGGCGTGCCGTGGTCGATCATCCCGACGTGGACGTGGTGACCATCGGGGCGCCCAACAAGCTTCATCGAGAGATCGCCGTCGCGGCGGCGGAGGCGGGCAAGGCCATCTTCTGCGAGAAACCGGTGGGGGAAGCACCCGATGTCACAGCCGAGATCGAATACGCCGCCCGACGCGCCGGGGTGATCACCGGTGTCGGATTCAACTACCGATGGGCGCCGCTCGTCCAATACCTCAAGCAGCTCATCGAGGACGGGCGCCTCGGTGACCTCACCCACTATCGGGGACGCTTCTTCTCGATGTACGGACGCGACCGACTCGGCATGCTGAGCTGGCGCTACCTGCTCGAAGAGGCCGGCTACGGAGTCCTCACCGACATCATGTCGCACACCGTCGACATGGCCCACAACCTCGTCGGTCCGATCCGCCGGGTCGTGGCCACGAAAGAGATCTTCATCAAGGAACGTCCACTTCCGAAACCCGGCTCCGGGACCCACTACGACCGCGGGGCGCCCGGCGACCCCACCGGCGAGGTGACAAACGAGGACTACGTCGCAGCTCTCGTGGAATTCGAGAACGGTGTGCGAGGCACACTCGAAGCCGACCGCTCGATCTTCGGCCCGCAGAGCGAGATGGGGTTCGAGATCAACGGCTCGCGCGGTGCAGGAGCCTGGAATCTCGAGACGATGAACGAGCTTCAGCTCTACCTCCCGGAGGAGACCCCCGCCGACGGCTACGTCCGCGTGCTCGCCGGTGACGCGTTCCCTCACCACGGGAACATCGTTCCCGGCGGTGGCAACCCAATCGGGTACGAAGACCTCAAGGTCTTCGAAGACCTCGAGTTCCTGAAGTCGGTCGTCGAAGGGCGCCCGGGTGCCGTCACCTTCGCCGACGCCCTCGCCGCTGCCGAGGTCGAGGCGGCAATGACCCGTTCGTGGGAATCGGGTGCCTGGGAAGACGTCACCAGCCTGCGCATCGACTGAGAGGGATCACCATGGACATGTACGTCGGAGGCCGCTGGCAAGGATCTTCCGAGTGGCTCGACGTCGTCGCTCCCTACTCGGGAGACGTGATCGACCGTGTTCCGATCGCGACACCCGACCAGGTTGAAGAGGCACTCGCGACTGCCGAGCGTGGAGCGGCCGTCATGCGGAACCTCGGGGGTGCTGCTCGGGCCGACATCCTCCGTCGCGCCGCCGACTTGCTCGACGCCGACGTCGAACGGATCGCACGCACCATCAGCCTGGAGGTAGGCAAACCGATCGGTGAGGCCACCGGCGAGGCATCTCGTCTGGGCGAGATGTTCCGATTGGCGTCGTTCGAGGGCACACAGATCCGCGGCGAGACCCTCCCGCTCGATGCCCAAGCAGGGGCTGAAGGCAAGCTCGGTTTCACGTTGCGGATCCCCACAGGAATCGTGGTGGCCATCACCCCGTTCAACTATCCCGGCCTCCTCGTCGTGCACAAGATCGGTCCAGCCCTGGCCGCGGGCAACGCGGTGATCCTCAAGCCGGCCTCGCAGGCTCCCCTGACCGCCCTGATCATCACAGAGAAACTGGTCGAGGCCGGACTTCCCGAATCTGGTCTGCAGACGATCACGGGCGGAGGCGCGGCCGTCGGGATGGCCCTGGTGCGTGACCCGCGTGTGCGCAAGGTTTCGTTCACCGGCAGCACCGCGGTCGGAGAGGAGATCACTCGCATCGCAGGCGTGAAACGCCTCTCTCTCGAGCTCGGTGCGAACTGCCCGATGATTGTGATGCCCGACGCAGACCTCGAGTTGGCAGCCGAAGCGAGCGCCGCCGGGGGTTATGTCAACGCTGGTCAGGTCTGTATCTCGCTCCAGCGGGTCATCGTCCACGAGGACGTCTACGGGGACTACCTCGAGGCACTACGCGGACCGGTCGAGGCATTCCGGATGGGTGATCCGCTGGCCGCCGACACCAAGATCGGAGCCATGATCTCTGAGGCTGAAGCGGTGCGGGTGTCGCAGTGGGTCGACGAAGCCGTCGCCTCCGGAGCCCGGATCGCCATCGGCGGCGAGCGAGATGGAGCCAAGCTCTTCCCCACCGTTGTTGCCGACGTGACCCCGAGCATGAGGATCTCGCAGGAGGAGGTGTTCGGCCCGACCTTGAGCGTCACAAAGGCCGCGAACATCGACGAGGCCATCACCCTCGCCAACGACTCCAGCTACGGGCTAGGAGCCGGCATCTTCACAAAGGACGTGACGAACGCCATGCGTTTCGCGAGGGAGGTCGACGCCGGCGCCATACACGTCAACTGGACGCCGCTCTGGCGGGCAGACCTCATGCCCTACGGCGGGCTGAAGGGCAGCGGCATCGGCAAGGAAGGGATCCGCTACGCCGTCGAGGAGATGACCGAACTCAAGACGGTGATCATCCACGGCTTGGAAGGTGGATCGACGTGATCAACAACCACACCAAACACCGCCTCACGGCAGGCGAGACGGTCGTGGGCTGCTTCCTTCGCTACCCGGTGGGGACGTTGGCCGAGTTCATGGCCCTCGGCGGCTGGGACTTCATGGTCTTCGACGCCGAACACGGTGCACTCCAGCCTCGCGACCTCGAAGACCTCTCGCGGGCCTGTGAGCTCCACGGGGTCACGCCAATGGTTCGCGTGACAGCCAACGAGCCGTCCACCATCCTCCGTTTCCTCGACGCCGGCGCCCACGGCATGCACGTTCCCTGGGTCGATTCCGGAGCCGCAGCGGAAGCCGCCGTGCAAGCAGCCAAATACGAACCGAGAGGATCTCGAGGACTCGCGGCCACCCGATCGGCAGGATTCGGGCTGCAGGCGCCGATTGGCGACTACGTTCGGCAGTCCAATCTGGAGACGCTCGTAGTGGTTCAGGTCGAGAGCGCCGAGGGCGTCGCCAATGTCGAAGAACTGGTCGCTGTCGACGGCGTCGACGTGATCTTCATCGGCCCAACCGATCTCGCCCACTCTCTCGGACACGTCGGCAATCCATCTCATCCGGAGGTGCAGGCCGCCATGGAGCGGATCGCGAAGATCGTCACCGCGAGCGACAAGGCCCTCGGCATCTTCGTCGGCACTCCGGCCGACGCCGTGGCCTGGCGCGACCGTGGCGCCCGCTACCTCCTCACCGGCTTGGAGCCTCTGTTGTTGGCCTCAACGAAGAACTACTTGGAAACCGTCCGCACCACCGAAGGAGCTACGACATGAACACCATCCGACTCACAACGGCGCAAGCGATCGTCAAGTACCTCGTCGCCCAACGGACGATCATCGACGGGGTCGAGGAACCGCTGTTCGCCGGCGCCTTCGGCATCTTCGGTCATGGCAACGTGGTCTCGCTGGCCGAGGCGCTGTACCCGGTGCAGGACGTCCTGCCGACGTGGCGCGGACACAACGAGCAGTCGATGGCGCTCGCTGCTGTTGCCTTTGCGAAGGCGAAGCGACGCCGCCAGATCATGATCGCCACCTCGTCGGTCGGGCCCGGCTCGTCGAACATGATCACCGCCGCAGCGACAGCGCACGCCAACCGCCTGCCGGTGCTCTTCTTCAGCGGTGACACGTTCCAGCATCGTTTCGTCGACCCGGTGCTCCAGCAACTCGAGCACTTCGAGAGCCCGTCGACCACGGTCAGCGACGCCTACCGGGCCGTCACCCGCTACTGGGACCGCATCACCCGCCCCGAGCAGGTGATCCAGTCGCTGCCCCATGCCGTCGCCACCATGCTCGACCCGGCCGACTGCGGGCCGGCATACATCGGCCTCCCGCAGGACATCGCAGCAGAGGCATACGACTACCCGGTCGAGTTCTTCAAGACGCAGGTCCACTACATCCGCCGTCCCATCGCCGACCCCCGCGACATCGAACGAGCCGCCGCGGCACTCGCGGCAGCCGAGAAGCCGCTGATCATCGCGGGCGGTGGTGTCCACTATTCGGGAGCGGTCGCGGAACTGACGGCGTTCGCCGAGAAGCACGGCATACCGGTGACCGAAACCGTCGCAGGCAAGGCCACACTCCTGGCCGACCATCCGAACTTCGTCGGACCGCTCGGTGTCACCGGAAGCGCCTCAGCCAACGTCATGGCAGACAACGCCGACGTGGTCGTGGCGGTAGGAACACGGCTCCAGGACTTCACCACCGGTTCGTGGTCGATCTTCGGAAACGAAGCCATGACCCTGGTCTCGGTCAACGTCGGGCGCTTCGACGCAACCAAACACCAAGCCGTCTCGGTCATCGGAGATGCCAAGACGTCGCTCGAAACAATCGATGCCGCCATCGGCGACTACCGCGCACCGGCGTCGTGGCTGGAGCGAGGCGCCGAGGAGCTCAGCTCCTGGTACGGCTATCTCGATGACTTCACATCTGCAGAGTTCGAGACGCCGACGTATGCCCAGGTCATCCGGGCGGTGAACGAGATCTGCGATCCCGACGACTATCAACTCAGCGCAGCAGGCGGTCTACCGGGTGAGCTCAACATGGGCTGGCATTCCAAGTCGATCGGATCGTTCGACGCCGAGTACGGGTACTCGTGTATGGGGTATGAGATCGCAGGAGCATGGGGCGCCAAGATCGCCCTGCCCGACCGCGACGTGGTGAGCTGGGTAGGCGACGGTTCCTATCTGATGATGAACTCGGACATCTACTCGACCGTGATGACCGGCCACAAGGTCATCTTCATCGTCTGCGACAACGGCGGTTTCGCCGTGATCAACCGGCTTCAGCTCAACACCGGCGGCGAGGAGTTCAACAACCTCCTCCACACGGCACGCCACGAGCGCATGTTCCGAGTCGACTTCGCCAAACACGCCGAATCGATGGGAGCCATCAGCGAGAAGGTCACAACGATCGACGAATTCAAGGGCGCGTTTGAACGGGCGAAGGCAGCCGACCGGAGCTACGTCATCGTGATCGAGGTTGCTCAGTACGACTGGACCGAGGGTGGCGCCTGGTGGGAGGTCGGGATTCCCGAGGTCTCCGACCGGGAGCAAGTGCGGGTCGCACGTGCCGAACTCGACGCGGAGAAGAAGCTCCAGAGACGCGGGGTGTGAGATGACTGATTCCGAGGACACGGAACTCGTCGACACGCTCGCCGACAACCACGCCCGATTCATCTCGATCTGGCACGAAGAGAAGGGCACACCATGAGCCGCACGAACCCAGACCTCTATCGGCCTGCCGGCACGGACGCCGATGGGATCCGATTCCGTTGTGATCACGCCCGAGGTGGCCGGCTGGACCTACAGCGGTCTCCGCGTATTCGATCTTGCAGCCGGGTGAGTCTCAAACGATCGCCACGGGAACCAACGAGATGGCCGTGCTGCCGCTGAGTGGTTCGTGCACGGTCGAAGTTGAGGGCCACCGGTTCGACCTCGAGGGGCGGGACTCGGTGTTCAGTCGCGTCAGCGACTTCGCGTATGTCCCGATCGATGCCGAGTTCCGCATCACGTCTCGTTCCGGCGGCGAGTTCGCGCTCCCAATGGCGGAAGCGACCCGGCGTATGGACCCCGCGTATGGGCCGGCGGAAGATGTGACGGTCATGGTCCGTGGAGCGGGATCGACATCCCGGCAGATCAACGATTTCCTCATGGCAGGTGTGGGGATGGCGGACAAGCTTCTGGCGGTCGAAGTGATCACCCCAGAGGGCAACTTCTCGTCCTATCCGCCGCACAAACACGACGTCGCGAATCCTGAGGCGCCCGAAGTCGAACTCGAGGAGGTCTACTACTTCCGGTTCTCGAAGGACGACGGCTACGGATTCTTCCGACAATGGGCTGCGGACGGCGAGTTCGACATGACGATGCTCGTCCGCAACGGCGACATTGTGTTGTGTCCCAAGGGTTATCACGGGCCGACCATCGCACTCCCGGGATATCACATGTACTTCCTCAACGCCATGGCGGGCCCCGGCCCCGAGCGGATTTGGTGCGCGTCCGACGATCCGGGCCATGCATGGATCAAGGACAACTGGGAGGAACTCGGCCCGGATCCGAGGCTTCCGCTCACAACCTACGAAGGAGTGGTGTAGGCCATGGTGCGCATCGGAGTTGTCGGAGCCGGTCGCCTCGGCTCCTTTCATGCTCAAACGCTGGCCGATCACACCACGGTGACCGAGGTTGTCGTCACCGACCCGCTCCTTGAACGCGCCGAAGCTTTGGCCGCCGACGTCGGAGGAAGTGTCGCTCCCGACGCCCAATCGATGCTCGGCAGCATCGACGCGATGGTCGTCGCCGCCGCCACCAACGTCCATGCCGAGATGATTCTGCTTGCCGCAGATGCCGGCATCCCGATATTCTGCGAGAAGCCGATCACGCTCGACCTGGAATCCACCGATGAGGTCATCGCGCTCGTCCAGGCGGCCGAGATACCGCTTCAGATCGGATTCCAGCGACGTTTCGACGCCGGGTATAGCGCCGCTCGAGACATGTCCCGCGCAGGCGAGTTCGGTGAGATCTACCTGGTCCGCGCGACCAGCCTCGATCCCGCTCCTTCCCCCGAGCCGTTCGTTCGCACGTCGGGTGGTCTCTTCCTTGACTTCCTCATTCACGATTTCGACGCCATCCGGTTCGTGACCGGTCAGGAAATCGAAGAAGTGTTCGCGGTGGGAACCGCCGGATTCCCGGAGTTTGATGTCTACGCGCGGAACGACGACGAGGGAATCGCTGTTGGCACCCTGCGCCTCAGTGGCGGAGCGCAGGCCTCGTTCGAAGCAACGCGTCACAACCCGATTGGGTACGACGTTCGCATGGAGATCCACGGCTCGTCCGGCGGGATCGCGGTGGGGTGGGACAACCGCATGCCGCTTGCGCCGATCTCGCTGGAGGCACCGAATCCGGCGGGTCCCCCGTACCGCGACTTCCTCGATCGTTTCGCTCCGGCCTACCGGGCCGAGATGTCCGCCTTCGTCGACCTCGTTCTCGGCCGCGCTCCGAATCCGTGCCCTCCGGAAGATGCTCGGGCCGCATTCGTCGCAGCACTGGCTGCGGGGCGCTCGGTGGCCGAGGGTCGGCCGGTGCTGATCTCCGAATTCGAATGACAAGAGGAACCACGTGAGACGGGACTTCGAAGGCAGGGTCGCAGTTGTCACCGGTTCAACGCAGGGACTCGGCGCCGCCGTTGTCAGGCAGTTCGCCGAACGTGGTGGTGCCGGCATCGTCATCACGGGGCGCGATGAGGCCCGCGGGCTCGCGGTTGCCGCAGACCTCGAAGACCTTGGCTGCCGATCCGTCTTCGTGAGCGCGGACCTCGCCGACCGGTCCGCTCCGGCTCGTCATCATCGAGGCGGCCGACACCACGTTCGGGAGAGTCGATGTCCTGGTGAACAGCGCGGCCATCACCGATCGCGACACCATCTCGGAGGCCAGCCCCGAGCACTTCGACCGGATGTTCGCCATCAATACGCGAGCCCCTTGGTTCCTGATGCAGGGAGCGGTCGAGTTGATGGTTCGAGAGCGCGTCGAAGGGACGATCGTCAACGTGCTCTCGATCTCTTCCCATGCCGGGCAGCCGTATCTCGCGACGTATGTCGCATCCAAGGCCGCCCTCGGCGCGTTCACCAAGAACTCAGCCCACGCCCTCCTTCGAGCACCGGATTCGAGTGAACGCGCTCAACCCTGGGTGGATGGCAACGGCTGGGGAAGACCGGCTCCAGCGCGAGCACTACGGCGTCGGCGACGACTGGCGCGAGGAGGCCGGTGCGAGCCTTCCGTTCGGTGACCTGATCGACCCCGAGGACGCCGCGCGTGCGGTCCTGTTCCTGGCTTCACCCGAGTCGGGCTTCATGACCGGAGCAGTCGTCGACTACGACCAACGAGTGATCGGAGCGTACGACTGATGGGCCGGCCAACGATCCTCGAT
The DNA here is from genome assembly GCA_963808015.1 of uncultured Actinomycetota bacterium. GTDB lineage: Bacteria > Actinomycetota > Acidimicrobiia > Spongiisociales > UBA5794 > JAHEEL01. The sequence goes on from CAWEEG010000041.1 coordinate 9,116, forward strand.
GTGGCAAAACGGGCCGGGGTCTCAAAGTCCCTCGTGTCGCTCGTGATGCAGGAGTCGCCGTACGTGAGCGATGAGCGGCGTGCCGCAGTCCTGCAGGCCGTCGAGGAACTCAACTACCGACCGAACGCAATGGCACGAGGCCTCGTGCAGCAGCGATCCCATGTGTTGGGCGTGATGCTGTCCAACCTCCACAACCCGTTCTTCGCCGACGTGGTCACCGGCATCGAAGCCTCGGCACTCAAGCGGGGCTACCGGGCGTTCTTCAACACCGGTGTCCGAGTCCGCGAACGCGAGGCGATCGCCCTCGAGACGCTGCTCCAACTTCAAGCCGACGGGCTGATCCTGGCCGGAACGCTGTTGGACATGAAGACGATCAACAAGGCCGGCAAGGCGGTCCCGATCGTCCTGATCTCGCGGGCCACCCGGTCGCAGCACGTTGACAGTGTGGCGTGCGACGAGCGCCTCGGAGCCAAGATCGCCGTCGACCATCTCATCTCGCTCGGCCACACGCGGATCGCGCACATCGATGGGGGCCATGGGGCCGGAGCCAAACGCAGACGAAGGGGTTTCGAGGTGGCGATGGCGGCGCACGGCCTCGACCCGGTCGTCACGGCCGGCTCCTACACGGAAGCGGGCGGGGCCGGCGGGGTGCGGGAACTGCTGGCGATGGATCAACACCCCACAGCAATCTTCGCTCCGAACGATCTCGCTGCGCTCGGCTGTTTGCAGGCGCTTGCCGATGCGGGCAGGTCGGTTCCAGACGATGTCTCACTGATCGGGTACGACAACGCCTGGCTCGCCGGTCTGCAGCACATCTCGCTGACGACGATCGATCAGCCCCGCCACGAACTCGGCACCACGGCCGTCGAACTCCTCATGGAACGGCTGGAGGACGGGCGGAAGGACTCGCGCCACATCGTCCTCGAACCGTCCCTCGTCGTCAGAGCAACAACCGCCCCTCCGGCCAAAGGGCTGTAGGAATCCCCGAACCCAGGGTTCTCCACCCCGTATTCGGCGCCGTCAGCCCGCGGAATGGCTGGCGCTGCGAACCCAGGGTTCACCGCCCCGTATACGGCGCTGTCGGCCCGCGGAATGGGAGGTGGTCAGGGCGACGGGAGCGCCGTCCGCCGCGGAACGCTGCGCGGCTCGGCCGACGGCCACAGCGAGCGTGCTGTCTGCGGCTCCTGGAATGTCGATGGGCGCCCCACGAACCGCCTCGACGAACGCCTGCGCCTGCGCCTTGATCCCCTCGGCAAACGCATCGTCCGTCTCTGAACCCGCAAGAACCCGCACGCCGCTCGCATCGGCCAGTCTTGTGCGCCCCACCGGCAAGAGGTCAACGAAGATTGCCCCGTCCTCGCCAAGGATCTCGGTTCGCACATCATCACCGAAGCGGCAGTTGCGGGAGAGATCAACGGTGGCAACCGCTCCCCCTTCGAGGTCGAGCATGGCGAGGAGATTGTCGACGTCGCCGACTTCGCCGATCGACTGATCGACAAGCGGGAGGTTGCGCGCCGTCACCGTCTCGATGCCGAGTCCCGTCATCCACCCGACCAGATCGAACTCGTGGACTCCACAGTCGATCGCGAGACCGCCGCTGGTGAGCGGATCACAAAACGAAGCCGGTGGCGGATCGGCGTCCCACTGTGCCAATCTCAACATCAGCGGCCGCCCGATCGCGCCATCGACGATCGCCTGGCGGGCCGCAACCCACGGCGGCGCGAACCGCCTCCAGAACCCGACCTGCAACACCCTGCTGCCAGCCGCTGCCAGAGCACCCAACCGCTCGCTCTCGGTTAGATCCAAGGCGAGCGGCTTCTCACACAGGATGTGGAGCCCAGCCCCGATTGCCATCTCTACAACCGGCGGGTGAGTCGTGGTCGGCGTGGCGATCAGCCATGCCGCGACATCATCCCGCTCCCTCAACGCTTCGAGTGACTGATAGCCGTCGGCTCCGATCGAGTCCGCGACTCGGCCGGCAACCTCGAGACGTGCATCGGCAACGGCCACCACATCGATCGACTCGACGGCCGCGAGCGTCTCGGCGTGCAGCGCCCCCATCCTCCCGACACCCACAACGGCCAATCGCAACGGTTCCATCACACCAAACCTCCAAGAAGCGTCAGCCTCACCGTCGGTTTCGAGAGCAGGCTCTGCGTCGGCAGCATTGGAGCGCTCCAACGGTGATTCTGACATCGTGCGATGGTACCCAAACCAGGTAGAGGCTCGGCCGAGAACCGAACTCATCTGCTGTGCCGACGCGATATCAGGATTGAGCGAGACAACCGCAAATCGGGCGAACCGCTCCGCGGCGGCAAAGGCCGTCGAGCGAGAGTCTCAGTCGGCTACCGGCAACGCGAGCTCAAAGATGCTCTCGCCGTCCTCATAGCGGTAGGTGAGGTCGCCGCCCATGAGACGGGCAAGCTTGCGCGAGATCGCGAGCCCGAGACCTACGGAACCGGCATGTGCGTTCGGCCCGTGTGCGCTCGTATAGGGCTCGAAGATTCGTTCGCGATCGCCATCCGGCACCCCGGTGCCGTCGTCGCATACCCGCACAATCGCGCGGCCGTCCCCCGCATCCAACTCAAGCCGGACGGTGTCTCCCCCGTACCGTTGCGCATTGGTCAGGAGATTCCGAACGATCTGGCGCACTCGGTCCGGATCGCCGACCCCTTGCACCGGATCTCCTGAGATCTCGATCCGGGCACCCGACTTCTGATCCAATCCTTCAAGAACCTGCGCAGCCTGGGCGCGCAGACTGACCTTCACTGAACTGACGGTCAGTGTCCCGGAATCCGCTTTGGCGGCCGCGAGCAGGTCACTGACGATGTTGACGAGATCTGTTCCTTCTGAAACAACCATGTCGAGGAGTTCGCTTCGCTCGTCGTCGGACAGATCCAGCGAATCATCACGGAGGATCTCGCTGGTTCCGACTACGGCGGTGATCGGGGTTCGGAGTTCGTGGCTCCCGCTCGCGAGGAACAGGTCCTTCGAGCGGACCATCTCCAAATGCGTCGCGGGCGCCGTCGCGTTCCCAATAGGCCCCAATCATCGTGGCCGCGGCCGTAAGTAGGGACCGATCTTCGTCGCTCCACACTCTTGGGGTCCGCGGTCGGCTAGTCCGATCAAACCAGTCCATTCCCCGTTGACGAAGATGGGGACGTTGATCTCCGACACAACGCCGATGGGTCACCGGC
>CAWEEG010000042.1:0-6477 GCA_963808015.1 uncultured Actinomycetota bacterium
TTCCCACAGAAATGACTGAAACCCCTGCAGTGCAAGGGTTTCAAGAGTGGGCGCTACTGGGATCGAACCAGTGACCTCTGCCGTGTGAAGGCAGCGCTCTCCCGCTGAGCTAAGCGCCCGGGAGCGGAGAGTGTAGCGGTGGTCGGATCTAGGCTCGGGCAGATGGAAGCACCTCGAATGGACCCCGAAGCGAGCCGCTCGTGAACCGACGCGAGTTCTCACGTGCTGTCGACGAGACGCTTGCTGAGTTGCCGGAGTGGGTGGTTGAGCGGGTCGACAACCTCGTTGTTGATATCGAGGACTGGCCCACAGCGGAGCAAGACCCCTCGGGGCAAGGGATCCTCGGCATCTACGAGGGTGTCTCGCTTGCCGATCGCGGAGTCGACTACTTCGGATTCGCTCCGGACCGGATCGTCATCTTCTACCAACCCCACCTCGAACTCGGGCTCGGTGACTCGGAGCTTCGCTCCGAGATTCGCGTGACCGTCCTGCACGAGATGGCCCACCACCTCGGCATCGACGATGATCGCCTCCACGAACTCGGTTGGGACTGAACCGGAGCGCGTCCAGCCATCGCGGTACACTCGCAGAGCACGACGAAGGAGGGTCATGGACGAGCTCATCGCGCAGATCATGGAGAAGACCGGCGTCACGGCCGACAAGGCCAAGGAGATGCTCGGAGTCACTGCCGAATGGATGAAGGAACGCGTCCCCGACGACGTGGCCGACCAGATCGGTTCGATCCTCTCCGGCGCCGGCGAAATGGCCGGCACTGCGACGGAAGCTGCAACAGGCGCTGCCGCCGCCGCGACCGAGGCAGCCTCGGGTGCTGCCGCCGCAGCAACCGGGAAGGCCGGCGATCTCTGGGGCAAGGCAAAGGGCACCGTTTCTGGTCTCGTTCCGAACGACGACCAGTAACCCGATATGCCTGCCGCCTGGGATCCTCCGCTCGCCGATGAGCCGCCGTGGCCGGTGCTCGGTGAAGGGCCGTTCTTGCTCCTCATCGATGCCGAGTCGACGATCGAACGCGAGCTGATCAAGGGTTGGATCGAACGCAACCAGCCCGAAGGCGTCCGCGTCGACAAGGCCTACATCCCGGCCGGCCGCATGATGCGCCGTCGAGCCCGCACCGACCCGCGCCTCGCGGCTCGTCTCGACCAGGATGACGACCCGGTCATGATCCCGCTCCGAGTTGTGTGGCTCGCCGGTGAACAAGGTGAAGGTCGTCGTGTCTCGCTGAAGGACGTCCTCATGTTCGGCGACCCGCGTGATCCAAACCTCCTGAGACAACGGTGGATCCGCACGATGCATCCGGATCGGATTCGCATCATCGTCGCCGAACCTGGCACCAAGTCGGATCTCGAGATTCGATGGCAGGATCCAAGCGGTCGTGGTCCGGCAGAAGGGACGTCGCTGGCGGAGTTCGTCGCACTCAAAGCCTGGATCGCGCTCGAGCGGGCCGAGCGCACCTTGAGAGGCGCCCGGTACAAGGTGCCGAAGTTCCTCGCGGAGGATCTGTTCTGGTCGCGTGGGTTCCAGAAGGGTGTCGCTCGCCTTGCGATCGAAGAGGGCGAATCCCTCGGCTCGATGCAGAAGCGGACCGGACGATATCTCAAGGAGATCGCTGCGACCCACACTCCGTTTGTGATCGACGTCGTGACCGGTGTCATGGCGTGGCTGCTCAGCCTCGGTTACCGGCAACTGGTGTACTCAGCCGCCGATCTGCGCGAGCTCTACCAGATCGGAGAAGACCACCCCCTCGTATTCCTGCCGTCTCACAAGTCGAACTCCGACCACCTCGTCTTGCAGTACGTGCTGTACCAGAACGAGTTCCCGCCCAACCACACCGCCGGCGGGATCAACATGAACTTCTTCCCGATCGGTCCTCTGTTGCGGAGGTCCGGCATCTTCTTCATTCGGAGGGAGTTCAAAGACAACGCCCCATACAAGTTCACGGTCCGCCAATACGTCGACTACCTCCTCGAGAAGCGGTTCCCGCTCGAGTGGTATCTCGAAGGCGGGCGGTCGAGAACCGGGAAGCTTCGATCTCCTCGCCTCGGCATGTTGTCCTATGTCGTGGACGCCTACTTGCGTGGTCTTGTCGACGACATCGTCTTCATCCCGGTGTCGATCGCCTATGACCAGATCTCCGACCTTGGCTCCTACGCAGCCGAGCAGCGCGGCGGGGACAAGGAGAAGGAAGGGTTCGGGTGGGCGCTGAAGTTCGTCGGCAATCTGCGTCGGCGATATGGCTCGATCCACGTTCGCTTCGGCGAACCACTGTCTCTCCATGAGACACTTCCGATGGGCACCAGCCTCACCAGCGAACGCGGCCGCTACATCATCCCGAAGATGGCGTTCGAGATCTCCAACCGCATCAACGACGTCACACCGATCACTCCGATCAGCCTGGTGACACTCGCACTCCTCAGTCACCCGTCGGAAGGTCTGACGGTCGATGAGACCACCGTTGCGCTCGAGCCGTTTGTCGAATACGTGCGACGACGAGACCTGCCGGTCACGACGACTCCTGGGACGGAACTCAACCCCGACATCGTTCGCTCGGCATTGGATGAATTGGCGATGAGCAAGGTGGTGTCGCGTGTCGAAGGCCTCACGAACGTGGTGTACGTCATCAAGAGCGATCAGCACCTCGCGGCGGCGTACTACCGCAACACGATCATCCATTTCTTCGTCAACCGGTCGATCGTTGAGGCAGCGATCGCAGGAATGTCGCGCAGCGGATCGACAGGGATCGAAGAACTCCTGGCGCGGGCATTCGGCTGGCGCGCCATTCTCAAGTTCGACTTCTTCTTCGAGGGCCGTGCCCATTTCCGGGATTCGATCATCGAAGAGCTGCTGCTCGCATGCCCCGATGGTGTTGATCTCGTGGACGGCGGCGACTTGGAAACGGTGGCCGATGCCTTCGATCCACCGGTGAGCCCGGCCGTGCTACTGCCGTTCCTCGAGGCATATCGCATCGTTGCTGCCGTGATTGCGCAAGCGGACCCGAACGAGACGCTGGACGCACAGACCATTGCTCACCGTTCGTTGCTCCTTGGGCGCCAAGCTGCTGCACAAGGCAAGACCACAACTCCAGAGTCGCTGTCGACGGAGTTGTTCAAATCGGGGATCGCTTTGGCCGACAACGCAGGACTCCTCGGACGCGGAGACCAGGAGGCACGAGACGAATTCCTCGCCGATATCGACGACGCCCTCGCCGATCTCAGGCTCGTTCAGATCACCGCACAGGCTCGAGTGGCCATTCCATCCCCGCACGAAATGACTAGTTGACCACGCTTGGTGGTTGGTGATACACTCCCCGTGGGCAGTCGGCGGCGGAAGAGGGCACCCGGAACAGGATCTTCGGGAGCTCGCCTATGCGCAAAGACAACCAGAACGACCGCTTTCCGATCGCGAAGCGCGGGCTACGACCCCCACGCCGTCGAGGCGTTCCTCGATGTAGCGGCAGCCGAGAACGATCGGATGCTCAACGAAGCGGCGACTCGGATTGCAGCGCTCGAATCGGAACTCGAAGAGGCGAAGCGACAAGAAGAGGCCGTCCATCTCACGATTCTGGCGGCAACAGCTGCCAAGGATGACATGCTCGAGGCCGCCCGACACCAGGCCGGTGAGCTCACAGATAGCGGCCGCAAGGAAGGCGACCGCATCGTCACCGACGCCCGGATGCAAGCCTTCCAGCTGGTGACCGGAGCCAGAAAGGAGGCCGAGACGATCGTCGTCGAGGCCCGCTCCGAGGCGGCTGCGGTCGCTCGCGTCGACGACGAGTCTGAAGTCTCGCCTGACGGCCCAACCGAACGCGAGAAAGCGCTGCAGGAGCGTATCGACGAGATGCAGCACGTGGTCGCAGCGATGGAACTCGAACTCAGCAACCGACCAACGGCAGCGGAATTCGAGGCGGCGATCGCCAAAGCGAGCGCGGCGGACGCAGCGGCCGCCGACAGCGCCGATAACGTTGAGGATTCTCCAACGCCTCCGGATGCCGCTCCACCGACCCCGGCGGCCGAGGACCACGACCAGGACATCGAGATCGTGGTGAACGACGCTCAGCCGGTCGATCCGTGCTGCAAGATGACACAGAGATCTCGGTCGATGATGTCGCCATCACCGTCGAGGCCGATCCCGGATCCACGGACGCCGGAGGACGCTCGGAAATCCGCAGGCAGCATTACGGACGCTCGGACGCCCGAAGCCGTGCGCCGATCGTTCTACTCACGCCGCTCAGCTCGGCTCCCACGCATCGGAGCGGAGGGCGGACGCGACACGATGGCGACCATTGCCGGCCTGCGCACCAACTTCGTGGCTGCCGACGCGACAGTGGATGCCGACCCCGAGGACAAACCGGCGTTCGAGGCGGTCTGAACAGATTTGGCGGGGGCGGCACCGACGCTCGGCTGCCCGCCCGGACCGACGCCCAACCGGCGCCGTCCCCGTCAATGCTTCACCGGAACCTAGAAGTAGGGGTTCGCTCCGAGTGAATGGTCGGTTACATCAACGACTTCGGTGATCTCGGGTACAGCCGAGAGGATTGCTTTCTCGATCCCCTGCTGCAGCGTCACGGCTGCAAGACCGCAACCCTGACACCCGCCGCCGAGTTCGAGCATGGCGCGGGACCCATCAACTGCCACGAGATTGGCGATGCCGCCGTGTGATGCGATCGCAGGATTGATCTGCTCTGTGAGCAGCTGGCGCACCTTCTCCTCGGGTGTCCCCGTCAACTCGATGTCGTCTCCGAGGCCCAAACCGGGGCTCGGCGTGTTCGGGTTTCGTATGACGAGACCCGCCGCAGGACCGGTGGCGGAAAGGTCGAGAACCGCACCCCGAAGGTCATCGACGGAACCCTCCGCAATGGCGACCGGGAGACCGTTGTGACGCTCGACATGGTCGGCCGGCATCACATCTTCGGGCCGCAGGAAGGCGGTCTCGTAGACATAGCCGTTCGCCCCGACGCCGCTGATCCGCAGCGCAAGATGGAGGTCGTCGATCGATTCGCCCTCCCGCAATTCGAGGATCGTCGCGAGTGCCTCTTCGGTGATCTCTATGACAGGTGTTTCGGTTTCACTCATGGAAGCGCGGATGCTACCGGTGGCTACCCGGCTAGCGGTACAGGTCCGCGATCTCGGCCTTGAAGCGGTCGATCACAACACTTCGAGCGACAATTCCGGATCTAGAACGCTCGCCCTCATCGACCGAGAGCGGTCGCGGAAGGAGCCCGATCTTCCTGATCTGCTCGGCCCGCGCAAAACGCTGATTGACCGCTTGCACTCGCCGCTCGATCTGCTCCAGCGCTGCTTCATCGTCCAGACCATCCGCCACCGAGACGAGGACTCCCAGTTGGTCGTACCCATCGCCGACGATCACCGCGTCAACGACGACCGGATCCTGCCGCAATAGTGCTTCGATCGGTTGAGGACATATGTTCTTCCCGCCGGTTGTGATCACGATGTCCTTCTTGCGACCGGTGATCGAAAAGAGTCCGTCTGAGCCAATGGACCCGAGATCCCCCGTGTGGAGCCAACCATCGCGCAACGCATGCCGTGTCGCTTCCGGGTTGTTGAGGTAGCCGGCGAATACGCTGCGACCACGCAGGATGATCTCGTCGTCTTCGGCAAGGCCGGCTTCGATGCCTGGGAATGGGAACCCGACCGATCCGTATCGAGTCGCTCCCTCCTGGGTGATGATCGAAGGGCCTGAGGCTTCGGAGAGCCCGTAGACCTCGCGAATCACCAGATCGAGACCCGAGAAGTACTCAAGCGTCTCCGGGTCCGCTGAAACTGCACCGCTGAACGCCAGCCGGAGATCCCCGAAACCGACTGCTCTGCGTACCTTGTCGGTGTAGAGCCGACGCGCAACAGCGACCGAGGCTCGCCCAACGAGCGACCTCCTCCGGCTCGCGTTCCTGGCCGCGACGTCTGGCCGCGACACCCGCATCGACCACTCGGCGACCCTCTTCTGCCATCCCTCGAGCGCATCGATTCGTGCCCGGATTGCTCGTTCGAATCCGGACCATACGAGCGGAACGCTGAAGAAGATCGTCGGTTGGATCTCGGGAAGGTCGACCCGGATCCGCCCAATCGACTGGGCAAACGCCACGGAGTATCCGGCATGGGCGGCAATGTGGATCGTGAACATCTGCTCGGCCACGTGGGACAGAGGGAGGTACGACAGGACCCGATCGTCGCTCGTCGGCTCGAACACGTCGACCGAAACCCCCGATGCGAACACGAGATTGTCGTGCGTCAACACAACCCCGAGAGCACCCCCGAATCCAGCGGCCGTGAAGATCAGGGTCGCAGGATCATCTGGATGAAGACCGGCGAGGCGCTCCTCGAGCATGCCCTCCGGAACACCATCGCCGCGTTCGAGGAACGACTGCCAAGACAACCCACCGGCGGGGGCTTCTTCGACGCCAACAACCACGTCGAGGGATGGATGTGAAGCGGCGTTGACTTTGTC
>CAWEEG010000043.1:0-13286 GCA_963808015.1 uncultured Actinomycetota bacterium
CACTGTCACGATGTGCGTCAGCGCCGTCGAGAGCAAGGATGACTCCTGCCAGTGGTGTGAACCTCCGACCGAGCCGGGTCTCACGCGAGATGATGCCGAGGTACAGGATCGACAGGGCGAATGACCACGAAAACGAGAACTCCCCGGCCAACGTCGACTTGATATTGGCGCCGAATATCGAGAAGCTCTCCATGAAGATGAACATCGATCCGGTGAGCGCCGCGAGCCCCGACACCGATCGCGAGAAGCCGAGAAGGCGCACGAACCCGTAGGTAGCGACCGGAAGTCCCACCAATCCCACAATGGTCACGAGCTTGAACACGAGCCCGTACGGCAAGAACACGTCGAGCAGCACGGTGACGAGCGCAGGAATCGGGAAGTAGAAGTAGAGGGCCGGGAACCCGGCATACCAGGTGCTCAACGGCCGGGGATCTCCGCCGAGGAACAGGAGCGGCGCGGCCGCGCAGGACCTGGGGCAGGAGCACGTGCGCACCCATGTCACCGCCGGTGAGCATATACGCGACCAGGATCTGCGGGAAGCGGATCAGCGAACCGGACCCGATCACGCCGAGACCCCCGACATGATCAGCAGGATGAGCAGCGTCGGCGCCGCCGACCGACACGACGATCGACTACCACGTCGGGACTGCACCGGTGTCCGGAGCCGACAGCGGCGCGGATTCAGGGTTCCTTGAGCAACTGGGCGCCGAACGGAGAGGTCACGGGCGGGAGGCTGGCGAAGGACGCGAAGTAGGGCGGGTCTAGGCGCTCACGGCGGGCCACGTCAATGAGCACGTCGAGGAGGCGAGCACCTCGCCATCACGGTCCCACCACTTCGACTCACACCGGTGACACCAGCAGAACACCACTTCCGAGCCATCGGGAAGGGTGAGTTCGATTTCGATCACGGAGCTCTGACCGCACGTGTTGCAGATGAGTCCATCATTCATTGTCTGCCTCCCAGGTCAGTATCGTAGCCTCAGGCGGGCCCCGCGCCCTCTCGGAACATCCTCGATTTTGCCAAGGTACGTGACCGACGTCTCCCATCCTCGGTCCAGTATGCGTACCAGTAGGGCCCGTGTCGAGCGGCGCGGGCCGCTCTCCTTCCCACACCGGACCAGTTGCTTCCTGAGTTTGACCTCCGGCCCGGATCCCGGCAGGTCCGCACCCAGGCCCTCGAGCCGAGCCTTGGCGAGGATGTGAGCCGCCGCAGCTCGTGCTCGTTCATCTCTCTGACGGCTTCGAGAACATCGCGGTCGATAGGCATCCTGCTCCTCTACATCGTTCCGGAAGTGAACAGGGTCGGTTGTGACTGGCGATCGTGAAGCACCACCGACCGGAGCCGTGACACGGTCGGCGTGCGTGGTACACAAGGCGTATCGCGTCCCGGGCTGGAGGGCACCTCGTGATCAACCAGCCACGCCTCCCGGCGCTCATACGCGTACGTGAGGCTTGAGGTGGGGGTCGATGAACAGCGAACGCACGTCATGGCCGCGTGACGTTAGGAGCAGGTCGGGTCGGACAAGCATTCGATTCTCACGAGTGATTCCTGCCGCCCGAACCGCCTTGGCATAACGACTGCGACGGGGAGCGCCGGTCTCGAACATTGTCGAGCGCCCTGTCCGATCAAGAACGACGATCAGCGGAACCGCTTCGACGTGGTACTGGTCGAACAGGTGCGGTTCCAGCTCCCATGTGACCTCCCGGATCGGTGCGCTGACTCCGCCCACGGTCCGCATGGCCTCAACACACGTCGAACAATCGGTTGAGGTGAAGATCACGACGCGGGGCGGTCGCCGAGCCCATCAAATCCCAGCGGTGGGTGTGGCGGCTTCTGCCACCGTGCGACGAGGCGCACCACGATGATCACCGCCACAACCAGAACAAGCACGAGGGCTACCCGGAGGAACGTGTTCATCCAATCCCCACGCCGCCGATGAAGGCGACACCTTGCGGACCGGCAATCGTTACTGCGACCGAAATCGGTACATTCGCTTCGACAAGCATGCCCGAGTTGCCGGTTTCTGACAACGGATCAACGGGCACTTCGAGGTATGTGCCCGGCGGGATCAGCACCTTCTCCGGGCTGTCCGAGGAAACGCCGAGCGGACTCAGTGTGACGGTGGCTTCGTCACCCGTGGAATTCAGTATCCAAACCGAGTGTCCGCCCCCGGCACGATGCCAGTCCGGGTACGAGCCACCGCTCGAGCGTTTCGGCGTTCCCCGGCATTGCAGCAAGTCCTTCATAGGACACCGGTTCCTCGGGCTCCTCGCCCTCCACCCTCTTCCGATTCCGAATCGGAAGTTTCATCTCCGGCGACGGTCGTCTCCGTCGTCGACTCCTCGTCGGCAGGATCCTCGGATGGCGCCTCCTCGTCCGTGGCGCCACCGTGATCATCTTCAGGGAGCACAACGTCGGTCGATGGGAACGTCCCTTCGGGTCCTGCCTGGATCACAGCACCAACTGGAACATCGGATCGGACACGAACGGCAAATGGTGGCTCTGCCAGGTTGGCCAGGTTGATGCGAACCGGTTCAAGCGGTGACACGTTCCGCCCGTCCGCGTCAAGGATCGGGCCATCCGGGGTGAAGAGGTCGATCGCGACGGTAGCTCCCGAACTCCCGGTCTTCGACAGGACCAGTGTCGGTACCAAACCTCGGACGCTCGTCACCGGGAAGTCCCACGTTGTCGACTGACCGGTGCCGGGCCAGGATGCTTCATCGGTTCCGTTGTTCAACACGAGGGTCGGGATCACGATGCCGCTCTCCGACGTCACCGTGAAGCTGGCATTGTCCAGGAAGGGGATCACCCGGGAAAGATCCTCGGTCACCCACGATCGACCGGGGATATCGATGTTCTCGAATCCGGCAAGCGGCGAGCTGCCGAACTCGGTGATGGCCTCGACACGAACCTTGGCACTCTCGGCGAACGGGTTGAACAGCTGGAGTTCAAGACTGAACCCCTCGGCGGTGATCCCTCCCACAAGGTGCCACACCTTGGGAACCGAGACCACACACCGGTCGCCGGTGAGGAGCTCTTCGGACCACATCGCCGAAGTCGTGACCGCAGGGCCGTCGTCAAACTCCACCACACCCGGCGAAGCGCCTCGCCGAACGATCGCTCCAGTATCCATGCTGCGTGCGCCGGGACCACGGAGCCGAATGTCCCGCCCATCCGGTTCCTCAGTTGGATTGGGGTTCGGGAGGGTGATCGACGCGCCGACGTCGACCACCGACGCAAGGTTGAATGCCGAGTCTCTCAGGGCGCCGGCAGCTACCCACGGGCAATACCATGCACTGGGATCCCCGGTCGCCGTGCCCACATCGTCCGACACGGTCCCGAAACTCGGAGGGCTGAAAGCCACAGGAGCCGTCTGCGCAAATGCCAGCATCCCGAGCACGCCGACCACGATGACAACCGCGACACGCCTCATCCGAATCTCCTCCCGGCCCATGAGAATGCCGCAAGGGCGATGAGCCATACCGCAGCTGTGATGGCCTGGGTACGACGCGATCCAATCGGATCGAACTCGGCCAGGCCGGCCGAGGCGGGCACGACGTTTACCCAATCACTTTGCTGCCACTCGCCCGGTCCCCAACGAGCGTTCGCGTTCTCACGTATCTCGAGATCCGAACCGAAGTCGGCCTTCCCGCTGTACCCCGTGCCATTTCGCTCCCACGCGGTACCGCTGCTGGTGATTGCGCGCGCCGCTCCCTCTACCTCGTTCTCGAAAGTCGTGCTGTCGAGACCACCACCGAGGGGCACCAGATCCAACTGACCGACAAAGACGGTTCGCCAGGCGCTCGCGAAAAAATCGGTGTCCTCATCATCGAGGACAACGATCCACCGGATGCCGTAGGGCGCGAGAAGTTCGCCGGCCCGTTTTGACTCTCCTCCGATGATGAGCCGCAACGTTTCTTCGAGTGCTTCGTCGCCGATCCGGGATTCGTGCAGATACGCCTCCCAGGACGCCGGCATCGGTGCCGAAACCAGCCGATACGCCGCGCCGTCGACCGTCCGGTTCGAGCCGGGAAGCCCGCCGGGCGCTCCGACGACGAGAATGCGCGATGCTGACGGATCTCCCGGCCGTGCCGCTGTGAACGTGAAAGCATCTCGGTATTCGTCCGCGGGAAAACCAGCCCGGCCTCCAACAACCGTCAGCGCCGAGGCAGCTACGAGAAACACTGATCCGGCCACGGCGACGCCGGCGACGAGACGACGCCATCCTCCGACTTCGCGTGTTCTCGTGATCGCCTCGAACGACGGCCCGACAATCAACGCAAGGCCGAGCGTGACAAGAGCGAGACCGACGCCCTCGACCTCTCGTCCGGAATCGAAACCGACAGATCTCGCAACGAACGCACCGCCGACCGCTGCGATTGCTCCCCAACCTGCCACAAGAGCGAGCCGCTGAGGAGCTACCAGCAGGGTGGCAAGTGCCGCGACACCGGCGACTATGGCAGTGAAGACCGGGATGGGCCAGTAGGCAATCCCGTCGGTGAGGAAGCGGGACAGATCAGTGGCACCGAGCCACGGGAAGAGGATCGGCACGGCAAGGAGCGCTGCAACTCCCGACACGGCGACCGCTCTCCAGGCGGCTCGGTCCGTCACGTTGAGGAGCGCCCAGACGACGAGCACCGAGGGAGCAATCAGCAAGGCCAGCGGAGCGAACACAGCTACAACGCCCGAGATCGCAGCCACCGCTGCAACTCTCGCCGCCCTCCCGAGCCACGACGCCGGGACCCGAGCCAGCGAGAAACGCATAACCCAGGGGATGAGGCCAACTGCAAAGACGACACCGACACTCGTGTGCTGCGCGATAGCCTGGGCTCCCGAGCCGGAGACGTACACAACACCTGCGAGCGTCCCGGCTACCGCGGCAACCCCCCAGGTTCGAAGGAGCCGAACCATGCCCCATACTCCGAGAAGCCACGAGCCGGCGGTGAGCACGAATTCGGCAATACGACGGTTGTCGAGCAGGATCGTCTGGATCAGCCCGACAAACCCGATCAAGGGGCGAAGCGGCTCAACCGACCCGAGTCCAGCGGGATTCCATCCTCCTGCGTAGGCCCCGACGGCAGCGGGACCCGATTCGGAGAACGGCAGGCTGTACCCGATCGCGGGAAGACCGGCGGCCCAGATACTGCGAGTTGCAAGAAGGACAAACAGGAAGGCGACCGCTCCAACGACGAACGACGGTCGCCGGAGCTCGCTGCCGATAGCTTCAACCGATAGCCGATCCTCGCCGGGAAGCCGATCGCGGATCCGAGCGGAGAGCTGCGAGACGACGGACTTGAGTGCGACAGAGCCGGTGACCTGGTACCGGAACAGCTCAGAATCACCGACAACACGGCCCCGCCGAGCGGTGCTCCGTGCACGCAAGGTGTTCGGGAGTTTCATCAGGAACCACGCCCACGCCCGAAGCCAATCGAAGAATCTCCACTTGCCGAGGAACAACGAAAGAAACGACTGAAGGAGGCCAGACAGGAACGCCATGGGGAGTGCCCACAGAAGCGTTGTCGGACTGTAGACCTTGGTCATCGCCCGGAGGCGACCACCTCGCTCACGCCACCGGTCGATGCTCCCCCAGTCATCGCTGGCGAGCACTTCAGAAGATGGGACCAGAATGATCCTGGCGCCGCGCAGTTGAGCGCGTTGGCAGAAGTCGACTGCCGTTGCGAACGGGGCCATCGACCGATCGGGTCCACCAAGCCCCCGCGCCAGATCGAGCCTGAGTAGGACCGACTGTCCTCCGACGGCCGCTACATCGCGAACGACGTCGTACTGCCCTTGGTCTCTCTCTTCGCCGTCGAAGCCCGTGTACGGAGAATCGAAGATGTCCGTAGCGAACCCCACCGACAACAGCCGGTCTGGATCATCGAGGTCGAGCACCTTGGATCCGGCGACGGAGGCGTCCAGCTGGGTCGCAGCATGAACCAGCGATCCGAGTGCGTCCGGGCGCGGCTCGACCCCTTCGCGCACGATCCACAGGTGGCTTGCGTCGATGGATGCATCAACGGCGCCTCCGATGTTGGCAATCCAGCCTGCGTCGTGCTCGGTTGCGATGCGGCGCGCGTCACCTTCTCCTCCAACCACGATCATCCGCTGTGGTCCGTACACTTGTCGACGGACCGCTTCAATGGTGGATGGAAGATCTGTACCGCTGCGCGCGAGGATCGCGACCGCGACTGAGGTGGGGGGTGCACCCTCCGGAGATGACATGAACGAGGCCATTCAAGGCTCGAAGTCGACATATTCCAATCCTTTCGCCGTTCTGCTCGCCGGCGGAGTCGGCGGAGCACGCACGGCACGGTCCCTACGGACCCGGCTCACTGCGGCGCAGATGACGGTTGTCGGCAACGTCGGGGACGACGACCACATGTACGGGGTGCCGGTGTCAGCCGACCTCGACACACTGGTGTACACACTCGCCGGGATCGAAGGACCCGAGGGTTGGGGTATCCGTGGCGACACGTTCGCGGTGATGGATCATCTCCAGTCGCTCGGCGTTGACACGTCATTCCGGCTGGGCGATCGTGACCTATCGATGTGTCTTCTCCGATCGCAGTGGCTCACGTCCGGAGGAACCCTCTCCGGCGCCACAACATCGATCAGGGCCGGACTCGGCGTCGACACGCCGGTTCTCCCCGCCTCGGACGACAGAATCCGCACACGCATCCGAACCGTCGAAGGTTCGTGGCTGTCGTTTCAGGAGTACTTCGTCGAACGTGGCCATCGAGACGAGGTCGCCGCGATCGAGTACGCCGGCGCCGAGAGCGCCGAGCCGGCCCCGGGAGTCATCGAGGCGATCGAATCCGCGTCCATTGTCGTGATCGCCCCTTCGAACCCTCCGCTCTCGATCCGACCCATCCTCGAAGTACGGGCGATTGCTCGCGCCGTAGCTGAACATCGCAAGGTCGTAGCCATCAGCCCGCTCTTTGGCGGGAGAGCTCTGAAAGGCCCGGCCGATCGTGTGATGGCTTCGCTCGGCTACCCGAGCGGGAACGCCGGCGTAGCCGCCGCGTACGACGGCTTGATCACGGATCTCGTCATCGACGCAGGCGACGCGTCGGACACCGACCAGCTCTCCGAGTCCGTCGATGTTCACATCACCGACACACACCTGGCCTCACACGACTCGTCTCAACGTTTTGGCCGATGGTTCGAGCGGACTTTCACATGAGCATCGAGATCTTCCCCATTCACGGGATTCCCGAAATCGCCCCAGGGGATGACCTTGCGGCGATCATCCTGCGCGGCCTGGCGGCCTCCGACCTTTCTCTGATCGACCGCGACGTTGTGGTCGTCACCCACAAGGTCGTCTCCAAGGCGGAAGGTCGGATCGAGGCCGCTGTGGACGACGCCGAGTATCGGCGGCTGGCCGAACGTGAGGCGCGAGCGATCCTTCGCCGTCGCGGAGATCTCATCATCGCCCAGACCGAACACGGTTTCATCTGTGCCAATGCCGGCGTCGATCGGTCCAATGTTCCAGACGGGCACGCGGTACTCCTGCCTATCGACTCCGATCGGTCAGCTCATGGCATCCGGGTGAAGCTCGAACGGGCGACCGGGGCGACGGTCGCCGTCGTGGTCACGGACACGTTCGGCCGGCCATGGCGACGAGGCCTCGTCGACGTCGCGATCGGCGTCTCGGGCCTCCCGGCCATCCTCGACCTGCGCGGAAGCCCCGACGCACACAATCGCACAATGGATGTGACCGAGATCGCCGTCGTCGATGAGATCGCAGCCGCAGCCGATCTTGTGATGGGCAAGGCAGACGCAATCCCCGCTGCCGTGGTCCGCGGCATCGACCTCATCGGCGACGGACGCGCCACCGACCTGATCCGCCCCCCCGAAGAGGACATGTTTCGATGAGACCCGAGATCAGAGACCCGAGATCAGAGACCCGAGACCAAATCCGTTGTGACGTCGCTTCTCTCGTGTCGAAACTCATGTCTGCGATCTCCTGTCTCATGTCTCGAGTCTCTCGTCTCGGGTCTCGCCATGCCTGAGCTTCCTGAGATCGAGGCGTATCTGCACGCGCTGCGGCCGCGAGTGGTTGGGTCGGAGCTTCAACGGGTGAGAATCCAGAGTTTCTCGGTGCTCAAGACATACGACCCCCCGATTGACGCCGTCGCCGCCGTAGGTGTTGACGGTGTTGGACGCCTGGGGAAACGGATCGTGTTTCACCTCGGCGACGGCCTGCACATCGTGGTTCACCTGATGGTGGCCGGCCGACTTGCATGGCTCGCTCCCGACGCAGCGATCCCACGCCGCTCAGGGTTGGCAGCGTTCGACTTCACGGATGGCACGTTGCTTCTCACCGAGGCCGGATCGAAGCGAAAGGCCTCGATTCATCTTGTAGACGACGACGGCCTGGCGGATCTCGATCCCGGCGGCCGCGAGATCACCGACCTCAGCGTCGAAGAGTTCGGAGAGCGCCTT
Source organism: uncultured Actinomycetota bacterium (assembly GCA_963808015.1). Classification (GTDB taxonomy): domain Bacteria; phylum Actinomycetota; class Acidimicrobiia; order Spongiisociales; family UBA5794; genus JAHEEL01. The sequence goes on from CAWEEG010000043.1 coordinate 8,447, forward strand.
GCCAGAGAGCGCCATGCCCTCAAGCGGACGCTCACCGATCCCCGCCTGTTCTCCGGAATCGGTGGCGCCTTCGCCGACGAGATACTCTGGGCGGCCCATCTCTCGCCGACGCAAATGAGCACCAACCTCGATCCGGACGAAGTAGATCGCCTCTACGGCGCAACCATCAACACGCTGGCCCGGTGGACAAACCTCCACGTCGAGGAGGTCGGCGACGGTTTCCCGACGAAGGTCACGGCGTTTCATCCTGACATGGCGGTTCACGGGAAATACGGCGAACCGTGCCCCGAGTGTGGTGCACCGGTGCAACGGATCGTTCACGTCGGCCGGGAGACGAACTACTGCGCCGGATGCCAGACCGGCGGACGGATCCTGGCCGACCGAGCCCTCTCACGGCTCCTTAAAGACGACTGGCCGAAACACCTCGACGACACGATCTAGTGCCGTGTCCACCAACCTTTGCGCTGTTCTGCCGGCCAGGGACGCCGCTCGCGGCGTCCTCGTCCTTGCGACCAACGCCCCTAGCTCGACATCGACACCTCGAACGCTGGTGGACACGGCACTAGGGATTCTGCTGGAACCAGTCGATCGTCTGGACCAGGCCGTCGTCCAGGCTGGTCCACGGCTCCCATCCGAGGGCCTCCGCGCGTCAGATGAGTCGAGACACGAGCGGCGCTGCTCCCCGGACCGTGCAGCCGCGTGGTTGGGGCGAGCCGGAGACCCAACGATGCGCGCCATCCGTTCGTAGAGGCCGACCACCGTGGTCTCGATCCCGGTGCCGATGTTGAAGTACCGGTTCCCGCCCATCAACGCAGCACGCCAGCAGGCGTCGGTGACGTCTTCCACGAACACGTAGTCGCACGTCTGGAGTCCGTCTCCATAGATCGTGGGCGTGCGCCCGCCGAGGAGATCACTGCTGAAGATCGCGACCACGCCGGCTTCACCCAAAGGATCCTGTCCCGGTCCGTACACGTTGGAGAACCCCAGTGACGCGTAGTCGAGTCCTGCCGTGCGCTGGAAATAGCCGAGGTAGTCATCGACGATCATCTTGGCGACACCGTACGGGGATTCAGGTTTGCGCTCGACCGACTCGGGTGTGGGGATAACCGCCGTGTCTCCGACCGTCGCACCGCCCGAGGACGCGAAGATGATCCGATCGACACCTGCATCGCGCGCCGCCACGAGGACATTGATCGTGCCGAGTACATTGATCGATGCGTCTCCGACAGGATCGGCAACCGAAGACCGGACGTCGATCTGCGCTGCAAGGTGAAACACCACCTCGGGAGCGAAGCCGATCAGCACGTCGCGCAGTTCGGGCGTGCGGATGTCCATTTGGTGGAAGTGGACCCGACCTCTCGACCGCGCCGCGGCGAGTCGGGACAACGTACCGCTCGACAGGTCGTCCACGACCAACACCTCGGTGCCTTCGTCGATCAACCGATCGACGAGGTTCGAACCGATGAATCCCGCCCCGCCGGTCACGACGGCCTTGCCGATGCTCATGTGCCCCTCCGATCGCCGGGAAGCGTAGCGGGGTCATGGAGTCGAACCTCGCCGCTGTTGACAGCTACGACATCGCCGTTCGTCTCGACCAGGAGCGCACCGTCTTCCGAGATGCCGATAGCTGTACCCGATCCCGAGGGGTACGACACCCGGCGTCCGACCGTGATGCAGACCCGGCGGTACTCGTCTACCCCCCACGCCTCCGGCGGCCGGGCCATTCGCTCGAGGAACCGATCGACCCAGGCGACTGCGAGATCGCGGGCTTGGATTGCGTTCGACTCCTGCACAAAGAGGGCGGCCGCTCCGATCATCGGATCGTCCCAGACCATATTGATGCCACAGCCGACAACCACGAGTCCGTCGCCGGATTCTGCGAGGAGGCCCCCGATCTTCCCCTCCTCGACGACAAGATCGTTCGGCCAACGCAGGCCGACCGTGATTCCGCATCGCTCATCGATGGCCTCACGAACAGCGAGACCGGCGACAAGCGGGATGCGGCTCCACGCCGGTGCCGGCCATGTCGGGATGAATGCGAACGACGAGAACAGCGCCCGGTCGGGTTCAACCCAGACACGTCCCAATCGGCCTCGGCCCTCGGGCTGGTTCTCGGCAATCACCAGGGTTGGATTCCCGCGGTCCGAGAGCGCGCGAGCTTCGTCCTGGGTCGATTCAGCCGATTCGAGCTCAACAATCGCGTATGGTGTAGCCAATCACCCACCTCGATGGTCGAACCTGAGCCTACCGGGAGGCCTGTGAGCACCGAAGACCGCATCAATAAGCTGCGCACCCTCCGCGAGGCCGCGCTCGCCCCTGCGAACCAGCGCGCGATCGACCGCCAGCACGACCTCGGCAAGCTGACGGCACACGAACGCGTCGAACTCCTCCTGGACAAGGATTCCTTCCAGGAACTCGACATGCTCGTGCGGCATCACGCCGCAGGTTTCGGCATCGAGGACAACCGCCCGCCGGGGGACGCTGTCATCACCGGATACGGAACGGTCGATGGGCGGACCGTGTTCTTGTTCGCCGAGGACTTCACCGCCTACGGCGGGAGCCTCGGAGCCGCCGTCGCAGACAAGATCTGCAAGGTGATGGATCTAGCAATGGACAACGGCGCCCCGCTGATCGGTATCAAGGACTCAGGCGGCGCCAGGATTCAGGAGGGTGTCGCCGCGCTCCATGGCTACGGGCGCATCTTCGAACGGAATGTACGTGCGTCCGGTGTCATCCCCCAGATCTCGGTCATCATGGGGCCGTGTGCCGGTGGTGCGGTGTATTCGCCTGCCATTACCGACTTCGTCTACCAAGTCGAAGAGACATCACACCTGTTCATCACTGGCCCGGAGGTCATCAAGACCGTCACCGGTGAAGATGTGACGATGGAGGAACTCGGTGGAGCACACGCCCATGCGACCCGGTCCGGCGTGACTCACTTTGTCGTGCCCGACGATCGCTCCGCGATGGAGGAGGTCCGCTTCCTTCTCTCATTCCTTCCACAGAACAACATGGAGGTCGCCCCCTTCTTCACCCCGCTCGACCGTCCCGAGCGGATGGATGAAGTCCTCACAACGATCATCCCCGACTCGCCGAACCAACCGTACGACATGGTTGATGTTGTCGCGGCGATCGTCGATGACGGCGAGTTCTATCAAGTGCATGAGCACTTCGCCCCGAACATCATCGTCGGTTTTGCCAGGCTCGACGGCTACACCATCGGTGTTGTCGGAAACCAGCCGGCATCCCTTGCAGGGACCCTCGACATCAGCGCCTCGGAGAAGGCCGCTCGATTTGTCCGCTTCTGCGACGCTTTCAACATCCCGCTTGTCACCATGGTCGACGTGCCGGGGTTCCTCCCCGGCGTTGGACAGGAGCACAACGGAATCATCCGACACGGCGCAAAACTGCTGTACACGTTCTCCGAGGCAACGGTCCCGCGGGTGACGGTGATCACTCGGAAGGCCTACGGCGGCGCCTTCCTGGTCATGAACGCCCGAGCGGTCCGCGCCGACGTGGTGTTTGCATGGCCGACTGCGGAGATCGCCGTCATGGGTGCCCCCGGTGCCGTCAACATCATCCACCGCAAGGAACTGCGGGCGGCGGAGGACGCCGAGTCGGAACGCCGGCGGCTGATCGACGAGTACGAGGATCGATTCAACAACCCGTACGTCGCAGCCGAACGCGGCTATATCGACGACGTGATCGAAGCCCGCGAGACACGGCCGCGACTGATTCGTGCCCTTGCGATGCTGCGGAACAAGAGAGGCCATGCCTCCGAGGAAACACGGCAACATCCCGCTGTAGGCGCACCAGCCGGACAGATCAACGGTCACGAGTGCCAGGACCGACTTCGCTCCACTCACGGTCGACACGTCCAATGCGCCCACGCCGGCCGGGCGGCCTCCACGGAATGGGCGACGAGCCATGCCGCCGCTGCGAACGTTCGCTTCGGGATCAAGGGGTCAGGAACCGCCGAACCCGGCTTGCTCTGAGGCTGTTCCCACGTGCCGCTGATGAACTGGAACAGACCGGCGGCGCTGCTTCGCGGATTGCTGACGAAGGGGTCGCCGTTCGACTCGCAATCGATGATCGAGAGGGCCTCGCCAACGCGCTCCACCGGGAAATACCGCTCGACCAGTGGGCGCCATCGCTCCACGGGATCAGCGGCGGCTTTCACGACCGCCTCCTCGTCTGCGTCCGTTGCGGCAGCTTCGCTCGCCGAAGGCAGATTGTCTGCCTCGCTCCGTCGTTCGCTGAGATCCACGACCGTAGCCGGCACATCGGTATCGGTCGGTGGTCCGAGGACCTCAGCGATCAGCTGATTCACCCCGGGAATCGCGAGCACTCCGGTCCGCTGCCCTGTGTCGGCAACGGTGAGGACGAGTTCGGCGACGGCGTCGAGTAGCTTGCCCACTCCATCGCCGCCGAGATCCGTCACGTCGGCCAAGAACTCGACAGCTTCACTCCGTCGATCAGGATCGCCCCCCAACACCGCCTGATCGACGATCTCGAACACGGATGCTGCGTACGCCTGCTCACCTGATCGGGCTCCGGTGTGGTCGGCACGCGCAGCAGCGGCCAACGACACGGCAAGGCCGACCGCGACGAACCACACGATGAAGAAGCGGGGATACCGCATGGGGAGACCCATGAGGAACGTCAGGCTATGGAGCAGACCCGGGTACCTGCGGCATTCGTAACCCGGCTCGGTGATCCGGAGTCGGACCGAAGACGACCAGCCCTTCTCCATTCGAACTTCCTAGGATGCTCGCTGTGAAATCTGTTCTCATTGCGAACCGTGGCGAAATCGCCGTACGCGTGATCCACACCGGCACGA
>CAWEEG010000044.1:0-32391 GCA_963808015.1 uncultured Actinomycetota bacterium
CATATCCGTGATTCTGCCATGGTACGACGAAGCCCCCGCGATCGGGGGCTTCGTTCCTGGTCTGGAATCAGGATGGTGGGTCGCGTGGGAATCGAACCCACAACCCCTCGGTTAAGAGCCGAGTGCTCTGCCAGATTGAGCTAGCGACCCGTCAAGGAGGTTATCAGACGGGTATCGGTAGCGGGCCAAAGTGTGACGCCACAACATCGATCCACACGACGATGCGGTTCCAATGATCAGATGGGTTCCGAACTCTGACCCGGCAGATGCCGTGCGGCAGGTGGTTCTTTCGATGCCCGGTGCCCGCGCGCTTGACGTACGTCTTGGTGAACGGAGCTTCGAGTAGTCCGATCTGCTCACGCCAGTAGGCCCGGGCGGTGTCGTCGTCATTCCCTTCGTGGAGATGAAGAGAAAGCACAAACTGCGCTTCAGCGTCAAGGTACGAGCGAACCCATGAAACGAAGGTTCTCAGCACCGCAGGATCGGCGTTGGTGAGCGAGCAGCTGTTCCGTGTCTTCGCTCCTTCGCCCCAGTACAAGGCGACGCCGGCCACAAAGAACGAGTCATCCAGACGCTGCTTCGAGAAGGTCCGGGCGTCAGCTCGAATCCGATTCAGCTGGGTCCGTCGCCGGTGTTGGGTATCGACAGGGATTCCCTTGCGAGCACCTGCACTCGATCGCTCCTTGATTGCCGCTATCTGACCGGGCGATAGCCGGATGTCTCGGCACCAGGAGGAGATGGTTGCCTTCGGGACGGGGATCAGATCGCGGATCTCGCCGTAGGTGAGACCGAAGCGACGGAGCGCCTTTCCCAGTTCGGAGCGCTCCCAGCGGTGAAGGTCGTCCCATTCGGCTGCGCGTTCGATGAGGTGGTGGGGGATATCAGGTCTCATGATGACAACGTACCGATGCGGTATGACGGGAAGCAGGCGTAGTACCTTGGACGGCGTAGCCTTCCCAGCCGGCCGCTACGCGGCCATCGGGCTGTAGCGCAGCTTGGTTAGCGCGCTTGCTTTGGGAGCAAGAGGTCGCCGGTTCGAATCCGGCCAGCCCGACTGGCGACGTTTGACGGGTATTCTCCCTGTCGCACGCGGGTGTAACTCAATGGCAGAGTTCCAGCCTTCCAAGCTGGCTATGCGGGTTCGATCCCCGTCACCCGCTCCACGAATCCCGACTCGTTTGGGATTCGCGTGTCCTGCCCCCGTAGCTCAACTGGATAGAGCAGCGGACTTCTAATCCGCAGGTTGCACGTTCGAGTCGTGCCGGGGGTGCCGAGAGATAGCCCTTGCCAGGTAGCGGTATTCGTTCGTCCTCATCACCCTCGGACAGTGAGATCAATCTCGACGTCGGGCGTGGAAGACGATTCCCTGTGAGAACTGCGGAAGGATTGCACTGATTCCGCGCATCGCGTAGTAGCCGGAGCGTGAACCGACCGACCCTCCGGCACGTGTCTGTACGTAGTACCGGAAGTCTTCGATCGTCATGTCGTTCATCTCAAGTAGACGCCTCATGGTGAGATACGAGAAATAACACGTGTGTTCTTCGTGAACGCTCTCATAACGAAAGACCTGCTTGAGGATCGCCTCGGCGTTGTAGGCGTTTGCCGTCGTTATCACGAGCACGCCATCATCGGCCAGGAGCCGCGGAGATTCTGGAGGGCGGACCGGAAACAATCCAGATGTTCGATCACATCGCCGAGGACGATCAACTCGTATGTACCGCCAATAACCTCCGAAGCATCAGCCGCCGTGATATCGGCCTGGACGTAGCGTCCGGGCAGGGCCTCAGACATGATTGCCAGCGAATGCGGATTCACATCAACGCCGGTGAGATCTCGCGCGACCGAGTGGAGCTTGCCTTGCAGGGTCGCCTCGGCGTAGTCGGCCAAACGTGCGGTGTAGCTGGGGTTGTCCGTGAACCCTCCCATCCCGATGTTGAGGACGGTCTTGTCGCTGGCCAAGGCCGTGAGATGCTCCTCGCGATGAACCACATCGGCCTTCGGTAGGATCTTGCTGCGATCCATCGTTCCCTCCGTTGCTTTCGACATCCTATTCGCAGCGGGGGCTGGACCGGAGATGCCAACGCAGACATGCTTTGCCGGGCCACAGTGCCCCGTCGCGCCGCAGAGGCGGGCCATGTGACGAAGCACCGCCCGCCCAATGCTCGAGGAATCGTTGCCCACCAGGTCTCACTGCGATGGGTTGTCGCAGGCGACGGGCGAAACCCGCGTGTCGCAAGCATGGTGGCCGTAGCTCAACTGGATAGAGCAGCGGACTACCAATCCGCAGGTTGCACGTTCGAGTGGTGCCGGGGCGCTGACCTTCCTGTGTCGACGTGCTGCCCTGGACCTTGCCGCCTCCGCATCCTCGGTGCCTGCTCGCTGATTGTCTCGTCGCTGCAATCCGCGTGGCACTTCTTGGTGCTCAATCTCATCCATCCCGGACGACGGCTTCGTATTTGCGGTGTCCGATCAGGAAAGGAAGGACACAATGAAGCGATCGCTTCTTATGTTGTTGGCGCTCTTTGTCATGTTTGCAGCGTTCTCACCGGCCGCCGCGGCCGAAGATGAGGCCATGTCCGACGGGGAGTCCGTTGCAGCCGTTGACCAGTCAACCGGTCAATGGTACCTGCGCAATGACGACGGCTCTGCTCAAGAATTCTATTTCGGAGATCCAGGTGATGTCCCGCTGTTCGGTGACTGGGATGGTGACACGGTGTCTACCCCCGGCGTCTACCGCCGAGTGACGGGCGCGTCTATCTGAGGAACTCGAACACTCAAGGCATTGCTGACCTGTGGTTCTACTTCGGCAACCCCGCTGACGTACCGCTTGCAGGTGACTGGGACGGCGACGGTGTCGATACGATCTCTGTATTCCGCCCCGCAACGAACGAGTTCTTCATCATCAACGAACTGGGTGAAGACGGCGGCGGTCTTGGTGCTGCCGACTACAGCTTCACGTTTGGCGACGCGGGTGATGTCCCGTTCTCGGGCGACTGGGACGGCAACGGCATTGATGGTGTTGCCCTGCATCGTGAATCGACCGGTGAGGTCTTCTTCCGCAACTCGCTTTCGACGGGTGCTGCTGAGGCCTCAACCGTCTATGGCGATCCCGGTGACATGATGATCGGCGGCGACTGGAACGGCAACGGAGTTGACACCCTGGGTGTCTACCGCAGCGGAACCTTCTACCTCGAGAACACTCCGATCAAGGCCGGTTCGAACAATGGGTTCGGCGCCGCAGATGTGACATTTGCATTCGGCATGGCGGGGTTCTATCCGCTGGCTGGGTTCTTCATGTCGCAGGTCGGAACCGGCAGTCTCAACATCGTCGAGACGGCCCAGGCCGCTGGCCAGTTCAACACGCTGCTCGCTGCGCTCGACGCAACGGGTCTCGATGACGCTCTGAGGGGTCCTGGACCGTTCACAGTGTTCGCCCCGACGGATGATGCGTTTGATGCGCTTCCCGATGGTACGGTCGAAGCACTACTCGGCGACCTCGATGCGCTGACCCGCATCCTGCAGTACCACGTGGTGTCCGGCAAGGTTCCGGCGTCCGAGGTGGTCAAGCTCGACGGGATGAGCGTTGAGACCATCGGTGGTGAGTTGGTGTGGATCGATGTCAAGGATGGCAAGGTCATCCTGAACGACGTTGCCGAGGTGATTGTCCAAGACATCTACGCCTCGAACGGCATCATTCATGTGATCGATGCGGTGTTGGTGCCACAGGACATCGTGGAGACGGCTTCAGCAAACGAAGACTTCAGCACACTGGTCGCGGCGATCGGTGCTGCCGGCCTTGCTGACGCCCTGTCGGCGCCAAATGGCCCCTTCACCGTCTTCGCTCCGACCAATGATGCGTTCGCAGCTCTGCTGAAGGATCTTGGCATCTCTGCCGAGGAGCTCCTGGCGAGCGAGAGTCTGACCCGCATCTTGACCTATCACGTGGCGTCCGGCCTGTTGCCGGCATCCGAGGTGGTCAAGCTCGATGGGAAGAGCGCTGAGACCATCGGCGGTGAGCTGGTGTGGGTTGAGCTGAAGGACGGCAAGGTCTACCTCAACGATGCCGAAGTGATCAAGACCGACATCAAGACGTCGAATGGCATCATCCATGTGCTCGATGCGGTGTTGGTGCCGCAGGACATCGTTGAGACCGCCGTTGCCGATGGTCGGTTCACGGTTCTGGTCGAAGCGGTTGTGACGGCCGGTCTTGATGACGATCTGTCGGCGCCGAATGGCCCGTACACGGTCTTCGCACCGACGGACAAAGCGTTCGCGGCGTTGCTTGCCGATCTCGGCATCACCAAAGCAGAGCTTCTGGCGAACCCGGACCTCGGCAGCATCCTGGCGTATCACGTCCTCGGCGACGCGTACGACTCGACCGCTGTTGTGAGCTGGGACGGAGCTTCAACTCCGGCCACGCTGAACGGTGCAACGATCGAAGTCGACGTGCACGACCCGACGGTGGTCCTGAACGAAAGCACCGCCAACGCGCGGAGATCATCATCGTTGACGTGAAGACGTCGAACGGCATCATCCATGCGATCGACGCGGTGTTGATCCCACCGACGAGCTGAACGACAACACGAAACCAAACGTATGAGAAGAGGGCGCCGGCAACGACCGGCGCCCTCTCGTCGGACCTCAAGAGGCGGCAGGCGATCAACCCGACGTGGTCCGAATCACGAGCGACCGCACTGGGGTCGGCCGCACCGCGAAGAATCGTTGCCCGCCGCGTCTCGCTACGCTGCGGGTTCGCACGCGAATTGCACGAACCGCGACTCGCGAGCATGGTGGCCGTAGCTCAGCTTGGTTAGAGCGCCTGGTTGTGGTCCAGGAGGTCGCGGGTTCGAATCCCGTCGGCCACCCCAATCGTCCGTCCCCCAACTACCCATGGAGACAACGTGCACACTGAGGTCAGCGAGACGGGGCGCTTCGAGCGCACCCTGACGATCCAGCTCGAGGAAGCCGAACTCGAAGCCGCGAAGACGAAGGCCGCACGCAAACTCTCTGGCGAGATGAAGATCAAAGGATTCCGTCCCGGCAAGGCACCTCGTTCGATTGTCGAGCGTATGGTCGGAGCGGACCAGCTTCGCTCCGAAGCGATCGAGGAAGCTATCCCGGACACCGTCGGCGCCGCCATCGAGGAGAGCGGCCTCGAGCCGGCGACGGTTCCCTCGGTCACCGATATTCGCGACCTTGACGATGGGGGAGTGGAAGTCGATGTGCTCGTCACTCTCTGGCCGGTGCTCGACGCCATCCCCGACTTCGACGGCCGCACCGTCGAAATCGAACCTCCGGTCGTCACCGACGAGGAGATCGAGGAGCAGTTTGAGGCTCTCAGGAATCAGTTCGCAGACCTCGAGACCGTCGCTCGTGCTGCCGACGAGGGTGACTTCGTCACTGTCAACGTCTCGGCGTTCGACGACGGCGTGGAGATCGAAGACGCTGCAGCGAATGACATGCTGTACGAGATCGGCTCCGGTTCGTTCTTCCCCGGCCTCGACGAACTCCTCGCAGGAGCCAGTGTTGGCGACCTCGTCGAGGGTGATGGCATCCTTCCCGCAGGCTTCACCGAAGACGGCGACCGGCCGGTGACCCTCAGGGCGTTCGTCAAGGAAGTCAAGAGCAAACAACTCCCCGAGCTCACCGACGAATTCGTCTCGGATGCGACCGAATTCGAGACCGTCGAAGAAGCACGCGAAACCCTCACGCAGAACATCCTTGCCTACAAGGTCCACACGGCCCGGTCCGCCTTCAGTGACCTTGCGGTCCAACAACTCGTTGAGGACGTCGATCTCGAACTGCCGCAATCGCTGGTTGATGCCGAGGCACAAGCCCGGATCCAGAACCTGCTGGCCCGCCTCGAGTCCGACAACATCGGATTCGAGGACTACCTGAGGATCATCGGTCGCGACCAAGCCGGGTTGGTCGAGGATGTGCGAGCCCAGGCCACGTCGGCCCTCGCCACGCGCATCGTTGTTGAGACCATCGTCTCGATCGAGGGAACCACGGTTGACGACGAGGAGTACCGCGAGGCACTGGAAGCAATCGCCGCAAACTCGGAATCATCCGTCGAGGAAATCGAGAAGATGCTGACCGACAGTGGTCAAGTTGAGTCACTGACGGATGATATCCTCAGAAGGAAAGCGCTCGATCGCGTCGCCGACGCAGCAGTGGCGGTGGATGCCGACGGGAACATTGTCGACCTGACTCCGGTTGTGGTCGACCAAGATGATGACGATGAACCGACCGGGGACGAAGGCCAGGACGATGAATCGTCCCCCGAAATCGAGGAGTGAGATGAGCTACCTAGTTCCCACCGTTGTAGAACAGACCCCGCGGGGTGAGCGCGCGTTCGACATCTACAGTCGCCTCCTCAAGGATCGGATCGTGTTCCTCGGGACTCCCATCGATGACGGCGTCGCCAACATCATCATGGCGCAGTTGCTCCATCTCGAGGGCGAGGATCCCGAGAAGGACATCAACCTGTACATCAACTCACCGGGTGGTTCGACCTACGCATTGATGGCGATCTACGACACGATGCAGTTCATCAAGCCCGACGTCGCGACCTACTGCATGGGACTCGCCGCCTCGGCAGCAGCCGTCCTTCTTGCAGGGGGAACCAAGGGCAAGCGGTTCGCACTCCCGCACTCGCGGATCATGGTGCATCAGCCCCACGTCTCGGGTGTGGGTGGTCAGGCCACCGACATCGAGATCCACGCCAAGGAGATCCTCAAGACCCGCGAAGAGATCAACGAGATCCTCGCGGACCACACCGGGCGACCCCTCGACGTGGTTCAGAATGACACGGATCGCGACTTTTGGCTCAGCGCGAAGGAGGCTGTCGACTACGGTGCTATCGACGCGGTTCTCAAAGGCCGCCAGCTCGAAGCCGTCAGCGGGTAGGGGAGGCCACACGTGGCCAAATACGAGGGAGCGGAGCTCCTCAAGTGCAGTTTCTGTGGAAAGTCACAGAAACAGGTCAAGAAGCTCATTGCGGGTCCCGGCGTCTACATCTGTGATGAGTGCGTCGATCTGTGTAATGAGATCATCGACGAGGAGCTGACGGAGACCGAGGAGATCTCGTTCGCCGAACTGCCGAAGCCTCACGAGATCTTCGACTTCCTCGCGCAGTACGTGATCGGGCAGGAGAGGGCAAAGAAGGTCCTCTCGGTGGCGGTCTACAACCACTACAAGCGTGTACGCGCCGGCCAGCGGATGACCGACGAGGATGTTGAACTCCAGAAGTCCAACATCCTGATGATCGGTCCCACCGGGTCGGGTAAGACGCTGATGGCGCAGACGCTCGCACGGCTGCTCAACGTTCCGTTCGCCATCGCCGATGCCACAGCGCTTACCGAGGCAGGCTACGTGGGAGAGGATGTCGAGAACATCCTCCTCAAGCTGATCCAGGCAGCGGACTTCGACATCAAACGTGCCGAGACGGGGATCATCTACATCGATGAGATCGACAAGATCGCCCGCAAGGCCGAGAATCCCTCGATCACTCGCGACGTGTCGGGCGAGGGGGTCCAGCAGGCATTGCTGAAGATCCTCGAAGGAACACAAGCCTCGGTTCCTCCGCAGGGCGGCCGCAAGCACCCGCACCAGGAGTTCCTCCAGATCGACACGACGAACATGCTCTTCCTCTGCGGCGGCGCGTTCGCCGGAATCGAAGACACCATCCAGAACCGCATCGGGAAGAACACGGTCGGATTCGGAGCCGAGGTCCACTCATCCGACGGGCGCAGGCCGGCCGAACTGATTGCCGAAGTACTGCCGGAGGATCTGCTCGGCTACGGACTCATCCCGGAATTCATCGGCCGTCTCCCGGTGATTGCCACAGTCGACGATCTCGACACCGAAGACTTGATCCACGTGTTGACCGAACCGAAGAATTCGCTCGTCAAGCAGTACGGCAAGTTCTTCGAGATGGACGGCGTCGAGCTGCTCATCACCACCGACGCGCTCCGAGCCATCGCCGAGCAGGCTATGGGGCGCGGCACGGGCGCCAGAGGTCTCCGGGCAATCATGGAAGAGGTCCTGCTCGACACCATGTATGAGCTTCCCGCGCGGACCGACGTGGCGCAGGTCGTCATCGACGAGCAGGTCGTTCGCGAGCGGGTCAACCCGACGCTCGTGCCGATCTCAGATCTCGCCTCGGGGGACCTTCCCGAAGAACGCTCGGCCTGAGTCCCGGCGATGGGGAGTTGGCAGCGGAACGCCAAGGTGGCGTTCATCGGTTCGCACGGCATCCGAAAGACAACCGCTGCTCACGGCTTCGCCAACGCGATGCAACGCGCCGGTCGATCGGTTGAGTACGGCCGCGAAGTCGTCCGCGACAACCCCCTCGGGATCAATGAGGGTGCGACCGGTGAGGCCCAGCTCTGGGTGATCGTCTCGCAGATCCGCCAAGAGCTGACGCTCGCCCCGAAGGCTGATGTCCTGGTCCTCGATCGCGGGGTGATGGACAACTTCGCGTATTACCTCCGAGCCTGTGGGGGAGAGGACCGGTTCGACGTCGGGCCCATGGTGCGTGCCTGGTCCAAGACCTACGACTTGGTGGTTCGGTTGCTTCCCGACGTTGACCTCTCGTCCGACGGGGTGCGTTCGACATCCGACGAATTCCGCCTCGAGATCGAGGCGATCCTCGACGATCATCTGGACACGTTGGTCAACGAGGGCGCACGTATCGACATACCTGCATCCGAGATCGGTGATGGCTTCGACTGGTGGCCGATTGCAGAGCGTCTCGCCGCGCTGATCCACGAACCCCTCTTTGCCGACGGGATCCCGAAACGCAGGATCGTGCGCAAACGGCCAAAGAAGCCCGCCCCCGGCCCCCAAATGACCTTCGGGGACGAGTAGACCCGAGACGCTAGACACGAGACCCGAGACCCGAGACCCGAGACCCGAGACGCTAGACACGAGACTCGAGACACGAGACGCAACGGTTCGGAGTCTCAAGTCTCATGTCTATCGTCTCGTCCTTCGCCTCACTACGACGCCTGCCCGCCCCTCGCGAAACATCACACCCGCGCCCGATCTGGCCAATGACTAGTCCTTCTGACCGGGGGACGTTGTGTCTCGACGGCCACGCAGAGTGTTCGTATGGTGACTCCAGATCGAAGGCACCGGGCGAAACACCCGGCCTCGGTTCGGGCTTGGGCAGGGGGAACGGTGGAGAGGCCGGGGACCATACGGTTCCCGGCCTCAGCCTTTCATGGAACCCACGGCGCTCTATCATCAAGACCTCGCCGGAGGAATCGATGACCGAGGGGCATGATGAAGCCAACGTACGAGCCGAGCGCCGTCGAGTCGCGCTGGTACACCGTCTGGGAAGATGCCGGCGCATTCCGGCCTGAGATCAACCCCGACGGCGAGCCGTATTCGATCGTCATCCCGCCGCCGAACGTCACCGGCGTGCTCCACATGGGTCACGCCCTCGATCTCTCTATCCAAGACGTGCTCATCCGCCGGAAACGAATGCAGGGTTACGCCGCGCTGTGGCTCCCGGGCACCGACCACGCAGGAATCGCAACCCAGAACGTCGTCGAGCGCGAGCTTGCCAACGAGGGTATGAGTCGCCACGACCTCGGCCGCAAGCGGTTCGTCGAACAGGTGTGGGCGTGGAAAGCGAAATCGGGGAATCGCATCACCGAGCAGATGCGCACCATGGGGTTCTCCACCGACTGGACCAGGGAGCGGTTCACCTTTGACGACGGTCTCTCACGTGCGGTCCGGAAGGTGTTCGTCTCGCTCTACGAAGACGATCTGATCTATCGGGACAACCGGATCATCAACTGGTGCCCGCGATGCCACACGGCGATCTCGGAGATCGAAGTCGAACATGAAGATGAGGTGGGTGAGCTCACCCACATCAAGTATCCATTCGCCGACGGTGACGGTTCCATCACCGTGGCAACGACCCGCCCGGAGACGATGCTCGGCGACAGCGCTGTGGCAGTCCACCCGGACGACGATCGCTATCGCGACGCGGTCGGCCGGATGCTCCTCCTCCCGCTGCTCGACCGTGAGATTCCCGTCGTCGCCGACGAAGGCGTTGAGCTCGAATTCGGGACGGGCGCCGTCAAAGTGACACCGGCGCACGATCCGCTCGACTTCGAAATCGGCCGCCGCCACGGCCTCGAGGAGATCAAGGTGATCGATACCGAGGCACGGATCACGAAACGCGGCGGGCCGTTTCACGGCCAAGATCGATTCGAGGCACGTGAGGCCGTCCGTCATGAACTGAAGAAGCGAGGCTTCCTCGAGCGCATCGACGACCACCACCACTCCGTCGGACACTGTTCCCGGTGTGGCACGGTTGTCGAGCCCATGCTGTCGCTCCAGTGGTTCGTCAAAGTGAAGCCCCTGACGATCCCTGCGATCGAATCCGTGAAGGAAGGCCGCACGCGGTTCATTCCGAAGCGGTGGGAGAACAACTACTTCCACTGGATGGAGAACCTGCGCGACTGGTGCATCAGCCGCCAGCTCTGGTGGGGGCACGCAATCCCCGCCTGGTACTGCGACGACTGCGACGCCGTCATCGTCTCAGAAGAGGATCCAACGGCCTGCACGGCCTGCGGAGGCTCATCCTTGACCCAGGACGAGGATGTGCTCGACACGTGGTTCTCGTCGCAGTTATGGCCCTTCTCGACGATGGGGTGGCCGGAGCAGACCGACGACCTCGCCACCTACTACCCAACAACGGTGCTGGTCACCGGATTCGACATCATCTACTTCTGGGTCGCTCGCATGATGATGATGGGCATCCACTTCACCGGCTCCGAACCGTTCGCAGACATCTCGATCCACGGGCTGATTCGAACGGCCGATGGGCGCAAGATGTCGAAATCGTCCGGCAATGCCCTCGACCCGCTGGTGCTTGTCGACAAGTACGGAGCGGATCCGCTCCGGCTTGCACTCATCCAGGCAGCGGCACCCGGTCACGACGTTCCGTTCGACGAGGTGTGGGTCGACGCAACACGGCGATTCGGAAACAAGCTCTGGAACGCGCTCCGTTTTGCCGTGGAGCACATGGAGATCCGCGATGTGCCTTCCGACGGTGGGTACCCGGATGAACCGGGACCGGAAGACGCCTGGATCCTGCAGCGGCTCGGCGAGGTCACCGCCGAATTCGATCGTCTCTTCGATGAGTATCGGTTCTCAGACGCCTACGGCCTCCTCTACAACTACGCGTGGGCGGAAGTGTTCGATTGGTACTTGGAGATGGCAAAGACGGCGCTGAGCGACGACGATCGAGCGCCGGCCACGCGCTCGACGCTTGGTGTGGTGCTTCGCGATCTTCTCAAGCTCTTCCACCCGGCGATCCCGTTCCTCACCGAAGATCTATGGAGCGAACTGGGTGATGGGAGTCTCCTGATCACCGATTCCTGGCCTGAGCCGCCCAGCGTTGAAGGTCCGGCGAGCATGGCGACGCTTCAGGATCTTGTTGCCCGGCTTCGGAGATTCCGATCCGAGCATCAGATCAGCCCCAAGACTCCGATCGAAGTGACGGTGCATGACCCGGACACGGTCGCAGAAGCCTGGTGGTCCGAGCACCTTGCGGCGTTGACGGGGTGCACGATCAAGTATGGCGATCCGCTCGAGGGAAGCGCAGTCAGTCGAGTCATCGCGGGCCCGGTTCAGGCGTTCATCCCACTCGAAGGGCTCGTTGATGTCGAAGCTGAGAGGGCGCGGCTGAAGAAGGCGCTCGCAGACGGCGAAGCGGATCTCGAGCGGTCGCGATCCAAGCTGGCGAACCCGAACTTCAGGGACCGCGCGCCGGCAGACGTTGTCGCAGGCGAAGAGGTCAAAGTGGCCGAGGGTGAGGAGCGCTCGGCGAAGCTGTTGGCGCAACTCGCAGAGCTGGGCTGACGTGGATCAACCCATCCCAAACATTGAGACTCGCGAGGACGCCGAGGCGTTCCTGGACGACCGGATCGGCCAGGGAGTGAAACCCGGGCTCGAGCGGATCACCGGAATGGTCGGCTTCATGGGGGATCCGCACCTTGACTATCCCGTGATCCAGGTTGCAGGCACCAACGGCAAGACCACGGTCACGAGGCTGATCGCCGACATCCTCGGGGCGCATGGAATTCGGACCGGTACCTTCACGTCACCCCACCTGCACCGTGTCGAAGAACGCTTCTCGGTCGACGGCGCGCCGATCACCACAGAGGAATTCACCCAGGCAGTCTCCGACATTGCATGGTTTGTCGAGGAATACGAGCGCCGATCGGGGAGCGGAGTCACCTACTTCGAGGTCACTGCGGCCCTCGCATTCTCCATCTTCGCGGGGGTGGCGCTCGACGTGGCGGTCGTGGAAGTCGGCATGGGCGGTCGCTGGGATGCGACCAGCATTGTGGATGCCCACGTCGCTGTGATCACCGGAATCGCTCTTGATCACGTCGAATTCCTCGGTGAGACGTTTGGCGAGATCGCCGGCGAGAAAGCAGCCATCGTCGGAGACGGGTCGACCTTGGTCACCGGTCCGCTCCCTCCGGCCGCCGAAGGAGCCATCACGGCACGTGTCGAGGGGGCGCAGGCGAAGTGGTACCGGAGCGGGGACGGCTTTGCGGTTGCCGACGCAACCATTGCCGTCGGCGGTTGGGTGGTCGACATCGACGGTATATACGCCTCGTACACCGACCTCTATCTGCCGATCCACGGGCGACACCAGGTCGACAACCTGGCAACGGCGGTTGCGACGGCCGAAGTGTTTCTCGGGCGCGCTCTCGATGCCGACGCACTCCGAACGGCCCTCGGCGCAACAGCCCAACCCGGCCGAATCGAAGTGGTGCACCATCGCCCACTCGTGATCGTCGACGGCGCCCACAACGCGCAGGGGATTGAGGGTCTTGCGGCCGCACTCGAGGAAGAGTTCCCAGACATGAAGTGGCAGATCGTTGCCGGCATGAGAGGCCGCAGGTCGCCGGGCGAGATCCTCGAACCACTTGGCAGCCTCTCGGCGCACTTGTGGGCGACCGCGCCGGACGACCCGGGAGCCATCGACCCTGAGCAGATCGCATCCGCCGGGGCCCCGGCCCTCGGCTGTGGAGCAACCGTTGTGGACGGTGTTCCGGAGGCGGTGGCCGCCGCCATGGATGCAGCGGGAAGCGGTGGTTCCGTCGTTGTCACCGGATCGCTCTACGTCGCGGGCGAAGCGAGAGCAGCGCTCATCGGAACGGAATTCCTGCCATCCGGCGTTCACGTTCGATTCGAAGCGGAGACCGAGGATGAATCCGTGTTGGACGACGACGAATGGGTTGACACCGGGGACACCTGGACGGAAGGCGGCGGCGGGGAGTAGCCTCTCCGCCCATGGCAATCGAATCTACCTTTGTGATGGTGAAGCCGGACGGCGTGCGGCGTGGTCTGGTCGGTGAGATCATTTCCCGTTTCGAACGGAAGGGTCTGACACTCGATCGCATGCGGATGCTGACGATCGACGAAGAATTGGCATCCCGCCACTACGCCGAACACGTCGACAAGCCGTTCTTTGGCGAACTCGTCGAGTTCATCACCAGCGGCCCAGTTGTTGCGATGCAATGGACGGGGCCTTCCGCCGTGTCCGTTTCGCGTACGCTCATGGGTCCGACGAATCCGGCCGAGGCGCCACCAGGGACGATCCGCGGCGACTACGGTCTGATCATCACCGAAAACTCTGTGCACGGATCGGATTCACCGACGAGCGCCGAACGAGAATTGGGGATCTTCTTCGGCTGATCCAGGACCGCTAGACGCTCTCGCAGGTACACTGTCGGCACACTCCCAGGGAATGCTCCCATGAACAGTCTTCTCTCTTTCGCAGGCCGAGACATGGCAATCGACCTCGGCACCGCAAACACGCTCGTGTTTGTGCGCGGCCAAGGCATTGTCCTCAACGAACCGTCCGTCGTCGCAATCAACACGCGCGACAACAAGCCGCTCGAGGTTGGCATGGCCGCGAAGCGGATGATTGGACGTACGCCGTCCTATATCCAGGCGATTCGCCCACTCCACGACGGGGTCATCGCTGACTTTGACGTCACAGAGAAGATGCTCCGCTACTTCATCGACAAGGTCCATACCGGGCGTTTTGCCGCTCGTCCGCGTATCGTCATCTGCGTCCCATCCGGGATCACCGCCGTCGAGCGTCGAGCGGTTGAAGAGGCGGCATACCACGCCGGTGCCAGGCGGGCGTACACGATCGAAGAGCCCATGGCGGCTGCGATCGGTGTTGGTCTTCCTGTACATGAGCCAACCGGCTCGATGGTGGTCGACATCGGTGGCGGTACCACTGAGGTTGCGGTCATCTCTCTGGGTGGCATCGTCGTTTCGAAGAGTATCCGCATTGGTGGAGATGAACTTGACGACTCCATCATCCAGTGGGTCAAGAAGGAATACAGCCTCATGCTCGGCGAAAGGACCGCCGAGCAGGTGAAGATGGCCATTGGATCAGCCTGGCCGTACGCCGACGAACCGGCTGCGGAAGTCCGCGGGCCGCGACCTGATCACCGGGCTCCCGAAGACTATCGTCCTCTCCAGCCAGGAGATCAGAGAGGCGATCGAGGAGCCGGTTGAAGCGTTCGTCGATGCCGTCAAGTACACCCTCGACAAGACACCGCCCGAACTCGCTGCCGATGTCATGGAACGCGGCATCGTGATGGCAGGCGGCGGAGCCCTCCTCCGCGGTCTCGATCAACGCCTCGTTCACGAGACGGGCATGCCGATCGTGACGGCTGAGCGTCCGCTGCAGAGTGTCGTCCTCGGTTCGGGGGCGGTCCTGGAAGAGTTCGATGTTCTCCACGTCGTTCTCCAATCCAGCGGACGGGTGTGACGCGGCCGGCCGCCGGAACTGATGTTTCCCTCCGGTAGACGCCTCGACCGCGCAACAGCACTCTTCATCTCGCTGTTGGCTGTGGGGTTTCTGGTAGCGACATTCGATGTCCGCGCGTCCGGCGACAGTGCAACGACGGTGCTCGCGGTGGCGCTCAAACACTCGCGGAACCGATCCAGAGTGGCATCGATTTCTTGGTCCGTCCGGTCGTCGGCTTCGTGGACGGCATCTCAAACGTGGCAGGGCTCCGCGATCAGAACGAACGGCTCGAGGCAGAGGTCCAGAGGCTCGAAGCGCGACTCCGCGAGACGTCGGCGCTCGAGCGAAGAGTCGCCGAACTCGAGGCCATCAACGATCTCGCGCCCCGGAAGGACTCGCAACAGTCACAGCCCGCATCTACTCGTCGGGACCCTCGACGTTCGACCAGGTTCGGTTCATCAACAAGGGCACGTCCGATGGAATCATCGTGGGGCAAGCCGTCATTGACGAGAGTGGACTCGTCGGCCGCGTCGATCTGGTGACCGGTTCCTCCGCCAGAGTCCGCCTCGTCACTGACCCGCTCGTGTCGGTAGGGGTGCGTGTTCAGGACACGAACCAGACCGGCGCCGCAACCGGGCGCGGCGACGACGTGATCCAACTCGACATGTTCGACGCCACAGAACCGGTAGTCGAGGGTGCCGTCCTCGTCACCGACGGAAGCCGCTTCCCTCCCGGCGTTGTCGTGGGGTTCGTTCGAGAGACGAAGGAGGCGAACGTGGGGTTTGCGTTGAGGGCGACGGTCAACCCCGCTGCCGCGTTCTCTGAACTCGATTTTGTCAAGGTTGTGGTCGGGTGGTCGCCACTCGACGCCGATCCGGAAACCGGCGACCCACTGATCGACCCGCCGTCGTCCATCGATCCGGAAACGGGCCCACGATGACGAGTGGGAAGATCATCATTGCGCTCGGACTCGTCGTTGCTGCCGTCCTTCTCGAGACCACCCTGTTCGAGCAGATCCAGCCGTTCGGGTATGCCCCTGCACTCGGGTTGCTGTTGGTGATCGCAGTTGCCCGATATCTCGATCCCGAGCCCGCCTTGTTCGTGGCGTTCAGCGGTGGATTCCTCGAGGATCTCCTGGGAGGATCGCCACTCGGCTTGTGGGCGAGCACGTTCACGGTTGTGGCGTTTATCACGCTGAAGATTCGTGACCGTGAGATTGCAGGGCCGCTCGCTGTTCTGGCCGGAGTATTCGGCCTCACCTTCATCGGGCAATTCACCTACGCGGTGCTTGGAACGCTGTTTGGACAAGCCATCGTCACCCGCCCGGGCTTTATCTGGGATCTCCTGGTCCCCGCTCTCTACAACGTGATCCTTGCATACCCCGTCTTCTGGATCACGAGGGCCGCGATCCGGCCGCAAGAGCGGACGTGGGCAGCATGATCGGGACCTGGAGGCTCGCGGGTGTTGGGCTCGTCATGGCCGTGATGCTGGCGGGGTTGGGCCTTCGGCTGTGGGCGATACAGGTGACCGAGACGGAGGACTACAGCGCCGAAGCCGAGCGGAATCTTGTCCGCGTGGTCTCAACCCCTGCGCCGCGCGGCGACATCTACGATCGCAATGGGGAGTTGTTGGCGGGGACGAAGGCGTCGTTGGCGGTGGTCGTTGACATGGCGCTCGTCGAAGATGACTTCGCTGAGGAACTCGCTCAGCGACTCGCCGCATTCCTGGACCAACCGGCAAGCGAGATTCTCGAGCGTTTCGATACCGCCAATTCGGGGGCACAGCTGATCCTGGCGAAGGACCTCACCGAACAGCAGGCGCTCACCCTCGTCGAACATCGCGAGGACTTCCCGGGCGTCGCTGTGATCCCACAACCCGTTCGCGACTACCCCAACGCCGAACTTGCGTCACAGGTGCTGGGGTACATCGGAAAACCGTCCGAAGCCGACCTCGAACGGCCCGGCGTGAAGGGCACCGACGTCGTGGGCAAGGCCGGTGTCGAGCGGTTCTATGACGACCTGCTTCGGGGAACTGAAGGAGAGATCAAGTACCGAGTCGACGCAACCCGCTCCGTGCTTCAGCGCCTCGGTGAGCAGGAGTCGGAGCCCGGCGACAACCTCGTCCTCACCATCGACAACGGTATCCAGGCCCAGCTTCAGGAGTCGCTCGAGGCCGGTCTCGAGCTGGCCAGGAACCTGGAGATGGAGGAGCGCGCCGAAGCCCTCGAACTCGAGAACATCCAGACTCGCTTGTTCCTTGCCCGCGAAGCCGCCCAAATCGCGGCCATACGGGCAGCAAACGAAGCGAGGGCGGCAGCGGCCGAAGCCGGCGAGGACGCGACCGCCGACGAGGACAGCATCGATGTCGAAGACGCCGCGGAGATCGTCGAGGGTGAGGTACTCGGGTCGTTGTATTGGGGCCTTCCGATCGACGAGAACCGGGTGTGTGTTCCGGTGCAGCGGGTCGAAGTCGCAGTCGGGTCACGCACTCTTCTGTCGGGGACGACGGAGCGGACTATGCGCCTCGACGCCGTCCTCGAGAACGGAAGCCAGCGTGTTGCCGTTGTGGACGTTGATGGCGAACAATTCGAGGTCGAGGGCGGCGACACGTTCGCCACAACCCTCCGCGTGATCGCGATCGAACAGGACGCTTTGATCGTGTCGCATTCCGACAAATGGTGCCCTGTTCGCGCCGTTGGCGTTGTTGAGGATCCGAACGACGGGTCGATTCTTGCCATGGCGTCGTACCCATCGTTCGACCCGGGTGCGTTCGTGGACGGCCTCACGCAGAGCCAATGGGAGAGCCTCGGCACGATCAACGCCTTCACGAACTTCGCAATCCAAGGTCAGTACGCCCCGGCGTCGACGTTCAAGGTCGTCTCGTACGTGCTTGCGCTCGAAGAGTCGATCTACCCGCTCGATCGCCCAACCGGCGACCGGCTCATCGGTGATGGTGATCCTGCAGCAGATCCCGCTGCGGAGGATGGTCAGACCGACGAAACCGTTCCGGAGGGTGAGGAGACCCCTCCGACGACGCAACCGCCTTCAGACGAAGAGCTTCAGCCCCTCACGTCCGACACAGAGCTCTACAACTGCACGGGGAGCCTTCGATTCCGGTTCAACGACGGGTCTTCGCAGGTCTACCGAGACTGGAAGCGCAACGGTCATGGGCCGCTGGATCTTCACGGGGCACTGCAGGCTTCGTGTGACCTCTACTTCTGGGAGATTGCGCTTCGGGTGTGGAACGAACGTTCCGACGAAGCCGGGATCAACAATGAGGACCTGTGGCAGGAATGGGCCCGGCAGTTTGGATTCGGCACCGAGACCGGAATCGACCTGCCGTTCGAGAAGCCGGGCCTCATCCCGGATCGTCAGTGGTTCCGTGAAGAGCAGCGGAAAGGCACCGGCCGGGTTCGTTCGACCGGGCCATGGGTGGGTGGTGACCTCATGAACGCCGTGGTGGGACAGGGGACCGTGCTCGTGACACCTCTGCAGCTCTCCAACGGCTTCTCCGCGATGGTCAATGGGGGCACTCTGTGGGAGCCTCGTGTTGTCTCCGAGATCGTCAACCAAGACGGAGAGGTGACCGACGAGAACGAGAAGGCGACCCTCGGCACGGTCGACCTCGATCCCAACACCGTTCGGGCAATCCGGACGGACCTCCAGCAGGTTGTCAACGGCCCGATCGGCACGGCGCGCAGCGCCTTCGCTACGTTCGGGCCGGGTGTCTCGAGTGTGGGTGGCAAGACGGGCACGGCCGAGATCATCAAGGCAGAAGATCCTGTCCAAGAGGTCGATACCGCCTGGTTCGTCGGCGTAGCCCCCGTCGGATCGCCGGACTACGTCGTCACCGTGGTCATCGAGCGTGGAGGTTCGGGTGGAGGAGTCGCCGCACCGGTAGCCCGGCAGGTGCTGCAGTACCTCGTCAACGGCGAGTCGTTCGTTACACCGCTCGAGGCTGGAGACAGGGTGGATTGATGGCGTACACCGAAGAACGCACCCAGATGTCACTGCTTCGGCGTGAGCGTCAGCTCCGTCCGGATCTGATGCTTGTGATTCCCTATCTCCTGCTCACCGCCCTCGGTCTCGTGATGATCTACACGGCCTCGGCCCCACGGCTCGAAGAAGCAGGCGTGAGCCCAACACGGGAACTCGAGCAGCAGGCTGCGTTCGTTCTCGTCGGATTTGCCGCGTTCGCGATCGTTTCGGTGATCAATCTCAGCGTGGTCCGGCCCTGGGTGCCCGCCCTCTATCTCGGGTCGGTTGTCACGCTGATCCTCGTCTTGAGCCCGCTCGGTTCGGCGGTGAAGGGCGCACAACGATGGATCCAGCTCGGTCCGATCCGGTTTCAGCCGTCCGAGATCGCCAAGCTGGCCGTGATCCTCGGCCTGGCAATGCTCCTTTCGGCCGCGGCGCGACCCATGAAGTGGGACAGGGTTGCTCGAGCCGTGCTGATCGTGGTAGCGCCCGCAGTGCTGATCTTCCTCCAGCCGGATCTGGGAACGATGCTGACCTTCGGATTCATCGCCGGTGTGATGATCTTCGTCGCAGGCGCCACCTGGCGGCAGATGGCGGCATTGATCGTCGCCGGGCTGGTCACAACAGTTGCCGTGTTCCAAGCCGGGGTGATCAAGACCTATCAGATCACGCGGTTGACCGCGTTTCTCGACGAGACGAGTGATGTGCTCAACACTCAGTACAACCAGTTCCAAAGCCAGATCGCCATCGGGACCGGGGGGTTGTTCGGCAAGGGATTGTTCAACGGCACGCAGACCAACCTGAGATTTGTCCCGGAGCAATCGAGCGACTTCATCTTCACCGCGGTTGGCGAGCAGCTGGGGTTTGCCGGGAGCCTCTTCGTACTCGTGATGTTTGGCCTCATCATCTGGCGTGTCCTGGTCGCGGCTGCGAACGCCAGGGATCGGTTCGGGCAACTGGCCGCGACCGGCGTCGCCGCTCTTGTCGCGTTTCACGTGTTCGTCAACGTCGGCATGACCATCCGGGTGATGCCGGTCACCGGTTTGCCGCTCCCGTTCATGTCGTCCGGCGGCACCGTCTTCGTTGTGATGAGCGTGGCGCTGGGTATGGCACACTCGGTGTGGATGCGCCGTTCGCCGCTCGTGGGGGAGAGGACCGCCGGCAATTCGTAGATGAGGCCACCCCCTTGGCCGAAGGCCACGGTGTCGTCTACTCTCACCATCCATGCACCGACGCTACGAGCAGGGCTGGATCGAGGTCATCGCAGGACCGATGTTCTCGGGCAAGAGCGAGGAGCTGATCCGGCGGGTGACCCGGTACGGCATCGCAAGAATCCCCGTTCAAACCTTCAAGCCTCAGATCGATACCCGATACGCAACCGGTGAAGTGGTTTCACACTCCAACCTGTCAACCGAGGCGATCCCGGTTGCCGATTCGAGCGAGCTCCTTCATGCCGTCGAGGACCGCACGGTCGTCATTGGCATCGACGAGGGTCAATTCTTCGACGAGGATCTGGTTGATGTTGCGATGCGGCTGGCCGGGGCCGGCAAACAGCTGATCGTCGCGGGTCTGGACCTGGACTATCTCGGTCGTCCATTCGAGCCCATACCCTCGCTGATGTTGCACGCCGAGTACGTGACAAAGGCGCTGGCCGTCTGCCACAGATGTGGGGGACCCGGCCTATTCACGCAGCGGGTGGTCCAATCTGACGAGTTGGTGGTGCTCGGAGCCCAAGACTCGTACGAGGCCCGATGTCGGCGCTGCTTCAACCCCGAAGAAGCCCGCCAAGAAGAACTGGGAATCGAGTAGGAGACCCGAGACCCGAGACTCGAGACTCGAGACTGTCCTTTGTCTCTTGTCTCGTGTCTCAAATCTCGTGTCTGCCTTCCCATTTCCCCCAGATACGCCCTCTTCCTTGCTACGATCGGAGATCGGTTGACCGCAAGCCGCGGTCGCCGTTTTCCGACCTGGGACGAACCGAGTGGCCCTCACGCGTATGTTCAGCGTCTACCGGCATCGACTGATGATCGATCATCGAGACTCCGTCATGCCAGACCTCACGTTGAATCGCGTCGAGCACCGGCCGCGTCGGCACCCAGTCACCTCGAAGGAGTCCATTGATGGGATTGTTCCGGAAGAAATCCGCGCGCATTCTGCGGCACGGTTCGGCGACGGAGGAGCGCACCGTCCGCACGGTCGACGGCGAGTCCGTCACGGTGCGTCGGTTCTCGACCGCTGACACGACAACGTCGCGAGCAGGGACGAAGCAGAAGCGGAAGCCGAAGCAGAAGCAGCGCAAGAAGACGCAGCAGCGGACCGATCCGCGCCGCCGCCGCCGGCCAACCCACGCCGAGGTTGTCGCTCCACCTGAGACGGCCCGCAAGCAGATGCTTGTGCGCACGATGCCGCATCAGACACAGATCGTTGTCCTCGAAGGGCCGGTCCTCGTCGAGCACTACGTCGCCCGATCTGACAAGAAATCCCTTGTCGGCAACGTATATCTCGGCAAGGTGCGCAACGTCCTGCCCGGGATGGAAGCAGCGTTCATCGACTTCGGAGCAGGCAAGAACGGCGTGCTCTACGCCGGAGATGTGAACTACGCGGCCTACGATCTCAACGGCAAGCCGAAGCGGATCGAATCCGCGCTCGCAGCCGGCGATCCCGTCCTCGTCCAGGTTGTCAAAGACGCCATGGGCCACAAGGGTGCCCGCCTCACCAATCAGATCAGCCTTGCCGGCCGCTACCTCGTGCTCGCTCCCGATCCGCAGGTGCGCGGCATCTCACGGCGACTCTCCGACGACGAACGGAGGCGGCTCCGCGAGCTCGTAGCCGAGCTTCGCCCCGAGGGTATGGGTGTCATCGTTCGCACGGCGGCCGAAGGGGCGTCGCGTGAGGACATCAAGTCGGATATCGACCGTCTCAGCGGGATCTGGGAAGGCATCATCGCATGACGCGAAGTCGGCGTCCGCCCCGTCCCTCATCTATCAAGAACCACCGCTTGTCATTCGGGTGATTCGGGAGCACTTCACCCGTGACTTCAAGCGACTGCTTGTCGACACCCGCGAGTACCTATGACCAGATCCTCTCGTACCTCGGCGGCACCGAGTCCGACCTCATCGAGAAGGTCCAGATCTACGGAGACGAGCTCGGGCTGTTCGAACGTTTCCACGTCGAGGATCAGCTCCGCAAAGCGCTCGACCGCAAGGTCTGGCTGCCGTCGGGCGGCCACATCGTGATCGACCGGACCGAGGCCCTCACCGTGATCGACGTGAACACGGGCCGGTACGTCGGGCACTCGAACCTCGAAGACACGGTGCTGCAGAACAACCTCGAGTCTGCTGAGGAGATCGCTCGACAGCTCAGGCTGCGAGACATCGGCGGCATCATCGTGATCGACTTCATCGACATGGAGATCGAGAAGAACCAAGAAGCGGTGCTGCTGCGACTTCGGGAGCATCTCGCGAAAGACAAGATGCGCACCCAGGTGTTCGACGTTTCGAACCTGGGCCTCGTCGAAATGACGAGGAAGAACGTCTCGGCGGGCCTCCTCGAATCATTCTCGGAGCTCTGCCCGCGATGCAACGGGCGCGGCGTTCTCCTGCACGAGGAGGCTGCGACAACGGGCGTTCCGGTCGGTATCGAGGCCGAAGACGCCGACTGAACCCGCTGGCCATAGGCCGCGTTTCCGCTATCATGCCGGGGCACTTCGCACGCGGAGTGTTTGACCGCGCCGAGAGATTCGGCCAGACCACCACGAATTCGAAGGATCATGTACGCCATCATTCGCGCCGGCGGGAAGCAGGCCAAAATTCAAGAGGGTGACGTCCTCGACGTCGAGCGCGTCAAGAGCGATGGCGAGGTCACGTTCACGCCGCTCCTGATCGTGCAGGACGACGGGACCGTCATCTCGGATCGCGACGCCCTCGACAAGTTGACCGTCACGACCGAGGTCGTCGGCGACTCCACGGGGCCGAAGATCGACATCTTCAAGTACAAGGCGAAGACCGGATACCGTCGTCGTGCCGGTCATCGCCAGAAATACACTCAGCTCCTCGTGAAGAAGATCGAGCTTCCAGGCGCCAAGAAGAAGGCGGCGAAGAAGGACTCTGCGAAGGCCGACGCGCCAGCCAAGAAGACCGGCAGCCGAGGAAGAATTCTGCGAAGGCCGACGCGCCAGCCAAGAAACCGGCAGCGAAGAAGAAGCCGGCGGAGAAGGCGCCTGCCAAGGCAGCAAAGACCGAAGAGAAGGAGGGCTGAGATGTCCAAAACCAAGGCAAGTGGCTCATCCAAGAACGGTCGCGATTCTGCAGCACAACGGCTCGGACCAAAGGTGTTCGACGGCCAGACCGTGAACTCGGGAGCGATCATCGTCCGCCAGCGGGGAACTCGCATCCATCCCGGCGACAACGTCGGACGCGGTGGCGACGACACGCTCTACGCGATGATCGAAGGCACCGTCCAGTACGGCACCAAGCGGGGCCGTCGCCAAGTGTCTGTCCTGGCCTAGCGGCGCAGTTCAGCCCCCATTTCTCGATGCGTCGGCTTCTTGGCCGGCGCATCTTCACGTCTGAGGAGCAGCGGGCACGTCGAAGTACTGACATCGCCCGTCCACCACGCACTACGGTTCTCACCTATGGCTTCCTTTGTTGACTCGGTTCGGTTGTTCGCCCGCGGCGGCGCGGGCGGTGCAGGTGTGACTGCGTTCCAGAAACGCAAGGGCAAGCCGAGAGGTCGTCCGAACGGCGGACGTGGCGGGCGAGGCGGAGACGTGATCTTCGTCGCTGATGCGGCGGTCGGCTCACTTCTTCGGTACGACCGCAAACCACACTGGAATGCCGGCGACGGCGAGCATGGCGGGGGAGACCTGCGCCACGGTCGGAACGGAGAGAACCTCGAACTCACGGTGCCGCTCGGAACACTCGTCAAAGATGAAGACGGGACGCTCATTGCGGATCTCGTGGAACCCGGCCAACGGCTGGTCGTTGCAGAGGGTGGTCGGGGAGGACGCGGCAACGCCTCGTTTGTGACGCCGGACCGCAGGGCTCCGTCCTTCTCGGAACAGGGCGAGTACGGAGACGACCGGACGCTCCACCTCGAACTCCAACTCGTCGCTGATGCAGCACTGATCGGCTACCCGAATGCCGGCAAGAGCACGCTGATCGCTGGTGTGTCGGCGGCGACGCCGAAGATCGCGGACTATCCATTCACCACATTGGTACCCCATCTCGGCGTTGTTTCGTTCGGTGACCGGGAATTCGTGCTGGCCGACATCCCAGGGCTGATCGAAGGAGCCGCCGCAGGCAAGGGTCTTGGACACGAGTTCTTGCGCCACACCGAGCGCGGCTCGTGTGCTGGTGGTCCTGCTCGATCCTTCGGACCTCCAGGTCGATTCTCCGGAGCGTCAGTACTACGTGCTGATGAACGAACTCGAGGCCCATTCGCCCGAACTTGCCGAGCGGCCGAGTGTTGTGGTCCTGAGCAAGTCCGACCTTCCGGATGAGTACCCGACGCAATGGGCGGCCGATCTCGGCATCGACCTTGTCGAAGTGTCGGGTGTCACCGGGGAGGGTGTCACCGCATTGCTCCACCGTATCGCCGATCTCTCCGAGCTGGCGCAGCGCAGCGCTCCAGACCGCGAAGGTTTCATGCTGCACAGGCCGCTCGGCAAGGCATTCAGAATCGAACGTTCCGACGAGGAGTGGCTTGTGACGGGCCGAGTCGCTGAACGTGCCGTGAATCTCGATGATCTCACGAACCCCGAGGCTGCCGACCTCGTGGCGAAGCGACTGGTTGCGACCGGCATCGATGGGGCTCTGCGCGATGCCGGCGCGGTGGCTGGTGACGACGTCCGAATCGGAGCATTGGTCTTCACCTACGACCCGGACGCTGTGGTGGAGGAAGAGGAGCCATGAGGCGACCGATCGAGCAAGGCCGCGCCGTTGTTGTGAAGATCGGTTCGTCCAGCCTGACCACCGAGGGCGGGTTGATCGATGCGGACGCGATAGCTCGCGTCGTCGCACAGATCGCCGATTTGCGACGTTCAGGCCATCCGGCCGTCCTGGTGAGTTCCGGTGCCGTCGCTGCGGGCCTTCCCGCTCTCGGCGTGACCGGTCGGCCCACCGACGTGCCGGGCCTCCAAGCGGCCGCAGCCGTTGGCCAAAGCAAGCTCATCGAGCAGTACGCAGGGCTCATTCGCGACCCACAACCTTGTGGTCGGCCAGGTGCTCTTGACTCGCGACGTTCTGGCAGGCCGCGAGCCGCACCTCCACGCGCGTGCCGCCTTCGACCGCCTGCTCGAACTGGGTGTTGTTCCCATCGTCAACGAGAACGACACCGTCGTCGTCGACGAACTCCGATTCGGCGACAACGACCGATTGGCTGCCATCGTCTCCCACCTTGTCGGTGCGGGACTGCTGGTCATACTCACCGACACGCCCGGCCTCTATGCCCATGATCCCCGGCTGGTCGCCGAGCCGGAGTTGCTCAGCGCGATCCGGCACACCGATGAGGTCCTCGATGAGCTGCGGCGGGGGAGCAGCACCGGTGTCTACGGTTCTGGCGGTGTTGCCACGAAGGTTGCAGCAGCCCGAATGGCCGCCTACTCGGGCATCCCGACCGTTGTAACGGCGGCAGATGACCCTGAAGCCGTGCGACGTGCCGTCGCCGGAGAAGACATCGGAACCTGGGTGGCACCACGATCCACCGGACTCGGCGCACGAAAGCTGTGGATCGCGTTCAGCCTGCCCGCCGTCGGCGTTTTGACGGTCGATGACGGGGCGGTTGCAGCCATCGTCGGAGGGGGTAAGTCTCTTCTCGCAGCCGGGATAACGGCGATACGGGGCGACTTCGTCAGGGGTGATGCGGTTGAAGTTCACGACGCCTCCGGTCGACTCATTGGGAAGGGCCTCGCTGGGCTTGCCGCGGCGACGCTGAGCGAGGTCCTTGGACAACACACGTCGGTGGCCGGCGGCGCCGCCATCCATCGCGACGACCTGATCGTGCTGGCCTGATCCGTCTCGGCCCGAATGCCGCCCGCTGTGCGGCTCTGCGGCCTGACGGTCGGCGCTCCCGACCGGTCGGTATCCGCATTCTGGGGCGTATGGGTCGAACGACCCCTTCGGGTCAACTTTGAGCAATGCCGGGCCGATGATGGAGAGACGGGTAAATCGACCCGCCACGCCGATCTCAGAGGTTGACTGTGGCCAGAATCATCGCAATCGAGGACTCGCCGGCCCTCCAGCGACTCCTCGCGATCACTATGCGCGGCACCGGAATCGATATCGATGCATTCCTTCTCGGAGCACCCGGCCTCGCAGCAGCGATCGACGATCCGCCCGATCTGATCATCCTCGATCTCGGGCTGCCGGACATGCCGGGGTGGGACATCCTTGAGCGGCTCCGTTCGGAACCGTCGACGGTCAATGTGCCGATCGTTGTCGCCACTGGGGAGACTCGCAGTGTGGTCATCGGGCGGCTGTCAGAGTTGGACGCAGTGATGCTCGAGAAGCCCTACACCGGAGCCGTGCTTCGCGCGACCATACGTGTTCTTCTCGAGGCACACACGGAGGTCGGATCGCCGACGTGAGTCTTCACGCCGGCCCGTCCATGGGGTAGGTTGCTGGTGCGGTGACGGCGGTGGAGCACCGTGATTCCGTTCTTGGTGGCCGCGCTTCTTGCGGCCTCGTTTGCCCCCTCGGTGTGCATCGGACTCGCCGCGCCGATCGCCGGTGAGGTTGTTCGCGCCTTCCGCCCGACCGGTCGCTACAGCGGGCACTGGGGCATCGACATCGCTGCTCCGTGTCGGATCCCGGATTCGTGCAGCGAGCGACGGGGTCGTTTCGTTCAGCGGTGTTGTGGTCGGGAACACCACGGTGACGGTCGATCACGGCGGTATGAGGACCTCATACTCGTACCTCTCCGAGCGGCTCGTGTCTGCCGGTGAGGAGGTCCGCCGAGGCGACGTCATCGGCACGATTGGACTCCACGAAGGGGGTGTCGCCCTCCACTTCTCGGTGCGGGTCGGTGATCGATACATCGACCCGTCCGAAGCATTGCGCTGCGACCTGGATCCGCATGCGGCATTGTGGCTGCGTGCCATGGTGACGGAGAGTCCGTATCCTGGCCACCATGCGAGCCATTCTCGGCGGAACATTCGATCCCCCACACATCGCCCACCTCGTGGCGGGGGAAGCGGCCTATGGCCGGCTCGGCGTGGACACCGTCACCTACATACCGGCCGGGCGGCCGTGGCAGAAGCTCGGTACGGGGGTCTCCGACGCCCGTCACCGGCTCCGCATGATCGAACTCGCAACCGCGGGGACCGACTACTTCACGGTCGACGACCGCGAAGTCCACCGAGATGGATGGACGTTCACGATTGACACGATCGAGAGCTTCGGTGGCGAGGAGATCGTCATGATCATCGGTGCCGACAGCGCCAAGGGTCTACCGACCTGGAATCGGGCGGACGAACTCCTCCAACTCGCACGTATCGCGGTCGTGCCGCGAGCAGGAGTCGAACGCGAAGAGGTCGAGCGTGCCATCGACGGAGACATCACGTGGCTCGACATGCCGAGTCTCGATGTCTCAGGGACGATGCTCCGCCGCCGCGTATCGGAAGGGCGATCGATTCGGTTTCTCGTTCCCGATCCGGTCCTCGACTACGTGAGCGAGAATCGACTGTACGTCGAACCTGCGTAGTCTCTCCTCGGTCGGCACCTAGAATTGACGCACTCACAGAGAGGGAACCCTTATCCCAGCCACTCCTCACGCCGAAACCGCAGCGCGGGCCGCTGCCGACGCAATCCTCGACAAGAAGGGCAACGACGTTGCCCTTCTCGACGTCTCAGATCTTCTTGTGGTGACCGACGTCTTCGTGATCGGATCGGGTACCTCCAACCGCCACGTCCGCTCGCTCGCCGATGACGTCGAGATCAAGCTCCGCGAACTCGGTGATCGCCCCCTCCGCCGGGAAGGCGCCGACTATGGCCGCTGGGTGCTGCTCGACTACGGCGATATCGTCGTCCACCTCTTCGACGCCGAAACGCGCGACTTCTACGATCTCGAGCGATTGTGGGCCGATGCCCCGCGGATCGAATTCTCCGGTATGTCGGCAAGCACCGAGGTCTGATACACTCCCGGTTCTTCGAGGGGCTGTAGCTCAGCCTGGCAGAGCACTTGACTGGCAGTCAAGGGGTCAGGGGTTCGAATCCCCTCAGCTCCACCCGAAGAGACAGACGTTGAAACCCTTGCTACGGCAGGGGTTTCAGCGTGTTGGAAGGTGTCCATTCTCCGTAGCGGGCGCCCATTGGGTGCTCATCCGGCGCCTATCCGGCGCCTATCAAGCGTCGAATATCTCTGCGAGGCGCTCCACGGCCTCGCGCTGCATGTTCGGTAGGACGGCCGAGTACACGTCCAACGTCACGCTGATCGACGAGTGGCCGAGTCGTTCTTGAACGACCTTTGGCGACTCTCCGGCTGAAAGCAGGGCGGTGGCGTGGCTGTGGCGAAGCTGGCGGATCGTGATGGTTCTCAGTCCTGCCGCTCTCGAAAGAGCGACGAATCGCTTTCCGAGCCGGTCGGGCCGGAGATACGCACCGAGCTCGTCGGCCACGACCCATTCTCCGGGGTTCCACGCCTCGCCCGCACGCAGACGCTCCTCGAGTTGGGTGCGGCGCCACTCCCTGAGCACTGAGACCGTCCGCCTATCGAGTTCGACAGTCCTCCGGGACTTCGCGGTCTTTGGTGGTTTCACGATTGGAGGTCCTCCGTCGACGATCACGACCGACCGCCGTACGGACAACCAGCCTCCATCGAGATCGATGTCGGGCCATTGCAGACCAACCAGTTCGGATCGGCGAAGGCCGGACATGGCGGCCAGTCTCCATGCTGCCGCCAGTCGGTCGGTCTGAGTGGCCTCGATGAACCTCACCAGCTCGTCAGAGGTCCAGACGTCGACCGTCACATCGCGAGGAGGCATTCTGGGGGAGTCGGCGAAGTCCGCTGGGTTACGGGCCAGCATCCCTTTGCGCACCGCAGCCTCGAGCGCCTTGTGCAGCGTCACCTGTAGGCGGCGGACGCTCGCCGGCCCCAGACCTCCCGTGCCGTCGAGGCGGCCGTTCTCCGCCTTCTCTGCGAGGAACGACTCGATCATGACGGGGCTCAGCTTGGCGAGCTTCACGGATCCGAGAGCGGGCACGATGTGTCGGGTCGCTGCCGACCGATACCACGACACCGTCGCTGCCTCGAGTTGACTCACGCCCAGCGACCCGAGCCAATCCGAGAAGTATCGACCCACTGTCAGACCGCCGGCGTCGGCCACGTGCCCGGTAGCGACCTCGGCGAGTCGTTCGTTGAGCCACCGTCGCGCCTCAGTCTTGGTGTCGAACACTTGGGCCCTCCGCCGACGAGACCCAGTGCCGTCGATGAAGGAGTACGTGGCTTGGTACCGGCCGTGGCGCTCGCGGATTGAGCCTGTGCCTTTCGGGCGTCGGTTGTCGTTCACGATTCTGTCGCCTCCCATCAGGAGACTCGCCGGGTTCGGCCCGTGATCCCCAGCGCCAGCGTTTCCCGTTGCTGTGCTGGCGTCCCCAGCGACCAAAGGTGACCGGGTCGTCCGCCCAGGTTGATCAGGCTGGTTCGCCCACAACGTGAGCTGGTCTCCGCGAGAATCTCTCGTGCGAGCCACCTTATCTCGTCGGCTCGGACCGGGTCGAGTCGTCGTCGAGTCCGAGGACTTCGAGAAGCCGGGCGAGGGGGATGAGCACTCGGCGTCCGACCCGAATCACCGGTACCCCGGCGATCTCGCCATCACGGGCGGCGATCTCGTATGCGAGGTTGCGTCCAATACCGAGCAGCTGGGCTGCCTCAGAGACGGTCACGGTGGCGCTGGCACGGACGATCTGATCCCCTTGTTCGTCATCGTCCGCCGCAAGGCTTGGAGCAAGATCCCGGGCAAGAGACTGTGCCGAGATCAGCTGCTTGTCGGCAAACGAGAAGTCACGGAACCTGGCGGCAACAGTCGAGGCGCGTTGCCCGTCCTCAGACATGAGGATCTCTCGCAGCGACATCTGGAGCTGTTGATGGAGTTGTTCCGCGGCGTCGTCATTCTCTCGACTGGTCGGCTGCTGCGTTGATTCCACGCCTTGAGTATGCGCTCCAACCCTCTCACCAGAGTGTCAGTAGCCCTGTCAACCCGGATCCGATTCACGCCGGCCGGCGTCCGTCAGACAAACATCGGGCCGGTTGGCGGCGCCAGCCGCCGATGCTGCAAGAATCCTTGTGGCGTTCGGCTTCTAGAGGTGTCCGCGTGGCCGATGACACTCTGATGAAAGGGTTACTGACACTCTGGTGAGAGGGTTGGCGTGTCTATTCCGTGCAAATGAAGCACGAAGTGTCTGCTGGCCCCGGCGGAAACGTCGCTGTCGATGGTGGCCTCGTTGATCCAGGTGGCCATTCAACGGCCGAACAATCCGTCCGAGCCCTATCTGGGTCGGCCAGAGCCCAGGCACTGAACCATTCTCTGCATCCGATGCACGCCAGGATGTCACGACAATCCCACGATCGAAGACCCCCGGGACAGAATCTCAGCACCGCGAATGCCATCCACGACCGCCACGATCCCGCGAACGAACAGTGCACTCCCGTCGCAACCGCGTTTGCGCGCAGACACCCTCAAATCACACACGCACCTGCAACAAGTTGCCCGATGTATACATGTGCACATCGCAGGTGGCGCTGATGGGCATGGATAGGGGCACGTTGGCGAGGATCGACCGCAGGCTGCTCGCCGGTCTCGGTGACGATGAGGCGTACCGGACGCTGCGGGTGCCAGCGACCGCGGCGAAGTGGTCGACGTGGAAGCGGTATTGCGATTCTGTGGGGGTCTCGATGGGTCGAGCCGTCACGATGCTTATCGATCGAGAGCTCATCAGCGTGTTCGGTGACGTCACCGGTGACGAGCCGCCGGTGTTTGCTCAACGTGCCACAGAAGAGCTGGCGATCCGAGAGGCCAAGATCGTCGCCCGAGAGCGTGAGGTCGATGCGGAAGAGGCGCGGATGCGCGAGCGGGGTGAGCGACTGCGACGTTGGGAGGATGCACTCGAGGCCCGAGAGCAACAGGCTGAAACTGTGTCAAAGCTCACGTCACGTGACTCGACGGGTCGCGCCAAGATCGGACGCAACGAACGCTGCCCCTGCGGGTCAGGCCTCAAGTACAAGCACTGCCACGGCCTGGCCGGCCGCCGAACATAATGAATCTCCTATGTGGGTGGTTTTGTCAAGGTGCTTTCGGGTTGGGTGGACAGGACTGGGTTGAGCGACACCATCTGGTGGCAGGCTCCTATGAGGTCACACCGCCCTGGCGGATGGGTGGGTGGGGTCGACAGGTCAATATGAGGACAGCATCCGAAGACGCGTCAGCCGGTTACTGGGTCAGACCCCACCCAGGTCGTTATGCGGCTCGTGGCAGGTGTTTGAACGTTTGGCGGGCGACGTAGCGTTTCAGGCATCGCATGATCTCGCGGGTCGACAGGCCCTCGGCCCTGCGCCTCCTGACGTAGTTGCGGGTGGCGGGATCCGATGACATGCGGGTCAGGACGATCTGGTAGAGCGCCGCGTTGGCGTGCCGGTTCCCGCCATAACTCAGACGGACACGGCCGCTGGTCTTGCCTGATCCGGCCGGGACCGGGGCAACGCCACACAGGTGCGCCCATGAGCGTTCCGTATGCAACCGGTCCGGGTTGTCACCCGCGGTGACCAGCAACGTGGCTGCGGTGACGACCCCGACGCCGTAACACGCAAGCAGCGACGGAGCGGTCTCTGCGATCAGTTCGGTGAGGGCGTCGTCGATGGTGCGCATCTCGTCGTCAAGGTCCCGGATACGACGAGCGAGACCCCGCATCACGACATACGTCGTATAGGTCACCGGGTCGGAACCCTTACGGGGCCGCATCGCAGCCGCCTCAGTGATAAGGCCGGTCTTGTAACGATCCTTGAAACGGGCCCGCACCTCATCGGGGCCACAGATCACGATTTGGCGCAGCTGGTTGAGTGCCTGATTGCGTTGCATCCGTGCCGAACGGCGCGCAATCATCAACACCCGCATCTGTTCCACCGTCCCGTCACGCCACTTCGGCGTCACCGACGCCTCACCGGACAGGGCCGCACGTGCTGCAGCCTCAGCGTCGATCGGATCCGACTTCCCCAACCGGCGACGCTTCTGACGATTCGGCCGATCCACCTCAACGACCTCAACACCAGCGTCGTGGAGGTGTCGGGCCAGGCCAACGCCATACGACCCCGTCCCCTCCACACCAACACGGATCACCGGACCAAAGGATGTGAGCCATTCCACAAGACGCCGATAGCCGGCTCTGTTCACCCTGAACGACTCGATCCCAACAACGACCGTTCTGATCGAGTGCCGCTGCGACATGCACATCGGCATGCGTGTCCACACCACCGATCACTCCAGATACCATCGACATGGCTGCCCCTTTCTCTCGCTAACGGGCAAAGGGGTGGCACACGCCACCGGGACGGCGGACCGAGACCAACCGAACTGCTGCTAACAGTTCAACCGGACCCTCACCGCCCGACCGGGGCGTG
>CAWEEG010000045.1:0-65809 GCA_963808015.1 uncultured Actinomycetota bacterium
CCGTCAACCGCTCCTGGATGTCTTCGACGCGGCGATCCGGCTTGGTCAACGGTGCACCGTCAACCTCGGTCGGGATGCAGTCAGGATTCGGAGACTCGCCACCCAATGGCGATGAACACGCCACAGACAACACAGCGAGAGCTACGACCACCCCAGCAAGACTTCCAGTCTTCACCATCCTCGCCCCTAGCTCGCTGGCGGACCTCAGCAGTCAGGCGCTCGCACACATCGCATGGTTCCTGCCCTTGGCAGGCAGCACCATCCACGTGCCTCGCACATCAGATCGTAGACACCGAAGCGGGTCCGACTCGGTTTGGTCACGACAGCGCGTTCCCCAGCGCAGTTCAGGTCAGGTCAGGACCCGAAGTGTGCGACGGCGAACTGGGCCGCGGCGAGCATCGCCACAATCACGACGCCAACCGCAGTTAGGCGAGCAACCCGCCGCGATCGCCGAAGGAGCCACCACACGAGTGCTGAGACGCCGATGCCAATAGCGAGCGGAACGAGTTGCCACCAGTTGCGATAAGTGGTGTCTAGCAGCGGATCGCCAATCGGGTTTCCCAGGTACGACCGGCACCGGGTTCAGCTCGAGCCTTCAACGTCATCACAGCCGTACGGAAGGGTCGCAAGGACGGCCACGATTCCGGCGGCGGCGGGTAGCAGCACACGAGAAGCCGTTCTCGTCCGAACACTGGGTTCAGGAGACATGTGGTCAACGGTCCGGGTCGCTGTTCACAAGACATTCAACCACGGGCCCCCATCTCCACTCGAATCGACATCGAACACACGTATTCGGTCGATCTGGGCGGATACGGGTGGGTTCGGCGTCGCTGTTGCCTCTATCGCCCAGATATCCCGGGTGGGACCGCAGGCACTGGTGTCTTCGTGCTGTGTGGTTGATGGTTGGTACCGTGGGTGGAATGGAGCCTTTCGTCACCCGAGCTACCGTTCGACTGGTTTTGCGGCGCCCGGTTGCCGATGACGCCGATGCGGTGTTGGGCTACTGGTCAGACCCAGAGGTTCATCGGTTCCTTCAGCATCCTGTTTCCGATGATCTGGCTGAGACGCAAGCGTTCCTTCTTCATCTAGCGTCTGAGTGGGAGAAAGGTGAGTGCTTCGGTTGGGGAATCGTCGAAGCTGCGACGGGACGATTCGTTGGGATGATCGAGGCTCGGATCTCCCCCAACGGCGTCGAGCTGGGTTATGTGCTGCATCGGGACGTGTGGGGCCTCGGTTACATGCCCGAAGCTGTTGTGGCCGTAGTCGACTGGGCGCTCGACCAGCCCGATGTGCATCGAGTCTGGGCATATGTACACACCGAGAACGTGGCTTCCCAGCGGGTCCTCGAGAAGGCTGGGATGATGAACGAAGGCATACTCCATCGGTGGGCACCCCGACATGACGACGGCCTACCTCCGGCAGACGCATTCATGTACGCCATCTGGGTCGAGTAGCGCACAGCAGACGAGCCCCACGGCCCAGGTCATCCCCGGAGGCTGCGGTGCCCTTTCGATATCCGCTCAAATCGACATCGAACATGTGTCGCGTGTCGATTTGAGTGGATATGAAGTACTCGGGGCACGGACCGCCTCGATACGCCGACGCTGTGAGAAGGGCAGCGGCGTGACGCTCATATGCCCTGATAGCCTGAATATCAGCCGAGCCGGGAGGAGTACCGTGTCAAGGCGGATCGGCGTGTTGGTGGTCGTGTTCTGGCTGTTGGCTGCGGCGATGGGTTGCGCCGGCGAGTCAGAATCGGATCGCCCTCCCGAGGTTGCGGCCTCAACGCTGCCGAGAACAACGTCGCAGTCGATCACGATCACGCTGACCGAACGGGTCGAGATCGTTGGGCGCGAGGCTTGCCATTCCTTTGGGGAGAGCGGTTGGGGGCCTCATCCGGACGGGTGCGAGGTTGAAGTCATGGTTCACGAGTACTCGGCTCAGCTTGGCGATGAGATAGTGACAACGACCTGCCACGACACCGTGAACGTCGATCCCCTGTACGCAATGCAGCTCGTCGATCGCGCGCTCGACAGACGGCGTGTCGCTCGTCGCAGTGATTCCCCCTCCTCGCGCCTCCGTGGTCCGCTTGATCGACTCGACCGGCGAGGTGGTGGACCAAGTGACGCCCACGGATCGTGTGGTGGCGCTGGCCGGTCTCGGTGCAGACCTCACCGCCGAGGCCCTCTCCGCAGACGGACTCATCCTGGCAGCCTGCCCACCAGACGGTGTCCTCCAAGACGGCATCACCTTCCAATGCACCCTCGCATCCGGTGCCCCCATACCCTCCACAACTACCACCGTCGTCGATAGCTGACGGCGCTGCAATACTCGACTCGTGTCACGTCCTGTGACGTGGTGTATGGGTGACACCGCGTCGGCCTCGTTGTTGTCTTTCTAGCTGATTGCTGCTTCGAGTGCGGGGGTCACCTCCTCGGGTTGGTCGGGTTCGAGTGACCCGGATGCGGGCTTGGGTGAGTGATTCGAGGCTCATGTAGCGCCGGGCGATGGCCCATTCGTCGTGTTGTTCGGCGAGGAGGGCGCCGACGAGGCGGATGACTGATGGCCGTGTGGGGAAGATGCCCGACGACGTTGGTGCGGCGCCGGATCTCTTTGTTGAGGCGTTCTTGCGGGTTGTTGGACCAGATCTGGCGCCAGTGGGCTTTGGGGAACCCGGTGAAGGCCAGGATCTCGGCGGCCGCGGCGTCGAGGTGCTCGGCGGCGTCGGTGAGGCCGACATCGTGGAGCTGGTCGACGACGCGGCGATGCTGGGCCCACACCTCGTCGCTGATGGTTGAGCGAAGATGGTGCGCACCATCGTCGCGACCATCGACTGGGACGCCTTCGGGACCTTGGTGAGCAGGTTCCGCAGGTAGTGGGTCCGGCAGCGTTGCCACGACGCACCCGGCAAGGTGGCGGCGATGGCGTCGACGAGGCCGGGGTGGTCGTCAGAGATCACCAACTGGACGCCGGAGAGGCCGCGGGCGACCAGGGAGCGGAAGAAGGCGAGCCAGCCGGCCCCGTCTTCGGCGGTGGCCAGATCGACGCCGAGGATCTCGCGGTGGCCTTCGGCGTTGACCCCGACGGCGAACAGGCAGGCGACGTTGACGATGCGGCCACCCTCGCGGACCTTCATGGTCAGAGCGTCGGCCCACACATACGTATACGGGCCCGCGTCGAGGGGCCGGTCCCGGAAGTCGGTCAACCATCTCATCGAGGCCCGCGGCCATCTCCGAGACCTGGGACTTCGACAATGACGTGATCCCGAACGTCTCCACGAGCCCCTCGACCCGGCGGGTCGAGACACCCCGAACATAGGCTTCCGCGACGACCTGGATGAACGCCCGCTCCGACCGGCTCCTCGCATCCAGCAGCCAGTCCGGGAAGTACGACCCGGCCCGCAGCTTCGGGATCCTCAGGTCGATGCTGCCGGTCCTCGTGTCCCACCGGCGCCTCCGATAGCCGTTGCGGCGGTTGACCCGATCCGGGGACGCCTCCCCATAGGGGGCGCCGCACAGCGCGTCGGCCTCGGCGCCCATCAACTCCTCAGCGAAGCTGCGCACCATCT
This sequence comes from uncultured Actinomycetota bacterium, assembly GCA_963808015.1. Lineage (GTDB taxonomy): Bacteria > Actinomycetota > Acidimicrobiia > Spongiisociales > UBA5794 > JAHEEL01. The sequence goes on from CAWEEG010000045.1 coordinate 3,569, forward strand.
CGCGCAGCAGGTCGTTGTCGTCGGCCTCGAGCTGCTTGCGCAGCCACACCAACGCGTCCATGCTCTTGTTGATCACCGTGTTCTCCTCACGGTCGCTACACACGTACCTGTGAGGCTGACGCGGTGATCACCTAAAGGGAAGCACCCTCACAACGGACCCCCTCGTGGACCTTGACGGTTCCTGAGGCCGCATCCCCACTCCGAGACGGTGAGGACCAGCCCTCAACTCCTGTTAATCCGGGAGCATCGCCATATCCACTCAAAATCGACATCGAACATATGTTTGGTCGAGAACGCGAATTCCGCTACTGTTCGGGTCAAGCGACTGAGGGGCATCCCGTGGATGGCAGGCAGGATCTCACCGACCGGCAGCGTCAGATACTCGACCTGATCGGCGCAACCGTGCGCGAACGGGGCTACCCGCCGTCGGTCCGCGAAATCGGCGATGCCGTTGGACTCTCCTCCCCCTCGACGGTGCACAGCCACCTCTCCGCACTCGAACGAGCGGGCTACCTCAGGCGCGACCCAACCAAACCCCGCGCGATCGAAGTGATCGATGACGGTGTCCCAGAGTCCTCGCTTCACAGGGCGCCGGTACGCGATGTGCCCCTCGTCGGCCAGATCGCCGCCGGATCGCCGATCCTCGCTGAGGAAGACATCCAAGAGATCTATCCCCTGCCGACGGAGCTCGTCGGCAATGATCCGGTCTTCATGCTCGATGTACGCGGTGATTCCATGATCGACGCCGGGATCTTCGACGGTGACTACGTCGTGGTGCGCCGCCAGTCGACCGCGAACAACGGCCAGCTGGTCGCGGCGCTCGTATCCGACGAAGAAGCCACCGTGAAGCGTTTCCGCCGCAAGGATGGTCGCGTGATTCTCGAGGCCGAGAACCCGGCCTATGCACCGATGGTCTTCACCGAGGGTGTCGAGATACTTGGCATCGTGGTCGCAGTGCTGCGGCGCGTCGAGTAGGTCAGTCCACCGAGCCGCGGAACACGATCGTCGCCGGGCCGGTCATCCACGCTCCGGTTTCGTCGAATTCGATCAGCAACTCGCCGCCCGGCAGGACAACGGTGACGGCATCATCGAGTTCAGCAACTGTTCGAGCTGCGAACGCTGCGGCGGTCGCTCCCGTCCCAGACGCCTTGGTCTCGCCGACCCCGCGCTCCCAGACGCGAACCGAGATTCGATTGCCTTCTTCGAACTGCACGAATTCAACGTTGGAACCTTCCGGGAAGATCGGGTCGCTCTCAATTGTGGAACCAATGGCAGCGACCTCTGCCATCGACACATCGTCGACGAAGAGCACCGCATGCGGGTTGCCGACGCCAATGGGGCGGACCCGATGGCCGGCGACCGTGAGTTCTTCGGTCCTGAAGGCATGAGGCTCGCCCACGAACGCACGCACGATGCCCCCTGGAAGCACAGTCGCAGGATGTGCTCCCACCGCGGAGTGCACCGTGAGTGTGGGACCTGAGACGAGGCCGAGTTCCACAGCGATCAGAGCGACACACCGCAGTCCGTTACCGCACATCTCCGCCGCTCCCCCGTCGGCGTTCCAGTACCGCATCGCCACGGAGGACTCATCCACCGGCGTGACTTCGAGCACACCGTCGGCCCCGATGCCGATCTTGGGCTCACACCACTCTGCGATGCGATCTGGCGTCGCGCGCAGTGGTTCGGGCACGACGATGAAGTCGTTGCCGAGGCCTTCTGCCTTCACGAAGTTCATGTCACATCCTTTGCCAGAGCCTCGAGCGCCGCGCCGAGCATCTCGGTTGCTGTCATGGTGCCACGGAATCCAGCGAATGCGCGGATCCCGCCGGAAGTACGTTCGCTGTCGCTTGGCGAGCGAGGCCGTTGCCCGGATGGCCTCAATGCGAGCCGCTGCGAGGTCGCCCGCTGCCGTCGGCTACCGGCAGGAGTTCCCGGTATCCGACAGCCTGCCTGGCCGTACGGCCAAGCCGCGGGGCGAGGCCGGCGACCTCCTCAACCAATCCCGCAGACAGCATCGCGTCGAATCTCCGCTCGATCCGCCCACCGATGATCGATCCAGGGTCGATCCCGACGGCCGAGAACGGGCGAATCGGTCGATACGACCGTATGGCCTCGGCTTCGTCGGAGGCGGCACGCCTGCTCGGCGTCGCACCGGTGAGGCGCAGAATCTCAACGGCGCGCAACACTCGACGCGGGTTCGCCAGGTCAACGACGTCAGCCGCCTCCGGGTCGGCCGCCAGGAGTTCGTCCCTCAGTTCGCTGTCAGAGGCAGACTCGAGTTCGGCTCTGAGCTCCAGATCGGTTGGCGGGAAGTCAAGTGGATCAACGAGCGGAGCGAAAGTGCAGGCCGGAGCCGCCGGCGATCACGACATCCCTGTCCTGAGTGCATCGGCCTCGTCGAGGATTGCGGTTCCTGCCGCCTGGAAGTCCGCGACGGTGTACTCCTCGGACGGGTCCGCAACGTCGATCATCCGATACCGGAATCGGCGCCTGCGTGGCCTGATCAGGTTTCGCCGTTCCAATATCCATACCGACGAACACCTGCATCGAGTCGACCGAGAGGATCTCGGCTCCCAATCGCTCTGCGATCAACTCGGCCAACTCCGACTTGCCTGCAGCCGTGGGCCCGAGAACGGCGACGATGCTCAGAGCAGGGTCCCTTCGAGGTAGTGCGGTGCAGCACGGGTGATACGCACGTCCATGAACCTCCCCGGCTCGAACTCACCGGGAACGTGGACGATCCGATTTCCCTCAGATCTCGTCGTCGCCACGCTCGCATCCTTTCGGGACGGGCCCTCGGTGAGGACGGACTCGACCATGCCGACGCGGGTTCCGTTCTGCTCGTAGGTGATGGTGTTCTGCATCTCGACGAGCCGGTCGAACCGCTCCTGGACAACAGCGGCCGAGAACCTGGTCGGACATCTCGGCAGCCGGAGTCCCCGGCCTGGGCGAGTACTGGAACATGAACGCGCTGTCGAATCGGGCGGCCTCGACGACGGCGAGCGTGCGATTGAAGTCCTCATCTGTCTCGCCGGGGAATCCCACGATGATGTCGGTGGAGACGCTGAGATCGGGAACGAGGCGCCGGGCCATCTCGAGCTTCTCGAGGAATCGCTCACCGGTGTAGCCGCGATGCATGGCGGCAAGCACGGCGTCGCTGCCCGACTGGAGCGGGAGATGGAGTTGCGCCGCCACGGTTGGGGTCTCGGCCATCGCGTAGGCAACGTCCTCCCGGAAGTCCTTCGGATGCGGACTGGTGTACCGAATGCGCCCGATGCCTTCGACCTCACCCGCACGCCGCAGCAGATCGGCGAAGAGCGGTTGACGGCCATTGAGGTCGAGGTCTCGGCCGTACGAGTTGACGTTCTGTCCGAGCAACGTGATCTCGACAACCCCGTCCGCCGCCAAGCCGCTGAATCTCTCGAATGACGTCGCCGGGGCGGCGGCTGATCTCGGCGCCCCGAACGATCGGGACGATGCAGAACGTGCAACTGTTGTTGCATCCGGTTGTGATGGTGACCCACGCCGAGTGGTCAGACTCCCGCCGTGACGGCATGAGCGACGATCCCGCCTCCGGATCACTCGTCTCTTCCCAGATCTCGGTCACCGGGCCCCACTCATCGACCTGGTCGAGCAGGTCGAGCACGCGGTGGGTGTTGTGGGTCCCGAAGACCACGTCGACCCACGAGGCCCGCTCCCGGACGATCTCCTTGTCCTTCTGGGCCGTACAACCTCCAACAACGATGCGCAGGTTGGCGTTTCGTTCCTTCTCGGCCTTGAGAGAACCGAGATACCCGTAGAGACGCTGGTCGGCGTTCTCTCGAATGGTGCAGGTGTTGACAACCACAACGTCGGCGTCGCTCAGATCGTCGGCACGGACCATCCCGTCGGCCTCGAGCAGGCCGGCGATCCTCTCGGAGTCGTGTTCGTTCATCTGGCACCCGAACGTGCGAATGAAGTACGCCTCGCCGCTCCGCCTCGGGAGTGCGCGGCTCGGCCACGATCGGCATCCCGAGGGTCGTGGTGTCGCTCATGGTGTGCCGAACCCTGCGATCAGCGGGCGTAGTCGCGCGCCCGGAATTCCCGGATGACGGTCACTTCGATCTGCCCTGGATACTGGAGATCCTCTTGGAGCTTCCGAGCGATCCGACGCGCGAGGTCACTCGCCTGGAGATCGTCGACGCTCTCCGGGTCGACGATGACCCGGATCTCACGTCCAGCCTGCAGGGCAAACACGTTGGCCACACCCGAGAACGCACCGGCAATCTCTTCGAGCTTCTCGAGGCGCCGCACGTACGACTCGAGCGCCTCGCGTCGGGCCCCGGGCCGTGCCGCCGAGACCGCGTCTGCTGCCTGCACGAGAATCGCGGTGAGCGTCCTCGGCTCCACCTCGTTGTGGTGGGACTCGATCGCATGCACGATCGCGGGATCCTCGCCGAATCGGCGGGCAATCTCGGCTCCGATCAGGGCATGGGAACCACCGACCTCGTGGGACACCGCCTTGCCGATGTCGTGGAGGAACGCCGCGCGTTTGGCTTCCTTCTCGTCGACGCCCAACTCCGCGGCGAGCATGCCGGCAATGTGTGCAGCCTCGACGAGGTGATTCAGCACGTTCTGGCCGTAGCTCGTGCGGTATTGGAGTCGGCCGAGCAGCGTGATCAGCTCGGGGTGCATCTTGGTGAGCCCGACCTCGAGCAGCGCCCACTCGCCGGAGTCTCGAACCGACTGCTCAACTTCTTCCCGGGACTTCTCGTAGGCCTCTTCAATCGACGATGGGTGAATCCGTCCGCCCTCGACCAGCTTCTCGAGTGCCCGCCGTGCAACTTCACGCCGAACCGGGTCGAACGTCGAGACGGACACCGCCTCCGGGGTGTCGTCGACGATGAGATTCACTCCGGCGATCGCTTCGAACGTGCGGATGTTTCGCCCATCACGGCCGATGATTCGGCCCTTCATGTCGTCCGACGGAAGCGGGACAACCGAGACGGTTGTCTCCGAAACAACATCTGCTGCGAGCCGCTGGACCACGGTGCCCAGGATGCGGCGTGCCCGCCGTTCGGATTCCTCCCTGGCGCGTACCTCGAGATCACGTACGAGGACCATCGCCTCGCGCCGAGCCTCGGTCTCCACCGTCTCGAGCAACTCAGCCTTCGCCGCCTTCGAGTCGAACCCAGCGATCCGCTCGAGGGCTCCACGCGCTTCTTCCTTGACGACTTCGGCCTCCGCCACGGCACCCTCGGCTGCCTTCTCTCTCGCAATCACGAGTTCTTCGCGTTGCGCGAGATTCCCGGCACGTTGTTCGAGGGTTGCCTCTCGTTGCGTCAGTCGGGACTCCTGAGAGCCCATTTCCACCCTGCGGTGTTCAAGTGTCGCGTCCTCACGATCGCGATATGTCTCGGCCTTCGAGCGGGCTTCCTCTTCCGCTCGAGCAAGGATCCGCTGCGCTTCGAGGCGGGCATCTCCAAGTGTCTCGTCGGGAGTGGGCTGGCCGCCTCCCCTCCGGGACAGGACATACCCTGCAACAAAGGCAAGGCCGACAACGACGATCACGAGGGCTGCTACGAGCCACTGCATCATCATTTCCCCGTTCCGTGGCCAAGAACGCAGCGTGCCGAGCCCGTGAGCTCGGCACACACCGGGAGACAGCGTCGCAGGTAGGGGGATCAACCCCTGTCGGGTTCTCTGCTCGCTGTTCTCCGTGTCAACATCTACGTTCAAGTCCGCTTTGGTATCAGTGTTTGGTGTGTGTCAACGTCGATGGTACCGCACTCTGCGTGCGCGCGGAACGCGAAAATCGCGGTCCGCTACTCCGCAGCCTCTTCGGAAGCATCGCTCTCCTCGAGTTCTTCTTCCTCATCAACGATGACACCAACCGCGTGGAGCACCTGATCCTGGAGCTGAACCGACAGTTGAGGGTTCTCACGGAGGAACTGTTTGGCCTTTTCGCGGCCCTGACCGAGCTGATCACCGTCGTAGGTGTACCAGGCACCGGCCTTCTTGACGATCCCTTCTTCCACCGCAACGTCGAGCAGGCTGCCCTCACGGGAGATACCTTCGCCGAACATGATGTCGAACTCCGCAAGCCGGAACGGCGGAGCAACCTTGTTCTTGGCGATCTTCGTGCGCACGCGGTTTCCGACGTTGTCGGTGCCGGACTTGATCGCCTCGATACGACGAATGTCGATGCGCACGCTCGCGTAGAACTTGAGGGCACGCCCGCCAGGCGTCGTTTCGGGGCTCCCGAACATCACACCGATCTTCTCCCGCAACTGGTTGATGAAGATCGCGGTGGTCTGTGAACGGTTGATCGTGCCGGCAAGTTTGCGGAGGGCCTGCGACATGAGCCGGGCTTGAAGCCCGACGTGGGTATCACCCATGTCACCTTCAAGTTCGGCACGCGGCACCAGAGCGGCGACCGAGTCGATCACGACCACATCGAGCGCTCCCGACCGGATCAGCATGTCGGTGATTTCGAGCGCCTGTTCGCCGGTGTCCGGCTGCGAAATGAGCAGTTCATCCACGTCAACGCCGATCGCTCTGGCGTAGATCGGGTCGAGCGCATGCTCCGCGTCGATGAATGCGGCGAGCCCCCCGTTGCGCTGGGCTTCGGCGACGATATGCAGAGCAAGGCTCGTCTTTCCCGAACTCTCCGGCCCGTAGATCTCGACGATTCGCCCGCGGGGTACACCACCAATGCCGAGCGCGAGGTCGAGGGAGAGTGCCCCGGTCGGGATCACGTCCATCTTCCGGATCTCTTCGTCACCCATCCGCATGATGGCGCCCGTTCCGAACTGACGCTCGATCTGCGACATTGCCATCTCGATGTTCTTGTCCCGGTCGCCCCGGTCGTTCCGGTCTTCAGCCACGATGTCTCCTTTGTCGACTGACCCGCAACATATCGGGCGCCTGTGACAGATTCTGCTCCGCGAACAACAAGCATGGTATTCGCGGTGTCCGGCGTAGCTTAGGCGAACGTCTGTTCGATGTCGAGGAATTGGCTGCCGCTCCCCCGAGCCGAGGGACGATCCGGTGTCTAGACGTGCTGATCCAGAAGAATGGCGTTGCCGTCCGGGTCCACGATCGAGAAACTCGCGGGCCCATTCGGCGTCTCGCCCGTCGTGTCGTTGATCAACGTGAGCCCTTCGGCCTTCAGCTGCTCGCTCAGCACACGAATATCCGTGAACTCGTCGACCGCCTCGCCCATGCCCACCCAACCGGGGTTGAACGTCAGGATGTTCGAGTCGAACATTCCATGGAACAGGCCGATGACATGCGTTTGGTTGGCCATGATCGTCCACGTCTCGCCGTCGCCGGCGAACATCTCAAATCCCAGCTTCTCGTAGAAGGTTCGCGAGGCAGCCATGTCCTTGACGGCCAAGCTCACCGAGAATGCTCCAAGTTCCATCGTGTTCCTTCGGGGTCGCCGTCAGTGCGCCAACACTACGTGAAGCAGTGCCCGCTGGGTCGGAAAAGTCGCTGCCGTCCCGGACGCCTCGCCTGCGACGACGCGATGCAGCCGGGACCTCGTCCACATCTCCGAGACCTCAGAGCTCCACGGAATCGAGCGCTTCGTACGTCGCACCTTCCCGGCTCAGATGGCTGCGATACAGGGTCAGCCGGTCGACCTGCATCGAGAGCGGGAATCTCGGTACCCGGTCGATCAGCGGCACGACGTTCATCGGTGGCCTGATCCTCGACAGGGTGAGATGGGCGTGGAACGGCCGCTCCTCGGGTTCGAAACCCGCCGATTGGGCGGCGAGGTCGGCGATCTCAGCCATCGTGGCGAGCTGGTCCGCTCCTCGCTACACCGCCAGCCAAAGAACCGTTGCCCTCGCCGGCTTCGGGAAAGCGCCAAGCCCGCCGAAGCTCATCGTGAACGGCTCGACGGCCAGGTGTTCGTCGAGGAACTCGAGGATCGCGATCACGCTGCAGCGCGGTCGTCGATCCGAGGAATCGGATCGTCAGATGCCAGTTCGCGGGTGGTGTCGGCCGTCCCGGGAGGCGCATCGTCTCCTCCTCCAGGAACGCGGCAAGGCCGTGGGCGACTTCGTCGGTCAAGTCCACCGCGAGGAACAGCCGATCGCTCAACCGGTACCCCACTCGACACCCTGCAGGGACAGCCGGACCAGCTGGAGCGAGGCCGTCGTGGCGAACGTTCTCACTCGCTCACGATCGCCCGGCATGCGGAATGTGCGGACCCTGGTGCCGTCGGGTGTGGCGACGGCGATCACGATGGTCCCGACCGGCTGCTCCTGTGGATCGGGCCCCGCCGAACCGGTGAGACCGAGGGCAACGTCCACACCAAGCACCGAACGGGCACCCTCCGCCATCGCGACCGCGACCGGTTCGCTCACGACGCCGTTGGTAGCGATCACGTCAGCGGGGACGCCGAGCTTCGTTTCCTTCACATCCGTTGCGTAGGCAACAATCGAGCCACGAAAGGTGCGGCTCGAACCGGGCACCGAGGTGATCCGCCCGGCTACGAGACCACCGGTCGCCGACTCGGCCGTTCCGAGCGTCCAGCCCCGCTCCTCGAGAGTCTTGAGAACCACGACCTCGATCGTGTCGCCGTCTGCGCCGAATACGAGTGTCCCCAGCCGATCTCGGATCGTCGCCTCAATGGGTGCAATGAGTTCCACCGCCTCAAGCCTGGGTTGCCGCCTTGGCGGTGATCCGAACTTTGATCTCCCCACCGGAGGCGAGGAACGCGATCGTTGGGTTCGAAGACGCGTCATAGAGATCGCCCAACAGCTCGGCAATCGCCGATTCCGACTCGCCCCAGGTCCGGATCAGGCGACTCGCGACCACCGAGTGGTCGTCGCCGCGAAGGAACGGTATGACGTCGTTCTCGAGCATGGGGATCATCTCGGCAGGCACGCCGGGTAGTGCAATCACCCACGTCTCGCCAATCCTCATCCGGATGCCCGGTGCGGTTCCCTTCGGGTTCTCGATCAGGGTTGAGCCCTCCGGACGATCCGCCTGCTGCAGGTTCGATTCCGGCATCACGCGGCCACGCAGCTCCCAGCGCTCTCGCAGTCGTTCCGCCTGCCCCTCATCAAAGATGAGTTCGACGCCGGCGGCCCGAGCCATCGCCTCCCTGCGTGAGATCGTCCTGCGTCGGTCCGAGGCCACCGGTGATGATCACGGCGTCGGCCCTCGTGCATGCAGCCGTGAGCGCTGCAACGATCCGGGTGTCGTTGTCTCCGACCACCGTCTGCTGATAGTGGTCGAGCCCTGCGTCAGCGAGACGTTCACCGATTCGCGTCGCGTTCGGAGTTCACGATCTGGCCCAGCAAGAGTTCGGTGCCGACAGCAAGGACTTCGACGATCATGCCGGACCCTGCACGATTGCGTCGAGATCGGTGCCGTATCCGCCGACCACCTTGGCCGTCAGCCAATCACCCGGATCCCCTCGATCGAGGAGGATCACGCCATCGATCTCGGGCGCCTCCCGATACGACCGAGCCACCGGCTGGCCATCTTCGACTTGATCGACGACGACCGTCAGCGTGCGGCCGATCTGGTCGATCGAACGCCCGGTTGTGATCTCATCTTGAATGCTCTGGAGGTGTCGCAGCCGAGATTGCTTCTCGTCTTCGGGAATCTGCTGATCCATCGTTGCAGCTTCGGTTCCGTCCTCCGGCGAGAACGGGAAGAAGCCGGCCCAGTCCAGTTCCACGTCCGTGAGGAAGTCGGCGAGATCGTCGACGTCATCGTCGGTCTCACCGCGGGAATCCCACAATGAACGAGGATCGCAGGGCAGCATCGGGGGCGGCGGATCGGATCCTCCCGATCAGCTCGCGGTGTTTCTCCCCGGAGCCAGGACGCTTCATCGCGCGCAGCAGGCCGGCCGACGTGTGTTGCAGCGAAAGGTCGAAGTAGTCGGCGACTACCGGGTTGTCCGCCATCTCCGCGATGAGCTCCGGCCGAATCTCCCTCGGATAGAGGTAGTAGAGCCTGAGCCTCCGGAGACCGTCAACGGTGGAGAGCAGCTCGGATGAGGTCGACGATGCCGGGGTCGCCGATGTCTCGGCCGTACGCAGCGAGGTCCTGTGCAACCAAGCCGATTTCCGCAACCCCCGCCGCCGTGAGATCCGCGATCTCGTCACGGATGTTCTCCGCAGCCACGCGACCGCTGCTTGCCCCTGAACTGAGGGATCGCACAGAACGTGCAGAGTTTGTCGCACCCTTCGGCGGCTTTCACGTAGGCGTAAGGGGTCGTCGGCGTCGGTCGCCGGGTCTCGTACAAGATGTCCATGTGGGATCGGCGAGCCGAACCGATCGTGATCGGTGTCCACGTGGTGAGGGCGTCGAGCCGGTCGATGAGCTCCGGATAGCGGTCGAGCCCAATGACGGCGTCGGCTTCCGGCAACGCCTCGGACAACTCGCGTTCGTAGCGTTGGGCCATACACCCAATGACCACAAGGCTGGCGTCACTCCTCTTCGCTCCGGCGAGGTCCAGAATTACGTCGACGGACTCTCGTCGCGCCGGTTCGATGAATCCGCAGGTATTGACCATCACGACGTCTGCCGCTTCCGGAGATGTCGCTTCGGCGTAGCCGGCGGCCGTCAGCATTCCGGTGACCTTGTCCGAGTCGACCTGATTCTTGGCGCAGCCGAGCGTCGTCAGCCAAACCGTGGGTGCAGCAGTCTTCATCGGCGATCAGCGTACCGTTGCGCCAGCCGGTGGGGCAGCTACTCCAGCCCCCGGTAGCTCCCGCGAAAGTAGGCCAGAGGATCGGTGAGGTTCGTTGCCACAACCTCGTCGATGTCCGCCGACACCAGCAACGAGTATCCATGTTCAACAACCGAGATACCGCTGCAGAAGGCTCGGTCGCCGATATCGTCGAGCGCCGGACCCCAATCCGTGTCGGTCACAGCGACGCCCGTGAACGGTCCACCGGGACTTGGACGCCTGCTCGCGAAGACCTCGGAGAGCGTGCGGTGCTGGTGCGCAAGGATGTGCATCACGAAGCGGTTGGTGCGCTCGATGACGTCGTAGACGTCGGCGGTCGGGCCCAGCAGGAAGTGGACGCTCCCCGGTTCACCCTCCGCGAGCATGAGCGACGAAACGGTGAGCCCCGCCCGCCCGGCATCGTCGCCCGCGGTGATGATCGTCACGGGCGCGACAAGGCGACCACGCAGGCGCCGAACCGGATCTCGATCCGCCTCGGGTGGGATGAACGGATGCTCCCCCTCGTGAATCTCCCCTGTCATGGTCCCTCCAGACGGCTCTGCCTCACTGTACCGCGAAGCGTCGCCGACTCGCGACGCGCCCGGTCTCATCCAAATGCCAAGCGGGCAGCCGCAACCAGCGCCGCGGCCACGAGCACCCACCGTATCCACGACGTGCCCTTGAGAACCGCAAGTCGCGATCCTGCCCATGCACCGGACATCTGGCCGACGGCGAGCACCGCTCCGACCGCTAGGTCGACCTGTGACGCCCGGGCGAACAGGAGGATCGTGATCGGCGAATAGGCGGCGATGAGCACGACTTTGGATGCGTTGCCGTTGACCAGATTCATCCCCGCACCGAGGACGAGGCCGGCGAGAAGCAGAAAGCCGACTCCGGCCTGAATGAAGCCGCCGAAAAAGCCGATGCCGAAGAACACGATCGACCGCCACGGCTCGTGGAGCACGACGTCGCGCTCCTCGAGCCAGCGCGAGGGCCTCAGCAGGACGGATGCGGCGACGAGCAGGAGAACCCCGGCAAACACCATTCTCAGGACATCCGGAGATGTCACCGTCGAGAGCCAGGCGCCGGCGGCTGCTCCAAGCATCGTGGGAATGATGAGCACGCCACACGCCGCCACGGGATGGCTTCACCCTTCTGATAGCCGGCGATGGCCGTGAGATTCGCAAGCAGGATTGCGATGCGATTTGTCCCGTTGGCCGTATTGATGCCAACCATCTCTGTGAGGATCGGAATGGTGATTGCCGAACCGCCACCCCGCAAGCGCATTGACGAACCCGGCCGCGGCGCCGACAACGATGAGGACCAAACCCTCGAGCAGCGTCACGGCGTGCGGAAGTCGGCATGACGAGCGAGGCTACTGCGCGGCGAGTCGCGCGGGTTGCCACCCGTAGATGGAGCTGAGCAATGCAAGGCCGTCGGCCGACCGCACGTCCTCGACCATCACAACCTCTTCGGTCAGCTCTCCCTCGTCGATCAGGACTTGTCGGAGGATTCCGGGCAGGCATCCCGAAGCGAGCGGAGGTGTGATCCACACGCCGCCGCTCGAGACGGCGACGCTCCGCTTCGTTGCCTCGGTCAGCTCCCCCGCTCGTTCACGAGCAATACCTCATCGACACCCTCGTGCATCTCACGACGTTCGCGATATGGACGCCGAGCCGTTGTCTTGTGAAAGCGATAGATGCTCTGCGAGGAGATGGCCTTGGTATTGATCGAGCACTCGACGTACTCGCGGCCGGGATGGGGCCACCACCGTGCCGGGTCCAGGTCTCGGAGTCCACAACCACACGTCTGTTGCCAAGGCGGTCGAGCTCGAGACGCACGGCACGGGCACCCTTCATGCTTCGACACCCCGCTCGAGCGCCTCACGGACCGCGCCTTCGTCGTAGCGGAATCCGAAGTAGGCCGCCGAACCGGCAAGGCGTTCGAGATGGCGATCGAGCCACCAGAATCCGTGTTCGTCCTCCCACCGGACGGTCTCATACAGGGAGATCTCCGGCCGGCGCTGCACGAGCACGCGGGTCTTTGCCTGGGCTTCCTCGTAGTCGCCCTCAGCAATGGACTGCGAGGTGATTCCTGCGCCAACCCCGTACTCGCCGACGCCTTCCTCGGCGTCGACGGTGAGGGTCCTGATCGCGACACTGAAGCTGGCGTCCGGCCTGCGACCGCCGGACGGTGCCATGAATCCGACGGCACCCGCGACAAACCACGGGCGCGGCTCTCGAGTGTGGCGATGGTCTCCATGGCCCGGAGTTTCGGGTCGCCGGTGATGGCTGCCGATGGAAACAGCGTTCGGAAGACATCCACGATCGAGGCCTCTGGGTCGAGGCCCGCAGTCATCTCCGACGCGAGTTGCCACACCGTCTCGAGACGCTCGAGGCCCATGAGCTCGGTGATGTGAATCGGCTCACCGTCGGTGATCGCGACGAGCTCCTCGAGCATCCGATCGACGATCCGCTCGTGTTCTTCGAGGTCCTTCTTCGAGTTCGACAGCCGAGTGGCGTTGCCCTCATCCTCTTTCGACCAGCGGCCGCGAGGGATCGTGCCCTTCATGGGCCGCACAGTGACTGCCGATCCGTCGACGCCGAAGAAGCGTTCGGGCGAAGCACTGAGAATTCGGTAGCGGCCGAGATCGATGTAGGCGCCGTTGCCGCCGCGTTGGGAGAGAACGAGGTCTCGGTAGAACTCGTACAGGTCCCCGCTGATCGCGGCATCCAGCGTGAGTGCGTAGTTGACCTGCTTGAGCTCATCTGCCGCAATGAGGCGCCGAATCCGCCGCACGTTGTCTCCGTACTGATCCTCGTCCATCGTCGCGATCCAGGGGGAGACGGTGTAGGGAGACGAGTCCATCCTGGCCTCTCCAATGAACGGCGACGCTTCAACTCGTTCACGAAACAGGCCGAACCACACGAGCGGCAGATCAGCGAGCGGTTCATGTGGATCGCGGGCCCGAACAGCGAACGACCGGTTGAACGCGGGAGCTGCGTCGTACGTCACGAAGCCGACCGACCAATATCCCTCCCGAGCCGCCAGCTCAGCCTGCTCGAGAACGCCGACCACCTCATCGAGGCTGTATGCCGCTACCTCGCGCTCCGGGTTTGAGAATTCCATCGATCGCCCGCCGGACACGCTGAATTGATCGAGTCGTGCGTGCGTCATCGAATCCAGCGTACGCCATGAATCATCCACGTGTGCCAACTCCGCCAGATAGACCGGAGTCGGAGCTGCCGCTGGATCGGATGTGCGCTGGACCCTCGGGGATCATCAGCCGATCAGCGCCCCGAGCTCCTCTTCCGTGACGAGGACGGATCGAGCTTTCGATCCTTCGGACGGCCCGACGATGCCCTTGTTCTCGAGTATGTCCATGACGCGCCCGGCCCGGGCGGAATCCGATACGAAGCTTCCTCTGGAGCATGGACGTCGACCCGAGCTGGCTGCGGACAACGAGCTCAATCGCCTGGCGAATGATCACCGGATCTTCACCTTCGAACTCGTCGTCGACGTCTGCGGTCGTCTCCGCGACCTCGAACACTTCAGCGTCTCGATACTTCGCGTTCTGTTGCTCGCGGACGAAGTCGACCACACGATGGATCTCAGTTTCGGACACCCAGGCACCCTGGATCCGCTCGGGCTTCGGCTCGCGTGCCGTGACCACGAGCATGTCTCCAAGACCGACGAGTTTCTCCGCTCCCCCTTGGTCGATGATCACGCGCGAGTCGGTTTGTGAGGCAACTGAGAATGCGAGGCGCGACGGCACGTTCGCTTTGATCACACCGGTGATGACGTTCACCGAGGGTCGCTGCGTTGCCAGGACGAGGTGAATTCCCACGGCTCGGGCCATCTGAGCGATTCGGACAATCGAATCCTCCACAACCCGCCCCGCCACCATCATGAGGTCGTTCAACTCGTCGACGACAACCACGATATACGGGAAGCGATCGAACATGTCCTCTTCGAGGCCTCCGGCGTCATACTTCTCGCGGTACGACTCCACGTCGCGGACACCGGCGTCGGCCAGGAGGTCGTAGCGACGATCCATCTCGGCCACGGCCCACTGGAGAGCGTCGGCCGCCTTCTTTGGACTGGTGATCACACGGGTGAGCAGATGGGGGACGTCGTTGTACTGCCCGAGTTCAACTCGCTTGGGATCGACCAGGATCAAGCGGACTTCGTCGGGCCGCGCTCGCATGAGAATGGACGTGAGGAGCGCATTGATGCATGAGGACTTCCCTGCTCCGGTTGCACCGGCGATCAGCACGTGTGGCAGCTCGGTCAGGCGAATGAGGCGACCCCGACCGCTCACATCCTTGCCGAGAGCAACGAGCATCGGGTCGGCGTCGGCGGTCGCGTCGGTTCCCGTGAGGATGTCACCGAGTGTCACCATCTGTCTATGGCGGTTCGGGACCTCGATGCCGATCGCGCTCTTGCCGGGAATCGGCGCGAGGATCCGAACGTCCGGTGAAGCGAGAGCGTACGCAATGTCGTGCGACAGGTTGGTGACGCGCGAGACCTTCACTCCCGGCGCAAGCTCAATCTCGTATCGGGTCACGGTGGGGCCGGGAACGATCCGGGTGAGCCGGGCGTCGACACCGTGCTGGCTCAACGCCTCTTGAAGCTCAGCGGCGGTCTGCTCGAGGCTGCCCCGGTTGGGCCCCACGTTCGAGGACGAGTCGAGGAGCGTGAGCGGCGGCAGTTCATACCCGTCGACCGAGACTGACCGCGGTGCCATGCGCTTCGGCTTGGGATTCTTCGGGGCCTTCTTCGAATCTCTGGGCCCCTTCTGGGGAGCAGTCTTCGCCGGCGCGGCCACCGGCTCGTGAATCTCTATCGCCCCGGTGGTCTGTACAACCGGGCGCGCCGTGGCATCTTCGGGCCCGAAACCGATCAAGGATCGGAAGCTCCGACCGAACGAGCCAACGGTCGCGGCCAGGTCACGGGCGGTTGCGCGGGTGAGAACGAGCGTCCCGAGGCCCACCGCGGCGAGCAATACCAGGAACGCGCCCCAGAATCCGATGGTCCTGCGCAGCGGGAACGCAATGAGGGCCCCAACGGCTCCGCCACTCTCTTGGACCTGTTCGACGTTGCCGGCGAGAGCGATCGAGCCGGTCATGAGGTGGAAAAGAGCAAGTGACGCCACGAACACGGCGGCCACGCCGGCTATGAGTCGAGCACGGTCCTCGGTGAACCACACGCCGACGAGGGACAGGCCGATCGTCGCAAGTGCAATCGGCACGAGGAATGCCCATACGCCGAAGAGGAACCGGAGTGCGCCGGAGATACCGGCTCCGATCGGCCCGGAGAGCCCGAAGAACGACAGGGCGACAAGTGCGGCGAGCACGAGCATCGCAACACCCCACACGTCATCACTTTGACGCGCGAGCCGTTCCTGGATCCGCTCCCGGCCCGTCCTCAGCGTGCGGACGATCCTGGCCCGAAAGGAGACCCGTTCAGTTTTCTTGGGGGTCGCTTTGCTCCACCCCGCAGCCCCGCGGCGCTTGGTCCGCGATGCCATCGGACCGAACGATACCGCACAAGTCGGCTGAGGGGAACCACCCTCAGCGCGATTGAACGCGCGAAGAGTTACATTCGTGTAATTCGATCCCTCATCTGGGAGTCCTCGGCGCACTCCGGGACGGGCCAGTTGTCGGAGAATTCGGCGGAGAGGAGTCGCGCACTCGGGTATCCTCTCTCCCGATGACGGACCAAACCTCACCACTGCGCGCCCTGTTGGGTGCGGGCGAATGGCAGGCCGCCGATCTCGAGACGCGCCGCTTGTTGATCGCTCAAGCCGACACGGGAGGGTACGCAGGCATCGATCCCGATGAGGCCGCAACTGTCGAATGTGCGCTCCTTCGCGCGGTCGATCAGGCATGGATCGACGCGTCAGATGGTCGATTCGGATTCTCGGCTCAGGCCGCCGCCCTCGCCGCAGCGAGAAGCCGCAACCTTCCCCGAGCCGACACCTGGCGCGCGTTTGGCCGCAGCGTCGGCTGGGTCGACGGCCGCGAGTGGATCGAGGAGGATGGACTCTCGTACGACGCCAGCGCGCCCGCCGGCCACCTTCCCTGGGTTCCCGGGACCAGCACCGTCGTCAACACCGGCCGCGTGTACGAAGGTTTCTTCCAGTTCTACGCCCGCTTCGCCGAGTGCGTGGAGTAGGAAAGAGGCACGAGACACGACTGCGAATACCCGCTATCTCTCAAGTCTCAAGTCTCAGATCTCAAGTCTCGGATCTCGGATCTCAGGTCTTGACTGTTGACTCGTGCTAGACCTTGATCACCACGGGGAACACGACCGGACGCCGCTTGATATGGCTCTGCACGGCCTTGCGAGCCGAGTTGCGAATGCGGCTCCGAAGGGCATCAGGATCGATCGGACGTTCCAACGTCTCAATCCCCTGCAGGACCCGTGCCTGGACGGCGTCGTGAAGCTCCTGCGAATCGCCCGTGACACCGTGGCTGTCGACGTCTGGTCCGAACACGATATCGCCATTTCGTCCGTCGATGCCGATCGTGATCAGGATGACGCCATCATCCGCAAGATGGCGGCGATCGCGCAGGACACCTTTATCCTCCCCGACCTCGAGGCCGTCCACATAGATGTAGCCGGACGACACGGCGCCGCGATCCACCCGCATCTCGCCGTTCTCGAGAACAACAACATCGCCATCCTCGCAGACCGCGACCTCGGGCACACCAACCAAACGGGCGATCTCAGCGTTTGCGAGGAGGTGCCGGTGCTCGCCGTGAACCGGGACAACGGCCTCCGGCTGCACAACGTTGTAGAGCACCTTCAGTTCTTCGGCGGCGGCGTGGCCCGAAACATGGACGTGGGTGTTGCGTCCGTGGTGAACGGTGACGCCGACGCGTGAAAGATTGTTGATCACCCGGGACACACGTTTCTCGTTCCCCTGGATCGGTGTCGCAGAGATGATCACCGTGTCGGTGGGGTCGAGAGTCGATCGATCGGTGCTCCCCCGCCGCCATGAGCGACAGCGCAGCAAACGGCTCACCCTGGCTTCCGGTGGAGACACGGCGGTCTGCTTCGGCGGGAGCCTGAGCAGTTCGTTGAGTTCGACAAGGCTTCCGTCTGGGATCTTGAGCACACCGATCTGACCTGCGATCTCACTGATCCGAAGCATCGAGCGCCCTAGGAAAGCGAACTTCCGCCCATCGGCCACGACCGCGTCGATGGATTGCTGGACCCGATGCAGGCGGCTCGCGAAACAAGCGATGTCGACGCCGGCCTTCGGCCTCGTGGGACGAGTTCTGCGAATTCCGCACCCCACCGTCTCTCCGAATCCACCAAACCTGGGCGCTCCGCGTTCGTCGGAGTCGGCCAGAAGCAGCCGAACGCCACGGCGCCCGAAACCAGCGAAGCTCTGCAGGTCGGTGACAACGCCGTCGATCGGGGTCGGATCGAGCTTGAAGTCGCCGGTGTGGACGACAAGCCCCTCTGGTGTCTCGAATGCGATCCCGGTTGACGTCAGGCACCGATGGGTGACCGGATAAAGCAAACCGGAACTTGCCGTGTTCGACCCATGTGCCGGTCTCGACCGCGGAAGCGCCGTCGACGCCGAGCTCCGACACACGGGCCTCCGCCAGTTCCACCGTCAACGCTGTGCCGTAGACCGGCACGTTGCGCTCGCGGAGGAGGTATCCAAGCGACCCGATGTGGTCTTCGTGACCGTGCGTCAGCGCCACAAACGAAATGCGTCGCCTCGATCGGTCACCGATCGAGTAGTCGGGGAGAACCAGGTCCACGCCGAGCATGTCCTCTTCCCGGAACATGAGGCCGGCGTCGACCATCGCGATACGTCCATCGATTTCGATGGTCGCACAATTCCTTCCGATTTCACCAGGCCGCCGTGGAAGGCGACACGTACGCTCACGTCTCTCGTCAATCCTGCCGAGCTGCGCTCTCGAGTGCGTTCCTCGTGTCGTCGGATGCGGGGATGAGGGGAAGCCGGGGTCGCCAACCGGGTCCCAGGCCATGCCGAGGCCTGCCTTCAGGGGCATCGGGTTCGGCTCGAGGAACAACGCAGCGATGAGTGGGCCGAGCAGCCCGTTGAGGTGGTCGGCTTCTTCGTCGTTGCCCCACGTGGCGGCTTCGACCATCGCTTTGATCTTCTCGCCCGCGAGGTGAGCAGCGACGGAGACAACACCAACACCGTTCATACGACAACATCTCGTGTCAGCTGTCGGATCCCGAGTAGACCGAAAAACCGTCGGGCAGAGCCTCGATCTCCTGCGCGTGAAGTCGAGGTCGTCGACCGCATCCTTGACTGCAACGATTCGAGAATGATCCGCGAGGCGGACGAGTGTCTCGATTTCGATGAGACGGCAGGTGCGGCTCGGGATGTTGTAGACCATCATCGGGAGTTCGGTCGCGTCGGCGATTGCCGTGAAGTGACGGAAGAGGCCTTCCTGGGCGGCTTCGAGTAGTACGGGGTGACCGCCATAACACCGTTGACGCCGGAATCGGCGGCTCGCTGCGCGAGCTCAACCGATCGCGTGTGTTGTAGGTGCCGGCCCCCGCGATCACGGTCATCTGATCACCGACGGCGTCGACCCGGCCTTGAAGAGGGCGACTTTCTCGACCTTGGAAAGCGTCGGGGATCGCCCGTGGTCCCACCCACGACGATGCCGTCTGAGCCGTGGTTCGGCAAGGATCGGGTCAATCTCCAGAAGGTTCCGTAGTCGATTGATCCGTCATCACCGAACGGTGTGATGACGGCGGTCAGGACTTGGCCAAATGGTGCTTCGGGTCTGCTCTCCATAGCCACGACGGTAGCAGGAGACCCCCCGGTAAATCTTGCTTGATGACCACCCCCAGCGATTTCAGAAGGACGTGAACGCGGCGAGCTTCCCTCAGGAAGTGCTCCAGCGCAGCCGCGAGGTTCCAGTTGGTCGACTCTGGGCCGAAGCGGGGTCCGGGGCCCTGCCGCAGATTCGGACCGATCCTAGAAGGGGGGGCTGCCGCAATCGGGTCGCGCCTTCGATTGGTGAAGGTGGGATGTCGACCGGAATCAGGAGTTGGCCGCTCGATCGCGGGTGAAGGGATCCCGATGGTTTCGGCTTCCGCGACGCGCGATAGCCGATACGCTTCACGGGGCGCTCCTTGAAGCAGCCGATCGGAATGGATCGACGATATTCTTTCCACGGAGCTCATATTGATGGTCGATCGGCTCACACCGTGAGCCTCCGATGACGGCGTGACCGCCGAACGCATCTTCGCCAGGTTCTTGATCAGAAGCCGGACCACTCGGAGGCGGGCACGAGCCTGGCATCACTCCTCATGGTCGGGGCGAGACGGAGGAGCATCATCGTGCTCGGCCGTCTACGTTCCGGACCAGAGGTCGACGGCTCCAATAGCGCGCGACTCAAAGCATCGAGCGGTCATGACCTCTGATCTCGAGTCAACTGCTGCCGACCCCGACAACGAGGGGCTGCGGATCGAGCTTGCGAAGGCGCTTCCAGTCTCACGGCCGAGTTCAGCCTGCGCTCGATCGTCGCCTGGCTGTCGTTCGCACCAAGGTGCACGCAGAGGGGGACGGAGCACGCCGCAATGCTCGACGTGCTCGAAGTCCTCGGCGACGATCACCCGCTGACAATGACCTACAGAAGGGCAAATAGAGCGGCGCGCTGTTCTCCGTTGGTCGACGCTTGAGTGCGGCGTCCCACCGCGAAGCCGGCTCCGACTCCCCTGCGTGAACGAGGCGGAGAGGGTGCCGCAGAAGATTTTCCGCTTGCGCCGACCCAGGATAGATTAATTACGTGCATGTACGAGAATTTCGCGCCCCGAAGGCCGCAGCTCCAGCGAGGCCACAACTGGCCCCATTGCCGAGTCGACCGGGGTTCCGTCGCTGTTCAAGCAGCACTTCGACGACGATACCGAGCAGGCGGTACTACATAGCCCGATGGCCTCGAATGCCGCGGATGTCGCGACGGATGAGGCCATTCATCGTACCGGCTCGTCGGGTTCGAGCATCTCTCGGCATCCCACGCGCCTGGTCGAGGTTTCTGAGACAGATGGCAATGAAATTGCCTCGGATCAACGTCCGTGATACTGTGTCTTGTTTCCGCCACGTCAGTTCCTCCCGCTCGCGGATCCGCCCGACGATCATCTGGGAGCGACCGATTCGCACTGGGCCTCACGGTCGACACGCCATCCCCGTTCGAGGCAATTTCCGATGCCGCTGCGACCCACGTCTACGCGGGTGCTCGTTTGTTCGTTGTTCGAAGTCGTTCAACGACCCGCCCCGACCCTGGCGTCAACGGCTACACTTTGAGTCAGGACGGTTCGTGTCGAGGCGTACGACGCACTTTCCGCCCTCGAAATCCGTCGGGCAGGGCTGCAACAGGGCATATCGACAGTCGGGTCAGCCGTGCCCAGTTCCATCCGATTCACCTTCGGCAGGGCGTCGCCAAGACGGTGTCGCGCTTCGGAAGAGAGCGCCACGATGTCCGGGTCCAGCGCGCGGCGAGCACCGCGATGAAGATCAGCAGCCCACAGGGCTCCCGGAAGGAGGCGATGTCTCGTCCAGCCATCCCCGACGTGAGCGCCTCGGCCACGAGGAGTCCGCCGTCCCGCGATCTGCCTGCCTCACCTGGGAACAGCGAGCTTGCGCTGAGCGCGGACGATCACGGACGGTGTGCTTCGGCTCCCACCCGGTCAACCGTGCAGGATGCGACTCGATCGTCCCCTCCCATTGTGACACCAGGTCTTCAGTCACCTGATAAACTGCAGTTGGAAAGTCCATCGAGTGGATTCCGATCGCATCGGGGAGTTGAACGACGCCGGGCATAACAATCGGACGCGTACGCCGTGCCGTTGAGAGAGGCCGACAGCCGCGACGCTCGGGTACAATAAACGGCAGTCGGAAGACCGAAGACGTGGCGACGCCGTTTCGATCAAGCGCCACACCTGCAGCGTTCTGCCACCGCGGAGGAGCTGCGCGCTGCCGCCGGACAGGGTGATCGACCGCACCATCGTCGCACCGTCTCCAAATTGTTTGCATCAGCGATCTGTTGCCGATCATTCGGAGCCTCGCCACCTGGCCGATGCGCAAACATCACGTTCTCGTCGGGCTCAGGATTCAGCTCACCTTCGCCGTGAGCATCGAACTGGACGACGCCATGGGGCTGGACTCGTGACGGTGGGTTGTCGGACGCCGATGAAGATGATCAGATCACATTGTGCTGACCGAGATGGCATCGCTCCACCAACAATAAACGCCACCATCGACAGACAACCGTCGGTGCAATACGAATACCGGGGGATCGCAGCGCTCGCCGACGCGAGCGAAGGCTTCGCTTGCCCCCGCGCGCGTCCGCCTGGGGCAGGGACAGCAGCATCTCTCCTGAAGGCAGTACTTGGGCAGTCAGAATAAACACATGACCGCGACGGATCCGGGGACGACAGCGACTGGACATCGACTTCAGGGACCGCCAACGACTGCAAGACGTATCATCGTCCCGGTTTCAGGACTCACTCTGGTGGCGGAACGATCCGTATGCTCGCTGGATGCCGATATTCATGGACGTTCACGAGAATCTGGGTGATGTCACTGAGGAAGACATCAAGGGTGCCCACCAGCGCGACCTCGAAATCCAGGATCGCCACGGGGTCAGCTTCCTCACCTACTGGTTCAACAGCCCGGACGGCCAGGCCTTCTGCCTGGTCGACGCCCCGACGAAAGAAGCGGCGATCGCCGTTCACAAGGAGTCGCACGGCCTGGTGCCGCACAACATGGTTGAAGTCGAGAAGCCGACCGTCAGCCGATTCATGGGCGACTGGGAGAAGGACGCCCCGGATATCGCACGACACGATGACGCCGCAATCGACAGTGGTCTTCGGGCAATCATGTTCACCGATCTCGTTGGATCGACCCAGGTCAGCACCCGAGACGGTGACGAAACAGCGATGGAACTCCTCCGTCACCACGACGAGATCGTCCGGGCTGCGCTCGCACAACACGGCGGACGTGAGGTCAAACACACCGGTGATGGCATCTTCTCCTCGTTCAGCCATGTGAGTCGGGCGGTCGACTGCGCGATGCAGATCGAACGCGAATTTGGGGAGCCGTTGGAAGCCGATTCCGAAGATGGGCGAGTCCGCATCGGGATCAGCGCCGGTGAACCGGTGAGCCGGGACGAAGATCTCTTTGGTGCGGCGGTGGATCTCGCATCGCGTATCTGCGGGCACGCACGCCCGGCCAGATCCTCGTATCGAGCGCTGTGCGCGAGCTATCCGTTGGCAAGCCGTTGACGTTCCACGACCGCGGCCCGATCGCTCTCAAGGGCTCGACGATCCGGTCCGGATCTTCGAGGTCCGTTCGGCTGGGAGTACCGAGGCGAGGCTCATCGATCTCTTCCAACTCCACCGGGCGAGTGCGATGCCGCCCGCGAACGTGAGTGCCCCGATCACGAGCCATGTTCGGCTTCCGGTCATGAAGCTTTGCGGCGCGAACTGAGAGTTGAGCCCCTGCAGAACCCACACGGCCCCCATCAGGGCGAGAGCACTCCCGACACGATTCAGCTATCCGCATCATCGAATCGTAGATTCGAGGCGAGCCTGGACGGCTTAGATTCCCAGAACGGACTCGAGCCCGACGGTGACCGGGTCCGGAGCGTCGCAACGGCACGGATGGCGGCAAGGACTCCGGGCATGAAGGCCGTCCGATCGGTCGTGTCGTGACGGATGGTCAACGTCTCGCCGACTCCGCCGAACAACACCTGTTGATGCGCGACCAATCCCGGGAGCCGAACAGCATGAACCGGGACACCGGCGGCGTCAGCGCCCCGAGCGCCCGAAATCAGCTCGGCCGACTCGACCGCCCGATCCTGCGGTGCGCTCGCGGCGATCCGCTCCGCGGTCGCGATGGCAGTTCCCGAAGGCGCATCCACTTTGCGATCGTGATGCATCTCAATCACCTCGGCTGCCGCGAAGTTAGGAGCCGCGATCTCAGAGAGACGCATCATGACAACCGCCCCGATGGAGAAGTTCGGGACGACCAGACAGTTCGGCGGTCCGCTCCCCCACTCCTCGCGGAGCTCGGCGACACGGCTCGCATCGAAGCCGGAAGTGCCGACGACGGCGTGCAGACCGAGACGCGCCAGGTCGCGAGGTTTCCCATCACCACATCCGGCTCGGTGAATTCGACAACAACGTCGGCCTCCGCCAAAGCCGCAGGATCATCGCCGATCGCGGCACCAGCCACCGTCGAACCGGCATGGCGAGGGTCGTAGAGCGGACCGAGCTCGAGATCGGTTGCGTCCGCGACGGTCTGCGCGACCAGGCGCCCATCCGGCCGCCGGCCCCCGACACGGCGACGATCATCTGACGTACTCCTCAAGGTCGGCGTCCTGGAATGGTCCGGTCGCTCCGATTATGTACGGTCCCCCGTAGGCGGCGCGTGCCACGTCGATGACTTCCTCGGGCGTGACGGCGTCGACCTTTGCGACGATCTCGTCAACCGACATGTGCTCGAGGCCGGTGATCTCATTGCGGCCGAGACGGTTCATTCGACCGTCGGCATCCTCGAGCGAGATGGCGAGTGATCCCTGGACGTGACCCTTCGCCCGTTCGAGTTCGCCGTCGGTGACACCCGATTCCATGAACTTGTCCATCTCGCCCCGGACCAGCTCCAGTACCTCCGCCGTCTGCGACGGCGTGGTTCCGACGTAGACCGCATTGGCGCCGGCATCGGTGAACGGCATCCGGAACGCGTGCACGGCGTATGCGAGCCCGCGCCTCGCGGATCTCGCGGAACAGACGGCTCGACATGCCGCCACCCAGCACATGGTCCGCAATGATCAGGGCGTAGCGACGATCGTCGTCGCGTGTGAGGCTCGGGCTGCCCAGAATGAGATGCGCCTGTTCGGTGTCTCGATGTCTGACGGACACACGAGGCTCGGGATCGGGAGCAGACAACGACGCGGGTTCCGATCCATCCCAGTCACCGAAGAGCTCGTCGACGACGTCGACGAGCTCGTCGTGGTCGAGCTGCCCCGCGGCTGCGATCACCGTCGACTCCGGGGAGTAGTACCGGGCCCAGTAGCCGTCGATGATCTCCCGAGACATCGGCGGGATCGAGTCCCGGGTTCCGAGGACGGTGGCGCCAACAGGTGCTCGCCCCACAGCGCGGTGACGAACTGGTCGTGGGCCACGTCGGCCGGATCGTCCTCGTTCATGTTGATCTCTTCGAGGACCACACCGGGCCGTTGGGGATCTCCGCCGGCCGGAAGGCCGGCCGATGAAGCATCTCGCCGAGAATCCCGACCCCGAGATCCAGGTGCGTTCACGAAGCGGGCCCAGTAGCAGGTGTACTCCTTCGAGGTGAACGCGTTGTAGCGAGCCCCCACGGCATCGAACGCCTCGCCGATGCGCGGCGCCGACCAGTCGTCCGGCCCTTGAACAGGAGATGCTCGAGGAAGTGCGAGCCCCGGCCTCACAGGTGTCTCGTCGCGACTCCCCGCGTCCACCCAAGCCCCGACCGCGGCGATCGCACCGCAGGCATGGCCTCGGTGACCACCCGCAGCCCGTTCGGCAGCATCGTGAGGTCGTAGTGCATATCGAACGATGATAGGGAGATGCGTTTCGAACGCTGGGGGTGCCACCGGCGCCGTCTGGACCCGCTTGCGCTAGCTGAGCGGTGAACTCGTCGGTTGCACTCCGAGGAGTTGTCCCCGGAACGGCCCCGAGTTGCGCACGAGGAGCACCGTCTGGAGGCCGCTCATCAACTCGAGAAGACGCTCGACCTGTTCCTCGGCCTCGTCAGGTTTGATCTCCTTCATACCGAGGAAGACCACATCGGCCGCTGCCGATTGTGCGTGGATGATGTCCTGGATCCGTTCAATTTCCGGCTTCCGGATTACCTCGAGACTCAGCGAGTTTCAGCGGCGCGAAGCATCTCATCGAGGGTTCGCTCGGTCCGTTGCGCCATCATTTCGGTTGTTGCGATCGACTTGATCCGGATTGTCGCGTCCCGCCACCCGGGATCGAGCGACAGCAGATGTGCAAACAACACGAGAAGGTCCCCGTTCTGCTGCAGACCACCCCACCAGACATCGATGCGCCGCCCGGTGGGCAGGCAGCGAGCCGTTGCGGTACGGGGCGACAGATGACGCTGGACTTCCGGAGGAGCGACAGGTCCTCGATCGCCCGCAGCACAATCGCCATCTCGTCGCGGCGCTCCCGCCAGCCGAACAACACGGTGTTCGAGGCAATCCCGGCAATCCCATTCGACTGCGCCACCGACACCATGCCGCGCCCAAGATCGGGGACAATCTCGACCTCACCGAACCCCGCGGTTGAGCCCCGCATGTTCGAGTGACGAGTTTGAGGTCGCGAACGGCGTCCGGCAGGCGCTCAACGTGGTCGACGATCGACCCCTCGATCAGTTGGTTCACCGTCAGGATCCCGCGGGTCCTGTACAAGCCAGTTCGCAAAGCGAGCCGTCTGGAGATCACGGTCGGGGTCGGTCGTGAACATCAATACGTTGGGCCGCCAGTTCCCGCGGCTCCTCCGGGAGTCGCCGCAGCTGAAGCACCGTCGACCGCACAAACGAGACGAGTGCGCAGCTACGCCGAACATCACCCCATCGGGCCGTGGATGCCCAGCCGACGCACGAGGAGGTAGATCCCGAGCTCAACCACGACGGCCAGGAGTGACACGATCGGGCTGATCAGGAACATTGCCCAGAAGCAAGCGACCGCACCACCGAGGGATACCGCCCAGTGGACCTTCATCGTCGGTCGGAACGACGGATCGCCGCTCAGCCGTTCGAGTCCGGCGACCAGATTCACCATGCCGGTCTGAGTCAAGTCGCAGAACATGGTCAGGATGGGGGCAACAGCGTTGAGCCCACCAAGCCCCACAGCAAGGAAGGCGATCCCCGTCGTGATGAGCAGGGGCACGCCGGGACCTTGTATCCGTGCGACCCTTGCGGCGAACGATCCAGGGAGGATGCGGTCGTTCACGAGTGCCTCGAGCGTCCGCGGTGCCCACGACGCAGGCTCCCGACCGCCGACGAGAAGATCGCACCCCAGAGGCCGGGGAAGATGAGGAAGGCAATTCCGCCCGCGATCGTGAACCAGATCAGCGGCTCGTCAACGAGTTCGCGGGGAGTTGCGGCAAGAGCGGGCGCGATCGTCACCAACACATAGACGACGAAGCCGACGAGAACCGCAGCGATGGTGCCTCTGGGGATGGAGCGGGTCGGGTTCTTGGGATCACCCGACAGCGAAATGCCCGCCATGATTCCGGTCACCGCAGGGAAGAAGACGGCGAACACGACCCAGAATCCAGCAGGATCTTGAACATGGGCGGCAAGGTCGACGCTGTCCGGCATCGATCGTGCGACTCCAATGAACAACACCACCAGGGAGAGTCCGATCGCAACCATGATCGGCAGCTGAAGACGTAGCGCCACCCGAGCGCCACGCGCAGCGAGCAGCGCCACGAGGAGCACGGTCACCGCTGCGATCGGCATCTGGGGCAGGTCCGGCCAGACATACTGCAGCGACTCTGCGAGTCCGTAGGCGTAGAGCGTGATGGAGAAGGCCTGCGCAAGGAACAGCGGGAGGCCGATCGCGGCCCCGATTTCCACTCCAAGACTCCGCGAGATAATGTAGTCCACGCCTCCCGGCCCGACCTCCATGTTCGTCGCAACGGATGACACCAAGGGCGCGGTCGCGAGTGTGATGAGGTTTGCGATGACCACGATGGCGAGCACGCGCCAACAAGACCGACATTGCCGACAACCCACCCGGCACGCAGATACATGATGACGCCAAGGATGGTGAGTATCGACGGCGTGAAGACACCGATGAAGGTGCCGAGTCCCTTGCCGTCGACGGCGCCGAGGGAGCGGAGGCGTGTGAGCGATGCCGTCATCGACGACCGTCCGTCGGGCTTGAGCAGTTGGATCGTGTCATCGGCGCGGAGCCTACCGGCTGTGGGGCTCGCCGCCGTGGACCCAGGATGCCGGAGGAGGACACGGGAGAGTCGACATCAGCTCATTCGTCCGGGCCGGGCGCCCTGCGCAGCGACTTCGTGTGTGACCTCGAGCGTTTCTCGTCAACTCGCTTTCGACGTGCAGCGCGGCTCGGCTTTGTAGTCTTGCGCTTCGGCGGGTCGGGCCGCAGAGCCTTCGCGGAGTCGCTCACCCAGTCGTCTTCTGGCGATCCTGGCGGTTCCGCCACTGTGAGCGTGTCTCGTCGACGGTCACCAACATCACAGGGTCGTCGCCGACCTTGTCGAGGAGACGGCGTCTGGTCTCGTCATCGAACACGCGGGACGCGCCGACGTCGAACCGGAGCTCCACGCGCGTCGAGGAACGGTTGGCGTGCTGCCCACCGGGACCGCCGGCTGGAGAGAACGTCCATTGCAGCTCATCGGCGGGGATCGAGATCATATCGCTGATCCTCAGATCGTCCATGGCCGAACCGTACTGCGGGTGTGCACGGAAATGGCTCCGGTACAGGGTTGACATGGGACGTAGGATCAGGGGTTCATGCGCGGACACGACGAAACGTTCCTCAGAGTGTTCTTCCGCCCGAAGACCGGGTGATCGAGGCCGTGGCGCGCGCTACCAGCGGGTCGCGCCGGCCATCACCCGTTTTCCGCGGAGCATTGCAGGGAACGAAGAGCTGCGGGTTCGGCTCGGATCACAAGCGTCTGCCTCCAAGGACGAGATCGTCATCGACCCCGGCGTCTTCCAGGCCGCCTACGCCCGAAGCGCACGGTGACACCAACCGAGGTCGCGCTCACATCGGCGCTCCACGAGGCGATCCACCTGATCGCAACGGACTTCGACGAAGAGCGTCCCATTCCGGAGTCGTGGCTTGCCCACCAACAATCGCTCGAAGATGACGGCGCCGAAGCTCCGCCACTCGCAGAGCTCACGTCGTACGACTGGATCGAAGCCGAACCGGAGATGGACGCCGAAACGGCCGACCAGCTTGGATTCGATGAGATCTACGACGTGCCGGAGACGATCTCCGGAGCGGTCACGGTGCTCGACGCGCTCAACACCGTTGCGGGACCTGCCGCGGAGGCGATGTTCCTGTCGGTCGAAGAAGCGCGGCAGGAGCGGCAGTCACCTCGCGCACTTCCCCGGTGCCCGTTCAGTGCTATCGGACCTCTACCACGCAGCAGTTCCGGGAGCGTCTGCCAACGCCCGGCCTCTCGGCCAGTTCGCTCTCGCTTGTTTCCTGATCGTCGGCGACTACTTCTCTCGTGACGACGTCCAGCGGCGCGTCGCTCCCCACGTTGCCCTGGCAATCGACGACGCTGTGCCATTCCTCGACCTCATCCCCGACCTCGACGATCCCTGGGCCGTTGCCGGCACCGCTCTCCAGCTCGTCGAAGTTGCCCGGATGCACGGACTCCTGACCGAGGGGACGGGCTCCAAATCTGCGGCCGGTCGCAGGGGCGAGCAGGAAGCCGATCAGGCCGCCGTTGCGGAGGGTGTCGATGCGGTCCGTGTGGTGACGCCGCCCCTCGCCGACCGGGACCACTACGAAGAAACCCGCCAAGCTGCCCAGACGGTTAGCGCAGAACACGGGCGGCACGGCGATGTCGATCAAGCCGGTGACCCGGCTACGGACCAGCTCATGAAGGTGTCCACCGCACCGACGGTGTACCTCCCGACCGGCCAGGCCGGCAAGCTCGTTGTGAGCGAATTCCCCGTCGAATTCCGGCGGTTCGCACCTCAGGGCCGGGACATGCTCGAAGTTGCGGCTCGAGAGTGGGGGGTCGCCCAGCGGCGGGTCTCCGGTGAGCTCTACCCGCTGTTCCTCGCGAACCAGCGACGCGGTCTCCGCACCGGGTTCGACGCAGGAGACCTCTCCCCCTACACACCACTCCTCCTCGGCGCCGGTCTGTACGAGCGGATGTTCGAGCGACGCGATCTCCCCAACCGGCGGTCCTACGGCGTGAGCTTGCTCGTCGACGGTTCCGCCTCGATGCTGCAGCCGCGGGAGGTGCGGGTCGATCGCAAGCGGCCGTGGGCTCTTGCCGCCGCCACACTCGGCGCGTGGACCCTGGCTCGCCTCGCCGACGAACTGCAGATCGAATTCGAGGTTGCGATCTTCAACCGCGGATTCGTAGCGGCGGCCGGTGATACCGAACGGACGTACGTCGATCGGCGAGGGCTCGCCACCGGTGCCCTTCGACGGCGCAGGGTGGTTCGGCCGAGCGGCTCACCCGAACCGTGAACCACTACCTGGTCAAGTCCTTTCCGTCGAGGTGGCGCTCCGCCGAGGACACGCTGGCCGGGCTGTTCTGGATGGCGGCGTCGCCCCAGGAGGCGGCCAAGGAGTCACGGCGAGACCCGGATGCCGCGCCACCGATCTCGATGTTCGACAAAGCGGCCAACGTCGACGAATTCAACCTCGCACACGCGGCCGAACGACTCTCGGCACGCAACGTGTCGCATCGGATCATCGTGGTGCTCGCCGACGGAATGACTCGTGGTTCGGTCGAGGCTCTCGCCGACACCGCTGCGTCAATCGAACGTGGAGGGACCATGGTTCTCGGGATCGGCATCGGTGACGAGACGGTGCAAGCCGCCTATGCCCGCAATCAAGTGGTGCAGCGCCCCGACGCTCTGGCGTCGGCAATGGTCGACGGAGTCCGCTCCGCGCTGTTCCGGTCCATCGCCGACGAGGGCGGAGACACCTGGTGGACCCACGCAACCGAACAAATGGCACAACTCTCAAACTGAGGAGCATTCATGGCAAAGTCCGTCACCTTCGAAGACCCACACGGAGTCGGGGCGCCGATCACGCTCAACAAGGCCGTCATCCCGGCCGACCTCCCTGATGCTGAGATTCGCCGTGACCACATCCCGGAGCCCGATCCGTACTACGTCGATCTGGGGATGCTCTATCGCCTTGCGGCCCTCGAACAGGTCCGCGGGCGCCGATTCGAGGGGATTCCGCTGCACCTCGCCCTGCGCGGCCACATGGGAACGGGGAAAGACCATGACCTCGAGCAGTTCGCGGCGTTGCTCGGACTCCCCTACTACCGGATCCCTTTGACCGGCGAGGTCCGCGACATCACCCTCATTGGCTCCGTCAAGCTCCACGGTGACGGAAAGGGTGGGACAGACAGCCGATGGCAAGACGGCGACATCACCCGGGCGATCCGAGGCCCCGCACTGGTGAACCTCTCGGAGCTGAACGCCGCTGGTGCCGAAACGCTGTTCGCTCTGCACGGACTCCTTGACCGTCACCAGGCGCTCGAGCTCCAAACGGGCGAGCTCGTTCGGCTTCGCGACGACGTACGGATCTTCGGGACGCTGAACCCGACCGACCTCCGCGACTATGCCGGTACCCAGACCCTCAACAAGGCCTTCGCGGATCGGTGGATCATCTGGGAGAAGGGTTTCCCGGCCGAGGACGAACTGATTGCGATGATCGAGCGGCGCCACCCCGGCCTTCGTACCGATCTCGTTGAATTCGTCGCGAAACTCGCCGTCGAGATCAACGAGTCGTTCGTCTCAGGCGACTCTCGCACTCGCGTCGAAACACCGATGAGCCTGCGCACGGTGCTTGATCGCATCCCGGCAGGTCTCGACATGTACAGTGAGGCGGAGGATCCGCTCCGTCGGGCGTGGGACGAATTCGTCCTCCCTCACATCGACCCGTATGACCGGGACCACTACGAGACCGTCTGGGCCGCCGTCGTGCGTCGTGGCCCCGAGGGTGCACCATTCTCGAAATAGGAGAAACCCATGCCGTCATTCGACATCGTCTCTCAAGTTGACATCCAGGAAGTCCGCAACGCCGTCGACCAGTCGATGCGGGAGGTCGTGAACCGCTACGACTTCAAGGGCACCGACACCAAGATCTCGCTCACTGATGATGGGATCGTCATCGAGTCGGCAACCGACCAGCGTGTTGAAGCTGCGATCGACGTGCTCAAGACCAAGCTGGTCAAGCGCAAGGTCTCGCTGAAGTCGATCTCCGGAGGAGAGATCAAGCCCGTCGGCGGCGGTCGTTCGCGTGCCGAATTCGATCTCAACCAGGGCATCAATCAGGATGACGCTCGGGAACTCGCGAAGATGATTCGGGACATGAAGTTGAAGGTCCAGGCGCAGATCCAGGGTGATCAGCTTCGGGTTCAGGGCAAGAAGCGTGACGATCTGCAAGAGGTCATCGTTGAGGTTAAAGCGCTTGACTTCCGAGTGCCCCTGCAGTTTGTGAACTACCGGGACTGAGGTTGTGGGCGGCTGACTTGCCTAGGTTTCGGAGTCCGACGGGCGCGCGCCGACCACAGCGCCCACGATGAGGCCGGCTCCCGAACCGAGGCCGATCCACACCGGGTTGCTGGTCAGGGCGAAGACAACGGCACCGGCAGCTGCGCCGAACACCAGTCCGAGACCGACGGCGATCGCCGTCCGATCACGGGAATCGTCGTTGTCTGGCATGCTGGAGAATCTACCAGGCCACGTACCCGACCCGCTGAGCGCCCGGTGACTATCGAGGAGCCAGGGCGTACGCGAGCACGCGCTCCAGAGGCCGCGGCACACGTGCCAGATCGAGTGCATCCACGAGCAGACCCCCGTAGCGAGCCTTTCTGCCTGATTTCGTAGCGATGAAACGTCGAAGCTGAGCCTCGTCGGCCTGCCCGCGCCATGCAGGCTGGTTCTGGAATGTCCGGTATGACGAGAGTTCACCCTGGGCCTCGATAACTCGCTCCACCGTCGCGGCGCCGAGAGCACGGATCAGTTCGTCCTCGAGATCGTCGGTGCAAACAAAGAAGCCCATCGCTTCCATCTCGGATCGCGAACGGTTTGCGCCTAGCCCCGCCCTCCGGATGCCTCGTTGAAAGTCGCCGAACTCCGCTCGGTCGCAAAGACCCGCCAACCTCACATCGGAGCCGTAGAACTCCAGGATGCTCTCGATGGAATCACCGATCGCCGATGCGCCGCCCATCGCCACGATCGACACGCCTTCTGCCTCCAGATTCTTACCGAGGCGCTTCGCCAGCGCTCCCAGAGCGGCCTGGTCACTGACTCCTTCAACAAGCACAACCGTCCTGATACCCGACATTCGGACGAGCGTAGATGGCGGCGACAACCTCGGTGTCGGGCGTGGTCAGCTGGTTCAGCGATCCCACCATCCGGCATCGGCGGAACGTTGCTTTGCCTGCGCCACGGCTTCGCCGGCCGGCATGTGCAGAGGGTCCCCATGACCGGGCAAGAGAACGTCGGCGTCGAGCGCTCCCAGGGCGTCGAGTGACGCGAGCGCCTGTTCCCAGTCGTGGCTGAAGATCCGCGGCATCAACCGGGGACCGGGTCGATTTGTGAGAACGTTTCGATTGACGAGGGCATCGCCCGTGATGACGATGCCGTGATCGGGGAGATGAAATGAGCTGTGGCCGCTCGTATGCCCCGGGGTCGGGACCGGCACCGGTCGGCCGGGAACGTCGAGAGGTGAACTGGCGAAGGCTTCAACGACCGCGACCGGTGTCGGATCGGTGCCTCCGTGCGCAATCGAGTCGATAGCGAACACCGCCACCGATGGCCGCCACATCCGGATCACAAGGTCGATCGTCCGCACCCGTTGGTGATACGTGCCGGTCGCGTGCCCGACCTCATCCCGGTGTGTGTGAACAACAGCCCCGTGCTCACTCCTCAAGGTCTCCGCCACGCCAACATGGTCCGGGTGAGCGTGTGTCAGGACGACCGCATCGACCTGGCCGGGACCAGCATCGATCTGACGCAACGAATCGACCACCGCTGGATAGTCCTTGGGCCACGCGGCGTCGATCAGCGTGACCGCATCCCCGCTGCGGATCAAACACCAGTTCGTTCGCGGGCCGATCACCAAGAAGACGTCGTGCGCCGCCTCAACGATCTCGACCTGCATGTCCATCCTCCAAGCGCCGAGCATATTGCCCAACCCTACGCGTCGCTCGAGCTCACGACCGCGCCAACCCTCGGATCAACCGCGAGCGGCGCGTTGGTCACGTAGGATCGCCGGATGAGTGACTCAGACGTCGTTGCAAGCCTCGCCGTGTCGCTTGACGGGTACGTGGCCGAGGCCGATGGTTCAGTCGGCTTCCTCGAGAAGTACCCACTCGAAGATTTCGATTTTGACTCCTTTGTCGACGGCATCGGTGCACTCATCATGGGGAGCACCAGCTATGTCCAGGCTGTCGAATGGGGATGGATGTGGGGCGACCGACCAACGATGGTGCTCACCACCCGCACCGACCTCCCGGTTCCCGAAGGTGCCGACATCCGCTTCGCTGCGACACCCACACCGACGGCGATCCGTTCGTTCTCCGCGGAGACACCAAAACGACTGTGGGTGTTCGGCGGAGGCAAGGTCGTCACCCAAGGACTCGTAGGCGGCGCGATCGACACACTCGACATCACGTTGATGCCGGAGGCCCTCGGCACCGGGATCCCGCTCTTCTCCGATGCCTACGACGGGCCAATGCGCCTGGTCACGTCGGTGGCCTACCCGAACGGCGCGTTCCGCTTGGTGTACGACACACGGCCGCTCTGACTCGGTCGGCACACCATGTCACCATCCGCTCTGGTACGCCGATCCAGTCAAGTCGTCCAGGTCGAGGTCGTACAACAGGCACTCGCCGATGCGCACCCCGGAGGCCCACAGGTCCGGACCAGGCCAGGTCACGTATACGTCGAGTGACGAGGACTCGTAGGCGCGGCCGACATACCCCTCGAACTCGTCCTCACATACCGAGACCAGGTCTTCCCTCACGGCATCCTCCCCCGGATACGATCCGGGCCCGAACTCATAGACCAGGTAGACCTCGTTGTCATGGGGATCATCACACAGAATCGTCTCGAAGTCGTCGCCGGCGATGTAGCTCTCCAGTTCGTCATCGTCGATGCAGTCTCCGACGAGCAGCGAGAAGGAGTCGTGGTCCGGCGTCGTGGTGGTCGCCTCGCTCACCTCGGTGGTCTCGGTAGCGCTGGCGTCGACGGCGCCGGTGTCCTCGAAAGGGTTGCTGATGCTGATCGACCCGGCCAGGACCGCTGCAGCAGCGACGCCAACGAGGATCACTCCTGTGATCGCAGCGATGGCCATTCCAACGACCCAGTTGCTCTGAGATCGCGGTTGCGTTCCGGAAGCGGCAGGCGAAACCCGCGATGGAACTCCAACGGGCGCCTTGGGCTCCTGGGGGATCGCCTTCGATGTGTCAACCAGAACATGTCCGCAATTCGGACACTCGCGCGACGCCGATGAGACTCGGTCGTCGCATTCGGGACAGTTCCTCAGTGCCAACCCGCAACCTCCTCAACGGTCACAGATCCGAGCGATCCACCGACCTGGTTCTGATCGAGCGGTGGGTCACGAGCGGACCTCGTACAGGTTCCAGGCGCCTGGAACCCCCTTGAGCTCGAATGATCCCATCTGTTCGTACTGAATCGAAGAACCAACCGTCAGATCCTTGACCGTGCTCGACACGGCGATACCGCCGTCGGGAGCATGGTCGATCACTCTCGACGCGATGTGCACGGCGATCCCGCCGATTTCGTCACCATGGAGCGTGATCTCACCGGTGTGAAGGCCGGCGCGCATGGTTATGCCCAGGCCGTCTACTTCGTCGAGGATTGCGCGGGCGGTTGCCACCGCCTTGGCAGGTGCGTCGAAGATCGCCAAGTACCCGTCACCTGTGGTTGTCATGCCGGTGCCACCGAATCGTTCGATCTGTCGCTCACTGATTCGATTCGCCGCTCCGAGCATGTCGAGCCAGGCCTCGTCCCCCAATTCTGCAGCGCGCGCGGTCGACCCGACGATGTCGGTGAACAGCACCGTCGCAAGGCGCCTAGCCGATTCGGTGTGAACTACTTCACCGGTCACGAAATCTTCGACCAGGTCGAGGATCTCGGAGTAGTTGCCAACGTGAAATGGGTGCGAATCGGCGCCGTCGAGTTCGACCCATCGGGCGCCTGAGATGCGGTCGGCGATCCACTTTCCGAATGCCACACGGTGGTAGACGTTTTCACGCCGGTGAATCACAAGAGTGGGGACGGTCACCAACGGCAAAGCAGCCGTGACATCGATGCGCTGCAGCCACCCATACCCGAACTCCAGCATCCCCGGAGGCATCGCCGATCGTTGGAACTTGACCCACCAGTGCCGGAATCTCTGGTCACCGGCAACCGACGGTGCCGTGACATCGATCACGGCCCCCGTCGTCCCATGCTGAGCAAGGAAGAAGTCCGCCGAAGCTTCCTGCATGTGTTGGGGCATTCCGATCGGATACTCCGGACCACGGAACAACCGGGCGATGGCGTTGATGAGCACGAGCGAACGTGTCCGCTCGGGATAGGTTGCAGCGAACAGGATCGCCATCGCCCCACCTTCGGTGTCGCCGACGATGACAGCCCGCTCGGATTCGGCAGCATCCATCACGGTGAGGATGTCTTCCATCCACAGTTCCATCGGAGGCATGTTGTCCAACGGAACCGGGTCGGAGATGCCCGTGCCGCGTTTGTCGAAGATGATGACCCGTGAGAACGACGCCAGCCGGTCGAGGTAGCGAGTCGCGGTCGGTTCGTCCCAGTAGTTGTCGATGTTCGTTGCCCACTGGGTAACGAATACCACATCAACCGGACCGTCACCAAACACCTGGTATCCGATCGCACCGCTCGGCGATTGCGCGTATTTGGTCTCTGGTGGCACGCCTCTCCTTGCTCACTGGCGGTGCGTCGCCGATTGCTGCGAACCGACTACCCGCGCAACCCTATCGAAGAGCACCGGATGAAGCGTCTCGGGTAGTCGCGAGTGCGCGCGCTACTGCAGCCCCTCGACCAGATACATCTCCATCTCCCCCTTGCCCTTGACATCAACCAGGCCGCGTGAGTGTCCTCGGCATGCGTGAGCGATTCGGTCCCACGAACTGCGGCTGACGCACACTCCGTCGGGAACGCCATTGCTCTCGACTCTCGAGGCGGTGTTCACGGTGTCGCCCCAGACGTCGAACAAGAACTTCTTGTCCCCCAAAACACCTGCGATCAGGTCTCCGCTATGGATGCCCAACCGCACGCTCCACGTCGGCGTCAGTTCGCGACATGCGGCGATCATGTCGAAACCTGCCTTGACGCACTGGAGGTCCGGGTTGAGCATCGGCGACAAGAGCCCGGTGGCGGCCATGAACGAGTCGCCGATCGTCTTGATCTTCTCGAGGCCGTGGCGCTCCGAGATCTCCTCGAACTGGAGGGTGATCTTGGTGAGAGCGTCCAGCACCTCCTCGGGATCGTGCGTGTCGCAGTATTCCGTGAAGCCGACGATGTCGGCGAACAACACGGCTACACATTCGTGGCGCCGTGCCTGAACACGACCGTTCGCCTTGAGTTCGTCTGCGATCTTGTCCGGCAGGATCGCTCTGAGCAGACGATCCGTCTGAAGCCGCTCCGCCTGGCTCTCTTGGAAAAGTCGGGCGTTGCGGATCGCACTTCCGGCATGGTCGGCGAAAGCCTGCAAACGATGGGCCTGGTCCAAGGTGAAGCTCCCGATCTCGACGCTGTCCAACGAGATGAAGCCGATTACCTGCCCCTCGGCATGGATTCCGACGACCGCGGCCGATCGGATGGCCTTGCCCTCCTCGGTCACAATCCAGCCCGGCTCTGATCGTGTGTCATGAACGACCACGGGTTCGCCGGTCTCGATCAGACGGCGAAAGAGGTTCGTGAGAGGGAACCGCACGCCGAGCATCGGATCGGGATACCCCCTTGCTCTGATGACCTCGGCGTGATCACCCTCAACCATGAGCACGGTCCCGATGACGTATGGCACGACTCGAGCCGCGCGCTCCAGAATGAGGTCAAGTACGTCCTCTAGCTCCAGAGTGCTACTCAGGGCGGCCGACACATCACCAAGCGCCTCAGCAAGCAACCGCTCTTCCTGCGCAGCCGACCGGGCGGATTCGGATTCGGCAAACATACGAGCGTTGTGGAGGGCGATCCCGACTTGGTTCGAGAAGGCCTCGAGCGGCTCGAACAGCTCGGCCGGGAAGGCGGCCGGCTCGCCACTGCTCAAGCTCAGGAATCCGATTGCCTCGCCACTCAGCTTGATCGGTGCGGTCAGATTGGAGCGAATCCACTCGGTGTCTTCGCTTGACACCCAGTCACTCGCGTCCGGAACGCGTGTCCGCGATCAGGAATGGCCGTTGGGTATCAACCACCGCACGAAGGGTCGGAGTCTCAGCGATTGCGAGCCTCTTGCCCAGCAGCGCTTCCTCTCCGGGTGTGGTGCGCACCACCTCGGCCTCTCCGCCTTGGATCAGCATGACGGTCACAGCTGCTCCCGCGAAGAATCCGGACATGCGACCGAGGATGTAGTCGAGCAGATCATCGACATCGCGCTGCATCGTCAGCTCAGTGGTGATGTCGGCCAGTACCTGCGTCAACCGTCGTTGTTCACGCATCGCTGCGAGCGCCACTTTGGCTGTCGTGGTACAACCGGGCGTTGTGGATCGCGCTTCCGGCATGGTCGGCGAAAGCCTGCAAACGATGGGCCTGATCCATCGTGAAGCTCCCGGTCTCCACGCTGTCCAGGCAAACGAATCCGATGACCCGCCCATCTGCATGGATCCCAACGACCGCGGCAGACCGAACGTCTCTCGCCTCCTCAGTCACGGTCCAATCCGGCTCCAGGCGCGTGTCGTGGACCACCACAGGATCGCCGGTCTCGATCAAGAGCCTCCAGAGTTTCGTGAGCAGGGAACCGGACGCCGATCATTGAATCCGGATATCCTCTCGCTCTCATGACCTCGGCGTGGTC
The DNA here is from genome assembly GCA_963808015.1 of uncultured Actinomycetota bacterium. Classification (GTDB taxonomy): domain Bacteria; phylum Actinomycetota; class Acidimicrobiia; order Spongiisociales; family UBA5794; genus JAHEEL01. The sequence goes on from CAWEEG010000045.1 coordinate 42,041, forward strand.
GCCTTCGACCAAGAGCACCGTCCCGATGGCGTATGGCACCACCCGAGCAGCGCGATCCAGAATCAGATCCAGCACGTCCTCCAGCTCCAGCGTGCTGCTCAATGCAGCCGAAACATCACCAAGCGCCTCAGCCAACAACCGCTGCTCACCATTCCCGTCTTCTTCCTTGGTTGGCAACGATGGTTCGTCCACGGTGAACACCTTTCACGTCAAGGGATTGATGAGTCGGTTGGTAGTGCGGAAACGGCCCCTGCCCACAACCGCCTGTCCACCCAAGTGTCTGACGATCCGGCCAACTCGCACGTTCGAATACTCACTTGTCGTTCAGGCGGTCCGCTGGGATCAGATGCCCAGCCACGTGCATTGTTGTGTGCCGGCAGTCGAGTCCCGCGGCGTCGAAGACCGTGTTCGCCGGATGGGTGCGTTCGTCGCCCAGGGCTCGGTCCAACGATTCGGCGTCGCGCCACAGCGAAACGATCTGCCAGAGACCGTCCCCGCGCAGCAGATAGGTCTCGATGAGCCCATGTGGTTGTTCGCCCACAACGAGGTCCGACCAAGCACCGAACACGTGATGGGAATCTGCCTCAGCGACTTCAGCCTCGGCAACGGCATAGATCACATACACCTCCTGTAGCTCCTCCAAATCCTACGCGGCTGTCACTCCCCCTCGCGGCGGATCTCCGGTGCCTGGCGTACGCCGGACACCACCCTTGAATGCCTCTTCAGTAGCCGGCCCCCGGGGCTGAAGATCTCTGGAGTTTTTCGTCACCGCTGCCCGGTTTCTGTCGTACCTGGTTGATAGGTTGGTCGTATGGATATCGAGACCGCCACCAACGATCGGATTGAGCAACAACTACTTGACCGACGAAGCCCAGATCGCTCGGCTCCGGGCGTCTCAGATGATCTTGTTGCGTGAGGTTGATCGCCGACAGATGCCGATGGGGGCGGGGTGTGGGTCGTTGGGTGAGTGGGTGCGGGGCCGCCTCGACGTCGCCCCGGAGACGGCACGAGACCTGGTCGCCACCGCCAAACATCTCGAAGAGCTACCGGATGTTGAAGAAGCGATCGAAACTGGTGTGATCGGCTTCGATCGGGCGGTAGCGGTCGGCAGGTTCGCAGGCCGGGACGACACATTCGACGTGTTGAATGAGATGGCGGGTTTCGATATTGCCGGGATCCGGCACCGGGCAGCGAAACGGCGGCGTATGAGCCAGGGTTGATGAACAAATGGCATTCAACGACCGGTACTCACCGTGCAGCCCAATATCGACGAATCGGCGTGGCGTCTCAACGGCCGCCTCCCCGGCTTGGCCGGCAGCATCGTCATCGACGCCCTTGAAACCAAAGCCGACACATTCCCGAAAGGACCCGGGCACGGTGTCGCGGGCAGCGAGGAACGTGGACGCTCTGTGGGCCATCAGCTTGGATGCCCTCTACGGCACCGATGGTGCGTCGATCGAAGACCCGACACCGGTGTTGACCGTGTTCGTGGACGCCAGTGAGGCGGCAGCTCGAACGGTGAGGCGGGTGTGACGGTTGCAGGTGGGCCGCGGGTTGGTGAGGCAGCGATTGAAGCGATCCTGTGTGACGGCATCATCGAGGTCACCGCCCGCACCAAAGACGGCACACCGCTGCGTATGGGACGCCGCACCGGCCATCTCACCCCAACTCCGTCGGTTCGTCATGGATCGTGACGGTGCGGCATGCACCATTGCAGGCTGTACGAGCCGGTATCGGTTGCAGGTGCATCACATCAAACGTTGGATCGATGGTGGCCGCACCGACCCGGAGAACCTGACGACGGTGTGTTGGTTCCACCACCAAGTCGTGATCCACGGCCAAGGCTTCCGCCATCGACCCCGATTCGCCGCCACAACGACGGCGCCTCTTGCAGCCCCCAATCCACGGCCCACCCTGGCTCGAACAAGCAAGAACCCGCGGCATGGTCGTAAGCGAAACAGCCGCATAGCCGACAGACTTGAGATCCGAGATCCGAGATCCGAGACCCGAGACCCGAACCCGAACCCGAACCGAACCCGAATCCTCTACCTCCGTCGGATTCCTCACCCTCAGGGGGAGGTGGCAGCGGCGGAGCCTCTCCTGAGCGACGTGACGGTTCCCCGTGTCAGATCAGGTCCACAACCCGGGCGGAGCCGCTGGCGGAGGGGGTCAGACGGTTCCACGACCCACAAGCGGCCTCAGATTTCGAGGAGGCATCCCGAGACTTGAGACTTGAGATACGTGGCGGGCCTCATCTTCGTGATTCGGGCTCCCAGGCCGCCCCCTCCCGCCCTCGCTCCGCTCGGGCACCCTCCCCCACCTTCGGCGGTGGAGGCGAAGATACGCGCTCAATCCGAGTCTCGAGTCTCGGATCTCAAGTCTCGGGTCTCATGTTTCGGATCTCTTCTCTTGCTACTAACTACTTGCTACTTGTTCTCCCAAACGCAGCGAGCAGCGCCGTCTCAGACCGTTCGGCCTTGAGCGCGGAGGTGTCGAGGGAGAAGAGCTCAGATGTGTTCGAGGTCCGGCTGGTGATTTCGGCGAACGACCAGCCGACGAATTCCTCCCGAATCGAGGCCGGCGGGTTCACGGCTTCCGCGATGTCCCAGGTGTGGATGATCAGCTCGTGCAAGCGGATCCGCAGCACCTCCCTCCCGGCCAAGCCCCCGGCGACGTGGTTGCACATGCGGTCGAGAACGTCGGGTTCGCCGAAGGCCAACAGTTGTGCTTTGATCGACCCAAGAGCAGCGGTCCGCGGTTCATGGCTCTCGTCGAACGACTTCCTCGTCTCAGCCATCGCATCTTCGGCGGTTGCCCCGCCGAGTACCAGAACCGTGAACCAATTCCCTCCGGTGACATGGTCGACGAGGTCCTCGAGGTCCCACTCCGTGCAGGGTGTCGGCAGGGACCATTGCTCCTCGCCAATCGAACGGCACAGATTCTCGAAGTCAGAGCCGACGCTGACCAGGATGGCAAGTTCACCGGCGTCGTTGGGACTCATCCCGAATTCTCCCTGTCGCGAGCGAGTCTCGGCCCGAGGTCGAGTCTATGCCGCGAAGCGCAAAGCGGACTCAGATACGCTGGCCCGGTGCCGTGGGATCCAGACCGCTACCTCCGCTTCGCCGACCATCGGACCCGGCCGGGGATCGAACTCCTCACGCGTATTCCCGACATCGAGGCCCGGCAGATCGTCGACCTCGGATGTGGGACCGGGAACCTCACCGCGCTGCTCGCACGGCGGTGGCCTGACGCGAACACAACGGGAATCGACTCGTCCGAGGAGATGATCGAGCGAGCTCGTCGCGATCACCCGGCACTGAGCTGGACGATCGGCTCGATCGAATCCTGGGATCCGGACACACGTTTCGATGTGGTCTTCTCGAATGCCGCCCTTCACTGGGTCGACGGCCACGAAACGCTATTCCGTCGCCTTCGGTCGTTTCTCGCAGACGATGGAGTCCTCGCTGTGCAGATGCCGGACAACTGGGCTGCTCCAACCCACCGAATCCCAGCGGACGTGCTCGACGGCGGGGACTGGCCCGCCACTGCCGGGACCGCGCTGATGCGCGACCGGCTGTCGAGCCCGGACCTCTATGCCCGCTGGCTTCAACCCGCGACGGTCGACATGTGGCGCACGACGTATTTTCAGGAACTCAACGGCGACAACCCGGTATGGGAGTGGGTCACGGGTTCCGTCCTTCGCCCCGTCTTGGCCAATCTCGATGCCGCAAGCCGAGACCGCTTCGCTCAGCGCTGCAAGGCACTGTACCGCGAGGCCTATCCGCCGGATTCGGAGGGAACGACGACCTTGCCATTCAGCCGGCTCTTCGTGATTGCGCAGGCCACGTAGCTCCGGAGTCGGACCGCCCAAGGACAGGTCGTGCCGACGCCGACCGCCTACTCGAGAACGAAGATGTTCCGTTTCGCACACAGGTCCTTGAGGACCTGCGGCCACACGGTCACCGAAACCTCCCCGAGATGTGCCTTGCGAAGCAGGTACATGTAGGTGCGGGATTGGCCAATGCCGCCGCCGATGGACTGCGGGATCTCGTCGTTCACGATCGCCTGGTGATACGGCAGTTCGAGGAAGTCGAGTTGCCCGGTCATCTCGAGCTGCTGCAGCAGCGTCTCCTTGGTGACTCGGATGCCCATCGACGTCAGCTCGTGCCGGCGCTTCGTGACCGGGTTCCAGACGAGGATGTCACCGTTGAGCCCGTGCATCGGCCGGCCATCGGCAGAAACGGTCTCAGTGACCCAGTCGTCGTAGTCGGCGGCACGCATCTCGTGGGGATATCCGTCCTCGAGCGTCCAGCCGATGCCGTAGATGAACACGGCTGGGTGCTCCTGAAGGATTGCGGTCTCTCGTTGCTTTCGCGGCAGATCCGGATAACGAGCGAGAAGATCCTCGGCGTGGATGAAATACAGCTCCTCGGGAATCTCCGGATACCGGGGGTCGTAGAGCTGAGGGAAGAGATCCAAGGCGTGTTGAGAAGCGCCGTGGAGCACCTTCCAGATACGCTGAACCGTGTCGGTCAGATACTCCAGGGTGCGGTCGCTTGGGACGGATGACCTTCTCCCAGTCCCATTGGTCGACGTAGGCGGAGTGGTCGTGGTCGAGGAAGTAGTCCTTGCGGACCGCCTTCATGTCGGTGCAGATTCCCTCGCCGGGTTGCATGCCGAACTGACCGAGAGCAACGCGCTTCCACTTCGTTGCCGCTTGGACGATCTGCCCCTCGATGGGATTCATGTCTCGATCGTTGCTGATGTGGAACTCGACCGGGCCTCGCGATCCGTCACGGTCGAGGTAGTCGTTGACGCCGCTGGCTTCATCCACAATGAGCGGTACCTGCACCATCATCAACCCGAGTTCGCGACAGAGGTTCTCTTCGATGTACGCCTTGACGGCAAACAGCGCCTCCATGGTTTCGCGGTGGCTCAATGCGGACGAGTAGTCATCGGGCAGATCCTCCGCCAGATCCTCGTAGTTTCCAATACCGGGCCCGGCAAGGTCGGCGGCTTTGTCAGTCATGGCACGCGCCTCCTGCAGTCTTCGCTGCGCTCAACCCGAACCGTATCCATTGGACCGGGCGCCATCTAGGGCCCGGAGTCTCTAGGGCCAGAGGCTTTCGGCGGTAACCGGAGTGAACGCCGCCGGACCTATTCCGGTCGGCGTTCGATTTGGGATGCGATCCGCACCGCTCCAACCAGCGAACCGCTCACCGGCACTCCGAGGTCTTCGAGATCTTCGAGATGATGTGATCCACCGTCGTAGAGAACACATGCCGTGCCGACGACGCCGGCGGCCACCGCGTCGTCGGTCGAATCCCCGATCATCACGACAGATCCGACATCGAGGTCAAGGATCGAGACATGTCTCAGGAGGTGACCCGCCTTCTCGCCGCCGGGGTCGTCCACATTCCCCTGGACGAGCGCCATACGATCAACGAGCCCGTGTCTGGCCACGACGTCCAGCAGTTCGTCTTCCCACCACATCGAAAGGATCGACTGGCTCCAGCCGCGAGCCCCCACCGCGTCGATCGCCTCTGCGGCGTCGGCCGCAAGCGGCACACGATCGAGCGCATCGCGGTATCGGTTGTGAAACACTCGATCGAGAGTCTCCCACTCGTCGGCTGAGATGGACCGCTCAAGCAAGCGTTCATAGAACTTCTCCACGGGGCGGGTGAAGTACGCGCGATAGTCATCCTCGGTGATGGGCTCCTCGCCGATCGCTCCGAGCGCAGCATTGACGGATTCGACAACAACCGGAAGGTCCTCGACCAGGGTGCCGTTCCAGTCCCAAACCACGTGGATCATGACGCCAGAGATTAGGTTGGCCCTCGATGGGAACTTACGACCTCGGCGATCCCGGCATCGATGCAGCCATCGACACGCTCATTGAACGTGTCGCTGAGACGGCGAGCGACCATGGTGAGGATCTCGTGCGTGAGATGGTTGTCACGTCTTTGAAGATGCTGGTCGACGGTACCGAGCGCGGCGATCTGAAGATGATGAACGCCGCCCTCAAGGAGATGCGCTACTCATTCCTCGTGTTCCAGCACTATCGGGATGTGCGGAAAGTCACCATGTTCGGCTCTGCGCGCGTGGAACCGAACGACCCGAACTACGAACTCGCTGCAGCCTTCGCTGCCCAGATGGTCGACCGGTACCGGTGGATGGTCGTCACGGGAGCGGGTCCGGGCATCATGGAGGCCGGAAATCGGGGTGCCGGGAGCGACTACTCGTTCGGCGTGAGCGTCCGACTCCCTTTCGAAGACGGCGCCAACCCGTTCGTGCACGAGAGCCGCCTCATCAACTACAAGTACTTCTTCACCCGCAAGCTGACATTCATCAAGGAATCCGACGCGTTCGTTCTCTTCCCGGGTGGCTTCGGAACCCTCGATGAGTCGTTCGAACTCCTCACCCTCATCCAAACGGGCAAGTCCGACCTGCATCCCGTGATCATGCTCGAGGCGCCGGGTACCGGATTCTGGGGACCGTGGGCCGAATTCGTCAACACCCTCGTCGATCAAGGCATGATCGCCGCGGACGATCTCAACTTGTTCACGGTCACAACGAGCCTCGACGAGGCCATCGATGAGATCAGGTCGTTCTATGCCGTATATCACTCGCAGCGGTATGTCGACGGCGATCTGATCCTTCGGCTCACCTCCGAACCGAGTGATGCGGTTGTCGACGAACTCAACGAGCAATTCGGCGACATCGTACGGACGGGCCAAATCGTCAAGATCGGGCCAACGCCGGCGGAGATCGCCTCGGGTGACTTCGTCGACCTTGCCCGCCTCCGGTTCCGCTTCGATCGTCGACAGTTCGGCCGCCTCCGGTGCCTCATCGACCATTTGAACGGAAAAGACCGACCCCTCCCGAGCGAAACGAAGTAACGGCAGCGCCAGTAGAATCCTGTGGATGCGGGAAATTCTCTCCGACCTCGTCGCCGAAGAACAGCACCTGGACCAATTCCTCCAGGGCCTTTCGACGCGTGACTGGAAGAAGAAGACGCCGGCGCCCGGTTGGACGATTCAGGACCAGGTCAGCCATCTCGCCCACGTCGAGGGTTTCGCCGCACAAGTCATCGAGCAGGGCCAGTCGCGCATCGACGAGGAGAACATCACCGACTTCGACGCCTGGACAGCGAAGGGCCCGGCCGAGGGACGCGGCCAACGGCACCAGGAAGTGATCGAATGGTGGCGGCACGGCCGCGCCGACGTCGTTGACGCTCTCTCGCGCATGCTGGCGACCGATCGGATCCCCTGGATTTGCGGTGAGATGAGCGCACGAAGCTTCGCGACGATGAGGCTGATGGAGACCTGGGCCCACGGCATCGACGTCAAAGTCGCAATCCTGGGTCGCATGATCCCGATCCCGGAAGACGAACTCGAAGAAGAAGAGGAAGACCCGATCGCTGACACCCCGCGGCTTCGTCACATCGCATGGCTCGGCCAGAAGAGCCTTCCGTTCGCCTTCGAACAAGCCGGTGAAACCTACCCGGAGCAGGGGATCCGCGTTGAGCTCATGGGCCCGAAGTATGCAGCGTGGCGGTACGGGCCCGAGGACACCGATCAAGTGATCCGCGGCATGGCCGCCGACTGGTGCAGGGTCGTCGTACTCCGCCAGCCAGCCTCGGAGACCGGATTGAAGGCGGTTGGTAGCTCCGCCGAACGAGCGCTCGAGATTGCGCGGGCGTACTAGGCCGTGAAACTCCCTCGCTTGATCGGCATGGTTCACCTTGAACCACTCCCAGGAGCACCCGGATTCGCCGGCTCCATGGGCGCGGTCCTGGAACGGGCACACACCGACGCACAAGCCCTTGTCGACGCCGGCTACGACGGGATCATGGTTGAGAACTTCGGCGACGCTCCTTTCTATGCCGATGACGTCCCGAAGGTCTCGATTGCTGCGATGGCGCTCGGCGTCGCCGAGGTTGCCTCGGTTGGTCTGCCGACCGGTGTGAACGTGCTTCGCAACGATGCTCTCGGAGCGCTCGCCGTCGCAGCGGCCACCGAGGCATCGTTTGTTCGGGTCAACGTCCTGTCCGGGATGATGTACACCGATCAGGGGCCGATCATCGGTCAAGCGGCACGCATCGCCCGCGTTCGCAGCGAGTTGTGCCCTGGTGCCGCGATCATCGCCGACGTGTTCGTCAAACATGCAACGCCGCCCGCCGGCCTCTCGCTGGTTGACGCCACCAACGACCTCGTTGAGAGAGCTGGAGCCGATGCCGTCGTGGTTTCGGGCGCGGGGACCGGCTCACCGACGGACCTCGATGACCTCCGCACGGTCGCCGAGCACTCGCATTTGCCGGTGTATGTCGGTTCGGGCGCCACTGCAGAGACGATCGCAGAGATCCTCTCGATCGGCGACGGCGCTATCGTCGGATCCGCCACAAAGATTGACGGTATCGCCACCAACCCGGTCGACCCCGAACACGCCGTCGCGATCGTAAGCGCTGCGTCGCTCTGACCACCGGCCGACACGCCACTGCCAACCCCTCATTGACCGATCTCGGACGCGTTCGTTGCACCTCTGGGCCATGGAGCATCAGTGGAGCGACGCTGGGTTCTTACCCACCACGGCGTGCGTAAGACGATTTTGTAGTTTACGAGCACCTCAAGTACCGGTTGAGGCTTCGGGCGCAAACACTATCGGTTGAGCGATTCCGCCAAGTCTCTACTCCCCGATGAAGGTTCGGCCGCGTCTGCATTCGGTAGCCTGGTGCACATGCAGCCGACCGAACGATTCTCCGAACCGACCCGGCGTTGGTTCATGGATTCGTTCGCGGAGCCGACCGAGGCACAGCGGCGCGGGTGGGACGCGATCGCGACCGGTAGCCACACCCTCATTCATGCTCCGACGGGATCAGGCAAGACGCTTGCTGCGTTCCTGTGGGCGATCGATGGTCTCGCCAACGAATCGATTCCTGATGCCGGCAAGCGCTGTCGCGTGCTCTACATCTCTCCAATGAAAGCCCTCGCCTACGACGTCGATCGGAACCTGCGCTCGCCACTCGCCGGTATCCAGGCCCAGGCCGAGAGAATCGACCAGACCCTCTCCCCCATCACCACGGCGATGCGCACGGGTGATACCCCGCAGGCAGACCGCAGAGCGATGTTGCGTACACCCCCCGACATTCTGATCACCACTCCTGAGAGTCTCTATCTCATGCTCACGTCGCAGATGCGGTCGGCGCTGGCTTCCGTCCGAACAGTGATCGTGGATGAGGTCCACTCGGTGGCGGGTACGAAGCGGGGATCCCACCTCTCGATCTCCCTTGAGCGCCTCGCGGCGATCACCGAGGTCCCGCCACAGCGGATCGGACTGTCCGCCACCCAGCGCCCTCTCGAAGCGATCGGCGAGTACCTCAGCGGCGGCGAAATCGAGAATGGCCTTTGGACGGCCCGCCCCGTCGCAATTGTGGACGCCCCGCGAGACAAGGACCTGGACCTCGAAATCGTGGTTCCGGTGCCCGACTTGACCCGACCTGACACTGCAGCAGTCCCGCTCGGCGCCGAGCCGCCGACACGATCGATCTGGCCCGCGGTCTATCCACAACTGCATCAACTACTGACCGAGCATCGCTCGACGATCTTCTTTGTCAACTCGCGGGGGCTCGCCGAACGGCTCGCTGGAGAGCTGAATCGGCTTGCAGGCGAGGAAGTTGTGAGATCCCATCACGGTTCGGTCTCGCGCGAGCAGCGTACCGAGATCGAAGAACGACTCAAGAACGGCGACCTCCGCGGCGTTGTCGCGACATCCACACTCGAACTCGGGATCGACATGGCTGCTGTCGATCTTGTCGTGCTCGTCGAGGCTCCGCCGTCGGTAGCAAGCGGACTGCAGCGCGTCGGAAGAGCCGGACATCAGGTGGGTGCCACCAGCGTCGCGAAGGTCTTCCCGAAGCATCGCGGAGACCTGCTTGAAGCGGCGGTGGTTGTCGAACGGATCTACAAAGGTGCCATCGAGTCCACCCGTATCCCGCAGAGTCCGCTCGATGTGCTGGCACAACAGATTGTCGCGGTTGTTGCGGATGCAACGATCTCGGTGGACTCCCTCTTCGATCTCGTCCGGCGAGCCTCCCCATATCGCGAGATGACGAGGCCGGTGTACGAGTCGGTGCTCGACATGCTTGCGGGGCGATACCCATCGGACGAGTTCGCAGAGCTTCGGCCGAGGATCGTGTGGGATCGGGCCGCCGAGACCGTATCCGGTCGTAGCAACGCACGCATCCTGGCAGTCACGAACCCCGGCACGATCCCTGATCGAGGGCTCTATCGGGTGACCTTGCCTGACGGCACCCGCGTCGGTGAACTCGACGAGGAGATGGTCTTCGAGAGCCGCGCCGGAGATCGATTTGTGCTCGGATCATCGACGTGGCGTGTCAACCAGATCACGCAGGACCGGGTCGTCGTCACGCCTGCCCCGGGCAGTGGTGCAGGCAAGATGCCGTTCTGGCATGGTGATACCGCCGGCCGGCCCCTCGAACTCGGTCGCGCCATCGGAGCCTTCACCCGTCGCATCGGCGGTCTCGAGCGGTCGGAGGCAACCGAAGTTCTCGAATCCGAGTACCACCTCGATGGATGGGCTGCCCGGAACCTGGCGGCGTTCATCGGCGACGAACGCGACGCAACCGGCACGGTGCCTTCGGACCGCACCATCGTGGTTGAACGGTTCAGGGACGAGATTGGGGATTGGCGGGTTGCTGTGCTCAGCCCGTTCGGGGCGCGCGTCCACGCGCCGTGGGCTCTCGCGGCACGCCGGCGCTACCGAGATTCCCGGCACTCAGACGTTGACCTCATATGGGCAGACGATGGGATTCTCTTCCGCTTCCCCGAAGCGGATGAACCTCCGGCAACGAGCCAACTCCTGCTCGACCCGGAGGAGCTCGACGCGCTCCTTCTCAGTGAGGTCGCAGATTCGGCGCTGTTCGCGGCAACATTCCGCGAAGCAGCGGCGCGAGCGCTCCTCCTCCCGCGCCGTCGGCCCGGCGCCCGGACTCCGCTGTGGCTCCAGCGGCGAAAAGCAGCGAACTTGCTCGAGGTCGCCCAGGGGTACGGCTCGTTCCCCATCGTGCTCGAAACGTACCGCGAGATCCTGCAGGATCACTTCGACGTGCCGGCCCTCAAAGAGGTGCTCAGCGACATCGAGCAGCGGCGAACAACACTCGTTGAGCTCGACCTGCCTGCCCCGAGTCCATTTGCCTCCTCGCTCACCTTCGACTTCGTCGCCTCGTTCATGTACGACTATGACGCACCGGTCGCCGAACGACGAGCGGCCGCGCTATCGCTCGATCGTGCACTCCTCGCTGATCTCCTCGGGGAGCCGGAGTTCCGAGATCTCCTCGATGCCGAGTCCATCCGCGAAGTCGAACACGACCTCCAGCGGGTCACGCCGAACCGCCGAGCACGGTCGGCTGATGCCATCCACGACCTACTCCTCCATCTTGGCCCGCTCGCTCTGGACGATCTGAGCGAGCGCGTCGATGACTCATCCCTCCTCAACGACCATCTCGAAGAGCTGACTGCGTCCGCTCGCGTCGCAATGGTGCAGGTCGAGGATGCCCATCTCTACGCTGCGGTGGAGGACCTGTCCCGGCTCCGTGACGCCCTCGGCGTCGCTCCGCCCGAGGACACACCAGAAGCCCTCCTCCGTTCCGTCGACGACCCGACCGGAGATGTTGTGGGGCGATACGCACGGACTCACGGCCCGTTTTCGGTCGCCGAGGCCGCCGCAGCTCTCAACCTCCCGGTAGCCGTCATCCTCGAGGTCCTCGCTCGCCTGGAGGCCTCGGGGCGCGTGGCGCCCGGTGGCTACCGGCCGGGTGGCACGGATGCCGAGTGGATCGACACAAACGTGCTTCGTCGCGTCCGACGAGCAAGCCTGGCTCGACTCCGCTCCGAGGTTGAGGCCGTCGAGTCCCGTGACCTGGCGCGGTTCCTTCCGCGTTGGCAGGCTGCAGGACCCTCGTCACCACGCAGAACGACCGATCCGCTCGCTGTGGTCGAGCGCCTCGCCGGTGCCCGTCTCATTGCATCGTCGCTCGAATCAGATGTCCTGGCCGATCGGGGGGTGACCTCCGGACTCGATGAGCTACTGGCATCCGGTGAGGCCGTGTGGATCGGGCGCGGACCGATCGGCGACCGCGATGGGTCCCTCGCCCTCTACCCGCGCTCATCGGTACCGCTGCTGCATTGGGCAGGGTCCACCGATGCACCCGATGCACCCGATGGCCCGATGCACGAGGCCATCCGTACGCGACTCGGTGACGGTGCCTCGTTCTTCGCTGATCTGTATTCCGCAGCCGGTGGAGGTGATCCGACCGAGACTCTCTCTGCATTATGGGATCTTGTCTGGGCCGGCGAGGTCACCAACGACACCCTGGCGCCCGTTCGAGCGTTCATCGGCAAGGGGATCTCGAGTCGCCGGAGACGAAAACCGGTTCTTTCCGCCGCCACTCCGCCGGCCGGTGTCGGGCGCTGGTACGCGGTCTCAGATCTGCATCGCACGACGCCTTCGGCCGAGGAATCGGCAACAGCCGTGGCGAAGGCTCTGCTGGATCGGCACGGCGTTGTGGGTCGTGACACCGTGCTCGCTGAAGGTGTGCCGGGCGGGTACGCGGGCCTCTACCCCGTTTTGGCCGCTCTGGAGGACATCGGCGCCGCCAGGCGGGGCTACTTCGTCGAAGGGCTCGGCGGCGCACAGTTCGGAATACCGGGTGCCGTCGACCGCCTCCGGTCCCGTGAAACCACCGGCCTGTTCACGCTCGCGGCCTCGGATCCTGCCAATGCCTACGGGGCAGCTGTCCCCTGGCCCGATCATCCAACGGCGAAACCCGCTCGGCGCGCTCGGGGCCTACGTCGTGATGGACGGCGGCAGGCTCATCGCATTCGTCGACCGCGCAGGCCGCTCGGTCGCCTCGTTCACCGAAGACGGCGCCATCTTCGCCCGCGGCCTCGCCCTCCTCGGACCGCGGATGAAACACTGGACGGTCGAACGGATCGATGGAGCCCCCGCAGCCGACTCCCCCTACCGCCCCGACCTCGTCGATGCCGGCTTCACAATGGGCTACAAGGGCCTGACGTTGAAGACCACGCCCAGCTGACAGGCTGAAGACGAGACACGAGACACGAGACACGAGACACGAGACACAGCGAAGGATTGCCCGGTCTCGGATCTCAAGTCTCAAGTCTCAAGTCTCGGGTCTACCCCTCTCCCAACCGCCTCAACTGCCCATACGGGTAGATGCCATCATGGTGGTTGTCTCCGAAGGTGAAACTGAGGGCGTATCCGCCAACAAGTTGAGCGTTGGTGATCGTCGACCGGTCACCAAGTTGGACGGCCGAAGTTGCGGCAGCGGTGTGTTCGCGACACTCGGCACACGGGCACGCATCTCGCAAACGGCCGCCCGAATGCACCGTGGTTGCACCGTCGCTCCACTCGATCGTGACCGATTCTTGTTCGACCGTGATGCGCTGGGGTTCGTACTCCACCCCCGAACGGTACCAGTGGCTCTATCGTCCGACGTATGCCAGTACCCAAACTCAAGATCCAACCAGGAAACCCCGACTTCCTCGACCTCCCCTGGGATCTACCAATCCTCGAGTGGAACGATCCGCACCTCGTTGAGATGCCGACCGGTATCCACCGTCACCCGGTTGTGTTTGTCGCGTACCCCGAGGGGATCTACGCCATCAAGGAGCTCCCGCGTCGGCTGGCCAAACATGAGTTCAAGACACTCCGCAAGCCGCGAAGCGGACGACAAGATCGGCGGTTCCGGCCGGGCTCGTTGTGCGCGGGTGGGCCGATCCACACGAGGAGTACTCGAGTGCGTTGATCACACGGTTCGTGAACTACGCATTCCCATATCGGGAACTGGTCTCCGGGGGCGGGTTCGGAAGTCGCAGACGCCAGATGCTCGACGCGTTCGCCGGTCTCCTCGTCGAGCTTCACCTCGCCGGGTGTTTCTGGGGTGACTGCTCCCTCTCCAACGTGCTCTACCGCTACGACGCAGCGAAGATCGAAGCGGTGATGGTCGACGCCGAGACCTCCCGCCTTTACGACGAGCTGAGCGTGGGTCAGCGTCGTGAGGATCTCGAAATCATGCAAGTGAACCTCGCCGGCGACATGTCCGACATCGCCGCATCTGAGGGCTACGACGTTGACGATGCCGATCTCGAGATCGGATTCGACATCACCGACCGGTACGTTGCGTTGTGGGATGAGCTGACCACCGATTTGGTGATCGCCTCGGACGAGCGATATCGGATCCGCGAGCGGGTCGGAAGACTGAACGATCTCGGATTCGCCGTCGATGACGTCGAGATCATCCCCGACGGATCATCAAGCCTCGTACGCATCGCCGTGAGTGTTGGGGGCCGGACCTTCCACTCCCAACGCCTCCGGGACCTCACCGGCATCGAAGCAGCCGAGAATCAGGCGCGCCAGATTCTGAGTGACATGCGCTACCACCGCGGAAAACACGGCGGGAACTACGACCCCGACTCGAAGACCGCGAGAACCGTGTCGGCAATGAACTGGCGCATCAACCGCTTCGAGCCCTTCACCGCTCGTATCGCAGAACTTCGCCCGGACTCCGATCCGATCCAGGAGTTCTGCGACTACCTCAACTTCCGTTTCGCGATTGCGTCAGACCGCGGACGGGATATCGACAGCGCTGTCGCGTTCGAGGAATGGATCGAAACGGGGATGCCCGGGTTCGATCCGCTGATCACATCCCCGGAACAGGACTCGCTCCCGTAACGCCGCCGTCCACCGGTAGGACCGCCCCGGTGATCCACGACGCCGCGTCCGAGGCAAGGAAGGCCACTGCAGCGGCAACGTCGTCCGGTTCGCCGATGCGCTCCAGCGGATGAAACGAGGCGGTGTGCTCCTCAATGCCGTCCCACAGCAGTGCGGACAGCTTCGTGCGCACGATCGCCGGCGCCACGGCATTCACTCGAACGCCCGGCGCCAACTCGAAGGCAAGCTGTCTCGTCAGGTGGATCAGCGCCGCCTTCGAGATGTTGTATGCGCCGAGGGCGGAGCCAGGTTGCAGTCCCCCTACCGACGCGATGTTGACGATCGAGCCGCCGGTACTACTCATTGACTGACGCCATACCTCGCGTGACCACACGAGTGGAGCCCGCTGGTTCACCGCCCAGGTCTTGTCAACGGCACCGAGGTCGACATCCACGAGCGGTCCGGCGGATGGGTTCGTGCCCGCGTTGTTGACCAAGATGTCGCAGGATCCGAAACGGTCGACAACCTCGCTGATCGCTCGCTTCGCCGCTTCCTCGTCGTCTGCTCGCGCGGCGATCGGCAGAAGCCGGTCGCCGCCGCCGAGGCGCGACACGACCCCCGTGAGATTCTCCGCGCGGCGCGACGTCACGGCAACTCCTCGAGCACCGGAAGCGAGGAACTCCGCCGCGATGGCCTCTCCAATCCCCCGGCTGCCGCCGGTAACCAGCACAACTCGCTCGTCGAATCGGATCTCCATGTGCGCTCCGTTCAGTGTCCGCCTCTTCGAACGCCACCGTACTTCATGCGCGTGTCTTCCATCCTCGCGACTGGAACACCCCTACCGCCCTCGCTGAAGCCGGTATCGACAACCTCGCCGAGGAACAGGTCGTGGGTTCCGACCTCAATCACCTGGGCAACTCGGCACTCAAGCCAGGCGACCGCCTCCTCGAAGATCGGCACACCCGTCAACCCGACCCGTACCGGCCGTCCATTGAGCGTCTCCCCGACTCTCTCGGCTGGCGTCGAGAACTTGCGGAAGACGCTGGTGTCGTCGCGATCCCAGAGATTGACCGAAAAGGATCGGCCGCCGCGAATGAGCCGATTGGTCACGGCCTTCCGGTCGACGGATATGGCCATGAGCACCGGGTCCATCGATACCTGCGTGACCCACGACTGGGTCATTCCGTTCCATTCGTCGCCGTGGCGCGAACCGATCAAGCAGAGAACGTTCGGTATCGACCAGGTCACGACGTTGAGGGTCTCCGCATCCATCATTCCTCCCGGGGATGTCGCGTGTGATGCCACCCTAGAATGACGCAATGCACGTGCTCATCGCAACATCGGGCGTACTCAGCCCGGAACCGGCCGTTGAGTTCACCCGCCACCTCCTTGGACAGAACGGGCGGGTCACGCTCATCACCGTGATCGAGGTCCCTCGGGCGTTCCTCGAGGACCTCCATGCCTCGAACGGCCGACCCCTCTCGTCGGATGACGGTCGGGAAGAAGCGGTTGCTCGATACCTCGATGAACGGGGACGCAAGACAGTCGAACCGGTGCGGGTTGCGCTCGAAGCCGCGCGGATTCCGTCCGAGGTTCGGTTCGTTGAGGGGGACGATGCTGCGAAGGGGATCACGCAGGCAGCCGACGCTCTCGATGCGGATGTAGTCATTCTCGGAGCCACCCGACCGATCTTCAACCGGGACGCATGGGAGAGCATCTCAGCGCGCGTCATGCTTGAGTCCGGTCGCACGGTGCTGGTCGTGCCGGCGCCCCCAAGACTCGACGGTGTGGAGCCCCACGAACCGCGAGAGACAGTTCCCAGCCCGATCGAGGAATAGTCTGCCACCCTTGGTCGTCAGGGTGCTGGAACTGTCACCGTCGCGACATCTCCGCAGTACCCGACCACAGAATCGCGCGCTGCTATCTCGACGGTCGCAACTCCCTCCGGGATCTCGACATTGGGCAAGGAACGAGTGAAGGGCTGCTCGTCGACGTGCGGATGCGCCAAGACTCGCGTAGCAAGGACATCCCCGTCCGTCGATCGCACCTCCCAAGCGTCGGCGTACCGGTCCCAGCCGGTGTCGGCGCTCTCAACGGTCGCGGTCACGACGAATCGATCGCCCGAGCGTTCCACCGCGGCGTCAATGACGTTGGCGCAACCTTCTGGAGTAGCGACGGTCTCAGCGGTTTCCTCGGCATCGCCACATCCCGCGACGAACACCACAACCACCGCGAACGAGAAGGCCACGCTGGAGGATCATTCTTCGGCGCCCCTGCCGCGTACCGTGCATCTGTACTCCTCTCATCCGTTGGGTTCACATCGAAGATCGACCACCGGGCCGAGCGCCTCAATGCCACCTTCAAGGGAGATGCAGGCAGCCACCACGCGTGGGCTGAGCATCGGAGAAGCCCGACGAACCGATCGCACGATCGATGTCGTCGAATGTCACTGCCGCCGCGAGATCGGCAAGCAGTGGAGCGATACCGGATCGTGAGGCATCGAGGGCCACGATATATGCCCGGTGATCCGTTTCGAGGTCGGACGGTGCGTCGAGCACCTCGAGGTCTTGCACATAACGATCGAGAGCGTCACCCATTCCTGCGAAGAGCTTCGAGGTGAGCATTGCCGTCTCGGCAATTACCGCCTCCGCGAGCTCGTCCTCTTCGACCTCGCGCTGGAGGCGCGCAACGGCGACTTCGAGTTCGGAGATGTTGTGATCCGCCAGGGCGGTGATCTCATCCGCGTTCGCCGCGGCTCTGAGTCTCAACCGCCGACGAATACTCGTCGACCGAGAGCCCACCACCCGAACACGCGGATACGATCACGAGGCCGGCAGTGAGAAGGGTGGCCAGGCGTCTCACGAACCCAGCAGATCGCTCAGCGACACGAACGAATCCACTATCGCGCCACACACGGCGTCCGTAACTGACGCCTGGCAAAAAAGTTCGTAGCGGAGGCCCGCCTCGGTCCAACCAAGGCTCAGCCCATCTGGAACGATGATCGGCACCACATCGCTCCTCGCCGCGCCGATTCCATCGGGCGCCGGACCGACCCGGAGCACACCAAGCTGTCCGCTGTCTGCCGTGTACGGCTCAACGGTCCAGAACCCGAATGCGGCGGACGTGTCTGGGTCGAGGAGCCCCGAAGCCGGGTCGTATACGAGCTGGCTCGTGACCCACCGCACGTCTTCCGGCACCGCCTCGGGGAATTGGATCGTCGGGAGCGCCGTCGCGATCTCCACGCGGCTCGCTTGCACAAATCGACTGCCCAGCTGACGATTCCAGACGGTGGCGATCATCGCCCGCGGGTCGTCGTGGGGCTGTGCCGGTCCGATGTCGTCGTTCACCCAGAGAGTGTCGGTCGCACCGACGAGGCCCTCGTTGCCGACTTCGATGACGATGGGGGGCGATGTCGGCGTGGGAAGGGTTGCAGCCGTAACCCAGGCGCCGGCTCGGTCGCCGACGCCTTCGAGCGGACCTGATTCGCCACACGCGCTCGCTACGAGCGCGAGTGTGGCGATCACCATGACGACGAATGGGGCACGCACGCTCGACACGGCGTCAAGTGTGCCACCGTTCCACGAATACCGACGACCATCTCCCTACGCTCGCTCGATGTCCGATCACACGATCGCCGTAGTTCGCTCGGGGTTTGAAGACTCCACCGGCCTCGATACGGGCGTCTCGCACGCTCTTCTGGATCGGGTCTCGGCCGGCGAACTCGCGGAGACTTTCCGCATCTACCAACCGACCCGTGTCATGGCGTTTGGCAAGCAAGATCGGCTGGCCGAGGGCTTCACACAAGCCGTTCAGGTCGCGCGCAATCACGGTTTCGACCCGATCATCCGCATGCCGGGTGGTCGGGCAGCGGTCTTCCATGAGGAGACGGTGGCATTCTCGTGGACGATCCCGACCTCCGACCCGGTGCGAGGCATTCGCGAGCGTTTTGAGGCCGCCACCAGCGTGATCACCGATGCGCTCAGCCGCGTCGGCGTTCCTGCAACCACCGGAGAAATCCCCGGCGAGTACTGCCCCGGCGAATTCAGCGTCCACCACGCCGGGGAAATCAAGCTCGCCGGAATCGGACAGCGCCTCGCCCGCCATGCCGCACATGTCGGCGGTGTTCTCGTAGTCGGTGATACCGAAGGTACACGAGACGTGCTGGTCCCAACGTATCGCTCCCTCGGGATCGAGTGGGATCCCGGCACCGTCGGCTCGATCAATGACATCGCTTCCGAGATCGACGTGCAGGACGTGATCGACGCGATCGTCGGGGTTCTGGCGGAGCAACGTTCGATCGTGCCCACGTCGGTCGACGCGACAACTCTTGCCAGCGCTCGCGAGCTTGCACCGCTCCACATCCCGTGACGATCGGCCCTTGCGCGAAGAACGCTCCCGGCCGAAACTAGCAACCATGCGACTCGTCATCATCAACGGTCCGAACCTCAACCTCATCGGCACACGTTCGCCCGAGATCTATGGCACCACAACCCTCGAGGAGCTCGATGCCGCGTGCCATGGCTGGGGGGTCGACGTGGGATGGGAAATCGAGACGTTTCAATCGAACCATGAAGGCGACATCATTGACCGCCTCCACGCGGCGCGTGACGCGGACGGTGTCGTCATCAACCCCGGTGCATTCACCCACTACTCCTACGCCATTCGGGACGCCATCGACGCCATCGGACTGCCCACGGTCGAGGTGCACATCTCCAACGTGCGTGACCGTGAGCCGTGGCGACGAATCTCTGTGGTCTCCGAAGTGTGTGTCACCACCATTTTCGGGCGCGGTGTTGTTGGCTATCGAGACGCGATCCGGCACCTTTTCGCTCGTTCGGCGTGGCCGGTGGAGACCATCACATACGGCCCCGATTCCGACAACGTTGGTGACCTTCGCATCCCACGCAGCGAAGGCCCGCATCCAGTTGCGGTTCTCATCCACGGAGGCTTCTGGCGCAACACAGCAGCGCGCGACCTCCTCGATCCGGCCGCCGTCGATCTCACACGTCGAGGCTGGGCGACGTGGAACATCGAGTTTGCTCGTGTCGGATCGGGTGGGGGCTTCCGGTCGACAACCGCCGATGTCTCCCAGGCGATCGGATCACTCGCCGATTTCGCCGAGGGGCACGACCTCGACCTCGATCACGTTGTGGTGATCGGCCACGGGTCGGGCGGTCACCTCGCACTCCAAGCCGCGGTCGCCAGGAGCGAAGTTCCGATCTCCGCCGTCGTGGCGCTCGCTCCGATCGGAGACCTGGATGCCGCTCACCAGGCCGGCGTTGGTGATGGTGCGGTTGAGGCATTCATGCGTCGTACCCCCGACCAATCGCCGGAGCGGCATGTCGCTGCTTCCCCAATCATGAACGTGCCAATAGGTGTGCCGCTCCTCGTTGTTCATGGCGACGAGGACGAGCGCATCCCGGCGGCGATCAGCCGTTCGTTCGCCGGACGTGCCGCCGACGAGGGCGACACGGTCGTCTACCACGAACTCGAGGGTGTCGGTCACGAAGCACTCACCGACCCCACCATGCCCGCATGGGAGAAGGTCGTCGACGAAGTCGACCGGCTCAGGTAGTGAGATCGACGAGGCGAGTGAGTCCTTCCTCGAGGTCCTCATCGGCCAGGGCGAACGACAACCGCGCATACCCCGGTGCCCCGAAAGCCTCGCCCGGGACAATCGCTATGTTGATCTCATCAAGCAGCAGCGCCGCGAGATCCATCGTCGTCTCGGCCCTGCGTCCGCGAAGGTCGCGACCGAGCAGCCCGGTCAAGTTCGGGAAGGCATAGAACGCGCCCTCGGGATCGAGGCACTCCACGCCGGGGACCTCGCCGAGGAGACGGACCATCGTGTGCCGTCGCCGATCAAATGCCTCGCGCATAACCGCAACGGCATCCAGCGGTCCCTCCACAGCGGCGAGTGCGGCACGCTGCGATACGTTGGCAACGTTCGAAGAGATGTGGCTCTGCAACCTGATTGTCGCTGAGGCGATCTCCTGGGGTGCCACCAACCAGCCAACGCGCCATCCCGTCATCGCGTAGGTCTTTGCGACGCCGTTCACGACAATGGTTCGGTCGGCGATTTCGGGGGCAACAACCGGCATCGAGTGAAACACCGCGTCCCCGTAGACCAGGTGCTCATAGATCTCGTCGGTGAGCACCCAGATGCCTCGGTCGGCCGCCCAACGTCCGATCTCGGCCATTCGCTCGCGTGAGTACACCGCGCCTGTTGGATTGGACGGTGAAACGAAGATCAGGGCCTTCGTACGATAGGTCGTTGAGCCTCGAGTTGCTCGACCGTGACCTGGAACCCATCGCGGTCACTCGTCGGCACCGCAACCGGCACCCCGTCAGCGAGCCGGATCGCCTCCGGGTAGGTGACCCAATACGGTGCGGGGAGCAACACCTCGTCGCCCGGATCGAGGAGCGCTTGAAGCGCGAGGTAACGGCCTGCTTTCCGCCATTGGTGATGACAACCTGTGAGGGCTCAACAACAAACCCCGACGTGCGCGCCATCGCGGCCGCGACGGCGGAGCGGAGGGGCGGGAGGCCTGCCGCTGCGGTGTAGCGATGAGTAGCAGGATCGTCGACAGCGACGCGAGCAGCATCGACAATGTACGCGGGAGTCGGGAAATCCGGCTCGCCGGCCCCGAAACCTATGACCGGATGTCCGGCGGCACGTAGAGCGTTTGCCTGGTTGGTGATCGCCAGCGTTGCCGACGCTTCCACGCCGAGCGCTCGTCTTGACACGGCTGATGCGGATGAAGCCATCGCCACCTTCTCTCGAGGAAGCACGCACGATAGGCACTTGATTGTCACGCCACGATTCCACGATCCTTCGGCGATTCAGACACGATAGATTGCCCCCATGGAACCCTTTGCAGACTTACGACCGCTACGACGCGGTTGGCCTCTCGGCGCTGGTCGCGGTTGGCGACGTTCATCCCCTCGAACTCATCGAAGCCGCGGCAGAACGTATTGCGTCGGTGAATCCTGCCATCAACGCCGTGATCTGGGAACGGACAGATGCCGCCCGTCTCGAAGCCGCGTCCAACATGTCCGCGGTGGCCCGTTCGAGGCGTCCCGATCCTGATCAAGGATCTGGTTGTTGAGGAGGGTGTCCCGGTCTCGTTCGGGTCCGCCTTCCTGCGCAACTACGTCGGCGGTGAGACCTCGGAGTCCCGCCACCGCATCGCGCCAGCGGGATTCGTCGATCTTGGCCGCACCAACACCCCCGAGTTTGGACTGCTCCACCCCACCGAACCGGTCCTCCACGGCCCAACGCGGAACCCTTGGGATCTGAGCCGATCCGCAGGAGGCTCGAGCGGTGGAGCGGCCGCAGCCGTCGCAGCTGGAATCGTCCCGCTCGCCCAGGCAAGCGACGGCGGCGGGTCGATTCGAATTCCGGCGTCGACGACCGTCTTCTCGGTCTCAAACCCTCGCGTCGTCGCTGCCCACGACGGCCGGGCGGATCCATCGACTACCTCTCAACCGAACATGCGGTAACACGAACCGTACACGATAGCGCTGCGTTCCTCGACGCCGTCCACGGTGCCGTTCCGGGCGATCGATACTGGGCTCCGCCTCCGTCTGCGCCATTCACGGAGGCTGTGGATCGTGACCCCGGGCGATTGAGGGTCGCATTCAGCGTCAGGGACTTCCGAGGAAACCGTGCTCATCCCGAGTGTGAGACCGCCGTTCTCGAGACGGTCGGGATCCTCGAGGGCCTCGGGCACATCGTGGTCGAAGCCGACCCCGGCATCGACGGTGTGGCAATGGCCGAGGCGTTCATCGAAATGTGGGCGGCGCTTGCTGCGCACGCCTTCAGCCTCGTGCTCGACACGGCAACCGAACGCATGGCCGTTGTACGCCGCATGCGGCGCGTCGCCGGTGACCGGTGGACGATGCGGTTGATCGCCCTCCTCGATCAGCGGGAGTCCGGGCTGCCGGCCTTCGAACCGTTCACGTTCGCACTTGCCGAGCGATCGAGTGGCCGTTCGCAAGCGGATCTCCAGAACGCCGAAGCCTCACTCCAGGCGGTCGCGCACCAAACCGGAGACTTCCTCGCCGACCACGACGCGGTCCTCACCCCGGTTCTCGGCTCACCGCCGGTGCCCATCGGCACGTTCGATCAGACCCTCCCGTGGGACGAGTTGATCGAGATGGTGTATCGGTATGTCGCGTTCGCGCCCCTCGGCGATTTCGCCGGGCTCCCCGCAATGTCGGTTCCTCTCCATTGGACGCCGGACGGGCTTCCCGTAGGTTCACATTTCCTTGGCAGGTTCGGATCGGAGGCTCTCTTGTCACTGGCCGCGCAGCTCGAGAGCGCACGCCCGTGGGTCGACCGGAGACCGCCCCTATGGGGCCTAGGTGCGTCGGGCGGGTCCTTGTCCTCTGTCGGGAAGGTACGGTGAGGGCGAGAGTGGGAAACGTTCGGGATGGCGGACCGGGCCATCGAGCGGGAAGTGCAGAGAGGTTCTTGGTGACTTTGACGAGGAAACGCCGGTGCTCGCCGAAGGGCATCTCATGACGGCGGCGGCGTCACCACAGGCTGCCGCTGGCAACGATGCCTTCTGGCTCGCAGGCAAGGCGACGGTGCGGCGCCTCAGACGTTGGAAGTTCCGCAGTCTTCGAACTCGTACAAGACGGGAACGTGCTGGCCCAGATGGGTCGGACGGGTGGTTCAAGGTCTACCTGGGCTCCGGCCAGCGAATCGACATCCCAAGCAGAGACCGCTGGACGATTCGATCCATCGGTATTGGTGGATCGTTTTCCCCCCTCATTGTTGACTCCAGCGGCCGCAAGGTTGCCCTCGCCGGCATGTCCCACGGAGCTACGGCATCAACGGGAAGGACTACTCGTGTGTCCTCGCCCCGGTGGACAAACCAATGGTCGGCCGCGGCGAACACCTGGAGTCTGCGCCGGTTCGAAGATGACCTCGCGACCATCACTAGGTACCCACTCTCCATTGACACGCGTCACACCCCGTGCATCTTGGCGCCGTGCTGATGTCCTTCGTGC
>CAWEEG010000046.1:0-32470 GCA_963808015.1 uncultured Actinomycetota bacterium
CACCCAAACCCGCCCAACCGGGGTTGAACGTCAGGATGTTGGACTCGAACATCCCGTGGAAGAGTCCGATGACATGGCCGTGGTTGGCAAGGATCGTCCACGCCTCACCGTCGCCTGCGATCATCTCAAACCCCAGCTTCGCGTAGAAGGTTCGGGATGCCGCCATGTCCTTGACGGCCAGACTCACCGAAAATGCTCCGAGTTCCATTGTGTTCCTTTCGAGCGTCCAATCGCCTCAGCCTATCCAACAGACACGCCCCTGGGAGGCGAAACAATGAGAGAGGCGAAGGATCAGAGGTCCACCGAGTCGAGCGCTTCGTAGATCGCTCCGTCCCGGCTCAGGTGGCTGCGGAACAGGGTCAGGCGGTCGACCTGCATGGAGAGCGGGAAACGAGGCACCCGCTCGATCAGGGGCACGACGTTCATCTGCGGTCTGATCCTCGCCAGGGTGAGATGGGCGTGGAAGGGCCGGTCTTCGGGATCGAAGCCGGCGGCCTGCGCTGCGAGGTCGGAGATCTCAGCCATCGTGGCGAGCCGGTCCGCTCCTCGCTCCACGGCCAGCCAAAGAACCGTTGCCCGCTCCGGCTTGGGGAAGGCACCGAGCACGCCGAAGCTCATCGTGAACGGCTCAACGGCCAAGTGTTCGTCGAGATACTCGAGGATCCGATCACGCTGCAGCGCAGTCGTCGATCCGAGGAAACGGATCGTCAGATGCCAGTTCGGGGGTGGTGTTGGTCGCCCCGGAAGGCGCATCGTCTCCTCCTCCAGGAACGCCGCAAGGCCGTGAGCGACATCGTCGGTCAGGCACACCGCGAGAAACAGGCGATCGCTCAACCGATACCCCATTCGACGCCCTGCAGGGACAGCCGGATCAGCTGGAGCGAGGCCGTCGTGGCGAACGTTCTCACTCGCTCCCGATCGCCCGGCATACGGAAGGTGCGAACCTGAGTGCCGTCGGGCGTGGCGACGGCGATCACGATGGTCCCAACCGGCTGCTCCTGTGGATCGGGTCCAGCCGAACCGGTGAGACCGAGGGCTACATCCACACCAAGCGCCAAGCGGGCCCCCTCCGCCATCGCAACAGCGACCGGTTCGCTCACGACACCGCTGGTGGCGATCACGTCGGCGGCGACGCCGAGTTTCGTTTCCTTCACATCCGTTGCATAGGCAACAATCGAGCCGCGAAAGGTGCTGCTCGAGCCGGGCACTGCAGTGATCCGCCCAGCGACGAGACCGCCGGTTGCAGATTCAGCCGTGCCGAGTGTCCAACCCCGCTCCTCCAGGGTCCGGAGCACCACGACCTCGATCGTGTCGCCGTCTGCGCCGAACACGAGTGTCCCCAGCCGGTCTCGGATCGTCGACTCAAGAGGTGCAATGAGTTCCATCGCCTCGGCCCGGGTTGCAGCCTTGGCCGTGATCCGCACCTTGATCTCCCCACCGGAGGCGAGGAACGCGATCGTTGGGTTCGACGACGCGTCATAGAGATCGCCCAGCAGCTCGGCAATCGCCGATTCCGACTCGCCCCATGTCCGAATCAGGCGACTGGCGACCACCGAGTGGTCATCGCCACGGAGGAACGGTATGACGTTGTTCTCGAGCATGGGGATCATCTCGGCAGGCACGCCGGGTAGTGCAATCACCCACGTCTCGCCCATCTTGATGCGGATGCCCGGTGCGGTTCCCTTCGGGTTCTCAATCAGGGTTGAGCCCTCTGGACGCTCGGCCTGCTGCAGGTTCGATTCCGGCATCACGCGGCCGCGCAGCTCCCAGCGCTCTCGTAGTCGATTCGCCTGCTCCTCATCAAAGATCAGTTCGACGCCCGCGGCCCGAGCCATCGCCTCCCTCGTGAGGTCGTCCTGCGTCGGTCCGAGACCCCCGGTGATGATCACGGCATCGGCCCTCGAGCATGCAGCCACAAGCGCTGCAACGATCCGCGTGTCGTTGTCTCCAACCACGGTCTGCTGATAATGCTCGAGCCCAGCGTCGGCGAGCCGCTCACCGATATCGCGTCGCGTTCGAGTTCACAATCTGGCCGAGCAGGAGCTCCGTGCCGATAGCGAGGACCTCGACGATCATGCCGAACCCCGCACGATTGCGTCGAGATCAGTGCCATATCCGCCCACCACCTCGGCCGCGAGCCAATCACCCGGATCCCCTCGATCGAGGAGGATCACTCCATCGATCTCGGGCGCCTCCCGATACGACCGCGCCACCGGCTGGCCATCTTCGACTTGATCGACGACGACAGTCAGTGTGCGGCCGATCTGGGCGATCGAACGCCCCGTCGTGATCTCATCTTGAATGCTCTGGAGGTGGCGCAGTCGAGCCTGCTTCTCGACGTCGGGAATCTGCTGATCCATCGTTGCAGCTTCAGTTCCGTCCTCCGCTGAGTATGGGAAGAATCCGACCCAGTCCAGTTCCACGTCCGTGAGGAAGTCGGCGAGTTCGTCGACGTCATCATCGACCTCACCTGGGAATCCCACAATGAAGGAGGATCGCAGGGCAGCATCAGGGGCGGCGGCTCGGATGCTCTCGACGAGTTCGCGATGCTTCTCCCCCGAACCCGGCCGCTTCATTGCGCGGAGCAGACCGATCGACGTGTGTTGCAGGGAGAGGTCGAAGTAATCCGCCACGATCGGGTTGTTCGCCATCTCCTCGATGAGTTCGGGTCGAATCTCTCTCGGATAGAGGTAGTAGAGCCTGAGCCGCCGGAGACCGTCGACAGTGGAGAGCAGCTGGATGAGGTCGACGATGCCGGGACCGTCGATGTCACGTCCGTACGCAGCGAGGTCCTGTGCAACCAAGCCGATCTCCGCAACCCCCGCCGCCGCGAGCTCCGCAACTTCGTTTCGTATGTTCGCCACGCCGCGGGAACGTTGCTTGCCTCTGAATTGCGGGATGGCACAGAACGTGCAGAGCTTGTCGCACCCTTCGGCGGCCTTCACATACGCATATGGAGTCGTCGGTGTCGGTCGCCGCGACTCGTACAGGATGTCCATGTGGGATCGCCGAACCGACCCGATCGTGATCGGTGTCCAGGTGGTGAGGGCGTCGAGCCGGTCGATGAGTTCCGGATAGCGGTCGAGTCCGATGACCGCGTCGGCCTCCGGCAACGCCTCGGACAACTCGTGTTCGTACCGCTGGGCCATACACCCGATGACCACAAGACTGGCGTCGCTCCGCTTTGCTCCCGCGAGGTCCAGAATCGTGTCGACGGACTCTCGCCGCGCCGGTTCAATGAATCCGCAGGTGTTGACCATCACAACATCCGCCGCTTCCGGAGATGTCGCTTCGATGTAGCCCGCGGACGTCAGCATTCCTGTGACCTTGTCCGAGTCGACCTGGTTCTTCGCACAACCGAGCGTCGTCAGCCAGACCGTGGGTGCAGCAGTTTTCATCGGCGGCCAGCGTACCGTTGCGGCGGCCGGTGGGGCGGCTAGTCCAGACTGCGGTAGCTCCCGCGAAAGTAGGTCAACGGGTCGGTGAGGTCCGCTACCACGACCTCGTCGATGCCTGCCGAAAGCAGCAACGAGTAGCCGTGTTCAACGACCGTGACACCGCTGCAGAGAGCCCGATCGCCGACGTCGTCGAGGGCGGGACCCCAGTCGGTGTCGGTCACGGCAATTCCCACGAACGGACCGCCGGGACTCGGACGTCGGCCGGCGAACACCTCGGAGAGTGTGCGGTGGTGTTGCGCAAGAATGTGCACCACGAAGCGGTCGGTGCGATCGATCACGTCGTAGACGTCGGCGGTCGGGCCCAGGAGGAAGTGAACACTTCCCGGTTCGCCCTCGGCGAGCATGAGCGACGAAACCGTGAGCCCGGCGCGGCCGGTGTCGTCGCCTGCGGTGACGATCGTGACCGGTGCGGCAAGGCGACCACGAAAGCGTCGGATCGGGTCTCGTTCTGTTTCGGGAGCGGTGAACGGATGCTCCCCCTCGTGTATTTCACCCGTCATGAACCCTCCAAACAGATCTTCCTCACTGTACATCTCTGAGGCGCCGGTCCACGATGCGGGCGCTCCCTATCCGAACGCCAGGCGTGCGGCGGCAACCAACGCCGCGGCGACGAGCACCCAGCGTATCCACGCGGCGCCCTTGAGAACCGCGAGCCTCGAACCTGCCCATGCACCGGACATCTGGCCAACCGCGAGCACCACTCCGATCGCCAGATCCACTTGTGATGCCCGGGCGAACAGGAGGATCGCAATGGGCGAGTAGGCCGCGATGAGGACGACCTTGGCCGCGTTGCCGTTCACAAGATTCATCCCGGCGCCGAGGACGAGGCCGGCAAGGAGGATGAATCCAACCCCGGCCTGAACAAAGCCGCCGTAGAAGCCGATGCCGAAGAACACGATCGACCTCCACGGCTCGTGTAGCGCTGCCTCACGGTCCTCGAGCCGAGCGCGACGGTCGGACCACGACAGATGCAGCCACGAGCAGCAGGACGGCAGCAAAGACCATCCTCAGGACATCCGGCGGTGTGATCGTCGAGAGCCAAGCACCGGCGGCTGCCCCGATCACCGTGGGGAGGAGCAGGACGCTCACCCGCCTCCACGGTACGGCTTCACCCTTCTGGTAGCCCGCTATGGCTGTGAGATTTGCCAGGAGGATCGCAACGCGATTCGTACCGTTCGCCGTGTTGATCCCGACCATTTCGGTCAGGATCGGAATCGTGATGGCTGATCCGCCGCCGGCGAGCGCGTTGATGAACCCTGCTGCGGCGCCGGCTGCAATCAGAACAACCCCTTCGAGCAGGGTCACGGGGTAGTCGGCGTCGGCATGACGAGCGAGACTACTCCTCGACGATTCGCGCCGGCTGCCAGCCGTACACGGAACTCAGCAGAGCGAGTCCGTCTGCGGATCGCACGTCGTCGGCCATCACCACCTCTTCGGACAGCACTCCCTCGTCGATCAGGACTTGTCGGAGGACGCCCGGCAGGCACCCGGAAGCGAGCGGAGGTGTGATCCACGCCCCGCTGTAGAGAAGGGCCACGTTGTTCCTCGTGGCTTCGGTCAGTTCTCCCCGTTCGTTGACCAGCAGCACCTCGTCGACCCCTTCGTGCATTGAGCGACGATCGTCGTAGGGGCGGCGGCCCGTAGTCTTGTGGAATCGGTAGATGCTCTTGGATGAGATCGCCTTCGTGTTGACCGCACAGGTCGCGTCGTCGCGGCCGGGATGTGGCCACCAACGCGCCGGATCCAGGGTCTCGGAGTCCACAGCAACGATCGTGCTGCCGAGCCGGTCGAGTTCGAGACGCACGCGGTGGGCGCCTGCGGCGCCTTCAACTCCACGCTTGAGCGCCTCACGGACGTCTGCTTCGTCGTAGATGAATCCGAAGTAGGCCGCGGAACCGGCGAGACGGTCGAGATGGCGATCGAGCCACCAGAGTCCGTGTTCGTCCTCCCACCGGACGGTCTCGTACAGCGAGATTTCCGGCCGACGTTGCACGAGAACGCGAGTCTTGGCCTGAGCTTCCTCGTAGTCGCCCTCTGCAGTGGTTTGCGGAGTGATTCCGGCGCCGACGCCGTATTCGCCGATACCTTCCTCGGCGTCGACGGTGAGAGTCCGAATTGCGACACTGAAGCTGGCGTCCGGCCTACGGCCGTCGGAAGGAGCCATGAACCCAACGGCGCCCGCATACACACCGCGGGCGCGGCTCTCGAGCGTGGCGATGGTCTCCATCGCCCGGAGTTTCGGATCGCCGGTGATGGCCGCCGACGGGAACAACGCCCGAAACACGTCGACGATCGAGGCGTCGGGATCGAGTCCGGCGGTCATTTCGGACAGCGAGTTGCCACACGGTTTCGAGGCGCTCGAGTCCCATGAGTTCAGCGATATGGATCGGCTCACCGTCGGTAATCGACACAAGCTCCTCGAGCATGCGATCGACAATCCGCTCGTGTTCTTCGAGGTCCTTCCTCGAGTTGGCGAGCCGTGCTGCGTTGCCTTCGTCCTCTTTCGACCAGCGCCCTCGAGGGATTGTGCCCTTCATGGGCCTCACGGTGACCGCCGATCCATCAACGCCAAAGAACCTCTCAGGGGAAGCACTGAGTATTCGGTAGCGGCCGAGATCGATGTAGGCACCGTTGCCCCCGCGCTGGGAGAGGACGAGATCTCGATAGAACTCGTACAGATCGCCGCTGATGGCTGCATCGAGCGTGAGCGCGTAATTCATCTGCTTGAGCTCATCGGCGGCGATGAGGCGTCGGATTCGGCGTACGTTCTTCCCGTACTGATCCTCGTCCATCGTCGCGATCCACGGAGAGACCGTGTACGGAGAGGCATCCATCCGGGCCTCTCCGACAAAGAGAGGCACTTCAACCCGTTCACGAAACAGACCAAACCACGCGAGGGGCAGATCCGCGAGCGGCTCATGTTGATCACGGGTGCGAACGGCAAACGAACGGTTGAATGCCGGAGCCGCGTCGTACGTGACGAAGCCGACCGACCAGTATCCTTCCCTGGCTGCCATCTCAGCCTGCTCGAGAACGCCGACCACCTCGTCGAGGCTGTACGCCGCGACCTCGCGCTCCGGATTGGAGAATTCCATCGATCGCCCGCCGGACACGCTGAATTGATCGAGTCGTGCGTGCGTCATTGAATCCAGGGTACGCCATGAATCGCTCATGCGTGCCAACTCCAGCAGATAGACCGGATTTGGAGTTGTGGCTGGAACGGAGGTGCGGGACACACCCGTCGTTCGTCAGCCGATCAGCGCCCCGAGTTCCTCTTCGGAAACGAGGACGGATCGGGCCTTGGATCCTTCGGACGGTCCGACGATGCCCTTGTTCTCGAGGATGTCCATGACGCGCCCGGCCCGGGCAAATCCGATACGGAGCTTCCTCTGGAGCATGGACGTCGACCCGAGCTGGCTGCGCACAACGAGCTCGATCGCCTGGCGAATGATCACCGGGTCTTCACCTTCGAACTCATCGTCAACCTCGGCGGTCTTCTCAGCAACCTCGAACACCTCGGCATCTTGATACTTCGCATTCTGTTGCTCGCGCACGAAGTCGACCACCCGATGAATCTCGGCCTCGGACACCCAGGCGCCCTGGATCCGTTCGGGCTTTGGCTCGCGCGCTGTGACCACGAGCATGTCACCAAGACCGACCAGCTTCTCCGCTCCCCCTTGGTCGATGATCACCCGCGAGTCGGTTTGTGAGGCCACAGAGAACGCAAGGCGCGACGGCACATTCGCCTTGATCACTCCGGTGATGACATTCACCGAGGGTCGCTGCGTTGCCAGAACGAGGTGGATGCCCACGGCGCGGGCCATCTGAGCGATGCGAACGATCGAATCCTCGACGATCCGCCCCGCCACCATCATGAGGTCGTTCAACTCGTCAACAACCACGACGATGTAGGGGAACCGGTCGAACAGCTCCTCTTCGAGGCCTCCCGCGTCGTACTTCTCGCGGTACGACTCGACATCGCGGACCCCGGCGTCGGCAAGGAGGTCGTAGCGACGATCCATTTCCGCCACGGCCCATTGCAGGGCGTCGGCCGCTTTCTTCGGGCTGGTGATGACACGGGTGAGGAGGTGGGGTACATCGTTGTATTGCCCAAGTTCGACCCGTTTGGGGTCGACCAGGATCAAACGGACTTCGTCAGGTCGCGCACGCATGAGAATGGAGGTGAGAAGCGCATTGATGCATGACGACTTGCCCGCTCCGGTCGCACCGGCGATGAGCACATGGGGCAGTTCGGTGAGGCGCAACAGGCGCCCCCGACCACTGACATCCTTGCCGAGAGCGACCAGCATCGGATCGGCGTCCGCGGCTGCGTCTGGACTTGCGAGGATGTCGCCGAGGGTCACCATCTGTCGATGCCGGTTCGGTACCTCGATGCCGATGGCGCTCTTCCCGGGAATCGGAGCGAGGATCCGAACGTCGGGTGAGGCGAGCGCGTACGCGATGTCGTGTGACAGGTTGGTGACGCGAGAGACCTTCACCCCGGGCGCAAGTTCGATCTCGTAGCGGGTCACGGTCGGGCCGGGAACGATCCGAGTGAGGCGGGCATCAACGCCGTGCTGACTCAACGCCTCTTGAAGCTCAGCGGCGGTCTGCTCGAGGCTGCCCCGGTTCGGCCCCTCGTTCGAGGAGGAGTCGAGAAGTGAGCGCGGCGGCAGTTCATATCCGTTGACCGAGACCGGTCGGGGGGTCATGCGCTTCGGTTTGGGATTCTTCGGAGCCTTCTTCGAATCCTTGGGCCCCTTCTGCGGAGCGGTCTTCGCCGGCGGTTCAACCGGCTCATGAATCTCGACCACCGCATCGGTTTGCACGACCGGATGCTCCACTTCGACGTCGGGTCCGAAGCCGATCAATGTCCGGAAGCTGCGGCCGAACGAGCCAACGGTTACGGCCAGATCGCGGACCGTCGCACGGGTCAGGATGAGCGTCCCGAGTGCCACAGCGGCGAGCATCACCAAGAATGCCCCCCAGAATCCGATCGTTCTCCGCAGCGGGAACGCGATCAGGGCGCCAACCGCACCGCCGCTCTCTTGGACCTGTTCGACGTTGCCGGCGAGCGCGATCGATCCGGTCATCAGGTGGAACAGGGCAAGCGATGCCACGAACACTGCAGCCACGCCGGCCACGAGGCGACCGCGGTCCTCCGTGAACCACAGACCGACGAGGGACAGCCCGATCGTCACCAGCGCCAGCGGAACGAGGAATGCCCAGACACCGAATAGGAACCTGAGCGTGCCGGAGATGCCGGCGCCAATCGGCCCTGAGAGGCCGAAAAAGGACAGTGCAACAAGTGCGGCGAGCACGAGGAGCGCAACACCCCACACGTCATCACTCTGACGTGCGAGGCGTTCCTGGATCCGCTCCCGGCCCGTCCTCAGCGTGCGGACGATCCTGGCCCGAAGGGGAACCCGTTGAGTTTTCTTGGGGGTCGCTTTGCTCCGCCCCGCAGCCCCGCGGCTCTTGGTCCGCGATGCCATCGGACCGAACGATACCGCACAAGTCGGCTCATGGGAACCACCCTCGAGCGCGATTCGTCGCGCGAAGAGTTACATCCGTGTGATTCTCCCCCGGTCGCGGTGGCCATCATGTGGTGTCGGACGTTTGGGGCTATCCAAGAATTCGAAGGAGAGGAGTTGCGCATTCCGGTATCCTCTCCCCCGATGACGGACTCAACCTCACCACTGCGCGCCTTGCTGGGCGCCGGCGAATGGCAGGCTGCCGACCTCGAGACGCGCCGATTGCTGATCGCCCAGGCCGACACCGGAGGATACGCTGGCATCGATCCGGACGAAGCCGCGACCGTCGAGTGTGATCTCCTGCGGTCGATCGATGAGGCGTGGAGCGAGGCGTCTTCCGGCCGATTCGGGTTCTCGGCTCAGGCTAGAGCCCTCGCCGCTCCGCGAAGCCGGAATCTTCCTCGCGCCGACACCTGGCGGGCGTTTGGGCGCACGGTTGGCTGGGTCAACGGACGCGAGTGGATCGAAGAGAACGGACTCTCGTATGAGGCCAGCGCCCCCGCCGGCCACCTCCCCTGGGTCCCCGGCACCGGCACCGTCGTCAACACCGGTCGCGTCTACGAAGGTTTCTTCCAGTTCTACGCCCGCTTCACCCAGTGTGTGTGAGGAGAGACACGAGACACAAGACACGAGACTCCGAAGTCTGCCTCTGGAATTCCGAATCTCGGATCTCAAGTCTCGGATCTCGAGTCTCTCTCGCCTAGACCTTGATCACTACGGGGAACACAACCGGCCGCCGCTTGATGTGGCTCTGCACGGCCTTGCGGGCCGAGTTGCGGATGCGGCTTCGGAGCGCATCAGGATCGATCGGTCGTTCCAGCGTCTCTATTCCCTGCTCGACCCGTGTCTGGACCGCGTTGTGGAGCACCTGAGAGTCACCCGTGACTCCGTGGCTGTCGACGTCGGGGCCGAACACGATGTCGCCATTTCGCACGTCGATGCCGATCGTGATGAGGATGACGCCGTCGTCGGCGAGATGCCGCCGGTCGCGCAGGACCCCCGTGTCCTCCCCGACCTCGAGGCCGTCCACATAGATGTAGCCGGACGAGACGGCGCCGCGGTCCACCCGCAACTCGCCGTTCTCGAGAACAACAACGTCGCCGTCCTCACAGACCGCGACGTCGGGCACACCGACGGAACGGGCAATCTCAGCGTTTGCGAGGAGGTGCCGGTGCTCGCCGTGAACGGGAACAACGGCCTCCGGTTGCACCACGTTGTACAGCACCTTTAGCTCTTCTGCGGCGGCGTGCCCTGACACGTGGACGTGGGTATTACGTCCGTGATGAACGGTGACACCGACGCGTGAGAGATTGTTGATCACTCGCGACACGCGCTTCTCGTTTCCCGGGATCGGCGTCGCCGAGATGATCACCGTGTCCGTGGGGTCGAGAGCGATCGACCGATGCTCCCCCGCTGCCATGAGCGACAGCGCAGCGAATGGCTCACCCTGACTTCCTGTCGAGATCACGGCGGTCTGTCTCGGTGGGAGCTTCAACAGATCGTTCAGTTCGACGAGGCTTCCTTCGGGGATATCCAGGACACCGATCTGACCTGCGATCTCGCTGATCCGAAGCATCGAGCGCCCGATGAACGCGAACTTCCGCCCATCGGCGACGACCGCGTCGATGGACTGCTGGACCCGGTGGAGGTGGCTCGCGAAACACGCGATCAGGACGCGGCCTTCGGCCTCGTGTACAAGCTCCGCAATTCGAACGCCAACCGTCTTCTCCGAATCCACCACACCTGGGCGCTCCGCGTTGGTCGAGTCGGCGAGGAGCAGCCGAACGCCGCGTCGGCCGAACCCGGCAAAACTCTGCAAGTCGGTAATGACGCCGTCGATCGGTGTCGGATCGAGCTTGAAGTCGCCGGTGTGAACGATGATCCCCTCCGGTGTTTCGAATGCGATCCCGGTTGCGTCCGGTACCGAATGGGTGACGGGGATGAACGCGAACCGGAACTTGCCGTGTTCGACCCACGTGCCGGTCTCGACCGCTCGGAAGTCGCCGTTGACACCGAGTTCCGACACGCGAGCCTCCGCCAGTTCCATCGTCAAGGCTGTGCCGTACACGGGGACATTTCTCTCGCGAAGAAGATATCCGAGCGACCCGATGTGATCTTCGTGACCGTGCGTCAGCGCCACAAGAGACAGCGCGTCGCCTCGATCGGTGACCGATGAATAGTCGGGGAGAACGAGATCCACGCCGAGCATGTCCTCCTCCGGAAACATGAGGCCGGCGTCGACCATCGCAATACTTCCATCGATCTCGATGGTCGCGCAGTTTCTTCCGATTTCACCGAGGCCGCCGTGGAAGGCGACTCGGACGCTCACGTCTCGCTCAATCCCGCGAGCGCACGCTCGAGAGCAGCCCTCGTGTCATCGGATGCGGGGATGAGGGGAAGCCGAGGATCGCCGACCGGGTCCCACGCCAAGTCGAGACCCGCCTTCAGCGGCATCGGATTCGGCTCGAGGAACAACGCTTCGTTGAGCGGACCCAGAACACCGTTCAGATGGTCGGCCTGCTCGTCGTGGCCCCGCACGGCAGCTTCCACCATTGCCTTGATCTTCTCGCCTGCGAGGTGGGCGGCGACGGAAACGACACCGACGCCGTTCATACGAACGATCTCTCGCGTCATGCCGTCGGATCCGGAGTAGACCGCGAACCCTTCCGGCAGGGCCTCGATCTCCCGACGGGTGAAGTCGAGGTCGTCGACGGCATCCTTGACCGCGACAATTCGAGGATGATCCGCAAGCCGGACGAGTGTGTCGACCTCGATGAGTCGGCAGGAACGGCTCGGGATGTTGTACAACATCATGGGCAGTTCGGTCGCGTCGGCGATTGCCGTGAAGTGACGGAACAGGCCCTCCTGGGGCGGCTTCGAGTAGTACGGGGTGACCGCCATAACGCCGTGCACACCGGAATCGGCGGCTCGCTGCGCAAGTTCGACGGACTCGCGAGTGTTGTACGTGCCTGCCCCGGCGACCACCGTCATCTGGTCGCCTACCGCGTCGACCGCGGCCTTGAACAGGGCCACCTTCTCGACCTTGGAAAGGGTCGGAGACTCGCCGGTGGTGCCACCCACGACTATGCCGTCCGAGCCGTGATCGGCAAGGAACCGGGTTAGCCTCCAGAAGGTTCCGTAGTCGATGGATCCGTCATCGCCGAACGGCGTGATAACGGCGGTCAGGACCTGGCCAAATGGTGCTTCGGGTCTGCTCTCCATGGCCACGACGGTAGCAGGGGACCCCCCGGTAATCTTGCCTCTATGACCACTCCCAGCGATTTCGTGAAGGACGTAGACGCCGCGAACTTCCCCCAGGAAGTGCTCCAGCGCAGCCGCGAGGTTCCCGTCGTCGTCGACTTCTGGGCCGCGTGGTGCCAACCGTGTCTCATCCTCGGACCCGTTCTCGAAAAGGTGGCGGCCGAATTCGGCGGCGCCTTCGACTTGGTGAAGGTTGATGTTGACGCGAATCAGGAGTTGGCTGCACAGTACGGCGTCCAAGGGATCCCAATGGTGGTGGCGTTTCGCGACGGAGCAATCGCCGAAACGTTCACGGGGGCGCTCCCGGAACCGGCCGTGCGGGAATGGATCGAGCGTGTCCTACCGACTGAACTCGACCTCATGGTCGACCAAGCTCGCACCGCACAACTGTCCGACGATGGTGTCACCGCAGAACACATCCTTCGCCAGGTCCTTGATCAGAAGTCGGATCATTCAGAAGCGGGCACCAGCCTCGCGTCGCTCCTCATCGACCGCGGAGAGACGGAGGAGGCGCTCATCGTGCTTGGCCGTCTCGTGCCGGACTCAGAAGTCGACAGGCTCCAATCGGCCGCCCGCCTCAAGGCATCGAGCGGTCATGACCTCTCGGATCTCGAGGCTCAACTCGCGGCCGACCCGGACAACGATGAGTTGCGGATCGGACTTGCCAAGGCGCTCGCTGCGCGGCGGAGTTCGAACCTGCGCTCGACCGCCTCCTCTCGGTTGTTCGCAACAAGGGGGTCCGCAAGGACGAGGCACGCACCGCGATGCTCGACATCTTCGAAGTCCTCGGCGACGATCATCCGCTGACGGTGACCTACCGACGGCAGCTGGCCAGCGCTCTGTTCTAGGCAGTCGTCACGACCCGGAGACATCTGACAGGACGCTGACTGCGGGAGTTGCGGTGGTCTTCGCTGGCCGGAGCAGGACGCCTCGAAGGGTCTCGCCGAAGATTCCACTTGCATCACACGGGGATCGGTCGGTACCGTCCGTGTCAGACGCACCCGAAGGCCGCAACTCCAGCGAGACCACAACTCTCGCCGTTGCCAAGTCAGCGGGTGCGTCGCTCGTGCCGCACGCCGTTCACCGGCAGCCGCGGAACCTGGTCACAACCCCGAGTAGCTGCGATACGCGGGATATGTCGACGGATCAGGCCATCGTAATTCTGGATGACGATGTGCGTGGTCTCCACGGTCCCCTCCTCTCTCTCGACCGTGACGTCCCACACCACGATGTCGCCGTCTCCCTGGACTCGGTCGGTGGCCATTAGCCTGAAGAGACCGTCGAATGGGTGTGCTCATGGGGAGCAGGCACGACGGGTTGTTCGCTGCGGGACCTGATTGGTACGATTGCAGGTAGATTCCCATGAGCGAGTCTTCGACCGGCAGTGAACGAAGCTCTGGCACATCGACCGCAGCCGTCAACTCTGGCGCGGTGAGACGTCGGTGGCGATCGCTCCTTGCGACCGGATTCGCTTTCGCCTGTTGTCTTGCACTGATGGCCTGGGGCACACCCCTACAGGCCGACGAGGTCCGCGGAGCGTTGTCCTATGCCGAACTGATGGACTCCGATGCCGCCGAAGTTGACGTGGTCGACAATTCGTGGTTCTTGCCGGTGGGCGAGTCGGGTCCCGCTCACCATCAACTCGAAGGAACCTTGACCGTGCCCCGCTCGCAGATGCAGCGAAGTTCGTACGAGTACGCCGCCTATCGCTACTTCCCTGGATTCTCGGTCGACTTCGTCCAGATTGACGGCTATCTCGTTCCATCGAACCGATCGATCATCGTCAACCCCGGCAACTGGTCGCTGATTCTTTCGCCCGGGCGCGCCTGGTCGGAACTGGGAGACAACGGGCTGTCGAGAGCTTCGTTCCCCTTCACGCTTGGAAGCCCGCCGGACCGGATCTTCGGCGGTGGCGAAGCACACAACGGTGTCGCCACGTTCCTCTTCGACGACACGGAGGTTTCCTCTTTCCGCTTCCAGATCACGCAAGAGACGGCGCCGGACGGCGACATCTACGACATGTGGGGCCATCTGCCAATGGAATACAAACCGGAAGCGGTTGAGGATCGCGCTGAGATCGAGCGAAGCTTCGCCCAAGAGTTAGCGACACAGTTCCCGGTAGCTGAATGGTCCGACCTCGAAACGCAGGTCGATACCGATACCCTCGACTCGTTCACCGCAGGTTTGGCACCCGAAGAGATCAGTGCAGCCGGGGTGGTCGTTGACGGTGTTGTGTATCTCCAGCCGAGTCGGACGAGATCCGGCGACTACCCCTACCCCCGCTTCATGCAGCATGCCGGGATGTCGGTCAGCAAGTCGATCGGGGCCGGCGTCGCCATGTTGTGGCTCGCCCAAAAGTACGGCGAGGGTGTCTTCGATTTACGCATCGCCGACTACCTCGCTGTCACCGCAGCTCACGACGGCTGGGATGAGGTGACGTTTGGTGACACCCTGAACATGGCCACCGGGGTTGGCGACAACTCGCCGGATCGGATGCCGTACGACATCGACGCGAACGAAACGGGACTCAACTACCGGAGGTTCTACCTCGGCGAGACCACGCAGGAAAAACTCGATGCCGCGTTCGCCGCAGGTGACTACTCGTGGGGACCGAATGAGGTCGTGCGATACACGTCGTCGCAAACCTTCGTGCTGTCGGCGGCCATGGATGCGTTCCTCAAGACCGAGGAAGGACCCGATGCCGATCTCTGGGAACGCTTGGCGGACGAGGTCTTCGAGCCCATCGGGATTCGCCACATGACAATGATGCACGTGCCCCACGGCGACCACGATGGTGGCACGCCGCTGATGGCGTCCGGCCTGAGACTCACCATCGACGACCTCGCGAAGATCACGACGTTGTTGCAGAACAGCGGTACACACGATGGTGAGCAACTCCTGCACCCTGGCCGAACAGCCGACGCTCTCTACCGATCGGATCAGCTCGTAGGCCTCCCGACAGGAAAGTCGTTCGCCGACGGTGATCAGGCCTATCACGCATCGTTCTGGAGCATCGCCCACCGCTCTGAGTCGGGGGCCTTCTTCCAGGTTCCATTCATGTCCGGCGCCGGTGGAATCACAATCTTCCTCGCTCCGAATGGCGTCTCAACCTTCGTGTTCACCGACTCGGGCAAGGACACCTACAGCCTGAACAGCCCAGCGGTCACCGGGGCCATCGCGCCGTATCCCCAACCCGGGCTCCCGAACGTGTCGCTGATGCCGAACGGCCTCGGGACCTCCGGCAGCCTGGTGGCGGTGGCGATCGCGGCGGTGGTGCTTGCTGCGGTCGGCCTGCTGGTGTTCGTTGCACTCCGCCGTCGTCGCCGGAATCGGGAGCAGCCAGAGGTGTGACGTCCTGGTTCGGTGGGTCGTTGACACGCGTGCGTGCTGCCACGCGAGAGTAGAAGTTCCGGAGCGTGGTCAGTCCCCCAAGATCTCGTGCTTCTCACGCATGGTGGCAACACCGTCGACGACAATCTGCTCGAGGACGTCGAGGTCGACGTCGGCGAGCTTGTTGATGTAGAGGCAGCTCTTCCCCAGCCGGTGTTTGCCCAGCTCAGCAAGCTTCTCATCCATCTCGCCGTAGCCCGGCATGGTGTAGATCACCAGATTCGCCTTGCGCGGCGAGAAGCCGGCCAACATGAACTCGCCCTCGCGACCGCTGTCGTAGCGATAGCGGTACCGGCCGAAGCCGATGATCGAGGGGGCCCACATCTTCGGTTCACACCCGGTGACCTTGCTCATCAGATCGAGCATCACCTCGGCGTCGGCTCGCCTCGTCGGGTTCTCGACGGTCGCTAAGAAAACGCTCGGATCGACGTCCGTAATCTGTGTCTTGTTCTCTGCCATGGCAACCCTCCCGTTCGCCAACGCACCCGACGATCCTATTTCACAGCCGCTTCATTCTCATCCACCCTCGCATCTCGCCGTGCCATGCCCTTCGAGGCGGTTTTGACGGCCACTACGGCTCAAGACAGATCGGTGGGCCCATGTCCGACGTATCGAGGCCGGTGTGCCTTCGGCGCCGTTGGGGTGAAACAGCGGCCTCGGTCAGGAGGGCAGCAGCTACGCTTGGAATCAGACAGCTCGTGCCGAGACGTACAGCGCTCGCTCTGCCTTCCCGATCCGTCGGGCGGAGCCACGACGGGGCATATGGACTTCTGTCGGTTCAGCCGTGCCGGTCCGTCCGATTCACACTTGGCGGGGCGTCAGCCCAAGGACGGTATCCCGCTTCGAAAGGAGCGCACGATGTCAAGTACCAGTCACAGGAAGCACCCCCCAATGAAGAACAACCCGACCGCGGCTTCCGGAAGGCAACGATGTATGGGGTGCGGTCACCCCCTCAGTGAGCACCTTGGCCGCGCGGAGTGCACCGTCCCGCAATGTGCCTGCCTCAGCTACCAGCAGCCAAAACAACGCTGAGTTCGAGCAAGTGAAGGCGGATGCGCTGCCCGTGCGAGCGGCCGGATTGGGCCGCGCAGGGTGACGCAGGATCATGGCGGCAGGTCTGTTGACACGTTCGCGAGCTTGCAGCGTTTGATACATTGGCCGTGGAGAGGTCATGGACAGATTCCACCGGAGCGAAGACACAAGCAGCATTGAGGACATCGATCGCCACGTTCGCAGCCCTGTTGAGAGATCGCGACCGCTGCAACACTCGAGCACATACGAATCTGGGCGTCGGGAGGATCGGAGCGCCCCGGTCGCATCCGCTCACATCAGGCGCACCAGATCCGAACGTCGAGCGCGACGCGATGAGGATGAGCTACGTCGCCGGGACAGGGTGCTCGGTCACACAATCCTCGGTACGGTGTCGTTCGCCGTCTTCCTGGCCATGCTGCTGATCATCGGAAACCTGGCCACTTTCGTGGTCGCCGTGGTTGCACTGTTCGTGGGGCTCAGGTCGCTCACGTTCGCCATGAGCATCCGTCTCGACGACCCGTGGGGATGGACCCGCGACGACGGCATGTCGGTGCCGCTCAGGTGGTCGGATCACGTTGTCCTCGCGGGGATTGCCTGGCTCCGCCGACGATCCGAAGCCACCATCGAAGAACCAACCGCCGGTGCCATCCAGGTGCTGCCTCCCGAACCACCCCGCTAGGCGTTCGCTCCGAACCTCGCGTAATCATGCAACGCGTGCGGGTCCCGATGACATACTCTCCGGGATGACGGACATCGGCGGTAGATTCGGTCCGTGACCGCGGATAAGCCTGAGAACGGCGAGCAGCGAGACGTCAACTTCGGCCGAACGGCCGTGGACTACGAGCGTCATCGTCCGGGATTCCCCAACAGTTTCTTCGACAGGCTCGCGGAGCGTCGATGGATCGGTCCGGGTCAGCGCGCCCTCGATCTCGGGACCGGCACCGGTTCCCTCGCTCTCGGATTCGCAGCTCGGGGGCTCGTCGCCACGGGCCTCGATATCGCATCCGAACTGCTCGACGTCGCACGGCACACGGCCTCCGCACGCGGGTTCTCGGCTCACTTCGTTGAGGGTCGGGCGGAAGACACCCGGCAGGCGGCGGAGAGCTTCGATCTCGTGAGTGCCGGTCAGTGCTGGTGGTGGTTGAACGAGGACGATGCCATCCGGGAAGTCCGTCGCGTCCTCACCCCAGGCGGCCGCCTCATCATTTGCTCGTTCAGCTACTTGCCGCTCTCCGGCAACGTCGCGAACCGCACGGAGGAGTTGGTGCTGAGGCACAACCCGGGATGGCCGAAGGCCGGGTGGGATGGCATCCACCCGGAGCACGTCAGAGCGCTCGATCATGGGGGCTTCACCGATGTCGAGAGCTTCAGCTACATGGTCGACGTCACGTTCAGCCACGAAGCGTGGCACGGCCGGATCCGCACCTGCAACGGTGTCGGTTCTGCCCTCACCGCGGAGCAGGTGGGGCGATTCGATGCAGATCTCGCTGAGATGCTGTCCCGCGACTTCCCACCGAACCTCATCGTGCCCCACCGTGTCTTCGCCACCAGCGGCATCCGGCCCTGAGCGGCCGCCCCCGACAACCGCCTCGGCGACGCGTTCGAATCGATCAGGGACAATCGTCGCAGCCTGGAGTGATCGGCGAGTGCGGGGCGCCCGCCCTTGGTCGCGGTGGATTGATATGCTCGACGGATGCCGATATTCATGGACGTTCACGAGAATCTGGGCGATGTCACCGAAGAAGACATCAAGGGCGCCCACCAGCGCGATCTCGAAATCCAAGATCGCCACGGCGTCAGCTTCCTCACCTACTGGTTCAACAGCCCGGACGGCCAGGCCTTCTGCCTCGTCGACGCACCAACGAAAGAAGCGGCGATCGCCGTCCACAAGGAGTCGCACGGTCTGGTGCCGCACAACATGGTCGAGGTCGAGAAGCCGACGGTCAGTCGCTTCATGGGCGACTGGGAGAAGAACGTCCCGGACATCGCGCGCCACGACGATGCCGAAATCGACAGCGGTCTCCGAGCGATCATGTTCACCGATCTTGTTGGATCGACCCAGGTCAGCACCCGAGACGGTGACGAAACAGCGATGCAACTCCTCCGCCACCACGACGAGATCGTCCGGGAGGCGCTGGCACAACACGGCGGACGAGAGGTGAAACACACCGGGGATGGCATCTTCGCCTCGTTCAGCCACGTGAGCCGGGCGGTTGACTGCGCAGTGCAGATCGAATGCGAGTTCGGGGAGCCGTTGGACGTCGATTCCGAGGGCGGGCGAGTCCGAATCGGCATCAGCGCCGGTGAACCGGTAAGCCGGGACGAAGATCTATTCGGTGCGGCGGTGAACCTCGCATCGCGAATCTGCGGGCACGCACAACCCGGCCAGATCCTCGTATCAAGCGCTGTGCGCGAGCTGTCCGTCGGCAAGCCGTTGACGTTCCACGACCGCGGACCGATCGCTCTCAAGGGCTTCGACGATCCGGTTCGGATCTTCGAAGTTCCGTTGGGCTAGCAGAACGCCGGATCCGGTCGCGACGCTCGGCAAACCCTGAGCCGGGCTTTCACCTCGTCTTCCAACTCCACCGGGCGAGTGCAATGCCGCCCGCGAACGTCAGTACGCCGATCACGAGCCACGTTCGGCTTCCGGTCATGAAGCTCTGCGGCGCGAACTGAGAGTTGAGCCCCTGCAGAACCCACACGGCCCCCATCAGGGCGAGGGCACACCCGACAACGATTCCGGCTATCCGCATCACCGAATCGTAGGTTCGAGGCGACCCGGACGCCTTAGATTCCCAGAACGGACTCGAGCCCGACGGTGACCGCGTCCGGGAGAGTCGCCACTGCGCGGATCGCTGCGAGGACACCGGGCATGAAAGCAGTTCGATCGCTGGTGTCGTGACGGATGGTCAACGTCTCGCCAACTCCGCCGAACAACACCTGTTGATGAGCGACCAATCCCGGGAGCCGAACAGCATGAACCGGGATACCGGCGGCGTCCGCGCCCCGAGCGCCCGGAATCAGCTCGGCCGAGCCGACCGCCCGATCCTGCGATGCGATGGCGGCGATCC
The DNA here is from genome assembly GCA_963808015.1 of uncultured Actinomycetota bacterium. Lineage (GTDB taxonomy): Bacteria > Actinomycetota > Acidimicrobiia > Spongiisociales > UBA5794 > JAHEEL01. The sequence goes on from CAWEEG010000046.1 coordinate 19,747, forward strand.
GCTCCGCCGTCGCGATGGCCGTTCCTGAAGGCGCGTCCACTTTGCGATCGTGATGCATCTCAATCACCTCGGCCGCAGCGAAATGAGGAGCGGCAATTTCGGAAAGACGCATCATGACGACCGCCCCGATGGAGAAGTTCGGGACGATCAGACAGTTCGGCGGTCCGCTCCCCCACTCCTCGCGCAGCTCGGCAACACGGCTCGCGTCGAAGCCGGATGTGCCGACGACGGCGTGCAGATCGAGACTGCGCCAGGCGGCGAGGTTTCCCATCACCACATCCGGCTCGGTGAATTCGACAACAACGTCGGCCCCCGCCAAGGCCGCAGGATCTCTACCGATCGTGGCACCAGCCACCGTCGAACCGGCATCGCGAGGGTCGTACAGCGGACCGAGTTCGAGATCGGTTGTGTCCGCGACGGTCTGCGCGACCAGGCCGCCCATCCGGCCACCTGCCCCCGAAACCGCGACGATCATCTGACGTACTCCTCAAGGTCGGCGTCCTGGAATGGTCCGGTCGCTCCGATTATGTACGGTCCCCCGTAGGCGGCGCGTGCCACGTCGATGACCTCCTCTGGCGTGACGGCGTCGACCCTTGCGACGATCTCGTCAACCGACTTGTGCTCGAGGCCGGTGATCTCATTGCGGCCGAGACGGTTCATCCGACCGTCGGCATCCTCGAGTGAGATGGCGAGGGAGCCCTGGACATGACCCTTCGCCCGTTCGAGTTCGCCGTCGGTGACACCCGATTCCATGAACTTGTCCATCTCGCCGCGGACCAGCTTCAGTACCTCCGCCGTCTGCGACGGCGTTGTTCCGACGTAGACCGCATTGGCGCCGGCATCGGTGAACGGCATCCGGAATGCGTGCACGGCGTATGCGAGCCCGCGCGTCTCGCGTATCTCGCGGAACAGACGGCTCGACATGCCGCCACCCAGCACATGGTCCGCAATGATCAGGGCGTAGCGACGGTCGTCGTCGCGTGTCAGGCTCGGGCTGCCCAAAATGAGATGCGCCTGTTCCGTGTCTCGATGTCTGACGGACACACGAGGCTCGGGATCGGGAGTAGACAACGGACGCCGGGTTCCCATCCCCTCCCAGGTGCCGAACGCTTCGGCGACGACATCGACGAGGTGTTCGTGATCGATCCGCCCGGCAGCTGCGATCACCGTCGACTCCGGGGAGTAGCGCCGTGCCCAGTAGTCGTGGATGGTCTCACGAGACATCGTCGTGATCGAGTCCCGGGTTCCGAGGATCGGGGGTGCCAACGGGTGCTGCTTCCACAGCGCGGTGATGAACTGCTCGTGGGCGACGTCGGTCGGATCGTCCTCGTTCATGTTGATCTCTTCGAGAACCACACCACGCTCGTTGTCGATCTCGGCTTGTCGGAAGGCCGGCCGCTGAACCATCTCGCCAAGAATCTCGACGCCGAGATCCAGATCCGCGTCACGAAGCCGCGCCCAATAACACGTGTACTCCTTCGACGTGAACACGTTGTGGCGTGCGCCGATGGAATCGAACGCCTCGCTGATACGCCGCGCCGACCAGTCGTCTGAACCCTTGAACAGGAGGTGCTCGAGGAAGTGACTTGCCCCGGCCTCAATAGGTGTCTCGTCGCGACTCCCCGTGTCCACCCATGCCCCGACCGAGAGCGATCGCAGCGAGGGCATGTCCTGGGAGATGATCCGCAGCCCGTTCGGCAGCGTCGTGAGGTCGTAGTGCATATCGAACGATGATAGGGAGATGCGTTTCGAACGCCGGGGGTGCCAACCGCTCCGACTGGACCCGCTCGAGCTAGCTGAGCGGTGAACTCGTCGGTTGCACACCGAGGAGTTGCCCGCGGAACGGCCCCGAGTTGCGCACGAGAAGCACGGTCTGGAGACCGCCCATCAGATCGAGGAGACGCTCGACCTGTTCCTCGGCCTCGTCTGGTTTGATCTCCTTCATGCCGAGGAAGACCACATCGGCCGCCGCCGATTGTGTGTGGATGATGTCCTGGATCCTGTCACCTTCCGGCTTCCGGATCACCTCGAACTCGGCGCCGATTCGAGCGGCGTGCAGCATCTCGTCGAGGGACCGCTCGGTGCGCTGCGCCATCATCTCGGTTGTTGCGATCGATTTGATTCGGATTGTCGCGTCCCGCCACCCCGGATCGAGCGACAGCAGATGTGCAAACAGAACGAGAAGGTCCCCGTTCTGCTGCAGACCACCCCACCAAACATCGATTCTCCTCCCCGTAGGGGCGAGCCGTTGCGGCACGGGGCGGCAGATGACACTGGACTTCTGGAGAAGCGACAGGTCCTCGATCGCTCGCAGCACGATTGCCATCTCGTCCCGGCGCTCCCGCCAGCCGAACAACACGGTGTTCGAGGCAATCCCGGCAATCCCGTTCGACTGAGCCACGGACACCATTCCACGTTCAAGATCGGGGACGATCTCGACCTCACCGAACCCGGTCAGCCCTGCATGTTCGAGTGACGAGTTGAGGTCGCGAACAGCGTCCGGCACGCGCTCCACATGGTCGACGATCGATCCTTCGATGAGCTGATTCACGGTCAGGATTCCACGGTCCTGCACAAGCCAATTCGCGAAGCGAGCCGTCTGGAGATCACGTTCCGGATCGGACGTGAACATCAAAACGTTGGGCCGCCAGTTCCGCGGCTCTTCGGGAAGTCGTCGCAACTGAAGCACCGTGGATCGAACAAACGACACGAGTGCGCTACGCCGAACATCACCCCACCGGGCCGTCAACGCCCGCCGACGCACGAGGAGGTAGATCCCGAGTTCAACCACAACTGCGAAGACGGACGCAAGCGGGCTGATCAGAAACATCGCCCAGAAGCAAGCGACCGCACCGCCGAGAGATACCGCCCAGTGGACCTTCATCGTGGGTCGGAACGACGGATCGCCACTCAGGCGTTCAAGTCCTGCGACCAGATTCACCATGCCGTACGTCGTGAGGAAGAACATGGTCAGGATGGGGGCAACAGCGTTGAGCCCACCAAGCCCCACGGCGAGGAAGGCGATCCCCGTCGTGATGAGCAGGGGCACGCCGGGGCCTTGGATTCGCCCGATCCTGGCGGCGAACGAAGAAGGAAGGATGCGGTCGTTCACGAGTGCCTCGAACGTCCGCGGCGCCCCAAGCACGCTCCCGACCGCCGATGAGAAGATCGCACCCCAGAGGCCCGGGAAAATGAGGAACGCAATTCCGCCTGCGATCGTGAACCAGATCAGCGGGTCATCAACGAGTTCGCGGGGAGATGCGGCAAGAGCAAGTGCGATCGTCACCGCTACATAGACGACGAAACCCACGAGAACCGCACCGATGGTCCCTCTGGGGATCGAGCGGGTCGGGTTCTTGAGATCACCCGACAGCGAAATGCCCGCCATGATTCCGGTCACCGCAGGGAAGAAGACGGCGAACACGACCCAGAATCCGGCTGGATCCTGAACATGGGCGGCAAGGTCGACGCTGTCCGGCATCGATCGTGCGACGCCAATGAACAACACCACCAGGGAGAGTCCGATCGCAACCATGATCGGCAGTTGAAGGCGCAACGCCACCCCGGCGCCACGCGCAGCGAGCAGTGCCACGAGGAGCACGGTCACCGCTGCGATCGGCATCTGGGGCAGGTCCGGCCAGACATACTGCAGCGACTCTGCGAGACCGTAGGCGTAGAGCGTGATGGAGAAGGCCTGAGCAAGGAACAGCGGAAGGCCGATCGCGGCCCCGATTTCCACTCCAAGACTGCGCGAGATGATGTAGTACGCGCCGCCCGGCCCGACCTCCATGTTCGTCGCGACGGACGACACCGAGAGTGCGGTGGCAAGGGTGATGAGGTTTGCGATCACCACGATGGCCAGCGCACCGACAAGACCCACGTTGCCGACAACCCACCCGGCGCGCAGTACATGATTACGCCGAGGATGGTGAGGATCGACGGCGTGAAGACACCGATGAAGGTGCCGAGTCCCTTGCCGTCACCGACGCCGAACGAGCGCAGGCGTGTGATCAGTGCCGTCATCGACGACCGTCCGTCGGGTTCGAGCAGGTGGATCGTGTCATCGCCGCGGAGCCTACCGGCTGTGGGCTCGCCGACGTGGACCCGATGTTGCCGAAGGAGAACGGGAGAATCGACTCGGCTCATTCGTCCGGACCGGGCGCCCTGCGCAGCGACTTCGTGCGTGACCTCGAGCGTTTCTCGTCAACTCGCTTTCGACGTGCGGCGCGGCTCGGCTTCGTGGCCTTGCGCTTCGGCGGGTCGGGCCGCAGCGCCTCGCGGAGTAGCTCACCCAGTCGCTGTCTGGCGATCTGGCGGTTCCGCCACTGTGAGCGTGTCTCATCGACGGTCACCAACATCACTGAGTCGTCGCCGACCTTGTCGAGGAGCCGGCGTCTGGTCTCGTCATCGAACGCCGGGAGGCGCCGACGTCGAAACGTAGCTCCACAGCGTCGAGGAACGGTTGGCGTGCTGCCCCCCGGGACCGCCGGCCGGTGAGAACGTCCACTGCAGCTCATCGGCAGGGACCGAGATCGTATCGCTGATCCTCAGATCGTCCATGGTCGAACCGTACTGCGGGTGCGCCGGAATTGGCTCAGGTAGAGGGTTGACATGGGACGTAGGATCATGGGTTCATGCGCGCGCACGACGAAACGTTCCTCAGAGAGGTGCTTCCGCCCGAAGATCGGGTGATCGAGGCCGTGGTCGCGCGCTATCAGCGGGTCGCGCCGGCCATCACCCGTTTCGCGCGGAGCATCGCGGGCAACGAAGAGATGCGCGTTCGGCTCGGATCACAAGCGTCTGCCTCCAAGGACGAGATCGTCATCGACCCCGGCGTGTTCCAGGCCGCCTACGCCCGCAGCGCGCCGGTGACGCCAACCGAGGTCGCGCTCACATCCGCACTGCACGAGGCGATCCACCTGATTGCCACGGACTTCGACGAAGAGCGGCCGATTCCGGAGTCGTGGCTGGCCCACCAGCAATCGCTCGAAGATGACGGCGCCGAAGCTCCCCCACTCGCAGAGCTCACGTCGTATGACTGGGTCGAGGCCGAGCCGGAGGTGGACGCCGAAACGGCCAACGAACTTGGGTTCGATGAGGTCTACGACGTACCGGAGCCGGTGGCCGGAGCCGTGACCGTGCTCGACGCTCTCAACACCGTTGCGGGTCCGGCTGCGGAGGCCATGTTCCTGTCTGTCGAAGATGCACGGCAGGAGCTGCGTCACCTCTCCCACTTCCCGGGTGCCCGTTCGGTGCTTTCGGATCTCTATCGCGCTGCTGTGCCCGGCGCCTCCGCCAACGCTCGGCCGCTCGGCCAGTTTGCTCTCGCCTGTTTCCTGATCGTCGGCGACTACTTCTCTCGCGACGACGTTCAACGGCGCGTCGCTCCGCACGTCGCACTCGCAATCGACGACGCGGTTCCATTCCTCGACCTCGTCCCCGACCTCGATGATCCCTGGGCCGTCGCCGGCACCGCCCTCCAGCTTGTCGAAGTTGCCCGGATGCACGGACTCTTGACGGAGGGAACAGGTTCCAAGTCTGCGGCCGGCCGCAGGGGCGAGCAGGAAGCCGATCAAGCCGCCGTTGCCGAGGGTGTTGATGCGGTCCGTGTCGTGACGCCGCCCCTCGCCGACCGGGATCACTATGAGGAGACCCGGCAGGCTGCCCAGACGGTCAGCGCAGAACACGGGCGGCACGGCGATGTCGATCAAGCCGGCGACCCGGCAACCGATCAGCTCATGAAGGTGTCAACCGCACCGACGGTGTACCTCCCGACCGGCCAAGCCGGCAAACTCGTCGTGAGCGACTTCCCCGCCGAGTTCGGCCGCTTCGCCCCTCAGGGCCGAGACATGCTCGAGGTTGCCGCCCGAGAGTGGGGGGTCGCTCAGCGGCGCGTCTCGGGCGAGCTCTATCCCCTATTCCTTGCCAATCAACGCCGCGGACTTCGCACCGGTTTCGACGCCGGAGACCTCTCCCCCTACACACCGCTCCTTCTCGGGGCCGGTCTCTACGAGCGAATGTTCAAACGACGCGACCTGCCCAAATCGACGATCCTACGGCGTGAGCCTGCTCGTCGACGGATCCGCCTCGATGCTTCAGCCCCGCGAGGTTCGCAGCCGACCGGAAGCGGCCGTGGGCGCTTGCGGCTGCCACGCTCGGAGCATGGACCCTGGCTCGGCTCGCAGACGAACTCCAGATCGAATTCGAGGTCGCGATCTTCAACCGTGGATTCGTGGCCGCAGCCGGAGATACCGAACGGACCTACATCGATCGAAGGGGGCTTGCGACGGGCGCCCTTCGGCGGACGCAGGGTGGTGCGGCGGAGCGGCTCACCCGAACCGTCAATCACTACCTCGTCAAGTCGTTCCCGCTCGCGGTGGCGCTCCGCCGAAGACACGCTGGCCGGGCTGTTCTGGATGGCAGCATCGCCCCAGGAAGCCGCCAAGGAGGCGCGCCGAGACCCGGATGCCGCGCCACCGATCTCGATGTTCGACAAGGCGGCCAACGTCGACGAATTCAACCTCGCTCACGCTGCGGAACGACTCTCGGCACGCAACGTATCCCATCGGATCATCGTCGTGCTCGCCGATGGGATGACCCGCGGCTCGGTCGAGGCGCTCGCCGACACCGCGGCATCGATCGAGCGCGGTGGGACCATGGTCCTCGGGATCGGCATCGGTGACGAGACGGTACAAGCCGCCTACGCCCGCAATCAGGTGGTGCAGCGCCCCGACGCCCTGGCGGCGGCAATGGTCGACGGAGTCCGCTCCGCGCTGTTCCGGTCCATCGCCGACGAGGGCGGAGACACCTGGTGGACTCACGCAACCGAACAAATGACACAAATCTCAAACTGAGGAGCATTCATGGCAAAAACCGTCACCTTTGAAGACCCGCACGGAATCGGGGAACCGATCACGCTCAAGAAGGCCGTCATCCCATCCGATCTCCCGGATGCGGAGATCCGTCGTGACCATATCCCGGAACCCGATCCGTACTACGTCGATCTGGGCATGCTCTACCGCCTCGCGGCCCTCGAACAGGTCCGCGGGCGCCGATTCGAGGGTATTCCGCTGCACCTCGCCCTGCGCGGCCACATGGGGACAGGAAAGGACCATGATCTCGAGCAGTTCGCGGCGTTGCTCGGACTCCCCTACTACCGGATCCCTTTGACCGGCGAGGTCCGCGACATCACGCTCATCGGCTCCGTGAAGCTTCACGGTGACGGAAGAGGCGGGACGGACAGCCGATGGCAAGACGGCGACATCACCCGGGCGATCCGAGGCCCTGCCTTGGTAAACCTCTCGGAACTGAACGCTGCAGGTGCCGAAACACTGTTCGCGCTTCATGGACTCCTTGACCGTCACCAGGCACTCGAGCTTCAGACGGGCGAACTGGTTCGCCTCCGCGACGACGTTCGGATCTTCGGGACGCTGAACCCGACCGACCTCCGCGACTATGCCGGCACCCAGACCCTCAACAAGGCCTTTGCCGATCGTTGGATCATCTGGGAGAAGGGGTTCCCCGCCGAGGATGAGTTGATTGCGATGATCGAACGGCGTCACCCCGACCTGCGCTCCGACCTCGTCGAATACGTAGCGAAACTCGCCGTCGAGATCAACGAGTCGTTCACGTCGGGCGACTCGCGCACCCGCGTCGAAACACCGATGAGCCTGCGCACCGTCTTGGATCGCATCCCGGCGGGACTCGACATGTACAGTGACACGGAGGATCCGCTCCGTCGGGCGTGGGACGAATTCGTCCTCCCACATATCGACCCGTACGACCGGGACCACTACGAAACCGTCTGGGCCGCCGTTGTCCGTCGTGGCCCCGAGGGTGCACCGTTCTCGAAATAGGAGAAACCCATGCCGTCATTCGACATCGTCTCTCAAGTTGATATGCAGGAAGTCCGCAATGCCGTCGACCAGTCGATGCGGGAGGTCGTGAACCGCTACGACTTCAAGGGCACAGACACCAAGATCTCGCTCACCGACGAGGGGATCGCCGTTGAGTCGGCAACCGACCACCGTGTGGAGGCCGCGATCGACGTGCTCCAGACGAAACTCGTCAAGCGCAAGGTCTCGCTGAAGTCGATCTCCGGAGGTGAGATCAAGCCTGTCGGAGGCGGACGATCACGTGCCGATTTCACGCTCAACCAGGGCATCAACCAGGACGACGCCCGGGAACTCGCGAAGATGATCCGGGACATGAAGATGAAGGTTCAAGCGCAGATCCAGGGTGATCAACTTCGCATTCAGGGCAAGAAGCGCGATGACCTCCAGGAGGTCATCGTCGATGTGAAGGCTCTCGACTTCCGCGTGCCCCTGCAGTTCGTCAACTTCCGCGACTGAGGACGGTCAACCGCTCGGCTGGACGTGGGCGAGGACCCGCTCCAACGGGCGAGGCACCCGCGCCAGGTCGAGAGCATCCACGAGCAGGGCCCCGTAGCGAGCCTTTCGGCCTGACTTCGTACCGATGAAGCGTCGAAGCTGCGCTTCGACGGCCTGCCCGCGCCATGCGGGCTGGTTCTGGAATTTCCGAAATGACGAGAGCTCACCCTGGGCTTCGATGACTCGCTCCACCGCAGTGACACCAACTGCCCGGATCAGCTCGTCCTCGAGATCGTCGGTGCAAACAAAGAAACCCCTAGCTTCCATCTCGGATCGCGACAGGTCTGAGCCCAGCCCTGCCCTCTGGATGCCTCGTTGAAAGTCGCCGAGCTCCGCTCTGTCGCAAAGACCCGCCAACTTCACATCGGAGCCGTGGAGTTCCAGGATGTTCTCAATGGAATCACCGATCGCCGATGCGCCCCCCATCGCCACGATCGAAACGCCTTCTGCCTCCAGGTTGATACCTAGACGCTTCGCCAGCGCGCCCAGGGCGGCCTGATCGCTGACCCCTTCAACCAGCACAACGGTCCTGACGCGCGACATGAAGACGAGCGTAGATGGGCGGCGACAACCTCGGTGCTGCGCGTGGTCGACCGGTTCAGCGATCCCACCATCCGGCGGTCTCGAAACGTTGCTTCGCCTGCGCTACGGCTTCGGCGGCCGGCATGTGCAGAGGGCCTCCATGACCGGGCAAGAGCACGTCGGCATCGAGCGCGCCCAGCGCGTCGAGTGACGCAAGGGCCTGTTCCCAGTCGTGGCTGAAAACCCGCGGCATCAACCGAGGGCCGGGTCGATTGGTGAGAACGTTTCGATTGACGAGGGCATCACCGGTGATAACGATGCCGTGACCGGGAAGATGAAACGAACAGTGGCCGCTCGTATGCCCCGGGGTCGGGATCGGCACCGGTCGGCCGGGAACGTCGAGCGGTGAACTGGCGAAGGCTTCAACGACCGCGACCGGTGTCGGATCGGTGCCGCCGTGTGCAATCGAGTCGATTGCGAACACCGCCACCGACGGCCGCCACATCCGGATTACGAGGTCAATCGTCCGCACCCGCTGGTGATACTTGCCGGTCGCGTGCCCGACCTCATCCCGGTGTGTGTGGACAATCGCGCCGTGCTCACTCCTCAAGGTCTCTGCGACGCCAACATGGTCCGGGTGAGCGTGTGTCAGCACGACCGCATCGACCTGGTTCGGACTAGCCCCGATCTGACGCAACGAGTCGACCACCACTGGATAGTCCTTGGGCCACGCGGCATCGATCAGCGTGACCGCAGCCCCGCTACGAATCAAGCACCAGTTCGTTCGCGGGCCGATCACCAAGAAGACATCGGGCGCCGCTTCGACGATCTCGATATGCATGCCCATCCTCCAAGTCCGAGTATCTGCCCGCAACCCTACGCGTTGCTCGAGCTGGCGACCTCGCCAACCCCCCGGATCAATCGCGAGCGCCGCGTTGGCGGCGTAGGATCGCCGGATGAGTGTCTCAGATATCGTGGCAAGTCTCGCCGTATCTCTTGATGGGTATGTGGCCGAGGCCGATGGTTCGGTCGGCTTCCTCGAGAAGTACCCGATCGAAGAGTTCGACTTCGACTCGTTCGTCGACGGCATCGGCGCGCTCATCATGGGAAGCACCAGCTACGTCCAGGCCGTCGAATGGGGATGGATGTGGAGCGACCGGCCGACGATGGTGCTCACTACCCGCACCGACCTCCCGGTTCCCGACGGCGCCGCCATCCGTTTTGCGGCGATTCCGACGGCTGAGGCGATCCGCTCGTTCTCCGCAGAGACACCAAAACGACTGTGGGTGTTCGGCGGAGGCAAGGTCGTCACCGACGGACTCGTCGGCGGCGCGATCGACACCCTCGATATCACGGTGATGCCCGAAGCTCTCGGCAGCGGGATTCCGCTCTTCGCGAATGCCTACGACGGGCCCATGCGCCTGATCGAGTCGGTGGCCTACCCGAACGGCGCGTTTCGCCTGGTGTACGACACGCGCTTGGTCTGACAGGCCGCGGACATTCCGTCACCAACCGCTCTGGTACGCCGATCCCTCCAGATCATCCAGGTCACGGTCATAGAGCAGGCACTCGCCGATGCGCACCCCGGAGGCCCACAGGTCCGACCCCGGCCAGGTCACGTACATGTCGAGTGACGAGGATTCGTAGTCGCGACCGACATACCCGTCGAACTCGCTCTCGCAGATCAAGAGGAGATCTTCCCTCACGGCATCCTCTCCCGGATATGACCCCGGTGGAACTCATGGACGAGGTAGACCTCGTTGCCGTGTGGTCCATCACACGGTGTTGTCTGGTAGTAGTCGCCGGCGAGGTAGCTCTCCAGTTCGTCGTCGTTGATGCAGTCTCCGACGAGCAACCCGTAGTAGTCGTCGTCCGGCGGAGCGGTGGTCTCCTCGCTCACCTCGGTGGTCTCGGTCGCGCTGACGTCGACGGCGCCGGTGTCCTCGAAGGGATTGCTGATGCTGATCGACCCGGCCAGGACGACTGCAGCAGCGACGCCGACGAGGATCACTCCCGTGATCGCAGCGATGGCCAGTCCAACGACCCAGTTGCTCTGAGAGCGCGGCAGTGCCGCGGAATCGGGGGGCGCAAACCGCAATGGAGCCCCGTCGGGCGTCTTAGGCTCCTGGGGGACCGCCTCCGATGTGTCGACCAGGACATGTCCGCAATTCGGACACTCAGGCGACGCCGATGAGACCCGGTCGTTGCATTCGGGACAGTTCGTCAGTGCCAACCCGCAACCTCCTGGCCGGTGGCCGATCCTAGCGACGCACCGAGTACCGTTCGGGGCACGCCTCCGAGCTGAGCTGTAGATCGCTAGTGAACCTCGTAGAGGTCCCAGACTCCCGGAACCCCCTTGAGTTCGAAGGAGCCCATCCGCTCGTACTGAATCGAAGACCCGACCGTCAGGTCCTTAACCGTGCTCGACACCGCGACACCGCCATCCGGAGCGTGATCGATGACTCGTGATGCGATGTGGACACCGATTCCCCCGATGCCGTCACTCTGCAGCGTGATCTCTCCGGTATGGAGACCGGCGCGCATCGTGATGCCATAGCCGCTGACTTCGTCAAGAATCTCGCGGGCGGTCGCCACCGCTTTCGCGGGTGCGTCGAAGATCGCGAGGTATCCATCACCCGTTGTTGTGATGCCGGTGCCACCGAAACGTTCGATCTGTCGTTCACAGATCCGGTTTGTGGCATCGAGCACATCGAGCCACGCCTCATCCCCCATTTCCGCGGCGCGCTCGGTTGACCCGACGATGTCGGTGAACAGCACCGTCGCCAATCGACGGCCCGACTCGGTGTGAACCACTTCGCCGGTCACGAAGTCCTCGATTCGGTCGAGGATCTCTCCGGTGTTGCCGACGTGGAACGGATGCGAATCGGCACCTTCGAGTTCAACCCACAGCGACCCGTCAATGCGATCGGCGATCCACTTCCCATGCGCAACCCGGTGGTACACGTTGTCCTTCCGGTGAATTACCAGCGTTGGCACGCTCACCGAGGACAGAGCGGATGTGACGTCGACGTGCTGCTGCCATCGGTATAGGAATTCGACCGATCCGGGTGGCATCGTCGAGCGCTGGAACTTCACCCACCACCGACGAAATCTCTCATCCTCGGCCACGGACGGTGCCGTGAAGTCGACCACGGCCCCGGTGGTCCCGTGTTGGGCCCGGAAGAACTCGGCCACTTCCGCGATTCTGTTCTGCGGCATCCCGATCGGGTAGTCCTCACCGCGGAACAGGCGGGCGATGGCGTTGGTCAGAACGAGAGACTCGGTGCGCTCGGGATAGGTCGCGGCGAACAAGATCGCCATGGCGGCTCCCTCGGTGTCGCCGACAATCACGGCGCGGTCAGACTCCGCAGCATCCATGACGGCGAGGATGTCCTCCATCCACCCCTCCATCGGCGGGAGGTCGTCCATCGGCACGTGGTCTGAGACTCCGGTGCCGCGCTTGTCGAAGAGGATCACCCTCGAGAACGACGCCAATCGATCGAGATAGCGCGCCGCTGTCGGTTCGTCCCAGTAGTTGTCGATGTTCGTTCCCCACTGAGTGACGAAGACCAGATCGACGGGGCCATCCCCGAACACCTGATATCCGACTGCGCCGTCCGGGGATCGCGCGTAGGTGGTTTCTGGTGGCACGTCTCTTCTTGCTCCCCGGTGTTGCGCGGCTCACTGCTGCGACCCGACTACCGGTGCAACCCTATCGAAGGGCGGTCAATGAGGCGGCGACGAATCGAGATTTCCTGTCCTGTTCACCGTTCGCGGCTCAGAAGGAACTCTGAGATTTCTTGTCTCCGATC
>CAWEEG010000047.1:0-109434 GCA_963808015.1 uncultured Actinomycetota bacterium
ACACCGGGTAGGCGAACAGTGGCAGGAAGACCATCCGACTCGCCAGGAGCTCCTCCGCTTCGGCAACCAGGGCGACCAACTCCACATCGTCGACCGTTGAATTCATGAGGTCTCGAATCTCGGCGAACCGATCCGTGTATAGGTTGCGGACAGAGGAGCCTTCGGTCCCCCATCGGTAGTAGTTCGACCCTTCCGGCGGAGCGCCCTCGGGATCGAACGCGTCGTGGATAGTGACCAGGCCGTCAAAGCCCGACGAACCCGTCCAGGACCACATGCCGACATCCCATGCGCCGGTTTCGAAAGTCTCACCGAAGAAGACCTTTGGATCCTGGAGTTGTGTCTGGTACTCGATCCCGACAGCTTCGAACATGGGTCGAAGCGCCTCGGAAACAAGACGCGAGTGTCACCGACGTTGGTCGTCGAGAACACTGCAACGATTGAGTCAACTCCCTCGTCCGTGTTCACCGTGGAGAGCAGCTGCTTTGCCCGTGCCGGGTTGTGGGTGTACCGATCCCATGCGTGCTCGGACAGGGTCGGAGAGAAGGCGTCGACGTATGACGTCATCGCCTCGGTGTAGGGGCTCGCCACGGTCGCGATCGCCTCGCGGTCGACCAGATGGGCGACGGCCCGTCGGTAGGCATGGCTGGAATTGACGGTCCCGGCGTTCACCACCTCTCGACCGGGGCCGAACTGGAAGTTCAGGTGTTCCCATGTTCGGCCCTGCACGGCATCCACTTTGACACCGCTTGGTTCGAGCGCGGCGAGTTCGTCAATGATCAACGCGTCCGAGGGCGGTTGGATCACCTGCACCTCCCGGCGTTTGAAGGCATTGATGAGCTCTTCCTCCTCTGGGATGAATCGGAATTCGACCACGTCGAGGTACGGGAGTTGTTGGCCGGTCTCCGGATCCTTCTTCCAGTAGTTGTCGTTTCGCTCAACGACAATGCGGTCTCCGGTCGCCCACGAGGAGAACCGGAACGGGCCACCCGATGGCCACATGCGATCGTTCCAGTCTTCGACGAAGTTGGAGCCTTCGACCGCATGTTTCGGCAGAACAACGCGGAACAGTTGCTGGTAGAGGACCGTCGGCTCGGTGAGCGTGAGTTCGAACGTCTTCGCACCGGCCTCGTAGGAAGTGATCCATTCGTAGATCTGGTCGATCCGGAAGCCGGCGTCGGCTTCCGGGGTCTGAAGGAGATCAACCGTGAACGCGAAGTCGTCACCGGAGATCGGAGTGCCGTCTTCCCACACTGCTTCTTCGAGGATCGTGTACTTCACGGTCATCGTGCCGTCCTCGTTCACCACAACACCGCCGTTGCTCGTGGTCGGCAGCTCGGTGACGATTTCTGGGATCAGCTCCAGGGTTTCACCGTCGATCTCGTAGACACCGGCGAAGTAGGTCCGGCCGATGATCGAGACGATGAGGTCCTCGCCTCGACGTACATATGGATTGAGCGTCACCGGTTCCTGTTCTTCTGCGACCACCACCGTCCCTCCGCGGGGGTTGCCATCTTCGGGTTCGGTGGTCGTAGTCGTAGGAGGGATGGTCGTGGTGGTGGTCGTAGTAGTTCCGAGTGTCGTCGTTGGGGCGGCTACTTCCGGCGCTGGTGTGCACGCTGCCAGCGACGAAGGCCGCAGCACCCAAGGCTGCGGAGACCCGAACGAATGCGGCTCGCCGTCTCACCGATCCGCGTTCGGGTTCGGACCGCGCCCGGGCGCGGATTCGAGGGCAAACACGCACAGAAGAATGGGCGAAGTCCATACGATGAAGTTGATGAAGGTTTGCCAGGACGTGCTCAAGGCAAAGATCATTCACGGCCTCCTGAATGACTGTCGGGCAGCCTAACGGCCCCCGCCGATCGTTCCGGGGAGCGGTCCTGTGGGGCGTAGCGAGGGCGGGAGAGGGCACTCTGCGAGCTTGAAGCTTCGAGATGAAGCCACAAGACCAGCCCCCCTGCGGATTCGCGGTGGCGAATCCGCGTCCCCCCACTCCGTGAGGGGACAGGAAAGGGCACGACCAAAGTAGCGACCACCTCGCGCGGAGGGAGTGGGATTCGAACCCACGGGACCGGTTACCCGGCCCAACGGTTTTCAAGACCGTCGCCTTCGTCCGCTCGACCATCCCTCCAAGAGTCCGTATCCCGCATTCCCTCGGACTACGGACTACGTCCGAACGCTTCGCGTTCGGATCTGGCGGAGGGGGTGGGATTTGAACCCACGGGACCGGAAACCCGGTCCAACGGTTTTCGAGACCGTCACATTCGTCCGCTCTGTCACCCCTCCAGAGCCGGCAAGGCCGGCGATACTCGGTACGGAGTACTGAGTAGATCCGAATCGAAGGTGTTCGGATCGAGTGGAGTGTACCGATGTCGGGCTGCTCTCGACCTATCGCCGGGCTGTAAAGAACTCTCCGAGCAGTGCTGCGCTGGCTGCACTCTCGACGCCACCGACAACTTCGCACCGGTGGTTCAACCGCTCGTCCTGCGGGACGTTGTACAGACTCATCACAGCCCCGGCCTTGGGATCCGCCGCTCCGAAGACGATCGTCTCGATCCGCGCCCACACGGCGGCCATCGCACACATCGCGCATGGCTCGAGGGTGACAACCAGCGTGTGCCCACCGAGCCGCCAGTCGCCGACTTCGCGGGACCGGGCGGAGAGCACGAGCATCTCAGCGTGAGCAGTGACATCAGCCAACTCCTCGCGCCGGTTGTGGTCGGCAGCGACGACCGATCCTTCCGGATCGAGCAGCACCGCACCGATGGGCACGTCGTCGTGTTCGATCGCTCGCGCGGCTTCGGCGAGTGCCAGTTCCATGGCTTCTGTTTGATCCACTACTCAGGGGCCTCCCTCTACACTTCCTCATCCTACGGAGGGATCGCATAGTCTGGCCTAGTGCGCACGCCTGGAAAGCGTGTAAGCGGTAACCCGCTTCGTGGGTTCGAATCCCACTCCCTCCGCGCAAGGTGCTTCCTACTTCGGTCGAGCCCTATTCGGTCTCGACCTCGTGCCGTGAATCACCGCCCCCAGAACCAAGCGGCTCGCATCAGCTGTACCATCCATGTCGAGCGAGAAGGGCGCTTCGCATCGCGGAGAAGGTTCGAATCCCACTCCCTCCGCGGATCTCTCGTCCCCTCACGAAGTGGGGGGACGCGGATTCGCCACCGCGAATCCGCAGGGGGGCTGGCCTTGCGGCCTCACCTTGAAGCTTCAAGCTCCCAGGCCGCCCCCTCCCGCCCTCGCTACGCTCGGGCACCCTCCCCCACTGCGTGGTGGAGGCGAAGATTCGCGGGTGAGTACCCTCGTGCCATGCATCTCGATCCAGCGGTCTTTGATCCTTCTCTTGCCGATCCTGAGACGGTGGCCCTGAACGGGCAACTCGAACGGCTCTCGACCAGACCTCCCGAATCCCATCGAGGACGGCATCGAGCCACTGCGCGAGGCCCGCCTCAAAGGGCGGGGGTTGTTCGGGCCGATCGTCCGGTCGCCCAACGGGTTCGACCGAACCATCCCCGGACCCGGCGGATCCCTGAAGCTCCGGATCTTCACACCCGGTGACGTGCGCGGCGTGTTTCTGCATTTCCACGGGGGAGGCTGGGCCATGGGGTCGGCCGACTACCAGGACGGTCGTCTCGAACAGATCGCCAACGCGGCTGGAGTCGCTGTGGTATCGGTCGACTATCGCCTTGCTCCCGAGCATCCCTATCCCGCTCCCGCAGACGACTCGGAGGCGGCGGCTCAGTGGATCGTTGAGCACGCCGCCTCGGAATTCGGCACCAACCAGATCGTGGTCGGCGGCTCCTCGGCAGGCGCCCACCTTGCCGTTACGGCCATGCTGCGCATGCGTGACCGCCACAACTACACCGGCTTCACCGGCGCAGCCCTGACGTACGGGTTCTTCGACCTCTCTCTGACGCCGAGCGCTCGGAACTGGGGTGACCGCATGCTCGTCATGAACACGGACCTCTGTCGCTGGTTCGCCGACGCCTACGCGTCGGGAGCAGACCTGACCGATCCGGACGTGTCGCCGATGTACGCCGACCTCGCGGGGTTGCCCCGGGCGCTGTTCATCGTTGGGACTCAAGACCCGCTGCTCGACGACAGCGTGCTCCTCGCGTCGCGTTGGGCCGCTGCGGGAAACGCCACCGAACTGATGGTTGTACCGGGGGCGGCGCACGGATTCGCAGGGGCTCCAACAGGTGTGGGATCCGAGGCGCGGGAGCGAACCGATCGCTTCATCGCCGAACAGATCGCCTGACGGTCTTCGCCGATCAAGGGCTACCATGGCCGGACCGTGCTAGGCGGGGCGCTAGGGGTGCCCTGTACTCGAAACCCTCTTCATGCGGGGCTGAATTCCCGCCCGAGGGTGGTTGATATTCGGGATAAGCGCCGAGATCAGTTGGTGTTGAAGATCGGGTCCTGCAACGGCGGGAAATCGTGAAGCGGGTCAGGTCCGGAAGGAAGCAGCCCTAAGCGGCCCTTCCCGGGTGTTACGGGATCGCCCGGTTGGAGCCAACGTCTCGGAACGCACCGGATATCGCCGTTCGACGGCGGGTGCACGGCCTTACCGGATGCTGCGCATCCGGAGGTAGTCCGTACTCCGTACTCCGTATTCCGTATCGCGCCAGATCGCCTCGTATCGGTACGGACTACTGACTACGGATTGCTGACTACAGCCCGGCGAAGCCGGGCCCTTCACTCATTCCTTTTCGAGGATTGCTGCCCATACAAAACCCATCGGGCCGAGGCGCCACGTGTCGACAAGGCGTAGCGGACGATGATCCGAGCAGGGTCTCCGGGGGCGGATGTTTGTCGAGCGTTCGGTGGAGATACGCGTATTCCTGACGAGCCCCGATCGTCATCCCTGCAAGGGGGAGAACCACCGACGTACCGGCCCGATGGATCGACCGCTGGATCGACCCTTCGGGGCGTCCAAGGTCGACGATGCCCGCCATGCCCCCCGGACGCAGCACACGATGAATCTCGTCGAGGGTGGCATCCACCGAGTCGAGGTTGCGGAACACGTAGGCGGAGAACACAGCATCGAAGGACTCGTCCGCCAGCGGAAGGGCCTCACCCACGGCCACCAGAAGGTGCGACGCGTCGTTGAGTGCCAGCATCTCTGGCGACGGATCAAGTGCCACCACCTCGCGGTCCCCGAATACCTCGTTGGCGGCACCGGTTCCCGCACCCAGGTCGAGGAGCCGGCCACTCGGAAGGCGATCGATCGCTGTCCTCCGCCACGCCTGATCCCTCCCGAGCGACAGGATCCAGTTCAACCGGTCGTAGCGCCCGCGATGTCCGCGAAGACGTCCCCGTTAGACATGGTCGGTAGGTGCGCACGCACAACCGGCCGCGAAATACTGAGTACTGTCGGGCAGGTCGTGCCCGGGCCTACTCAATGACATCGAAGCCGGTGTAGGGGCGGAGGGCTTCGGGGATCTTGATCGAGCCGTCGGCCTGCTGATGATTCTCGACCAGCGCGATCAGCGCCCGCCCGGTCACTGCGGTGCCGTTCAGTGTGTGCACAAGACGGTTCTTGCCGTCCGCGTCTTTGAACCGCACCTTGAGTCGCCGGGACTGATAGTCCGTGGTGTTCGATGTAGACGTGATCTCCCGGTATCGCTCCTGCCCCGGGAACCAAGCCTCAATGTCGTACTTCTTCGCCGCCGATGCACCGAGGTCGCCTGCTGCGACGTTCACGACCCGATACGGGATCTCAAGCGCCTGCACGAGCTCTTCCTCCCGGGAAAGCAGGAAGTCGTGCTCCTCGCGGGAGCGGTCGGGATCCACGAACGAGAACATCTCCACCTTGTTGAACTGGTGGACACGGAAGATCCCGCGTGTGTCCTTTCCATAGGTGCCGGCCTCCACACGGAAACAGGTCGAGAACCCGGCGTAGCGGAGCGGCAGCTCGTCGGCCGAGAGGATCTCGTCGCCGTGCATCGCTGCGAGCGGCACCTCCGAAGTGCCGACGAGATGGAGGTCGTCTTCCTGGACCGAGTAGACCTGGTCGCGCTCCGCCGGGAAGAAGCCGGTGCCGAACAGCGCCTGCTCCCGGACAAGGACCGGAGGTATGACGGGCGTGAAGCCGTCCGCGGACAACACGTCCATGGACCATCGCGCCATCGCCATCTCAAGGAGTGCCAACTTGCCTTTGATCATCCCGAAGCGACTACCCGAGACCTTGGTCGCTCGTTCGATGTCGATGACCCCGAGAGCGGCGCCGAGGTCGACGTGGTCCTTCATGTCGAAGTCGAACACCGGCGGCTCACCCCAGCGGGTGATCTCGATGCTGTCCTCTTCTTCGAATCCGTCCGCTGCGGTCTCGTCGGCGAGATTCGGAACCGTGACCCACTGCTCCATGAACCGGGAGTCGAGGCTGTCGGCTTCGGCGACCTTGGCCTTGTATCGCTCTGAGAGTTCGCCCGCCTCAGCGATCGCAACCGCCTTCTCGTCGCCGCTCAGGCCCGCGATCGACTTCCCGACATCCCGCTGCTGGGACCGCATCTCCTCCGCTTCCGCGCGCGCTGATCTCCTATCCGCGTCGATCTGAGCAAGGGCCGCGACATCGAGATCCACACCTCGGCGGTTCAGAGCTGCGGCAAGGTCATCAGGGCGCTCGCGGAGGATTGCGACATCGATCATCGTGGAATGCTACCGGCCCATCGCTCGACCGACGGCGCTGTCCTCTTCCGGAGAGAGTTGCTCACTCCCGGTCCCGTCACGAATCTCCTTCGTGAAGAACAAGGTCTCTTCGCGAGAGACGAGAATCGAGAGGACCACACCGTCCCCGGTCTCGCTCAGAAGTGCGATTGAGCGAGAGAGTTGCCCTGCGATGTTCCCGAACGCATCGTACGTGACGACTGCGGTGCGTGTGATGGCGTACGGCAGCTTCGCCTCCACATCCTGAAGGCGTTGGTCCACGACCGCGAGGCCGGCTTCAACTCGGCCGAGGCGGCCCGACGTTGAGTCGATGAGCGTGAAAACATTGCCGTCTTTGGGGACAGCATCAACCTGCTTGCGGATCTGTTGCAGCTGATACGCCTGCCACACGGCAAGCACCACAACGAGGAAAACGATCGCAACGACCAGCCAGTCGCTCACGCGTTTTCATTTCGGTAGAAGACCATGCGCCACGAATCGTTCCCTGGGTCGTCGTCCTTGTCAACTCCTGTGGTGACGACCAACTCGTAGAGGCCACCCGGCTGAAGCTCCAACGTGTCGAAAACCAGGGTCTTGGCTTGGCCGGGAGCGAGGTTGGCAACGGTCTGCTTCACCGCGGCCCGAGGCTCGGAGGAATCGGTCGGAATGAGCTCAAGATCGACCGATCACCTGTTGTTCGGGTTCATTGCCCTGATTTGCCACGACCGCTTGAACGATGAACTGCTCGCTGTGCGGAACCACAGGGACGTTGTCGCGCTCACCGAGCGGCGCGGGTTCAGTGATCGCCGTCACGGAGACATCGTGGAGCTCTCCCAGCTTGTACACCGACGTGAGCCGGAGGGTGACGAACTGAGCGTCGTAGGCAACGGCCCGGTCCTCACTCGTGAAGGCCACAACCTCGATATCACCGACAGGGATCGAATCATCCAGCCCCTCAGCCGCCTGGAGGAACTGGGTGTATGCAAGGTCACCGATTCTCAAGAAGTCGAACGACACCTCAAGCTGGTCCGTCCCACCGGCTTCCCCAGGCTCGTCGAGAACGAGAATGATCGCATCGTCAAGGAGTGCAAGGGCACTCTTCCAAGACCCAACAGCCGCAACGAGATAGCCGTTGGCTTCGCCCGCAGCAGCCGGGACCTGAACCGTGGCAAGGGTCTCTGCCGAGGCCTCAGCCGACATCCTGAGTTCCTCGAGGCTTCGCATTACCTCAGGGCGCTGGACATCGGTGATCGTCAGAAGCATCGTCTCCAAGGCATCTGCCGTTTGTGCCTGTTCGGCGGCGACTTGCTGTGCCACAGCCAGATAGTCCGCGACACCGCGCGCCTCTGTTCGACGGCGGACGGCAAAGACCACGATGGCAACGATGATGAGCGCTATCAGGATCGCCAGCAACCAGCGTCTGCGCCGCTGCCGACGGACCGGCGCGTAGGAGGGATACGCCATAGGTGTGGGCGAGGGGGGACTTGAACCCCCACGAGTATTACCTCACAGATTCCTGAAACCTGCGCGTCTGCCAATTCCGCCACTCGCCCGCGGGAGCAAAAGGCTACCACGGGCGCTGAATACCTCTCGAAGACACGACCGCAACCGGGGCATCGTCTCCCCGATCTCGCTCGAGCCCATACAATCCACTCATGCGAATCGCTCGAGAGATGGAACGGCGGCTGGAACGCCTCGTCGATGGAGCGACCGCGGCCGTCTTCCGGGGCAAGATGCATCCGGTCGACATGGCCGACCGACTGATGCGACAGGCGGATTTCGTTGCCTTCCCTGGTGATGCCGGTCTCGAGATTCCAAACCGCTGGTCGATAGGGATCAATCCGGCCGATGTTCCACCCTCAGTGGATACCACCGAACTGCAGGTTGAGCTTGCCCGCGCCATAGACGAGTTCGCGGCCGAACAGGCATGGCGAATCAACGGGCCGATCACGGTACACGTCGTCGCCGATCCCGCCGTGCCTCGGGGCCTCGCCGATTGCGCTGGTACAGCCGAACCGGGTGCTCTCGAGCCGTGGGCCCAGCTGATTTCAGCCTCTCCTCCCCTCGTGCTCGAGGTATCCGACAACCGTTCGATCCTCGGTCGTGCGATCGAAGGAGATATCGTGATCCCCGTTCCGGAATTGTCACGGAGGCAAGCCATCATCGTCAGGACCGGCCAAGAGGCGACGATCGCAGATCTGTCGTCCGCGAACGGAACCTACGTCAACAGCGAGCGGATCGGTACCGATCCGCATCCGCTCGTACCCGGGGACACGGTGACCATGGGCGACATCGACTTCGTCTTCCGGCGCTTGTGAGACACCGATGCCTGCGCTGATTCTCAACGCTCTCAAGATCCTCTTCTTGATCCTGATCTTCCTGTTCCTCTGGCAGGTCGCACTCGCGATCCGCACCCACGTCGGCACCGGCCCTTCACTCAAGAAGTCCAAAGGAGGGCGTGAATTGGTCGTCCTCCGGGGGGATGCGAAGAAGGGAACAACGGTCCGCCTCCGCCCTGCAGGACACACCATCGGCCGCAGTCCGGACGCGGACGTAGTCATCGACGACCCCTACGCTTCCGAGTTCCATGCCAGAGTCGAGAGCAATGAAGGCGGCACGCTCGTTCACGATCTCGGAAGCACGAACGGGACCTATGTCAACGGACGACGCATCTCGGCACCCACGCCCGCCGGTCAAGGCGATACCGTACAGATCGGCAAGACCATCCTCGAGGTGAGATGAGATACGTCTGGGCGACCGGCACGCACCAAGGCCGGATCCGCGAACGCAACGAAGACTCGGTGTTTCCCGAGACTTCCGGAGCGGGCGAAGGTCCTCTCCTCGCCGGCGTCGCAGACGGCATGGGCGGCCATGTGGCAGGGAACATCGCGAGCACGCTGGCCCTCACGACAGCAACCGAAGAACCCGCCGACGCCGACATTGATATCGCCGATCGCGTCCTCGCCGCCAATCAGGCAATCCGAGACCGTGTGAGCGACGAGCCGAATCTCGCAGGGATGGGCACAACGATGACCCTCGGCCTGTTCTCCGAAGACGGATCTGCGACCATCGGACACGTCGGAGATAGCCGCTGCTACCTCCTCCGGGACGGTGAACTCGAACGGGTCACGTCCGATCACACCGTTGTGGCTGACCTCGTCGCACTCGGCCACATCAAGTCTGCGGATGTCGACACACATCCGCAGCGCCACCTCCTTACCCGGTCGCTCGGACTCGGCCCCGTCACGGTCGATACGGAGCACTTGGCTCTCGAAACGGGCGATCGCGTGCTCTTCTGCTCCGACGGCCTCACCTCGATGCTCAACGACAAAGAAATCACGGCCATACTCAGCTCTGGAAGTGACCTCGAAGCCACGGTGTGGATACTCATCGAAGCCGCGAACGGCGCCGGCGGGATCGACAACATCACGGTGGCCGTCGTCGACGCGAGGCCATGACGCGCAACACCGAAGCGGCGTTCGTACTCGCCGGGACGGTGCTGGCATCGGTCGGGGTGGCGATGGTCCAATTCTCGGCCGGCATATGGCTCGATTCGGCCGTCGCCCTCACGGCCGTCTCATTCATTCTCGCCTTTGGTTCGCTCCACGTGGCGTTCCGGCTATGGGCGCCGAATGCCAACACCATGATCCTCCCGATCGCAACGTTCCTCACCGCGCTCGGGACAATCGAAGTCTTCCGCCTCGACCCGGAGCTGGCCGCTCTCCAACGATGGTGGCTGGTGTTTGCCGGTGTTGCAGGGGCTGGTGTTGTGTGGCTGCTCAGGAACTCGGGGGTCGCCGTCCTCCGCCGCTACCGCTATCTGTTCCTCGCCGCAGCAATGGTGCTCCTGCTCCTCCCGCTCATCCCCTCTTCATGGCCCATTCACGGCGCCGTCGTCAACGGTTCGCGCCTCTGGGTTCGCATCGACCTTCCCTTTGCCGCCCGAGCTCTGTCGTTCCAGCCGGGTGAAGTCGCCAAAGTCCTCCTCACGATCTTCCTGGCGTCGTATCTCGCTGACCGCTCGGAAGCAATGTCGACGGTCTCTCGCACCGTCGGCCCGTTCAGGATTCCAGAACCGCGGCACCTCGGCCCGGTCATCGTTGCCGCCGGAGTTGCGTTCATCGTTCTCGTATATCAGCGAGACCTTGGGGCATCACTCTTGTTGTTTGGGCTGTTCATCGGGATGCTCTACGTGGCAACAGGCCGCGGCTTCTACCTCGGCCTTGGTCTTGTTCTGGTTACGATCGCTGGCGCGGCGGCGTACACGATGTTCTCCCACGTCCAGGTCCGTATCGAGGCATGGATCGACCCTTTCGCCGACTACGCCGGCGCCGGCTACCAGACCGCCCAGGGCCTGTTTGCAATGGGGAGCGGCAGCCTCACCGGATCTGGCCTCGGGCTTGGACGACCGGACCTCATACCCGCCGCTGCCACCGACTTCGTATTCGCAGCCATCGGAGAAGAACTCGGCTTGGCGGGATCGATCGCCGTCATCGTCGGGTATGCGTTTCTCGTGGCGATCGGTTTCGGCATCGCCCTCAGATCGAGGGACCGCTTCCGTAAGTACCTGGCAGCCGGCCTGACGATCTTGCTTGGGCTCCAGACGTTCCTGATCATTGCGGGCATCGTTCGACTTTTCCCGATCACAGGGATCACGCTTCCCTTCATGTCGTATGGGGGTTCGTCCCTGCTCGCGTCTGCGTTCATCGCGGCACTTCTTGGCCGGATCTCGCACGAGGAACGCACATGAACGCCCCTCTCCGCAAGACCGCGTGGGCGATCCTCATCGGTTTCGCCGTACTCGCACTCGCGACGGTGTGGATCCAGGCAATCGCAGGACCCGGATATCGCGACGACCCGAGAAACCCGAGACTCGTTGCGTGGAGGGTCGGGAGGGAACGCGGCGCCATCATCTCAGCCGACGCCGTCGTCACCGCGCGCTCCGACCCGAACCCGAGGGATCCCCAGACCTTCGCACGGGAGTATCCAACGATCGACCGGTACGCCCACACGGTGGGGTACGTGTCGGTGCTCTTCGGATCACGAGGGCTCGAACGAGTTCACGAGGGCGACCTGGTGTCCCATCGCGACTCGACCCTCTCCGGAATTCTGAATGCACTCCTCGGCGGCGACCCCCGCCCCAGGGGGCTCCGGCTCACGATTGACGATGAACTTCAGCAAGCCGCGGTGGAGGCGCTCAACGGTCAACGAGGTTCGATCATCGCAATCGATCCTTCCACCGGTGAAGTCCTCGCGTCCGTGTCAACGCCTGGTTTCGACCCGAACTCCCTGGTCGGACCCGACGCCGCACCGGCCGGAAGGGCTCTGGAGGATGATCCCGATCAGCCGCTCCTCCACCGGACCATTGCCACGACCTACCCTCCTGGATCCAGTTTCAAGATCATCACTGCCGCAGCAGCGCTCGAGACAGGGGTCGCTGGTCCAGCCACCGAATTCCCCGACCCGGTGGAACTCGAACTCCCCGGAACCACCGCAACGATCCACAACTACAGCGACGACGTATGCCTCGACGGCGATACGGTGACCCTCGCCGAGGCGTTCGTGCGGTCGTGTAATACGACGTTCGGGGCTCTCGGGATGGCGGTTGGAGGTGAGGCACTCGCAACAACGGCCGAGGCCTTCGGCTTCAATCAGGAGATTCCGTACGATCTGCCCGTGCTGTCGTCGGCGTTCCCTGAACCGCTGGACTTCGCCGATGATCCGCCGGCTACCGCACAGAACGCCCTCGGGCAACGAGACGTGCGTGCGACTCCCATCCAGATGGCCCTCGTTGCGGCTGCGGTCGCCAACGAAGGGAACATCATGGTCCCGTTCGTGGTCGGCGACGTGTTCACCCACGACGGCAAGATCGAATCGACCACCGAACCAGGAGTTGTGGCGTCGCGCGATCAGTCCGGCGAGCGCTGCGGTCCTCACGGACCTCATGGAACAGGCCGTCATCTCCGGCACCGGGCGCAACGCCGCCGTGCCGGGAATACGCGTCGCAGGCAAGACAGGCACCGCCCAGGTGACCGGCGCAGCGCCCGACGTCTGGTTCGTCGGCTTCGCTCCGGTAGATCCGGAACCCGGACAACGCCGGGTCGCGATTGCCGTGGTGCTCGAAGACGGCGGACCAGCGGGTGAGACCGCATCCGGCGGCTCAATCGCCGCCCCCATAGCCGCCGACCTGTTCGAGGTGTATTTGAAGTAGATACGAGACAAGAGACAGGAGACACGAGACCAGAGACTGGGCCGGTCTCGAGTCTCGGATCTCGAGTCTTGGGTCTCAAGTACCGGTTCCGAAGCCCACCGGTTGACGATCGCGACACGCCATATCCCACCCTGTCAGTACCATCGTTGATCGACATGCAAGATCGCGTTCTCTCAGATCGGTATCGCGTCATCTCCCACCTCGCACGGGGAGGAATGGCCGATGTCTATGAAGCCGAAGACACCCTCCTCAACCGACGGGTCGCGGTCAAGGTTCTCCACGCCAACTTCGCCTCGGATCAGGCGTTCGTAACTCGTTTCAAGCGCGAGGCCCAGGCCGCGGCGAATCTGAGCCACCCGAACATCGTGGCCATCTACGACTGGGGTCAGGACGCATCGACCTACTACATGGTCATGGAGTTGATCGAAGGACGGACGCTGCGAGAGATTCTCAAGTCTGAAGGCTCCCTTCTCCCTCGACGTGCTGCAGAGATCGCCGCAGAGACGGCCGCCGCGCTGACCGTTGCCCACGAGGCCGGAGTGATCCACCGAGACATCAAACCCGGCAACATCATGATCACGAACGACGGCGCCGTGAAGGTCACGGACTTCGGGATCGCCCGGGCCCTCGACGATTCGGAGGAACTGACTCGCACGGGTGCCGTGATCGGCACAGCAACATATTTCAGTCCCGAACAGGCCCAGGGCCTCCCTGCTGACGGCCGCTCTGACGTGTACTCACTCGGCGTCGTGCTCTACGAAATGCTGACGGCCCAACCTCCGTTCACCGGGGAGAGCCCCGTTGCCGTCGCCTACCAGCATGTGTCGGAGTACGCCGTGCCGGCCAACCAGATCAACACGGACGTGCCCGCCGATCTGGCGATGATCGACGAGACCGCTATTGCGAAGAACCCCGACGACCGATATCCCACAGCAGCCGACATGCGGTCAGACCTTCTCCTCTTCCTCTCAGGGCCGCCAGCCCGTCGTTGCCGGCGCTGCGGCAGCTGCGGCCGCAACAGCGCTCGTACCTCCGCCCGGCCACGGTGCCACCGGACGAGACAGCACGCGCCGTCGCCTATCAGACCGAGGGCGCACAACCGGCCAGGGAACCTACGTCGCAGCCGTCATCGCTCTCCTTGCGCTCCTCGCCGTCGCGTGTGTTCATTCTGTTCCGCCTGTTCACCGGAGGCGGCGGAGATGGAGACCTCGTCGTCGTGCCAGACCTCACGCTTGTTCCGGCCGAAACGGCGTTTCAGACCCTCCAGGACCTCGATCTCAAGGTGACGAGTCGCCTGGAGAAGAGCGAAACCGTTCCGCAGGGTGTTGTCATCCGGACTGACCCGATCGGCAGGGACCTCCGTCGAGAAGGGTTCGTTCGTCTCGGTCTTCGAGTCCGCAGGCGTAGAGCAGTTCACGGTCCCCCAGGTCGAAGGCGAGACAGAGGAGGTTGCAAGGGCGACTCATCGAGGCCCAAGGGTTCCAGGTGGGGCGAACCGAATACACACTCACCGAGGACATCCCCGAGCAGACCGTCATCTCGCAGAGCCCGTCGGCAGGCACGCCCGCAGCAGCGGGCTCGCTGGTCGATCTCGTCGTCTCCAGAGGGTCCGTTCTCCATCGAAGTCCCTGACGTGTCCGGCAAGTCAGCGGAAGGGGCGCAACTCGAACTCGAACTCAGGCCGGGTTCACGAATGTCGTCACGGACACCGAGTACTCGCCGATATCGCGGCCGGATTCACCATCAGAACCGAACCGGAGGCAGGCAGGATGGTCGGTCGCGACGACACCATCACGGTCTGGGTGTCGGACGGACCAGAGCCGGCGACAGTCCCGAGTCTCGTTGGAAGGTCGATCAACGAGGCGACAGCACTGGCAACTGAAGCGAACCTGGTGTTGGTGAATAGACGGAAAGTCGACGTGAGCGCTGTGAGCGGTCTTGCAGGCGTCGTAGCCGAGCAGAATCCGAGCACCGGATCTACCGTTGAGGCGGGGACCGAGGTCCTCGTCAAGGTCGGCGTTCTTCGGAAGGTCACCGTGCCCGACTTCAGTGGAGATGACCAAAGCCAGGCAGAGGCGCGTGCTTCTGAAGCCGGCCTCATCGCCGTGTTCCTAGGTGAGATCGAAGTCGCCGATCCAAATCTCGTCGGCAGGGTGGTCGACCAGGATCCTGCGTTTGGAACCGCGGTCGACGACGGCTCATCCGTCGGGCTGTTCCTCGGCAAGGCTCAGCCGACGACCACGACTTCGTCCACAACCACAACCACTTCGTCTACAACAACAACCACCGCCGCACCGCGTGACCGTGGTCCCGCTGGAGGAAGTGCGCAACGCCGCGTTGCTCGCCTGGTATGCGCACCAGCAGCGAATTCTGCCATGGCGAGACGAGACCGATCCCTACAGGATTCTCGTTTCGGAGATCATGCTCCAGCAGACGCAAGCGTCGCGTGTTGTCTCCTTCTACGACCGGTTCGTCACACGATTCCCCACCGTCGAGTCGCTCGCGTCTGCCGTGTTGCAGGACGTGCTCGACACCTGGACCGGCCTCGGCTACAACACCCGTGCGCTCCGGCTCCGCGAGGCTGCACGGATCATCGAAGCTGACGGGTGGCCTACCACGCCCGAGACCCTCTCCGATTTGCCGGGTGTAGGTCCGTACACCGCAGCGGCGGTCGCCTCCTTTGCATTCGGCGCGCAGGTTCCGGCCGTTGACACAAACCTTCGGCGAGTTCTAAGCCGTTGGCACGGCGAGTCGCTCCACGGCGCAGCGCTCAATGCAGCCGCGGAGACGGCGCTCGGTCAACCGGCTGGTGTCTGGAACCAGGCGATGATGGATCTCGGTGCCACGGTGTGTGTCCCGAAACGTCCCCGATGCACGGTCTGCCCCGTCAGGGATTGGTGCTCGGGCCCGGCCGCGTACACCCCGCCAACTGCGCAGGGGCGCTTTGAAGGTTCGGCCCGGCAATTGCGCGGGGCCATCATCCGTACGCTGGTGCGACACACTGCCACTGTCGACGACATCGTCCAACAAACCGGCTTCTCACCGAGCGAGGTGGAAGCTGCGATCAACGACCTCTCAACGGAAGGCCTTGTTCAACAAGGCGCAGACGGCATCTACCAGATTGCGGAGTAGGCCGGAGCGTCAGGCCTCATCTCCGCAAGGTCTTCGCCTCTCCGACGGAGTGGGGGAGGCGCGAGCATCCGGCCATCAGGCCGGAGCGCAGCGGAGGGGGCTGAGTGAGTTGTGAGCCGAGGTCCGCGTCGGACCTCATCGTGACGACTCGGGCTCCCAGGCCGCCCCCTCCCGCCCTCGCTGCGCTCGGGCACCCTGGAGCCAGACCTCATATTCACCATTCGGGCTCCCAGGCCGCCCCCTCCCGCCCTCGCTGCGCTCGGGCACCCTGGAGCCAGACCTCATATTCACCATTCGGGCTCCCAGGCCGCCCCCTCCCGCCCTCGCTGCGCTCGGGCACCCTCCCCCACTACGTGGGTGGAGGGGACTATCTGCGGTGGGGGGCGAGGCCTTGGTAGGCGTTGCCGGCTGGGATTGCCGCGTCGGCGTAGCCCGGAGTGTTGTTGAACTTCACGTAGAGGAGTCCATTCGACGGTCGATACACCGCGACGGTGTCATCTCCGTCTCCGTCCCAATCGCCTGCGACTAGAACGTCTCCCGGATCGCCGTAGATGAATTGTGAGTGGGCGACGCCGGTCGTGAGTGTGTTCCGGAAGTAGACAAGACCGGTGGACTCGCGGTGCAGCCCCACCGTGTCGATTCTGTTTCCGTCGAAATCCCCGACGAAGGGTTTGTCCCCTGGATTGCCGAAGACGAAGTCGAACTCGGCGGCGCCAAGCCCGGCCTTGTTCGACCCGAGTTCGTTGATGACGAAGAACCGAGATTCGGAGGGGCGGTAGATCGACAAGGAGTCACATCCGTCACCGTCGAAGTCGCCGGGGAGGGGCAGGTCGCCGGGGTTTCCAAAGAAGAATCGGATGTCCGCGACACCTTGTGTGTTCGAGTTCCGGAGATACACCGCGCCGTCGCTCCGCCGATACAAGCCCGGGGTGTCGATGCCGTCACAGTCCCAGTCTCCCGCGAAGGCGACATCCCCGGGATCGCCGAAGTAGAACACATCCTCGAATCGCTTCGAAGCAACGGCACTCCATGCATGCCACCTCCCGCCTGCATCGTGGAAGATGACCGAATCGCAGTCCGCGCCGTCCGGACAGACGTCCGGAACCTCTGGGTAGTCCCCAATGATGGAGTTCTCGACCTTTGGCGGCCCATTCGCCAACACGAAGATGCCCGGGTATCCCCTCGTTTCGAATCCCTCACTCGGATTGGAGACCAGCACCGAGTCCCTGATGATGAGTGAGCCAGACCGGTCGTTACTTACGAAGAAGATGGCTCCGCCACCCTCGTTGGCATGGTTGTACTCCACGCGCGTGTCAAGGAGCGTGAGCGTGAAGGTGTTGCCGTCGTTGTAGATCGCTCCACCACTGCCACCGCCCGGCGCGTCGCCCTGGGCGGGGTTTGCACCGTTCCCGATCGCATCGTTGTGGCTGAACAGGCTGTTGATCAGCGTCCAGGAAACGCCGATGCTGCTGATCCCACCGCCGTTCGAGCACACGTTGCCGTACCCGGGTGCCCCGCCGAATGTGCTGTTGACCACGTACACCGGCAGTCCGCTGTACTGACTCAGTACCCGGATCCCGGCGCCGCCGACGTCGGGCCCAACATCGTCACAGACATTCCTGAAGAAACGCGAGTTGACGACCTTGAATCGTCCTCCTCGCACGAAGATGGCGCCGCCGCCGTCCGGATCTTCACCCTTGGCGTTGCCATCGACGAAAGTCAGGTTCTGCACAGTCAGCCGCGGATGGTCCTGGTTCTGACAGTGGGACGTCGTCCAAACTTGTGTGCGGTCGCACGTGTTCATGTAGAGGATGCGTCGCTGCCCCATACCGCTGAGGGTCACAAGCCCGCCTCCGTCGATCACGATCTCAGGTCCGGTGTTATTGACGACCTTGGCAGTGGACGTCATCTCAATTGTCACTGGGGAAGGGCCGCAGTCGAAGGTGATGATGCCGCCCTGGGCAACCGCTGCCACGACCGCCGCAGACGTGCAACTCTGTGGCGTGCCGTTGCCGATCACGTGATTGGGATGGGAGGTATCGACCGCCTGAGCCTCGATTGGCACCGGCGCGGTCCCATCAGGGTTGCCTGCGGGCGGTGCAGCGAGTGCCGGAGAGGCCAACACAATCCACACGGCCACGAAAGTAACAGCAGCAGCGAAACCCGCAGGACGCGAGAGAACCCGTCCAACCATCTGACTTCATCGGCCGCTAGGAAGCGACTCCTTAGCCGTGAATCCGTTCTCCCCTCCGTCCGATTCCTCCCCCATCTTTCCGATTCCTCCCCCTCAGGGGAAGGTGCCCGAGCCGCAGCGAGGCGGAGGGGGTCGAACGGTTCGACGACCCACGAAGAGCCGCCGCGTCCGAACGGCTCTCACACCGGAACCGATTGACCCCCTCCGTCAGCGACTCCGCCCAGATTTCCGACATGATCTGACATCTGGAACCGTTGCGTCGCTCAGATGGGGGCTCCGCCGCTGCCACCTCCCCCTGAGGGGGAGGAATCCGCGCGATGGGGAGGAGTACGAAGAGGGGGACGAATGGAATCAGGCCGTCTGAGCCGGCTACCTCACGAAGTTCGCGAGGAGGTCGCGCCCGACCTCTGTCATGATCGACTCGGGGTGGAACTGCACACCCTCGATCGGCAACTCTCGATGACGAACGGCCTGGACAACACCATCTTCCGATCGTGCCGTGACCTCGAGGATGTCGGGAATCGAGGTCGCTGCCAACGAGTGGTACCGGGTCGCTTCGAACGGATCGGGCAAGCCTGCGAACACTCCCCTGCCGTCGTGATCGATGACGGAAACCTTCCCGTGCCGCGGCTCGGGTGCTCGGCCAACCTCGCCGCCGAACGCGGCAACGATCGTCTGGTGTCCGAGGCAGACGCCGAGGATCGGTACCTCTCCGCCCATCGTCCGGATGTAGTCCATGCAGTAGCCGGTGTCATCGGGTGTCCCCGGCCCCGGAGAGATGACAAGCCGATCGGGCTTCAGTTCTGCCCCTTCAGTGGGTGTCAGCTCGTCGTTCCTGACCACGATGGGTTCGGCACCGAGGTCGCCGAAGTACTGGACGAGGTTGTAGGTGAACGAGTCGTAGTTGTCGAGCACCAGGACCCTCATTCGATCGTTCCTCCGGTATCCAGCAGATTGCTCCCGATCCAGTCGTATACAAAGAAGAGGGCGACGAGAGCGACGAGGGCCACCAGGACGGCGATCACGACCTTGACGGCCATCGGTCCGGGGAGATCAAGAAACCACTGTTTCATGCGTAAATCGATTCGTAGTTGGGACCGTCGACCAGTTCGGCGAAGACGATCAGTCGTTGTCGGGACGAGAACTTCGGGTGGCAGGTTGTGAGTGTTAGCCAAGCACCTTCACGCGGCTCTGTGACCCACACGTCCGTCGGCTTGACGATCTTCAGCTCCCGAACTGCATAGGTGTGTGTACCGAGCGCAGTATCAACTTCGATGATGTCTCCCCAACTAAGCACCTCCACGTCGTGAAACGGCGCACCGTAGGTCGTGCGATGACCGGAGATAACAGCATTACCCGGGGCTCCGGGAAGCGGCGTGTCGGGCATATGTCCAGCCCCGTTCTTGAGATCACGCACCCCGACGCCCTCGACGACCGCCCAGCCGTCTTCGAGGGCTTCGATCTTCGGGATCCGGATGACTGCGAAAGCAGTGCCCGTGTCTGGTTCGGACTCCACGAGGATTGTCCGCGGTTCAGCACCCTGAAGTGCTTGGCCACTGGTAGATGAGCCACCGGTATCACCGCCGGAGACGTCCTCGGGAGTTCCACCCGGAGGTGGTGGGACGTACTCCACTTCACTGATTTCGGCTTCGGTAAAGTGCTCATTGGCCTCTTCCGAAAGCACCTCCTGATGCTGTTCGGCAAACCACGTGGTCACGAAGAGCTGCTGCACGACGAATCCGAGGATCAGCAGCCCGGCGACGATGCTCGTCCACCCGACGATCCGGACCACGCGAGCCAAGTCCGCCCCTGGCTGGGGCAGCCGACACAACCGCCTCGGTGGTCGCCACATCATCCATGATTCACGCAGCGTACCGACGAGACCACACAACGGTGCCCGTGTTGCCGTTGGGAAGCGCGCTCCAGGTCGCTACTCTTGCAGCCATGCCAGTTTCGAAGGGCCGCAAGAAGGCCAACAAGCGACCGACCCCACCGAAGAATCCGGCCGTTTCCGAAGTCTCGGAAAAGGGCCCATCGCCAACATGGTACGTCGCCACGATGTTCGGTCTCATGACAGTGGGCATCATCGTGATCCTCCTCAACTACATGGGGATTCTCCCCGGTGGAACCGAGAATTGGTACCTCGTCCTGGGTTTGGCGATGATCGGGGCCGGCTTCGCCATGACGCTCAACTACCGGTAACGACGCGTCGTTCGTACATCCGTCGGTAGCGAATTACACGCTTGTAGTTATCCCCGGCTTCACCCACAGCGTGGGGACAAGTCGGCGCTGGCTCCTGGCTCGTCTTCAGACCGGATCCATCACCTCTCGGCAGTGCTTCGGAGGCTCGGGTGCCGCATCCTGCTGATGGGTCACCGTCAGGCGCATGCCACAGATCGAACAGCGGTAGTCGGCCTCGCACCTCATGTACCGATTCGGGGTCCGGTTCCGGCGGCGGTCCGTTTGCGATCATCCGAACGATCGCGATCGTTCCGACGAATATCGCAAGCCCGACGATGATGGCGACAACAACTGCCACGGTCACGTGGCGAGTTCGAGGATGGTGCCGTTCGCCGTGCCGCCGCCCTCGCACATCGTCTGCAGTCCGTACCGGGTGCCGGTGCGCTCCATCTCGTGGAGCAGCGTTGTCATCAGCCGTGCGCCCGACGCTCCAAGGGGATGCCCGAGAGCGATCGCTCCCCCATTCACATTGACGCGGTCCCAATCGACCCCGGTCTCCTTCAGCCACGCGCCGACGACCGAAGCGAATGCTTCGTTGACTTCGAACAGGCCGATGTCGTCGAGGGAGAGGCCGGCGTTGGCCAACACGGCTTCCGTGGCAGGGATAGGCCCGGTGAGCATGGTCACGGGATCGGTGCCAACTACGGAGAACCCCTTGAACGTCGCCCGCGGCGTCAAGCCGAGTCCTCTGGCTTTCGTCTCGCTCATGATCAGCACCGCTGCTGCGCCGTCGGTGATCTGCGAGGAGTTCCCTGCCGTCACCACTCCGTCTTCACGAAATGCGGGTTTCAGTCCCCCGAGGATCTCGACCGTGGTCGACGGGCGGATGCCCTCGTCGAGCGTCATCGTGATCGACCGTCCTTCGTCGGTGGTCTCGATCGGGATGATCTGAGATTCGAAGCGCCCTTCCACGGTCGCGCGATGGGCGCGCATCTGCGAGTCGTACGCGATCTGGTCGAGTTCCTCGCGTCCGAGCGACCAACGTTCGGCGATCATCTCGGCTGAGATGCCCTGTGGTACGAGTTGGTGGTCGTAGCGGGCAGACATCTTCGGCCCAAACGGCTTGCCGGGGCCTTGGGAGAAGGAGATTCCCATCGGAACCCGGGTCATCGACTCCACTCCCGCAGCCACCACCACGTCGTAGACGCCGGCCATGACACCTTGTGCGGCGAAGTGGGCGGCCTGCTGGCTGGATCCACACTGACGGTCGAGGGTGACACCTGGAACCGACTCCGGCCAGCCGGCTCCGAGTGCAGCGTTGCGACCGATGTTGAACGTCTGCTCACCGACCTGGGAGACACACCCCATGATCACGTCGTCAACGAGAACCGGATCGAGATTATTGCGTTCGGCCAGGGCCACCAGCGTCTCGGCGGCGAGGTCGACCGGATGCCAGTCCTTCAGGAGTCCGTTTCGTTTCCCCATCGGCGTCCGCACTGCGTCAACGATCACAGCGGTTTCCACCGGGAACTCCTCGCTAGCAAGCGTGGAGACGATCGGACTCGAACCGACGACCCCCTGGTTGCAAACCAGGTGCTCTCCCAACTGAGCTACGTCCCCTTGTGGCGGGGAGTGTACCGACCAACCGGCCATGACGAACGGGTCAGAACTTGAAGACCATGAAGACCAACACCGACGAACAGCAGCCCAGTTCGGATATGGCCGGCCATGAGAACCTGCTTGATCAAGTCAGGGACCGCATCGTTCGACTCTTCCGGGTCCTCGACGAGCGCTCTCCACCCGATCGACCGCGAGGTGTCGCGTAGAAGAGATCGATGACCACGGCAACGGTCGCAACGAGGATCCCAACGGTGATCCACACCGACTCGAACTCCCAACCCGGGACGATGAACACGAGCCAGAATCCAAACATGATGGTTGCGATGCCCGCAATGTTGAAGAGGCGCCGGTTCGTGGCGCCGACCTTGCGGAAGATGCCAACAAAGCCTGACTCGTCGCCGCTGCGGCCCGACGGCGGCCATCAGGGCCTCGACGTAGATCGAACCACCCATCCAGACGATGACGGCAATGATGTGGAAGAAGAGGATCCAGTTGCGCACGAGTCTCCTTGGGCTGCGGTGCGCGAGAGGCTACCCGGACCCCATCTCGAAGCGAAGTGCATCGTCGATCAACCGGCCCGCAGCGGCAGGGTCTTCCACGTCGAGCACCGGAATAGGGCCGGCGGCGGCCTTCACGAGTTGTCGCGCTTCGCCACCGAGTTGGGCATCGAGGACCACTCCCGCAACCGTCCTGCGACTCAGGATTCGTTCGGCGTCGACCGCCGCGAGAGCTGTGAGCGTTCGGTGGCCGTGCTCGACAATGCTGTGCGCGGCCCGTTCCGCGCGCGACGCCTCACTCCCGACCACGAGAATCGATCCGCGCAGGTCGATGCGCTCGGTGGAATGTGACCGCTCGACGACCTCGAGAAGGCGGTCGATCATCGTCGCGAGTTCGGACCGCACACCGTCGTCGGTGAGTTCCATGCCCTCGAACCGCTGGGACGCCGCGGACACCATCACCTGAGGATCAGAAACGATGCAGAGGCTGTTGTGCGACAAGATGTCACGAAGGTGCCGCTGAGAGCGGGCAGTCCCGGACCCGCCACCGGCGCCGATGATCGCGGCCGGCTTAAAGTCGAGCGGGGAGTTCGGCCCCAGCGATAGCCAGTCGACGGCGTTCTTCATCGCCCCGGTTACCGACCAGTTGTACTCGGGGGTGGCGAAGACGATCCCGTGTGCCGATCTCGTGGCCGAACGCAGCAACTCGACGGCTTCTGGTTTGCCGTGCTCTGTCACGTTGTCCGCGTTGTACATGGGGATGTCGGCGAGTGAGGCGACATCGCCGCTCACTCCGGACGGCAGATCCGCGAACGCAGCCCGAAGTAGAGCCGTGTTGTACGACCCGGAGCGGAGGCTGCCCGAGATACCGATCAGTTGGTGTTGGCCATGGTGTTCATCAATCCCGGAGGGCCGCAGGCTATTCCCCGCCTGGCCCCTAGGTCGTGTGCCTTGCTATCGTTCCCGCTCCGCGGGCCCATAGCTCAGCCTGGTTAGAGCGCATCCCTGATAAGGATGAGGTCCCTGGTTCAAATCCAGGTGGGCCCACGCGGACCTGCCAGGGGCAGGCCCGTCTGCAGTTCGCTTCACGAACTGCCCAGTCGTACACATCGCACGCAGAACCTCCTCGACCAATCCCACAAAACCGCCTCGCAACTTCGGTCGAGACCATCTTCCGTCCCCTCACGAAGTGGGGGACGCGCATTCGCCACCGCGAATGCGCAGGGGGGAGTCTCCAGCCCTCCGCCACAGACGGCTCGGTCCTATTCCTCACCCTCAGGGGGAGGTGGCAGCGGCGGAGCCTCCCCGTACGCGACGCAACGGTTCCCGTGTCAGATCGTGTCAGAAACGCGAGCGGAGTCGCTGACGGAGGGGGTCAAAGCGCTCCGATGTGGAAGCCGTCCAGACGCGGCGGGTCTTCGTGGGTCATGGAACCGCCTGACCCCCTCCGCCTTGCTGAGCTCGGCATCTCCCCCCTTAGAAGAGGGATCCTCGCCAGACATCTCCTCACCAACCAAGATTGCTCGTGGGTAGGGTGAGTACGGGGGGCATTCGCACCAGAACGAGGAGCAATCATGAGTCAGTACCTGTTGTCTACCTACGCCGTGGACGGTGAAGTACCCGGGAGCCCGGGCACACCTGAGGACATGCAGGCATTCATGCAGCGAGTTATTGCCCTCGAAGCTGAGATGGATGACAGCGGTACGTTCGTATTCGGTGGGGCACTCCAGGGTTCCGATGAGGCAACCGTGATCCGCATCGAAGGTGCGGAAGCGCAGACGACCCATGGCCCGTTTGCCGTGTCGAACGCGCACATCGCCGGGTTCTACATCATCAACGCAGACGACCTCGAGGCTGCGATGGTCTGGGCCGCCAAGGTCGCTGATGCAACCAATCATCCGATCGAGGTCCGTCCATTCTTCGCGACCGGTCGGGTGGCAGACAACATGCCCGGCGCGTGAGGTCGAGCCGTCGGTAGCCCCTAGAGGATCTGACTGAGGAAGAGCTTGGTGCGATCCTCGGATGGGTTCTCGAAGAAGTGCTCCGGTGTTCCGACTTCGACGATCTCGCCGTCTGCCATGAATACGACCCGGTCGGCGACCTCGCGGGCAAAGCCCATCTCATGGGTCACGACGATCATCGTCATGCCCGACTGAGCGAGCTCTTTCATGGTGTCCAGCACTTCCTTGATCATCTCCGGATCCAGCGCCGACGTCGGCTCGTCGAAGAGCATCGCCTTCGGGTTCATGGCCAGCGACCGGGCGATCGCCACCCGCTGTTGCTGTCCGCCTGAGAGCTGGCCCGGGAATTTGTATGCCTGCTCGGGAATCTGGACCTTGTCAAGAAGCTCCAATCCCAGCTCTTCCGCCTCCGCCTTGGGCAGGTTGCGGACCTGCCTCGGGCCGAGCGTGATGTTGTCGAGCACCGTGAGATGCGGGAAGAGGTTGAACTGCTGGAACACCATCCCGGTCTCCTTGCGGACCTCCTGGATGTTCTTGATGTCGTCAGAGAGCACGATGCCGTCGACCGTGATGGTGCCGGCGTCGTGCACCTCGAGGCGGTTGATGCACCGGATCATGGTCGACTTCCCGGAACCAGACGGGCCGATCACCACCACAACCTCTTGTTTCCCGATCGTGATGTTGATGTCTTTCAGCGCCTGGAAGTCACCGAAGAACTTGTCGACACCGACAAGCTGGATCATGGGCTCGCCGGTGCCGCCATCTGTGTCGCATCGGCGAAGACATTCGGATCCGTCATCGCACACCTACCCCTAGCTTCTTCTCAAGCCGTCGACTCTCTCGTGACATGACATATGAACCAACCCAGAAGTACAACGCCGCGAACGGCAGAACGACCGCCTCGAGACCCTGGGCGAAGAATTCGGGCTGTGCCGTGGAGATCGTGACCGCTCGCAGGAGGTCGAGGAGACCGACGATGTAGACGAGGGTCGTGTCCTTGAACAGGCTGATGAACTGGCCGACCATTGCCGGGATCACGTTCCGCAGCGCCTGTGGCAGCACAACCAACCGCATCGTCTTCCACGGGCTCAGCCCAACGGACTGGGCTGCCTCAACTTGGCCTTTCGGCACCGATTGCAGCCCGCCACGCACCACTTCGGCGATATACGCAGACTGGAACAGCGTGATGGCGATCAGCAACCTGAGGAAGAGGCTGAACTGGAAGTCACCGGGAATCAGGAACCCCAGGGCGAATGCCCCCATCAGCAGCAGGGTGATCATCGGCACACCGCGGAGGAATTCGATGTAGGTGACCGAGAG
Source organism: uncultured Actinomycetota bacterium (assembly GCA_963808015.1). Taxonomy (GTDB): domain Bacteria; phylum Actinomycetota; class Acidimicrobiia; order Spongiisociales; family UBA5794; genus JAHEEL01. Next base: position 25,762 of record CAWEEG010000047.1, read on the forward strand.
GACCCGAACCGCGGGCAGCGTCGAGCGGCGCCCGAGCGCCAGCATCAGACCGAGCGGGAACGCCAGGCTGATGCCGGCGACGGTCATGACGATGTTCACGAAGAAGCCCTGCCACAGGTCCCATCCAACGCCGCCGAATGCGACAAGAACGGCATAGAACCCAACAACGCCCTGCCACCACGATGATCCACGACCGGTGGATGAGCCACGTCGGCATCATGCCGCCAAGCCAGTATGCGGCGAGGCCAATGGCCGCCGCCACGAGGGTCAGCAGGGTCGGAGTGATCGTCTCGGTGAAGCTCAGTGTGAAGAGGATGAGCGCCCCGATCGGCCAGAACCGCCGGACAACGTCGGTCCAATGCGATCGCTCGAAGTCGAGGCCTGCCTCGGTTGCCTTCATCTGCGCGTTACGCACGGTCGCCCTGGCAAAGAACGCCACCGTGGCGGTCGCCACGTAGATGGCACCCCAGAGCCGCCCGAGTTGCTCTGACGGGAAGCGGCCCGCCATGTACAGCCGCAGGTTGACACGAATGATCTCGGTGTCGACGCCGATCAAGTACTTGACCAGCGCGTAGATGGCCCACAGGATGAACGCACCGAACACGACCGTCAGCAGGCTGTTGTACCAATTGGAGAACAGGTTCTTCTTCATCCACACGCCGGGCGAGGTGCGCCGATGGACCGGCGGCGCTGAAACGCTCTCTGCGGGCGATGTCGTCATGGCGGCCATCAGTTGCCCACCAACTGAAGGCGACGGTTGAGGATGTTGACCAGCAGCGAGATGGTCAGCGAGAAGAGCAGGTAGACGCCCATCAGGATCAGGATCAGTTGCGGCGCCGGGTAACCGTTCCCGATCGACTGGAACGTGATCAGCGTGATCTCGGCGAAACCGATGGCGATCGCGAGCGAGGTGTTCTTGGTGAAGTTGAGGTACTGGTTGATGATCGGCGGAAGGGCGATCCGGAATGCCTGCGGAAGAATCACATACCGCAGCCGCTGAAAGCCGCTGAGAGCGATGGCATTTGCAGCTTCGGTCTGACCCCTAGGAACGGCCAGAATCGACCCTCGAACGATCTCGGCGACATGGCTCGCTGTGTACAAGACCGAGAGCGATGAGGACAGCGAAGTAGGCGCCGAGGCCGCCAAACCCGCCGGTGATGACACGGCCATCGAGCATCGGGGATCGAGATGGAGACCGGCCGGCCGGTGATGAAGTAGCCGAGAAGGACGATGACGGCGAATACGCCAAGGCCCCACAACACCCGGTGTGAATGGCTCCCGTCTGCTCGGAGTAGCGGGTTCTCCATATGCCGACGACGACCGCGGCGACGAGCTGCGATCAAAGCAATGATGAGCAGGGCGCCCACACCCGTGGACGACGTGAACCAAGGACCCATGATCTTCAGATTGCTGATCACGAACCAGTCGAGCGGGGTCGACGGGTCACGCGGTGGGGGAGTTGGAGGATCACCGCGTTGAACACGAACAGGATGATCAGCAGCGGCGGGATGTTGCGAAGTGTCTCCACGTACACCGTCGCTGCCTTCGCTACGAGCCAGTTGGTAGAGAGGCGGGCAACGCCGATCAGCGTACCGAGGATCGTCAGGAACGGGATTCCGACGATGACCAGCAGGAAGGTGTTCTTGATACCGGCGAGAAGGGCTCTCCACACCGGTGAGCCGGGATCGAAGTCGCTGTCGGCGATGGTGACGCCGGTGGGCTGGCTGAGGAAGCTGAAGTCGGTCGGCAGGTTCTTCGCAATCAACTCGTTGCGCAGGTTGTTGCCGAGATAGAGGAAGGCGCCAACCACAACAACCACCGCCAGGATCTGCAGTGCAGCCCGAATGACGCGGACATTGCGCCAGAAGGGTGGTCGCTTCGCCTTGGTGCTGTCGGTCGTAGTCAGAAGGCTTCCTTTGCGAGGAGGAGGGGGCCGGGCCGTCAAGCCCGACCCCCTTCGCCCAATTGGCTTACCGGTAGGGCGGTGCGTAGAGGAGACCGCCGTCGGTCCACAGGGCATTGAACCCACGCGCCAGACCGAGCGCCGTGTCCGGCCCGACATTGCGATCGAAGATCTCGCCGTAGTTGCCGACCTGGCTGATCACCTGCGTCGCGTAGTCCGTGGGCAGACCAAGGCCAGGATCGAACGTGGTCGTGCCGTCGTCGGTCTCGATCTCGAGTCCGAGGAACCGGCGAATCGCCGAATCGTCACCGTCGTAGTCCGCCACATTCGCCGACGTCAGACCCCACTCCTCTGCCTGGATCGTGGCCAACACAACCCAGTCGATCACCTGCGCCCACTGCGTATCGCCGTCGGCGACAACCGGGCCAAGCGGCTCCTTCGAGAAGGTCTCATCCAGGATCACAAGGGCCTCGGGACCGCCTTCGCTCTCCGCGAAGTTCGAACGCACACCGGCGAGCTGCGACTTGTCGGACGTCCAACCGTCACACTGCCCGGCCAAAAACGCAGCCTGGAGCTGATCGTTCTCATCGAACGTCAGCGGCGTGAACGGCGTGTCGCCGAACCGGGCCGCCAGGTTGAGTTCGGTCGTCGTGCCGGAAAGCACGCAGACCGACAGGTTGGCCATGTCGTCGATGCTGGTGATACCGCTGTCGGCGTACACCATCATTCCCTGACCGTCGTAGAACGTCGTCGTCAGGAACGTGGCGCCTTCACGACCATCACGACTCGAAGTGAACGTCGTGTTGCGGATCAACACGTCGATCTCACCCGACTGGAGCGTCGTGAAGCGCTGCTGCGCCGTCAACGGCCGATACGTGACTGCGTTGGCATCACCGAGCACCGCCGCAGCTACTGCCTTGCAGTAGTCGACATCGAAGCCGGCAAAGTTGCCGTCTGCATCCGTAAACCCGAACCCGGGAACAGCATCATTGACGCCGCAATTGAGCGTTCCCGGTCCTGCACCGTCTGCCAGCAGCGAGCCGCTCGATGCAGCGGCCGCTGTCGTAGTGGTCTCGTCTCCGCCGCTGTCTGCGGCCGTGGTTGTGGTGTCATCGCTGCTGCTATCGCACGCTGCAAGCACCAGCCCGAGTGCGAGTAGCAGGATTGCTAGTCGTTTCACGGTTGTTTCCTCCTACAGATTGGCGGCCGGAGATGGACGCTCCTCACCCGTACTTTGGGCGTGGAATACCGGCCGTTCTCCTGCCACGGTAGACAGTGGGCACACGGCGCGATCAACTGAAAACACGACGGCGGGCCCTCTGATCCCTTCACGGGACGCCCAAATCTGGCACGGGACGGGTTGAATCAATCAGCGAAGAACGCCTAGACGTCGATGCCGAGGCCGGAGATGTATACGTTGCGCCCCCGATACTCGATGTATACGAGCCAGGGATTGCCGGTGGCGTCGGGTTCGAGCGCAAGGTACAGGAAGTTCTGACACTGACTCGGCAGCAGAGCTGTCGATCGAGTGCGCTGTTCGCGGAGTCACTTCGTGGGTTGCGTCGTAGGCGGCCAGGAAGTGGTCGACGACTTCGGCACTACCGACCGATCCCCGATCGCCGTTGCCCACAATGGTCTTCTGCCGAATCCACGCGCAGCGATGGGAGGTCGACGCCCTCGACGAGCGTCACGGTGTCCGAAAGCGCTATTGCTAGCCCGCGAGGGCTGACGATCTTCTTGAGGCTGCCCCCGGTTCGCAAGGCGCCTGCAAACTCGTCGACAAGCTTGGCAGGCCGCGTGTCGGACAGGAAAGTCTCGTAGTCCATTTCCTCGACCAGGTAGCGAGATGGCGCCCATCCGGCTCCGGACGGCAGTTCGATCGGGGTCCAGGGGATCCCATCCACAACTCTTGGTCTACCTGCACCGTAGATCGAGCGAGTGGTTGGCATGATCTCGTGGACCACCTCGGAGTCCACATTCGGCTCCGCGTAGACGACCAGTCGTTGCTCCCGGCCGCGCATCACAGACGCTGTAGTAGCGACGTCGGCCGCCGAGGAGCGCGAGTAAGTTGCCCGCCCCGCCCGTGAAGAGGACAAGCCCGAGCGACAGAAGGAGGAAGACCAGCGGGATCTGCAGAGCGAGCACCGTCTGCCAGAACGAGGCAGCAAGCAGAGAAACACCTTCAGTCGCCAGGAGGCTGAGAGACAGTTCTTCCTCGCCGACCTCCGCTTCGTGGATCACCAGAGGCAAGGCACCGACGCCGAGACGCGCCGTCAGTCAGACGGCCGGTGACGAGGGCAGTGTGCGTGACGTTGAGGACGACCGTTGTCGTCGCGGTCATGCCATGCACATCCGAAATCGTGTACGTGAATTGGTCCTCACCCGTCCACCCTGAGTCCGGGTCGTAGATGATCTCGCCGGCGGTCGTCGCCGAGGCCTTCCCGTGCGAGGCATCGCCGACGGCCACGATCGACAAGGCGTCGCCATCGACATCCGAGTCGTTGTCGAGAACCGCAATGTGGATCGGGTCATACGAGTTGAGTGTCGCTGAGTCAGACCGCGATACGGGTACGTCGTTGACGGGAACAACCGTGATCGTGATGAGGCCCTCTGCGGTTGCCCCGGCAGCGTCGGCGACGGTGTACGTAGCCGATACGGAACCGTTGAAGTCGCGTGGTGGCTGATAGCGGATGACGCCGTTCGCCAAGAATCGCATCGTTCCGACCGACGGTTGACTCCAACCGACGAGGGACAACTGTCCGCCCTCTGGATCCGAATCAGTTTGCGAGCGGTGCGATATCGACCCCACCATCCTCAGGCAGGACCACATCATCGGTCACCGCAATCGGCGCACGATTCTCGGGCGGATCGGGCAATGGGCTGAACGACTCGTCAACGTTGACGTCGAACGAGACGGTATCCGTCGCCAGCCCGTCCGAGACCTCCAGCGTCACCGTATAGATACCCGGCCCGTCACCCGCACGGGTCACCCAGTGATAGCGGCCGTCGAGCAACACCGTCCCGGGTCCCATCACAACTCGCCACACGAGAGACTGCGCAGGCACATCGGAATCAGACGCCGATGGCGACACCAGAACAGTCTCTCCGCCAACCACCGACTGGAACGGGATTCCATCAGCGACCGGCGGCGCGTTGACTTCACCGACCGTGACAATGATCGTCTCCGCATCAGACAAAGCCGGCGACCCGTCGTCGGCTACAACAATATCGAACGTGTAAACACCCGGACCCTGCGCCTCGGTCGGCGTCCACGAGAACTCACCCGTGGTCGGATCAATCGATGCGCCCGCGGGTACCAAACCGGCCACCCCATCGCTGAGGCTGAACAGCAACGGGTTCCCGTCAGCATCCGATGCCGTGACGATGAACGACTGTCGGATCATTTCTGATATCGATCGAGGGCCAACGGCGCCCAGCACTGGTGCGTCGTTGGCTGGCCCGACCGTGACCGTGACGGTGGCAACGCTGCAAGCCCCGCCGTCGTCGCAGACCTGATAGACAAACGTGTCGACACCGTTGAAGTCCGGAACGGGCACGTAGACGATCGAACCGTCCGTACCGACGGTCGTTCCGCCGTTCGTCGGCGCTATGGCGATCGAGACGGTCGCTGGGTCAAGTGTTCCGTCGACATCGAAGTCATTGTCGAGGATCGCCACCACCACGCCCGTGTCCTCGGGCGTCGAGGCTGTGTCGTCGACGGCCACCGGGGCATCATTCACCGGCGTCACGGTGATCGTGACCGTGGCACTGTCTACGCCACCGTTGGAGTCGGAGATGGCGTACCCGAAGGTGTCTACCCCAAAGAAGTCTGGGTCCGGGTTGTAGGTGATCGTGCCGTCTGTGTTGAGCGTTGCCGACCCATTGAAGGGCGTGGTCACGAAGGTCACCGTCAACGGATCCGTCTCGACATCCGTGTCATTGGCGAGCACAGGGATTGTCACCGTCGTGTCCTCTTGCGTAGTGGCCGTGTCGTCGACCGCCGTCGGAGCGACGTTGACTTCAGCGACGGTGACCGTGATCGTCTCGGTGTCAGTATCGACACCGTCGGAGACCACAACGTCGAACGTATAGACGCCCGGGGCCTTGGGATTCGGTCGGTGTCCAAGTGAAGTCACCACCAGCCGTGATCGACGCACCCGTCGGTTCCCCGACCAGAGAGAACGACAGCGACTGGACCGGCACATCACCATCGGATGCGGTTGCGGTGAACGCCAACTCAACCAACTCATCAACCGATCTGGTCACCAATGAGTCAACACCGGAGCCACGTTGACCTCACCAACCGTCACCGTGACCGTCTCAGTGTCCGTGTCGATGCCATCGGATGACGACAACGTCGAACGTATAGACACCGGGACCCTGGGCTTCGGTCGGTGTCCATGTGAAGTCACCACCAGCTGTGATCGACGCACCGCCGGCTCACCCGACAGAGAGAACGACAACGACTGGACCGGCACATCAACATCAGTCGCCGAAGCGGTGAACGCCAACTCGGTGAGCTCATCAACCGCTGGCGACCAACGGAGCCAACACCGGAGCAACGTTGACCTCACCAACGGTGACGGTGATCGACTCGAGTTCGTATCGACGCCGTCCGTGACCTCAACATCGAACGTGTACGTGCCAGGACCCTGAGCCTCGGAAGGCGTCCACGTGAAGTCGCCGCCAGCCGTGATCGACGCACCCACCGGCTCACCCGACAGAGAGAACAAGCGACTGCACCGGCAAGTCACTGTCGGTTGCTGTGGCGGTGAACGCCAACTCCACGAACTCATCAACCGACTGGTCACCAATGAAGCCAGCACCGGAGCCATGTTGACCTCACCAACCGTCACCGTGATCGACTCATGTCCGTGTCAATGCCGTCGGACACGACAACGTCGAACGTGTAGACACCCGGACCCTGGCCTTCGGTCGGCGTCCACGTGAAGTCGCCGCCGGCTGTGATCGACGCACCCGCCGGCTCACCCGACAGAGAGAACGACAAGCGACTGGACCGGCACATCAACATCAGAAGCGGTGGCGGTGAACGCCAACTCAACCAACTCATCAACCGACTGGTCACCAATCGGAGCCAACACCGGAGCCACATTCACCTCAGCAACCGTCACCGTGATCGTCTCAGTGTCCGTGTCGATACCGTCCGACACCTCAACGTCGAACGTGTAGACACCCGGACCCTGCGCCTCAGAAGGTGTCCACGCGAAATCGCCGCCAGCCGTGATCGAAGCACCGACGGGTTCACCGGCCAGCGAGAACACCAGCGACTGGACTGGAACATCAACGTCAGTGGCGGTTGCGGTGAACGCCAACTCGGTGAGCTCGTCCGTGCTCTGATCACCAATGAACGTCAACACCGGAGCAACATTCACCTCGGCAACCGTCACCGTGATCGACTCAGTGTCCGTATCAATACCGTCAGAGACCACAACATCAAACGTGTAGACACCGGGACCTTGGGCTTCGGTCGGCGTCCAGGTGAAGTCACCACCGGCTGTGATCGACGCACCCGTCGGCTCCCCCGACCAGCGAGAACACCAGCGACTGGACTGGCACATCAACATCAGTGGCGGTTGCGGTGAACGCCAACTCGGTCAACTCGTCAACCGACTGGTCACCAATGAAGCCAACACCGGAGCCACATTCACCTCGGCAACCGTCACCGTGATCGACTCGATATCCGTGTCAACACCGTCCGAGACGACCACATCAAACGTATAGACGCCAGGACCTTGGGCCTCGGAAGGTGTCCAGGTGAATCGCCGCCAGCCGTGATCGACGCACCGACGGGTTCACCGGCCAGCGAGAAGAGAGCGACTGGACCGGAACATCAACATCCGTGGCCGTTGCGGTGAACGCCAACTCGGTGAGCTCATCAACCGACTGGTCACCAATCAATGCAAGCACCGGAGCCACGTTCACTTCACCGACCGTACCGTGATCGTCTCGGTGTCCGTATCGATACCGTCGCGACACCACCACGTCGAACGTATAGACACCCGGACCCTGGCCTCGGTCGGTGTCCACGTGAAATCACCGCCCGCCGTGATCGACGCACCCACCGGCTCACCCGACAGAGAGAACGTCAACGACTGGACCGGAACGTCAACATCAGTCGCAGAAGCGGTGAACGCCAACTCGACGAACTCGTCGACGCTTGATCACCAATGAACGTCAACACCGGAGCCACGTTCACTTCACCAACCGTGACCGTGATCGTCTCGATGTCCGTATCGATGCCGTCGGTGACGATCAACATCAAACGTGTAGACACCGGGACCTTGCGCCTCGGTCGGCGTCCACGTGAAGACACCGCCCGCCGTGATCGACGCACCCGACCGGCTCACCCGACAGAGAGAACGACAACGACTGGGCCGGCACATCAACATCGGTGGCGGTAGCGGTGAACGTCAACTCGGTCTGCTCATCAACCGTCTGGTCACCGATCGGTGCCAACACCGGAGCCACGTTCACCTCATCAACCGTCACCGTGATCGACTCGATGTCCGTATCGACACCGTCCGTGACGACGACATCAAACGTGTAACGTGCCGGGACCCTGCGCCTCAGAAGGCGTCCAGGAGAAACACCGCCAGCCGTGATCGACGCACCCGCCGGCTCACCCGACAGGGAGAAGAGAGCGACTGCGCCGGCAAGTCACCATCGGTAGCAGTAGCGGTGAACGTCAACTGGGTCAGCTCGTCGACCGTCTGGTCACCAATGAACGCCAACACCGGAGCCACATTCACCTCATCGACCGTCACCGTGATCGACTCGCTATCCGTATCGGTGCCGTCCGGTCACCACCACATCAAACGTATAGACACCGGGACCCTGAGCTTCGGTTGGCGTCCAGGTGAACACCCCCGCCGTGATCGACGCCCCCACCGGCTCCCCCGACAGAGAGAACAACAGCGACTGGACCGGCACATCGACATCGGAAGCCGTAGCGGTGAACGTCAACTCGACCAACTCATCGACCGACTGGTCACCAATCGGAGCCAACACCGGAGCCACATTCACCTCGTCAACCGTGACCGTGATCGACTCGCTATCCGTGTCGACACCGTCCGTGACGACCACATCAAACGTATAAGTGCCGGACCCTGCGCCTCAGAAGGTGTCCACCGAAATCGCCGCCAGCCGTGATCGAAGCACCGACGGGTTCACCGGCCAGCGAGAACACCAGCGACTGGACTGGATCATCAACATCAGTGGCGGTTGCGGTGAACGCCAACTCGGTGAGCTCATCAACCGACTGGTCACCAATCACCGCAAGCACCGGTGGCACGTTGACTTCACCGACCGTCACCGTGATCGCCTCGAGAGTCCGTATCAATACCATCACGTGACCACAACATCAAACGTGTAGACACCAGGACCCTGCACCTCGGTCGGCGTCCACGTGAAATCACCGGCCGCCGTGATCACAGCACCCGTAGGTTCACCGACCAGAGAGAACGTGAGCGACTGGACAGGAACGTCACCATCAGAAGCAGAAGCGGTGAACGCCAACTCCACCAACTCGTCGGTGCTCTGAGCACCAATGCTCGCCAATACCGGAGCAATGTTGGCTTCACCGACGGTGACGGTGATCGCCTCGAAGTCCGTCGCAATACCGTCCGTGACCTCAACATCAAACGTGTAGACACCAGGACCCTGCGCCTCAGTCGGCGTCCACGAGAAGACACCCGAGACAGAGTCGATCGACGCACCGACAGGTTCACCCGACAGAGAGAACACCAGAGTCTGTGCCGGATCATCAACGTCAGACGCGGTTGCGGTGAACGCCAACTCAACGAGCTCACCAACCGCCTGCGGACCGATCACGGCCAACACCGGCGGCACGTTGGCTTCACCAACCGTGACCGTGATCGTCTCGAAGTCCGTATCAATACCATCAGTGACACGACGACATCGAACGTGTAGATACCGGGCCTTGGGCCTCAGAAGGCGTCCACGAGAAGTCGCCGCCCGCCGTGATCGACGCACCCGCCGGCTCACCCGACAGAGAGAACGAAAGCGACTGCACCGGCAAGTCACTGTCGGTTGCTGTGGCGGTGAACGCCAACTCAACCAACTCGTCAACACTCTGGTCACCAATGAATGTGAGGACAGGTGCCGTATTCCCGTCGACGACGGTGACCGTGATCGACTCGCTATCCGTATCGACACCGTCCGACACGACCACGTCGAACGTGTAGATACCAGGACCCTGGCCTTCGGTTGGTGTCCACGAGAAGTCGCCGCCCGCCGTGATCGACGCACCCACCGGCTCCCCCGACAGAGAGAACACCAGCGACTGGACCGGCACATCAACATCAGAAGCCGTAGCGGTGAACGCCAACTCAACCAACTCATCAACCGACTGGTCACCAATCGGAGCCAACACCGGAGCCACATTCACCTCGGCAACGGTGACCGTGATCGACTCGCTATCCGTGTCGACACCGTCCGAGACGACCACATCAAACGTATACGTGCCAGGACCCTGCGCCTCAGAAGGTGTCCACGCGAAATCGCCGCCAGCCGTGATCGAAGCACCGACGGGTTCACCGGCCAGCGAGAACACCAGCGACTGGACTGGATCATCAACATCAGTGGCGGTTGCGGTGAACGCCAACTCGGTGAGCTCATCAACCGACTGGTCACCAATCACCGCAAGCACCGGTGGCACGTTGACTTCACCGACCGTCACCGTGATCGTCTCGAAGTCCGTCGCAATACCGTCCGTGACCATCCACGTCGAACGTGTAGACACCAGGACCCTGCACCTCGGTCGGCGTCCACGTGAAATCGCCGGCCGCCGTGATCACAGCACCCGTAGGTTCACCGACCAGAGAGAACGTGAGCGACTGGACCGGAACGTCACCATCAGAAGCAGAAGCGGTGAACGCCAACTCCACCAACTCGTCGGTGCTCTGAGCACCAATGCTCGCCAATACCGGAGCAATGTTGGCTTCACCGACGGTGACGGTGATCGCCTCGAAGTCCGTCGCAATACCGTCCGTGACCTCAACATCAAACGTGTAGACACCAGGACCCTGCGCCTCGGTCGGCGTCCACGAGAAGACACCCGAGACAGAGTCGATCGACGCACCGACAGGTTCACCCGACAGAGAGAACACCAGAGTCTGTGCCGGATCATCAACGTCAGACGCGGTTGCGGTGAACGCCAACTCAACGAGCTCACTAACCGCCTGCGGACCGATCACGGCCAACACCGGCGGCACGTTGGCTTCACCAACCGTGACGGTGATTGTCTCGAAGTCCGTATCAACACCATCAGTGACAACGACATCGAACGTGTACGTGCCAGGACCCTGGGCCTCAGAAGGCGTCCACGAGAAATCGCCGCCCGCCGTGATCGACGCACCGACAGGTTCACCGACCAGACGAGAACAAGAGCGACTGGACCGGCAAGTCAACATCGGTAGCCGTTGCGGTGAACGCCAACTCGGTGAGCTCGTCAACCGACTGGTCACCAATCGGTGCGAGCACCGGTGGCACGTTGACTTCACCGACCGTCACCGTGATCGTCTCGAAGTCCGTCGCAATACCGTCCGTGACCTCAACATCGAACGTGTAGACACCAGGACCCTGCGCCTCGGTCGGCGTCCACGTGAAATCGCCGCCCGCCGTGATCGACGCACCCACCGGCTCCCCCGACAGAGAGAACATGAGCGACTGGACCGGATCATCAACATCAGAAGCCGTTGCGGTGAACGCCAACTCAACCAACTCATCAACCGACTGGTCACCAATCGGAGCAAGACCGGAGCCACGTTGACTTCACCGACGTGACCGTGATCGATCTCGAAGTCCGTCGCAATACCGTCCGTGACCGACAACATCAAACGTATAGACACCAGGACCCTGCGCCTCGGTCGGCGTCCACGAGAAGATAGCCGAGCCAGCAGTGATCGACGCACCGACAGGTTCACCCGACAGAGAGAACAGTCAGACGACTGGACCGGAACGTCAACATCAGACGCCGAAGCGGTGAACGCCAACTCAACGAGCTCACCAACCGCCTGCGGACCGATCACGGCCAACACCGGCGGCACGTTGACTTCACCAACCGTCACCGTGATCGTCTCGAAGTCCGTCATCAACACCGTCCGTGACCTCAACATCGAACGTGTAGACACCAGGACCCTGCACCTCGGTCGGCGTCCACGTGAAATCACCGGCCGCCGTGATCACAGCACCCGTAGGTTCACCAGCCAACGAGAACGAGAGCGACTGTGCCGGAACGTCAACGTCGGTACGCGGTTGCGGTGAACGCCAACTCGATGAATTCGTCAACGCTGTGAGGACCGATGAATGCGAGGACCGGAGCCGTATTCGCCTTCACCGACCGTCACCGTGATCGTCTCGAAGTCCGTGTCGATACCATCGGACACGAGACGTTGAACGTGTAGAACCAGGACCCTGCACCTCGGTCGGCGTCCACGTGAAATCGCCGGCCGCCGTGATCACAGCACCCTAGGTTCACCCGACAACGAGAACATCAGAGTCTGGCCGGAACATCAACGTCAGACGCGGTGGCGGTGAACGCCAACTCAACGAACTCACTCAACCGCCTGCGGACCAACCGGAGCGAGGACCGGTGGCACGTTGACTTCACCGACCGTCACCGTGATCGTCTCGAATCCGTATCAACACCATCAGTGACGACCACGTCGAACGTGTAGACACCAGGACCCTGCACCTCGATCGGCGTCCACGAGAAGACACCCGAGACAGAGTCGATCGACGCACCGACAGGTTCACCCGACAGAGAGAACACCAGAGTCTGTGCCGGAACATCAACGTCAGACGCGGTTGCGGTGAACGCCAACTCAACGAGCTCATCAACCGACCGGTCACCAACCGGAGCGAGGACCGGTGGCACGTTGACTTCACCGACCGTCACCGTGATCGTCTCGAAGTCCGTCGCAATACCGTCCGTGACCTCAACATCAAACGTGTAGACACCAGGACCCTGCGCCTCGGTCGGCGTCCACGAGAAGACACCCGAGACAGAGTCGATCGACGCACCGACAGGTTCACCCGACAGAGAGAACACCAGAGTCTGTGCCGGAACATCAACGTCGGACGCGGTTGCGGTGAACGCCAACTCAACGAGCTCACCAACCGCCTGCGGACCAACCGGAGCGAGGACCGGTGGCACGTTGACTTCACCGACCGTCACCGTGATCGTCTCGAAGTCCGTCGCAATACCGTCCGTGACCTCAACATCAAACGTGTAGACACCAGGACCCTGCACCTCGGTCGGCGTCCACGAGAAGACACCCGAGACAGAGTCGATCGACGCACCGACAGGTTCACCCGACAGAGAGAAGGTGAGAGCCTGAACCGGAACGTCAACGTCAGACGCGGTTGCGGTGAACGCCAACTCAACCAACTCATCGACACTCTTGTCCCCAACCGGAGCCAACACCGGTGGATCGTTCACCGGAGTGACGGTGACCGTCACCGTCGCGGTCGAGCACGCCGCAAGGGTGTCGCAGATCTCGTAGTCGAACGAGTCGGTGCCACTCCAGTCACTCGCCGGGGTGTAGGTGATCGTCCCATCACCATTGTTCACCGTCGACCCATTCACGGGCAGGGTGGTCGCGGCCGCTGTTGTGATGTCCAGATTCCCGTCAGTATCCGAGTCGTTGTCCGCAACGTCCACAACCACTGGGATGTCCTCGAGGGTTGTCTCCGTGTCGTCAACTGCAACCGGCGGGTTGTTCGGGGGCGTGACGACATACGAAGCTGAGAACTCTGATGTCGAACCAAAATCACTGCATCCCGAGTCGGTGCACTCGGTGAGCGTCGCGGTGATGATGTCGCCGACGGAACCCGGGAATGCCGCTCCCCAGGGCTCGTCCCCCGCGCCAGTGTGGGTGATTGATGCAGACCCAACGAAGGTTTGACCCTCGCCATATCCGCTCGGATCGGCGATCGTATTCTTGAAGAATTCAAACCGATACCAACCGGCCGGAACGTCGAACGCACCCGTCAAGGTGACGATCCCGCCTGTCTCCGTGCCCGAAACGATGACCGGGAAGTTGAGGAGATCATTCGCGGCGTCGGTGTCGTCGTCGTCGGGATCATTCGGGGTGACACCATCGAGTTCCAGGTCAATGCCCAGGCCGCCGTTCCCGAAGATCGAGTTCCCGACAATGGTGTTGTCGATCGCAGTAGCGCCGACTATCACGATGCCGTGTGACGAGTTCGATTCGATGAGGTTGCCTTCACCTCCTCCGATTCCTCCAATGAGGTTGCTCGGTGCGCTTGAAATGTGAATGGCCGATCGCGCGACGCTCTCGTATCCGTTGGGAAGCGGATTCGAGCCGCCGACATCCAGGCCAAAGGTATTGCCCTGGATCTTGCTGCCGGTCGCTTCAGCACCCCAGATATAGACGCCATGCCAGCTGTTGCCCGAGATGGTGTTCCCGGATGAGGCGGTTCCGATGACGTTGTCCGGACCGCCCCAAATCGCGATCCCGATCTGCTGGTAGGCGGGTATTGCCCCCCCGCTGTAGGGCAAGGCGGCCGTTCCCGAAGCGTCGGTACCGATGTAGTTGCCGAGGATCCGGGTGCCGCCCGAGCTCGCCACTGGGCCATCGCTCGCATCGTCGATGAACACACCCCGCCAGTTGTTCCCTGAGATCACGTTGCGGTCGGCGGCAGCCGTCCGCCAATCACGGTATTCGTCGCCCCGTAGACCAGGATGCCCTGAGCGGAGTTTCCGACCTCGCCCACCAGACCCGTCGCGTCGAGCCCGAGGTAGTTGCCCGCGATCACACTGGCGTCCCCACCAAGGAGGGCGATGCCGGTTGCGAAGCGGTTAATGACGACCCCGCGCACCTCACTGTTGTCGGCCGAGACCTCGAGGCCATAACCCGCCGCACCCGGACCCCTGAGCTCGAACTCGGGTCCGGCTGGGTTCGGGTTCAGGACGGTTACCCCATCGGAGGCGTCGTATGCCGTTCCGTCGATGGCGGTGCCGGCACCCGTGATGGCGGGCAAGGCAACGGAAGGCGCCAGACTCCACCAACTGCTCGTGCCGTCGTTGGGCGGAACAACCGGGACGAATCGCATGGCGTTCGGTCCGGTCGCGGTATTGGCGTTGGAGATGAACTGTCGCAACGAGCCCTGCTCGAAACTCGCGCCAGCCCCCTCTAGGTTCGTGACCGCGTTGAACGAGAATCCGAAATCCATGTCCTCCACATAGTCGAGGGCAACGAGGTCGAGTCGTGCGACGTGTTCGGATGTGGAGGCATCGATCGGGCTGTCGGAACGGGTGGCGCGCTGTCCGCCGAAGAGGGGTCCCGCGGAGGCGGCCACGGAGTAGCTACCAGCCTGGTAGGTGACCGCGCCCACCGGACCGTAGGTTTGCTCAGCCCAGCCGGTTCCACCGGCGGTCGGGTTGAGGGTGGTTGAGTCCACCGTCAACCAATACACCGACCCGCCCGGAACGGCCTCGAAGAAATAGTGGCCGGTTGGACCGGTGATCTTGCTGTCGAACAGGGTGTCGGTCGGGTCTGGCTCACCCGGAATGGCTCCGTTATCCCGGTAGATACTGACCGTCACTCCACCAACACCAGGGTTGCTGATGTCCTCGACGGCCTGGCTGCCGGCCAACGCATCGCCCGCAAGATCCTCGAACACCACTCCTTCGAGGGCGGGTGGGCTGGCCGGGCTCACGGCGAAGGCCACTGCTCCGTAGTCGGCGCCGTTGTCGATCGTTCGCCCTCCGTCGAGAGCACCACTGGTCTTGTTGATCTGGTAGAGCGTGCCGGCGTCGACGCCCCACATCTGGCCGAAGTCGTCAAAGGACAGGTCGGTGATCGGCTGGGCGAGCGTTCCGACGACCTTCGAGTTGCCGTTCTTTCGGGTGATGCTCACGAGGTAGTCGGTCCCTGCACCGTCGGTCAGTACTCCGTAGAGTTGCCAGTCGGTTGGGTCGAAGGCGAGCCCGGTGAAGTCGGTGGCTCCTGCGTGTTGGCGAAGAATCTGGTAGTCCCGACCGGAACCGAACACGTCCGGGATGTGGTTGCCCGTATCGGGATCGATCAGGAACAGAGCGTCGACGAGCCCCGAACGCGAGTGAACGGCCCATATGATGCCGGTGAGCGGATGGAAAGCCATGCCGGTGACGTTGTCGAAGGCGATCGCTCCGAACGGCCCATCCCCCGTACCGAGGCCGGTGCCCACGGTGGTGAAGGCTCCGTGGTCGGTGTTCAGGATGCCCAACTGATCGCCATCGACGGTGAACAGCACCCCACTCACCGGTTGGATGCCTTCCGACTCGATCCCCGACGTGCCCGTTCCTGTTCCGATGTCGACCTCGTTGGTCGTCGGGTCGAAGTCCGTCGGGTTAACGGTCGTGAGCAGGTCGTCGCCGCCGCCGACGCCCCCCGTTCCAGCGACGAGATACGGGCTGGTCGTGACCACGTTCGTAATCGTCCACGTGAGGGTGTCGGTATCACATCGGCTCGGGCTGCCGTCGTCACAGACGGTGATTTCGGTGCTGTACGGGCTGTACGCGGCGGCCGCGTGATTGACGAGACCTGCGATGAGGCCCGAACCGGACTCGATCGCGAGGCCAATCGGCAGGTCGGTGGCGGAGTAAGTAAGAGCGTCTCCGGTATCGGCGTCCGTCGCACCGGCCGAGATTGATATCAGCGCACCTTCGGCATCGGTGCGGTCGAGGAGATCCTGATCGAACACCGGATACTCGTTCAAGAGCTTGACGTTGATCAGAACGGTCGCAACGTCGGTGAGTACTCCGTCACTGATCGTGTAGGTGAAGGATGTGGGGCCGGTCGTGTCGACGGGTGCGTCGTAGCGGAGCGTGTCATCGGAGGTGTCAGCCGGAGTCCCGCCGTCCATGCGAGTCACGGTGCCGATACTCGGCTGTGTGAAAGAGTCGAGGTACAGCGTGTCGCCGTCTGGATCACTGTCGTTCCCCATGACCGCCCACATTGCCCAGCCGCCCTCATTGACCTGATAACTCCCCGCCGGGGGATCGTCCGTAGCAACAGGTGCCTGATTGAGCGTCACCGTGACCGCTGCCGAGAACTCGGACGTCGACCCTGGAACGGTGCAGCTCGACCCGGTGGTGCATTCAGTTGCCGTGGCAGTAATCACATCCCCGGCACTTCCGAGGAACGAGGTGCCGAAAGACCTGACACCACCACCGTGGTTGACAGCCATAGATCCGACGATGTTCTCTCCCTCGCCGTACCCCGATCCGTCAGCACCTGATGGATTGGCGAAGAACTCGATCCGATACCACCCAAGAGGAACCTCAAGGTTGAAGTCGACACTGACGAAGCCGCCAGACTCTCTCGCAGCAGTAATCTCAGGGAAGTTCAGCGCTGCGTCGCCTGGATCGTTCAGGGTGACGCCATCCGAAGCGAGGTCGATGCCCAGATCGCCGTTGTTTGAAATGGCATTGCCAAGAAGAGTGTTGTCAAGGCCTGGTCCCACGTCTACCGCGATGCCGTCCCAGCCCGAGTTGCCGATCCGGTTGCCTGTACCCACCTGAATTCCGCCGACCAGGTTGCCGTTGGCGTCGTTCTCTACTGCGACCCCGTGGTACGCGTTGCCCAAGCTGCTTCCGTCGGAGCCGAACCCAATCCAGTTGCCTCGGACCTCGTTCGCACTGGTCCCCGTTCCGGTGATCCACAATCCATCGTTGTCGTTTCCGGAAATGATGTTCCGATCGGCTGCCGTGGCGCCGCCGACGATGTTGCTCTGCGCACCATTGCGAATCACAACACCATCCAGGCTGTTCCCGAGGTCTGCAGTTCCCGAAGCGTCCGTACCGACGTAGTTGCCGATCACATCATTGGAATCCGTACCAATGCCGGTGATGTCGATGCCGTAGTTGGCATTACCCGAGATGACGTTGCCGGCACCTGTAGCCGTGCCGCCGATGGTGTTGCTATTGGCGCCACCCAACACTTCAATGCCGCTGGCTCCGTTGCCTCTAGCGGAAGACCCGTTGGCGGCCACGCCGATGTAGTTCCCCTGGACGAAATTGCCGGACGCGGCATTGTAGATGGCGAGGCCATAGTTGGTATTGCCGGAGATGATGTTCCGGTCGCCCGCATTGGTGCCGCCGATCGTGTTTCCGTTCGTCTTGACCGACACTCCGTACTTATTGGGTTGAGGCGTGGTTCCATCGACTCCGACACCGATGTAGTTGCCGGTAATGGAGTTCCCGCCGTTGGTCTCGATCTCGATAGCGTCATCGCCTGAATCGACGATCACCAGGCCTCGGATCGTGGAATCGCCTGCCTGGAGGGTGAGGCCGTTGGGATCGGATGCGGAAGCCGCGGTCCCGTCGAGGACGATGACCGGCGTTCCCGGGAAGTCGGGTTGGGTGCTGCCATCGATAGTCACCGGATCCGTGATGGCCGGCAGCGTCGTACCGCTCGCCACGCCGATCTGGATGGTGTAACTGAGTGGGGAGGCGGTGTATCCGGGATCACTGGTCGGGATGTTGAACTCGATGGTGTCGGTACCCGGGGTGTTGTTGGCCTCCTCGATTGCTGCCCGCAGCGTGCACTCGCCGAGTATCGCTGTTTCGCAGAGGCCGTCGCCGAGATTGTCGTCACCGGCGTCGCCGGTCGAGTTGACCACGATGGGACCGCTGAGGGCGACAACTCCGCTGAACTCTGACGTGGCGGATCCGACGGTGGCAAGGGCCGTCACGCCATCGGAAGCCGCAACGACCGTTGTGAGCGACGCCAGCGGAATCGCAAACTCGAATCGGTTAGTCGTATCTGTTCCCTGGGCGATGCCGTTCACGGGGCTCGGGCCGTACGTACCGGTGCCGCTGTCGAGGTCGTCGCCAGAGCCTTCGGTCTTCGTGACCAGCCACTTCTGTCCTTCACCGAACCCGGTCGGGTCAGGGTCCGCGAGGTAGAACTCGATGTTCGAACCCGGCCGCGCCCATCCGGTGACCGAGAGTTCACCGCCCTGGATCGAAGCATCTTGGATGATGGGGTAGTTGAGGAGCCCGTTTCCACCGATATCGAAATCTCCGTCGTCGTTGAGCGTCACAAAGGGAGTCGCCAGTGGGTCGTCTCCCGTGGCAAGCAAGTCGATACCGATCTGGCCGCTCCCGGCGCCGTTTCCAGAGAAGCCGTTGCGCGTGACGTAGGCATCGTCGGTGCTGCTCGGGACGACTACCCCGGCCCCTACGTTGTCGGCGATCACGTTGCGTTCAATGGTGACAAACGAGCCGGAGACCCAGATACCGTCGGGTCGGCTTGCCCCCCAACCGTTGGCGGAGATCGTGTTGTCCTGATAGGTGATCCAGAGGGTTGGGCCGCTATAGACGCCGGAAGCATTGTCGGTGATGAGGTTGCCGGTGACGTTGCCGCTGATCCATACGCCCACCGGATTCCCGCTCGGATTGAGGATCCCGTTGCGCCGGATCTCATTGCGGAGCACAGTTCCCGAGTTGGAAGCGGTACTGAACGTGACACCCGCGCCACCGCCGAAACCAATCAGGTTGTCTTGAACGAAGGCGTTGTCTGTCTCCCTCATGGCGAGGTTGAGGTTTCCACTCCTGTCATCGACGCCAGGATCGGTGAAGCTTGCCGGACCCGTTCCAATGACGTTGAACTCCACGAGCGAACCAGTGAAATCTGGGTCCGTGTTGAAGGTCGTCCCCATGCGCACGTTCGTGTCGAATGACGTCGCCGAGTCCCCGAACCCCCAGATCGACACATGACGTAGCACGCTGTCATTGGCTTCGAACACCAAGCCGGTCGGCACAACTGCGGTCGGTCGGTAGTTCCGGATCTCAAGCTCGGGATCGAGTTGCGGGGTCGTGTATGTGCCCTCGGTGCCGACCGTCGCTCCGGCACCGATCTGTGCCGCGTTGGTGTCAAGGACCGTTGCCCCGTCGGTGAAGTCGTAAGCGCGGCCGTCGATAGTCGTCCCATCACCGGTGATCGGTGGCAGGACCTCTGTGACCATGATCCGCCACCAGTCGTTGGTTCCATCGGTCGCTCCGGCGGGATCGACCGGTACAAAGCGCATCGCATTCGGACCGGCGATTGCGTTCGCGTTCTGGATGAACTGCCGCAGCGAGCCCTGCACGGTTCGGTTGGTTGCCAGATCCCAGTCTTCGGTTCCGCCGCTCGTGGTGTTCACGACGACATTGAACGAGAACCCGAAGTCGACATTCAGGACGCTGCCACCACTGAGGGTGACCGCGGCTCGGTGCTCTCGGTCATCCCATTGCGAGAAGTCATCGGAAAGGTGTCCAGCAATTCCGCCATAGCAAGGGCCCGCGGACGCGGTGATCGAGTAGCCGATCCCGTTGTCGCAGTACGCCCCGGTCGGTCCGTAGGTTTGCTCTGCCCAGATGTCTGTTTGGATGGCGTCAACGTCCTGAGAAGGCGCGACCGTCTTGGAGTCGACCACAACGAAGTAGTCACCATCGGCCAGTCCGGTGAACGAGTAAGTGCCGTCCCAAAGCGTCTGAGTTGGCGCACCGCCGATCAGGGTGTCACCAGCATCGAGGTTGGCGTCGCCGTCGTCGAGGTAGAGATATACATCGACGTTCTCTGCCCCTGGATTTCTGACATCGCCGATCACACCGTCGTTGAGGACGTCTCCGATGGTGTCTTCAAAGACGGTTCCTGAGATAGTGCTTTCGGGCGGGGCTGTACCCACTGTCCCCTCCCAAAGGAAGAGGAACGGCTGGTTCTTTGTCTCCCCGGAAGCCGTCTCGAGCTCACTCGGCGAACCCCAGGCGGTTCCGTTCCAGTAGACGTAGTTGATGCCACCGCCGTCATCGTTGACGGCCAGAATCGCTCCGTTGGTGCCTGGCTCTGGATACAGCGCCATCGAATTTGACGTCCCACCGATGTTGGGAGCGCTCAACTCACCTGTCCAACCGGATCCGGATACCCAGGTGCGATACCGAGGGGTAGCAACACTCTCCCCATAGGCGGCAATTGCGCTACCGGAGCTGCCCTCGAATGCCACCGCCACCGCCGGTTCTGTCACACCCGTCGAACTCGTGGTCGCCGTCGTCCGATTGACCCATCCGGCTCCGTCCCATACGGCGAGCCACACATCGGAGTCATTGGTAAGGACACCCATGGCAACATTGTTGCTGTTCGGATCGGCGCCAAGCACCACCCATTGGGCATAGCCGCCACCTAGTCCGGGGGTCGAGAACTCGTTACTCCAGCCTGCGTCCCAAACCCGGAAGTGCACATCGTCGGTACCCGTACCGAAGACGACCAGGGCTCGACCGCGCTTCTGCTCATAGACGACATTGATGTCGGTACGGTCATTGCCGGTGCCGTCGGCAGTCAAGATCTGCGAGTTCCCCCAAGCTGATCCGTTCCATACCAGTGCATAGTCCCTGGACGTATCGTCACTGACCACCAGCACCATCTCGTCCGAGTATGGATGGGAAGCGAGCTGCATCTGTCGAGGGGTTCCGGCCAGCGGTTCTGCAATCGCAGTTTCGCCCGACCACGTCGAACCGTTCCACGTCCGGTAGTTGAGAGCGGCTCCGTCGGCGTACACAACCATCGCATCGCCGCTCACCGGTTCGTAGGCAACGTCGAATCCCCACCAGTAGGTCTGTGTGGTCGAACCAAGGACCGGAAGAGCCGTCCAGGAGGATCCATTCCACAGCTCACCGGCAACGGTGCCGCCTGCGTCCACTCCAACGATGATCGCCTCATCGCGAGAAGGGGACTCAGCACCCTGGATGATCCGAAAGTCCCCCACAGACTGGGACGGCTGCGCCCCTCCAAAACCGGATCCGTCCCAATCTGCCGCGAAGGGCGTATTCACCCCGTCCCTTCTCCAGACCGCCATGGGGACTCCCTCGAGTGGTGCCGGAGCCAGGGCGATGAGCTGGGAGATGCTCTTGTTTGCGGAGGTACCGGTGGCGGTTCGGCTGCCGGTTGCACCGATGCCAGCGAACGTTTCCTCCGCACCGCTGATGCTTGGATTGTCCCCCGGGTTGAAGTCCCAGCGTTCTGTCATCCCAACGGGCGGAGTGAATGTGCTGACTCCCGACATTCCGAATAGAGCTACCAACTGCGTGCCGGCGACGGTGGTTGTGATCGATGGTGCGGTCGGATCACCACCCGAACTCGCCTGTCCGCTGTGTGCGTCGACCGGGTTTGCCGTATCAACGTCCGTGAAGAGCCCAATCGCGCCGGCGACCTTCGCGGCCTGGTCGAAAGAGAACGTGTAGTCCGCTGGTTCGCTCGCTCCGGCAACGCGATAGAAGAGCGCCTGGGCCAACGCGTCGCTACTGGAGTCGTCCTCTCGGAGCAAGGTCCAATCAGCCGGTGCCGTGAAGGTCACCCCGCCCTTCTCAACGAGGATCTGGGCGAGCATGAAGTCGCCCTCCACTACCCCGGCTGGCTTGGTGATTGTGATGCTCGAGGCGTCACCTCCAGCGGTGTCGACTGCCTTGAAGGTCGGGTCGATGACGAGAGCAACCGTTGGGTCGTAGCTACCGATGGTGAAGCCAACAGTGCCCTCATCCTTGAGCACGTAGCTGCTTTCGATCTCAACCCTCTCGCCTGCAATCTCCTGGTAGGTGTACGGAGCTGTGGTCTTCAGATCGCGACCAGCCTGAGAGTCGACGAGCAGGGTGCCGTCGTCCTTGACCTCCATGCCGCGGGCACCTGAGAACTCAATAGCGATCTGGGACGGATCGCTGCCGGGGTGGACAGTGAAGCTGTACTCCAACTCCTTCCCATCGGCTTCGTAGGCAACATCAATGCCGGGGTAGATGTCGCGATAGGAGATCGAGGCGTAGCGCTGCGTAGCCGTGGTCGAAGTCAGCGGGTCGATGCCAGCAGGTTCAGGATCGGAGGCGCCGTCGCGGTAGCCCATTGCAACTTCGTGCTTCGAATTGCCGTTGCCGACCGTCAGCATGGCTTCGCCGCGGCTGAGGATCACGTTGTAGCCGTGACCCTCGGCCGTGAAGTCGATTTCGCTTGAAGGTTGCCCTTCCGGTGACTCGAAGAAGAGCGTGTCCGGATCGGGTTCTGAGAGGATGGGCACATCGTCCTCAACAACCAGGGCCTCCGGAATCGGGAGGATGTCAATGGTGACCGTCGTCGGCTCGCCAACTGCGGATGCGGACACTGCCCTATAGGAGAACGTGTCTTCACCGATGAAACCGGCGGCCGGTGTGTAGACGAGCGACCCGTTGCTGTTGAGGGCGAAGGACGCGGCGCTGGTCGGACCCGACTCGAGTGATGCCACTACGGGTCCGTCGCTGCTGTCGTTGGCGAGGACACCCGACAGTTCTTCCGGCCCGATTGCGACAGCGGCCGGTTCGACCGCGTCGTGCGTCTCGGATGGCTCGACCGAATCCGGAAGCTCGGGGGCGTGCGGGTTGCCGTAGTACATCCAGACAACGGAGCGCTCGCCGTTCGGCTCCGGCAGCAATACGACGAGGGACTCGCCGCCAGCAACCCACGACGTCACCTCGTGCCCGATGGCCTCGCCCTCGGCGCCAACGAATCGAACGTCTCGGCCCAGCTCCGAGGTGCGGGAGTAATCGATGCTCGTGGGGTCGATGCGAATCGTGAGTGGGCCGTCAGTTCCGGCATCGTCAAGTTTGATCTGCCGACGGGCCGACCAACCGTCGAGCAGCCAATCGGATCCGACGACCAGCGTCTCACCTTCGGTGATCTCGTACCTGTCGGGAGCCGCCGTCGGGATACTCGCCATCGCGGCGCCGACGTTGAGGGCGACGGTCGGCAACATGACGGCAAACGCGAGCATCGCCACGAAGAGGCGGCGAAGGTGCGGAAGGTATCTGCCAGCTCGTGCTGTGGTCCGCCCGCGAGGTGCCATCAGCAGGGCTCCCCCTTGAGGACACGGTGTCGCCTTTGCTCAGGCACCCGAAGCTCCGACAACCGGAGCCACAGCGGAGACGTCCTCTGAAACGGCGACGTTGGTAGCCGCGTCAGCGCTGGACGTCTTGGTCCAGTTGATGGGGCGTTGAGCAGACTGGGTGAGGGGGAGGCGAACGAGGAAACGGGTACGGCCGTCGACACGTTCGTACTTGACCGATCCACCCATGCCGTCGGTGAGTGAATGAACGATCGAGAGGCCGAGGCCGACGCTGTCAGTCGTCGCCGTTTCGTGACCCTGGTGAACGAAACGCTGGAACGCGTTCGCAACGATCTCATCAGGGAGGCCGTCACCGTCATCCGATACCACAACCAGGTAGGTGCGTCCCTCCGCGGTTCCTTCGATGCGAACATCCGGTCCGCCGTACTTGCCCGCGTTCGAGAGGAGGTTGCGGATCACCTGACGCAGGCGGAGGCGGTCGGCACGAACGGCGCCCTCCTCGCAATCGATCGACACCTCGACGCCGACTCGCTTGAGGCTCCCTACCACCTCTTCGACTTCTTTGCGGACCTCGATGTTCTCGAACGTGAACTGAAGAGCACCCGCATCGATCCGAGCAGTCGTGAGAAGGTCTTCGACCATCCGTCCGAGATCGCTCGACTCACTCACAATGATCTCAACGAGTTCGGATGCGAGCTCCGACTCCGTCACCGCGGGCTCCTCCTCGAGGAGCATGGCCATGCCCGTGATGGCAGTGAGCGGCGTCCGCAACTCGTGGGATGCGTTCGCGATGAACTCGTCACGGGCGATCGCCAACTCGCGTTCAGAGTCGAGCCTCCGGCGCAGCTCCATCTCGTCGTTCTGGCGCCGCGACAACTCGCGGTAGGTGAGGATCACAGCAATGGGGATGAAGAACGCCACGAGGAACCGCGCGACCATGCTCATAGAGCCGAGCATCGTGTCGGAGGCTTCAACTACCTGGCGCAGTTCGTCTCGGATTTCGACGGCCTCATCGACGAGGGCTCGGAACGTCTCGGTGAGATCGGCTTCGGCGAGCT
This sequence comes from uncultured Actinomycetota bacterium, assembly GCA_963808015.1. GTDB lineage: Bacteria > Actinomycetota > Acidimicrobiia > Spongiisociales > UBA5794 > JAHEEL01. Next base: position 50,614 of record CAWEEG010000047.1, read on the forward strand.
GTCTCGCTCCTTCCACATCGCCGGCGTCAAGCAAGGCCAAGGTGGTCTCCGCCACGATGATGAACTCGGCAGTTCGTTCATCGAGTTCCGTGTCTTCGCTCGCACCGCTCGCACGAAGCTCCGCAACACCGATCTCGAGATCGGCGAGAGCCGCTTCTGCCTCACCCTCCGACAGCTCCTGCGCTGCGGTCGAGTCGGTTCCAAACTGGTCGTCCATCGTGGCCATGAAGACGGTCGAGCGCGACCTGAGCTCGCACGACCGTCGCTGCCCGCAGGGTCTCGTCGGCCTTGTGGAGATCAGTCGCGCTGCTCGTGATGCGCTGGCTTCCGTACGCAACGGCGAACACAACACCAACGATGAACACAAGCACGAGTCCGGTTACGACGGTCAGGCCGATACCACGGACGAAGAACGAGTCGCGGCGACGGGACGCTTCGGTGACCATCCCTCTTTATCGGCCTTGTTCAGCTGCGTTCTTGAGGTAATGGTGAAACGATTCACGAGAGCGGTCCGGAGCTCCTCTGCTCGCGACGATCTCGATCCGGAACCGTTCCACCGGTGACAATCTCCCGAATCCGTTCGTCGTCGTCAGCGACCCAGTCATCGGTCGGCACATCCGCCGACCACGGCGTGACTCGCGACAGGACCAAGGCCTCCAGTGAGACATGCCGCGGAGCACGCCACACGCGATCGCCTGCCCGATTGAATGTGGTCGAACCTTCACACACCACGGCGCACAATGTGCCCTCTCCTCGAGAGGCGGATGGACGTCGGCTAAACCCGGGGATGGGAGCACTCCTCTGCCCACCCTTCGGCCGATACCCGCCGTTTCCTCTGCGTCGCGGTATCTCACCCCACCCGCTGTGTTGTCTCCCGGAGCATGACGCCGTACCGCTGATCCTTCTCCTCCGGAGACACCCGCGGTATATTTATCGGTATGAATTCATCCCACTTTGTCTATCACTTGCCGCTCGTCCGCCCCAGCCACAACTCCGCCGCCGCACCCAAAACCGCTGTCTCACAAGGGATAACGCGAAACGGCGGCAGCCCGGGCCTTTCCTCCACCCACTCATGACGACCCTCGGTGAGGCAATTCACAACGTGCGACTCTCCACGGGGATGAGCCAGGCTGACCTCGCCGCTCGCGCCGGACTCACACAGGCAACACTCAGCCGCTACGAGAGCGACGTTCGCAATCCCGACACGCAGACTCTCACGACCCTGGCAGCCGAGATGGGTGTCGCACACAGCCTCCTCAAGTCGCCACCGACGTTCCATGGAGCGCTCGCCCTGCCTGCCCACATGGGACGCCGAGGCTCAGCGAAGGCGACGCTCTGGAGAGGAATCCAGGCCCGCCTCAACATCATCCGGATCCATGTACACCGACTCGCCGACGTGGCGGATCTCAGGTTCGACTACGCGGTACCTCGGCTCGACCCATCGGCACTTTCAGCCTCCGAAGCTGCCCGACGCGTCCGAACTCAATGGGACATACCACCCGGCCCAATCGAAGGGATTGTCGGATCGATGGAGGACGCCGGTTGCTTCATCGCGAGCTTCGACTTCGGATCGCAGCGCGCCGACGCTCTATCACAGTGGGTTGAGACGTACCCAGTAGTGGCGATCAACTCGGGCGCACCAGCGGAGAGAAATCGACTCACACTCGCGCACGAACTGGGCCACTTGGTGCTCCACTCAAGCCCTGAAAGCGTGTCGAATGATGTCGAGCGCGAAGCCGCCGACTTCGCTGCGGCCTTCCTCCTTCCGGAGCACGACGTCCGCGATGGATTCAACGACATGTCTCTCACCGCGCTGCACGACCTCAAGATGGAGTGGGGCGTTCCAATGCGGACCCTGGTTGAGAGGGCTCACACTTTGAGAGTGATCGACGATCGCCGCCTCAACTCGATTCACAAGATGCTCTCGAGGCGCGGCTGGCTCTCCGCTGAACCCCCGGGTGATGTCTCCCGGTTGGAAGAGCCGCTCCTGCTCGACCGCGTCGTGGCGGCGCTCGAAGCGAAGGGCTATTCGGAATACGCAGTTGCAGCGATCGGGGGATTCTCAGACGTGACTTCCGCGAGTCGGGTCGTCCCACTGGAGAGACCCTAAGACGCTCGTGTCATCCTCTCGCATCCTCGGTGAAAGGTGGCGCCGCAGCGCGATCCCCAGACAGCTACTCCGATCTCCCGCCCGGTGGACGCACCGAGCCCCGGGCTGACCCGGGGCTCGGTCGCTGTGGAGGCCGGGAGGGATCACACCCCCACAAGCACCTTCTCTTCCTGTTCGTCGGTCTCGTCGGCTGGACGATCGAACACCGGCGAACGGTCCACCCGTCGCGGTGTGACCATCACAAGCATGCTGGGCAACACGACGAGGGCCACGACCAGCGCCAGCCCAATCATCACCGATGTCAGCAACCCGAAGGTGGCAAAGACCGGATTGGGAGCGAACGCCATCACCGTGAATCCGAGGACGGATGTCAGCGCTGAGAGGACCAATGCGCCGCCCGTACCTTCACCCGCACGTCGGACGGCACCCAACCGGTTTGGTTGACGTTCCAGTTCCTCTCGATAACGCGCCGTGAAGTGTGTCGAGAAGTCGATGCCGACGCCCACCGCTATGGCCGCGATCGTCGCCGTCACCACGTTCACGGTGTAGCCGGCGACAGCCATGAACGCGTACACCCCGGTGACCACGAAGGCGATCGGCACCACCGAGATCAATGCGAAACGGAACGACCGCAGGAGCAGGGACGCGAGGATCAGAGTGAGTAGGATCGCGAGAGGGAGGGACACCACCATCGACTGCGTGAACGCAGCAAGGCCGTGGTAGCTCGTCAGCACCTCACCAGAGACACTCGCATCGACGCCGGGGACCGCTGCTTCGATCGACAGCGCTGCGGCGTTGAGCGCCTCCTCTGCCGGTTCGATCACCTGGCCATCGGTGAAGCTGCCGACCGTCACCGTGATGGCCGTCGCCTGCGCCGTTCCTCCGTCATCGGACAGAACGCCTGCAATCTGGTCGGGGGTAAGAGCGACGCCGCCATCCGGAGTCGGAACGCCGCTCTCGCTGATGTAGTCGTACACCCCTCTGATTGCGGCGGGTGTGTCCGGATACCCGTCGCCATTCGCATCGGCAAGGTTCACTCCCCCCTCGGCAATCACCTCGGCGGCCGCCGGTACAGCGAGTGTCATCCTCACGAGGTCGCCGGCGTGCAACTGAACGATGAGTTCGCCCCCACCGTTGCGGCCGAAGTCGGCGGTCGAGGCATCCAGGCCTCCGACGGCACCGTCGAGCGCTGCCAGAGCATCCGGAGAGGTCAGATCGCCCTCCACGAGAACGAAACTCGACCCTTGCCCGCTCGAAGGGAAGTGTTCGTCGGCACGGTCAATCGACGTGGCGAAGTCGCTGTTGCTCGAGAGGAAGTCGGTGATCTCGAACCCCGACCTGACCTGAAGGGCAGCCATCAAGGCGACCGCTCCAAGGACGAGGGCGATCGGGACGGTCGCCCACCTCCACTTGGCAAGGAAGTGGACGAACGTTCCGGCCGCGGGGAGTCCATGGGCCGCGCCGCGCTGTTGGGCCTGGATCATCTTCCCGTTCCGCTCCGCCCGGTTGTTGCGCCAGCGAGTGAGCAACGCCGGGCCGACAACCAGAGTGAGGAGCACGACAACCAGGGCCGCTATTCCCACCGCCGTCATCACGGCGGCCAACGCGACGGCCAGTCCGCCGACGACGGCCACGAGTGCGAGGGCGATTCCGTAGAAGACGCGCGACGCTCCCTTGACCGGGTTCGGTCCCACAAACTGCTCGATGCCGATGAGTGCACGCGGGGCGACCTGGCCGAGGATCACGTAGGACCACGCGAGGGCGATTGCTGCTCCGATACCGAACTGAAGAATTGCTTCTGTCCCCGACGACACGTTCGACAGGAACGCCGCTATCGACGACGAGGCGGCGAGAAGCAGCGCTGTGAAGACGGCAGCCATGCCGGCTGGATAGGCACGCTTGGCCGGCAGGCCATCATCGACCTGCATCTCGCGAACACGGCCAACGCCGTGAATGAAGAAGTCGACGCCGAAGCTGATCGCCGCGATTGGGACCACGAAGGCGAGGAGCATCGAACCCATCTTGAGCCCGACCAGTGCCGACGTCCCGTAGTAGGCGATCGTGGTCGCCGTGAGGCCGGCAGCGACAACCACCGCTGACCAGTACGAGCGGTGAACGACGGCAATCAGCACAATGATCAGCGCGACGGCGAGGAAGATGAACGGTGCCGAATTGGTGGCGCCCTCAGAGAAAGCGAGTTCCGCGTCGATGGCGATGCCAATAGAACGTATGTCTATGGAGTCCTCTTGGAACATCGTCTGGACGTCGCGCAGCCACGTCTCGGAGGCGGGATTATCAGCGAACGTCGCGGTGTCGTAGACGACTTGCGCCGTGAACGCTGGCGCCGCCCACACCGTGCCTCCACTTCCCTCGAAGTGCGTCGCCTGTTCCGACAGTGTGTGTCTCATATCGGCGAACGGTGAGCCGTCGGCGAGCACGACGGCGAGCGCAGCCTTGACGTCCGCGTCCGTCGCGTCGGCGAGTCCGCCTGGGATGGTGTTGTCGACGATGTCGACGATCGAGAGGACGCCCGGCACCGTCGTGCCGGTGTCGGTATCGAATCTGTCTACGAGGTGTTTCTGGTTGGTAGCCGAGGAGCGCACGCGGTTGGAAGCGGCGCTCCATTCTCTGAAGGCATCTGCTGTGAGGACGTCACCCCCGTCTGCCGCCTCAACCAGGAAGGAAGCCTGCGCGGTCGTCGACTCAGCCTGGAGTATCTCGTCGGCTCGCTCGTAGATCGTGAAGACCTCCGCCTCCGGATCGAAGCTTGGCTCACTGCTGTCGGCGACCATCACGCCGGCAGTGCCAATCCCGATGATGCCGAGGATGAGAGCAACCGTGACGATCGCTGCGTGGCGATTGATCCAGTCGTACGTTCGGTAGATGCGTGTGTGTTCCATGGTGTCCCTCCCGAGGCCATGCGCCACGATTTCGTATGTCGGAAGTGATCATCCGCGAACGGAGAGAAGTCGCCTATTGGGTATGACCCCGCTTGAGCCCTGAGGGGTCAGGGTCAACGTCGGGGAAGACCCCGGGATACCGTCCGGTACTATCCGGGGGTGAGCAGCCGGCCGGCAATGGAGGCCGCGGTGCGGCCGGAACCCAACGCAGTGCTCATCCCACCACCACCTACCCAGGCGCCGGCAAGAAAGAGATTCGGGATCGGTGTCTTTGGGCTGCGGCGATTGAGGAGGTTCTCCACCGTCTGCTCGCGACCGTAGATGCTTCCCTCAAGGCTCAGGCCGTACCTCACGTTCGTGAGCGGGGTAGCTACCTCTTTGACGACGATCGAATCGCGCAGGCCGGGAATCAGATGCTGAGCCCGGTCGATCAACCAATCGGCGGCCTCGTCCTTGATCCTGAGGTACTCAGGATTCTCGGAGTAGGCCCTCATGTCGCCGCCTGTCCCCCAAACGTTCTGGTAGTCCCACGGTGCCAGCGACATCATCACGAGAACGCTGTGGCCGTCGGGAGCGCACCCGGGATCGGCGTCGGTGTAGTTGGCAATCACCATCCCGGTCCTTGAGAAATCGCCGGCAACCATCGCCTCGTAGTCCGCGTCGAGGTCGTAGCCGTCCGCCAAGAAGAACTCGTGGTGGTCCCATCCTTCCGCGGCAAGGTCACGATCAACGCCGAGGTACACCACGAGGTTCGACAAAGAGGGGACGTCTCTCTCAATGCTCCCAAGGAAGTCCGCGTCGAAGTGGTCGGCTCCGACCATCGCCACCGTCGCCGCCGGGCTCGCATTGGACACGATGACGTCGGCCTCGACACGTAGGCCGCGATCCGTCTCAACAGCGACAGCGCGACCGTCTTCGACGTCGATGTGTGTCACTCGGTTCCTGAAATGAACACTTCCGCCACGCTGCACAATCCCCTCGACGATGGCGCGACTCATCGCCTGGCTGCCACCCCTCGGATACCACGCCCCGGTTGTGTGATAGCTATGGAGTGCGAGGGAGAAGAGTCCGGCAGAGACCTTTGAGGGCGGAAGACCGAAGTAGCCCCAGAGGGTCGAGACCACTGCCTGGAGACGTTCGTCACCGATGTGCGTCTCTCATGAAGGTCTGCCAATCCTGCGAGAACGCCTGCGCCATGTCCGGATAGCGCTCCATCATCTCCATCGGGTTTGGCCTGGCACCCGACCTACGGTCCTTCCCGTACCGGTATGTGTCGGAAGCGACGCGGCCGATGGCAGCGAACAGGCTGTCGATCCCGGGCGCCTCGGCGGGGAACACTTCCGCCAACTCGCTGATGTAGGCGGAGAGATCGGCCGCAACGGTGATCTCGAGATCCGGATAACGAGCCGTGTAGAACGGGTCGACCTCCGTGAACTCCACCCGATCGAGCACACCGAGGTCGTCGAGCATCGGCTGGAGCCACCCCCCACGTCCGGCACCGTCGAGGGCGTGCAGCGCTACCTCGAACCGGAATCCCCGGCGCTTGAATTCGTGAGCGTACCCACCGGGAACTGCGTGATGCTCGAGCACGACGACGTTGTGGCCGGCACGGGCGAGATAGCCGGCGGCACCCAAACCGCCAAGCCCCGCTCCGATCACAACGGCGTCAGCTCGAATGGTTTCGTCATTGGGCATCGGCAGCCATCGTCTCCTGGTCGTCTCCGCTGACGTCGCCGTTCGCGAACGGGTCTCGGTCGATGACCTTCGCATAGAGGTAGGACACAAACTCCTTGATCGTTGCGACGACCGGTACCGCGAGCAGCGACCCGATCAACCCTGCGACGTTGAACCCGACGATGAGCGAAACGATGATGATCACCGGGGAGAGCCGGACCGCGCGGCCCATGACCTTCGGTGCGATGATGTTGGCTTGGGCCTGGACGACCACAACGTAGATACCCGCCACGATCAGGGCGAACAGGAAGTTGTTCATGTCGGGCCAGCGCGTCGAGCCGCCGACCAGCGCGGCCAGAATGCCGGGGAACGCAGCGATGATCGGGCCGAATGTCGGGATCATGTTGAACAGCATCATGATCACACCCATCAAGAACGCACCCTGTACGCCGACGATCGCCAGCACAGCGAACACCATCAGACCGGTGATGAAGCTGTTGATCAACTGGCCGTAGATGTAGCCACGCCAGATCGCCCCGGTTCGGTCGGCGAGCATCGCCCCGTCTCGCTCGTAGCCGGGCGGAACGGTCCGCTGGAGCCACCGGTAGAGCCTCCGGCTGTCGGCGTTCAGGTACACCGCGATCACGACAGTGATCAACGCCGACACCACCGCCGCGGTCACGAGACCCGTCACCGTCCTGATTGAGTTGAACGCACCTCCAAGCAGGTTCTGGAGCGCCTCGGCGTCGATCTTGATACCTCCACTCCCGGTGCCTTCGGACGGGGTCTCGCTCAGCCACTCGTTGATTGGCGTCGTGACCTCGGTCATGTCCACGCTTACCCCGAGAACCATGAGTCCGTCGGCCCAATCTACGAACCATTCAGCCACGCTGCCGCGTCGAATCCTGCATTTCGTCCAAGTTGATCCCGGCGAGTGATTGGGTGACGCCGATTGCCAGGATCGCAATCAGCGTGAGGGAGATCACGAGCACCACGACGTACCCGATCGCAAGCGAGAGCCACCTCGGCACGTGCAGGCGGCGGTGCAAGAACCGCACCATGGGAGCCACCAGGAACGCCACGATGCCGGCGACTGCGAGGATCGGCAGCGCGTCGCGCGACATCCAGAAGATGATTGCCGCGAACACGACGAGGCCGACTGCAACAGCCATCTTCGTGGGAGCAGACCACGGAGGGGATGGAGGCAGCGAGCGCGGATCGGTCACTTCGGCAGAGGTGTGACTCGCACCTTCTACGGGTCCCTCGGTGGCGGATTCGTCGGCGATCGTTCCTCCAGGCTCTGTTGCCACAGCGTACCGTCTGTCCCGCCTACCCAGGGTTCACACCCCCGTAGTTGGCGTCGCGAGCCCGCGGAACGAAGTGACGGACCGACAGTGGTACCGACCCTTGACCGACCCGAACGCCCATCCGGTACGATTGCGCCCATGACCGCATATCCCGCGCCTATCCCGCCCGACGATTACGAAGACCACCTCGGCATTTCGCGCCAATACATGCGAGACATCATCCTCGGTGTCAACGACGGGCTCGTCTCGACTTTCCTCCTCGTTGCGGGCGTTGTCGGTGGAGGCTTGACCGCGAACCAGGTCCTTCTCACCGGGATCGCCGGAGCGCTCGCCGGAATGATCTCCATGGGAATAGGGGAATATCTCGCAACGAAGTCCCAGGAAGAGGTATTCGAGGCCGAGATGAAGCTCGAGGCCAAGCACCTCAAGGAGCATCGCGGCCACGAGCGAGACGAGCTACGCCACATGTTCGGCGAGATGGGCCTGGAGGGGGACGATCTGGAATCGGTGGTTCACATCATCGACAAGAGCGACGACGCGATGATGGGTGTTATGGCCGGCCTCGAGTTTGGCGTCGTCGACACCGAGAAGCGCAATCCGTATCTTGCCGCCCTTGCTTCAGCGGGTCTCTTCCTCACCGGTGCCCTCCCTTCCGTTCTCCCCTTCGCGTTCTTCGAGAACACCGGAACCGCTCTGTTCGTGGCGGCAACCTTCACCGGGATCGGTCTCCTCGCCGTCGGAGCAGCCAAGACGGTCATGACGAAGACCAACCCCTTTGGCAGCGCCTTCGAGAACCTCGCCATCGGATTCGCCGGCGGCGTGCTGAGCTACTTGGTCGGGCTGGGGTTCGAGTCGTTGATGTCATCCTGAGACTGGACCGGAACGACACGATGAATCCAGCGCTGCTACCAAGCTCGGTGTCCAGGTAGACCAGGGACCGCTCGGCGCAGCAGGGAAGTCCCCCGTGCCCGGTCGGTAGGAGGGCCATGAGCGCGGAAGATCGCTACGCTCCGGGACCATGAAACCGGTGCTCAATCTTGCTGTGTTGACTGCTGCGGCAGCCGTCGCCGTGGCTCTCGTGGTTACCCGGCGACCCAGCCGCCCCCCGACACCCGAGGGATCCTGGCAGCCGGTCGACCGTCCCACCCGATGAAGATAGCTCTCGACCACACGTCCGAGATAGGTATCAGGGCAGGTCGCCTTCTGCTCGGAGAGCGGGATCTCGATAGGCTCGGCATCGTCCGCCGAGACGTGAAGGATCGCGATCCGAGGCTCCAGCGCGTCGACCGTATCTCCGGCTTCGATGCGGTAGTGACCGACGACCCAGCGTCGACCATCCTCGCTGAGGCAGTCGGCGCCGGAGTCCCATGTGTCCTCTGGGCTGACGAAGGCACGTTCGGGATCGAGACGGGTGAAGTACCGGTACTCACGGGCTCAAACCTCGTAACCGGCATCGGCCGCAGTCTCGCCGGACGAGAGATGGGGACTGCCGGCCCGTCAGCCGACGTCCTTCTCGCTTGGACCGAACCGGGGAAACCCCTCCGCAGCGGCGAGCCGATCACCTTCCCTGATCCGGTCGGCGCTCGATGGGGTGCTCGTCGCCGCATGACGAACCACCGACTCGAGGTCGCAGCGCCCGTCCCAGATGAGTGGGCCGGTGTTGTTGTGCAGACAACCACCGACGACGTGACACACACGCTCGGAATCGCCGACCTCGCCACCCACCTGGAGGCGATCGCCCTCGCAGCCGGCGCCGTCGCCGCTGCAACGGGTCCCCTGCCGGCCGGTACTCACCGCCCTGAGGACATCGCCGATGACTACCTCCTCGCGGCGTTGCGTATCGGACTCGACATCGCCTCGTTCACTTCGGCCGCCTGATCCCACGGTCCTCGTAGACGCTCACCTACGGTTGAATGTCCGCATGCGGGTGTTCCTCGTCCTCTTCAGCCTCGTCGCGTTCGTCGCTACCGCCTGCACCGACAGTGGTGCAACGGATACGTCGGGTGTTTCGGCCGTGTCGTCATCAACGACGTCTTCGGCTACCGCCTCGACTGGGGAGCAGGCCTCCGACAGAACCCCCGCACCTGAGTTTCCCGACAACCTCGATTGGTTGAACGTGGAGGGGCCACTCGACCTCGCCTCTCTTCGCGGCAAGATCGTCCTGCTGGACTTCTGGACGTACGGGTGCATCAACTGCATCCACATCATCCCGGATCTGAAGCGCCTCGAAGCCGAGTTCCCCGACGAACTCGTGGTCATCGGCGTCCACTCCGCCAAGTTCGACAACGAGGGCAACACCGACAACATCCGAGAGGTCACGCAGCGCTACGACCTCCGCCACCCCGTTGTCAACGATGCCGACTTCGAGATATGGAACTCCTGGGGAGCACGAGCCTGGCCGACCGTGGCCCTCGTCGACCCAGAAGGCAACGCCGTCGGCATACACGCCGGCGAAGGTGTCTATCAAGTTGTCCAGCCGGTGATCTCAACGCTCCTCGAGGAGTTCAGCGGCGACGGCCAGATCGACCCGAAGCCGATTGCTTTGGCTCTCGAACGGGACCGCTCACCGGCCACCGTCCTCTCCTACCCCGGGAAAGTCCACGCCGACCCATCCTCAGATCGTCTGTTCATCGCCGACACGGGCCACCATCGGATTATTGCCGCGACCGACAACGGAGCGGTGACCGCCGTCTTTGGATCGGGGAAGGAGGGATTCGAAGACGGAAGCGGGACCGAGGCTTCGTTCTCATCCCCCCAGGGCCTGCTGGTCGACGGCGACACTCTCTACGTCGCCGACACCAACAACCACGCGGTGAGGAGCGTCGACCTCTCTACGGGCACTGTCACGACCCTGGCAGGCACCGGTGAACAGGGATGGCCGCCCGTCGCAGGCCCCGTCGGCGAAGCTGTTCTGAATTCGCCGTGGGCGCTGGAACTCGCCAACGAGGAGCCTCTACGTCGCGAACGCAGGCACCCACCAAATCTGGACGATCAACCTGGCTGCCAGTACGGCTGGGCCGTCGGTGGGTAGTGCTGCAGAGGGAACCGTGAATGGTCCCTTACTCCAGGCCGAGCTTGCCCAGCCATCCGGCCTCGCCTTCGGAGCCAAAGGGCTCCTCTACTTCGCCGACTCCGAATCCAGCTCGATCCGAAGCGCTGCCGTCGCCGAACCAGCCGGAGAGACTGAGCTCGTCGCCGGTGGTGAGGCGAACCTCTTCGAGTTTGGCGATCGTGATGGCACAGGGGCCGATGCACGGTTCCAGCATCCGCTCGGGATCGATGAGCATGCCGGCAGACTCCTCGTCGCCGACACGTACAACTCGAAGATCAAGTCGGTGGACCCGACAACCGGGGAGACTCTGACGCTGTTCGGCTCAGAACAGGGGTGGAGAGACGGCGCCGACCCCTTGTTCCACGAGCCTGGTGGGATCTCGGTCGACGGGGATGTTCTGTGGGTTGCCGACACGAACAACCACGCGATTCGAGCGGTCGACCTCGCGGCGGGAATCGCCACCACGCTCGTGCTCTCAGGCCTTGATTCTTTCGCCCCGCCATCGGACTCAGAGGAGTTCCCCGGAACGGTTGTGACGGTGCCGACGGTGTCGGCCGCGGCGGGAGCCGCCGAGCTCCTTCTCGATGTGGACCTCCCGGAGGGATACAAGGTCAACGAAGACGCCTCCTCCTCCGTGAAGTTGGCCGACGATGGTGGCGTGTCTTCCTTCCCCGGAGGGGAACGGGTTGACCTGACCGGTGCAACGTTCCCGGTCTCGATCCCGCTCGAGCTTCACGAAGGTCTCGGGGTGATCACCGCAGACCTGGCACTTGTGTGGTGCCGGAAGGACGCCGAGGGCCTCTGCCTGCTTGAACAGGCCCATTTCGAGGTCCCGCTCGATGTGGCGGCAACGGGACCGTCGGCCTCAATCCGGCTCTCGCTCGACCTCACCGCTCCCGGCGGGTAGTGATCATGCGCCGTCGGCGGTGACAACCGGCTCGGTCTTCGTGGTGACGGCATCCGAACCTGTCGCGACCGGTTCGGTCTTCGTGGCCACACCGGCACCATTCCCCGGTGTGTGAACCGCCGGGCGCACCGGCGTCGTCCGTGGTGCGGGGACGAGGTACGTCTCCTCCAACACGATTAGTTCCACGCCGCCCACAACATCCGAGATCAGGTTGTACAGCACGGCTCCGAGTGTCATGAGCCCGGTCATGGTTGCGTAGAGGACGATGGCGAAGAAGAGCACGGCCCTGAAATAGAGCTCTCCGTTGGCCGTGAAGACGAGAGAGAAGTTGTCGAAGAACTCGGCTGCCTTCTCCGGGATGCCGCGTTGGACCGCGAGCGACCACGTGACCCACACACCGAGAACGAACACAAGCGCCCCGATCGCGTTGAGCACGAGGGAGACCTTGAGCACCGTCCACGGGTCGATCTTGCGAATGACCCGTCTCACACGCCGAACAGCCATACGCCGAGTGTAGGAAGCAGCCCCGAATAGCCCGGGGGTTTGAGAGCCGACGGCTTCCCGGCTACTCCGCTTCGTCTCCGTTCTTGGGAACGAGGGCTACCGCTGACAGGCTCGCCTCGCCGTCCATGCTCACGACCTTCACACCGGTCGACTCGCGCCGTTGGCGACTGATCTCGCCAACCGCTTGTCGAATGACGATTCCGTCGGAGGAAATCACGAAGACTTCGTCGTCCGCACTGACGGCGAGTGCAGCAACGAGCGTCCCGCGAACACGGGTGAGCTTCATCGCCTTGACGCCCATGCCGCCTCGACCCTGACGCCGGAAGAGCTCCATCTTGGTGCGTTTCCCATAGCCGCCGTCGGTCAGCAGCAGGATGTCTCCGCCCTCGTCGGCCGTCGTGCCGGCCACTACTTCGTCGCCCTCACGGAGCCGGATTCCGCGGACCCCCTGGGAGGCTCGTCCGAGCGGCCGCACGTCGCCTTCGGCGAAGCGGATCCCTTGGCCGTTCTTCGTGAACATCAGAAGGTCGCTATCGCCGTTGGTCGCCCGCACGTCGACGACTTCGTCGCCGTCCTGGAGCTTGATCGCGACGAGCACCTGGTTGCGGGAGTCATAGGCGCTGAACTTCGACTTCTTCACCTGTCCCTGCCTTGTAAACATCGTCAGGTACTTGTGGCTCTCGTAGTCCCGGGTGTCGATCACCGCTTCGATGATCTCGTCCGGGTCCATCGGCAGCACCGACTGGACGAGCACACCCTTCGCGTTGCGGTCTTTGCGGGGGATCTCGTGTGCACGAATCCGGTAGACCTTGCCCTGGTTGGTGAAGACGAGCAGATAGGCGTGTGCCGAAGTGTGGATCACGTGTTCGACGATGTCGTCCTCACGGAGTGCAGCGCCGCGTACCCCACGCCCGCCGCGGCCCTGCGTTCGGTATGTCGTAGCGAGCACGGACTTGACGTAGCCCGCACCCGAGACCGTCACCACCAGCTCTTCGTCGGCGATCAGATCCTCGAGGGACATCTCCCCCATGTCGGGAATGATGCGACTCCGCCGTGCGTCGCCGAATTTCTCACGAATCACGGTGAGTTCCTCACCGATCATGGCCCGCCGTTTCTCTTCGTCGGCAAGAAGGCCTTTGAGCTCGCCGATGAGCTGCTGAAGCGCCTCGTACTCCTCGCGGAGTTTCCCGGTTTCAAGAGCGGTCAACCGGCGCAGAGGCATGTCGAGGATGTGGTTGGCTTGAATCTCGCTGAACTCGAACCTTTCCATCAACGCCGTGCGGGCAGCACCGACGTCTTCGGATGACTTGATGATCTCCACAACTTCGTCGATGTTGTCGAGGGCGATCAGCAGGCCTTCGACGATGTGCGAGCGGGCTTCTGCCTTTGCGAGCCGGAATCGACTCCGCCGCTCGATGACCTCGAGCTGGTGGGCGATGTAGTAGTGGATCATCTCGGCGATGTTCAGCGTTCGGGGAACACCGTCGACGAGAGCGATCTGGTTGACCGAGAAGTTCTCCTCGAGCTGCGTGTGCTTGAAGAGCATGTTGAGGACGACTTGGGGGTTCGCATCCTTCCTCAACTCGATCACGAGCCGCGTCCCGTCGCGATCCGATTCGTCCCTGAGATCTGCGATGCCCGTGATGACCTTCCTGCGCACCAGGTCGGCCGTCTTCTCCATGATCCGATCGCGGGACACCTGATACGGGATCTCGGTTGCGATGATCCCCATACGGCCGCGCTTCATCTCGATGATGTCGGTGACGGCCCGCATCTTGACGGAGCCGCGCCCGGTCGCGAGCGCCTGTTTCACCCCGGCCATGCCGACGATGTAGGCGCCGGTCGGGAAGTCCGGCCCTTGCACGAACTCCGAAAGGTCTTCCACCGTCGCCTCCGGATGGTCGAGCCCGTAGAGGACGGCGTCGATCACCTCGGTGAGGTTGTGCGGCGGGATGTTCGTCGCCATACCGACGGCAATACCGGTGGAACCGTTGACCAGCAAGTTGGGGAACCGTGCCGGCAAAACCGCCGGTTCCTCCCTCTCTCCTGAGTAGTTGTCGTTCCAGTCGACCGTGTCCTCGTCGATGCCTTCGAGAAGGAACGCGGCGATCGGCGCCATCCGCGATTCCGTGTTGTGGTTGACGAATCCATTTCCGAGGAAGGCATGGTCTTCGGAATCGACGCGAACCGAGTAGACGGGTTGAACACCCGCTTCTTCAACGTCCGCGATCGTGGCGTAGTAGAAGCCATGGTCGACAAGGTGGGAAGCCAGATGGCGCACCTCAGGATCGGAGATTCGGCCGAGGATCTCGTCCCCGTCGCGTTCCCAGCGTTCAACGCGGTCGATGTTGTGTTTCTTCAGCCACTCGAGGCCGCCGCGCCCGGCTTCCTCTCGGATGAATTCCGCCAAGAACGGGATCGCGTCGCACGACAATGCCCTGGAATCCCCAGGGATGTCCTCAAGCTCGAGCGACAGCTTCTCTTGTTTCGTGTCGAAGAATCCAACGCGGTCGGCGAACCTCGCGACCTCACGCCAGTTCGTGAGGCAGACCTTGCGCTCGCCGTTGGCATACCGGCTGATCTTCCCGATGATCCCGAACTCGAGGAGCAGCAGTTGGACATCGGACGCTAGATGCTCGCTCCGCGTCGAGTAGGAAACCTGGAGGCTATGCCTCCCTAGGTTCGACGACGATCCGTCTCCCTCAAACAACGCCGAGAGAAAGGAACGCTTCTCTTCGGCGTTCGCCCGCCACACCGATTCGGGGACGCGCTTGTCGGCGCTTCGCAGTCCGACGAGCTCACCGAGCGGAGAGTCGTGCAGTGCCGCAAGGTTCTGGATGTCGATCTCGTAGAGGCTCTTGCCGGAAGGCAGGGTTCGCTGCGAGACGTAGCGGGGACCACCAACGACACGGTCGTACGCTGCGAGGGTCGCCTGGAAGTATGTCTCGTCGGTGTTGTTGAACCCGGCGCGTCCTTCCGACGCCCACCCTTCGGCGACCCAGGCGCCGAGCAGGTGCGCTTCATCCTCGGTGAGTTCTCCTCCCCCGTCGCCGGCTGCGTCCGGACGGGCAATTGCCACCCGGTCCCCGGCCTCGACCTCGCTGAGCAGCTTCCAAAGAAGGACGGGGGCCCCCTTCACCGAGGTGATTGTGAGCACCGGATGATTCAGGGTTCCGGTGAGAGCAAATCCCTCGCTGGTCCGCATGCGCAGCGTCTGATGGTGGCCGCTGTGGAAGAAGCGATCAGCCGTTTGGAGCTCTCCGCGTCTCCCGAGGACTTTGATGGAAATCTCATGGTCGGACTCGGGATTCGCTTTCGGAACGATGTCTCGAATCTGGACCGTTCCGCGGTCTGTGCGGATTCGGGTGTCACCAGAGACGCAGTAGCGCATCGCTGCCGGGGGATCATCGACTGTCCCGAAGTTGCCCTGCGGTTGAATCAGGGGACTCCTCATCGAGAAGTCTTGGCCGAGGCGCACCATGGCGTCGTAGACGGCTTCTGGAGAATGGGGGTGGAACCATCCGACGACATCGCCGACCACGCGAGCCGACTTTCGGAACGGCGTCCCCGGCCTGATCCCGGCGTCGTACATCGCGTAGAGGATGCGCCGGTGGACGGGCTTCAGCCCGTCGCGCACGTCCGGGAGGGCGCGGGACACGATGACCGACATCGCATACTCCAGGAACGAATCCTGCATTTCGCTCTCAATGTCGATCCCCAGGATCCGGCTCTGTTGCTCTTCGTTCGGCATTCGGTGTCCTAGAAGTCGAGGAATCGAACGTCTTTTGCGTTCTGCTGGATGAAGGTGCGGCGGGCTTCGACGTCGTTGCCCATTAGCGTCGAGAACGTCTCTTCGGCAGAGAACTGATCGTCGAGACCAACCTGGAGCAATACCCGTTTGTCCGGGTCCATCGTGGTGTCCCAGAGTTCTTCGGCATTCATCTCACCGAGGCCCTTGAACCGCTGAATGTTCAGCTTCTTGCCGGCAAGCTGCACCTTGATCTCGTCGAGCCCCGCCTCGTCCTGAATCCACGTGGTCTTCGACCCGACCTTGACGCTGTAGAGCGGTGGCTGAGCGATGTACACAAATCCTGACTCGATCAGCTGAGGCATGTGGCGGAAGAAGAACGTAAGGAGCAGCGTGCGGATGTGAGCTCCGTCCACATCGGCGTCGGTAAGGATCACGACCTTGTGGTAGCGAGCCTTGTCGATCTCGAACTCGTCGCCGATCCCCGTGCCGATACCGGTGATCAGCGACTGGATCTCGTTGTTCTGGAGCACCCTGGCCAGGCGGTTCTTCTCGACATTGATGATCTTCCCGCGGATCGGCAGGATCGCCTGAAACTCGCTGTTCCTCGCCTGTTTCGCCGAACCGCCGGCGGAATCACCTTCGACGATGAACAGTTCGCTCCGCGTCGGATCCTTCGTGGAACAATCCGAGAGCTTCCCGGGCAGTCCTGCCGACTCGAGCAGGCTCTTGCGACGGGTGAGATCCCGGGCCTGGCGTGCGGCCATACGGGCGCGAGCAGCCTGAGATGACTTGTCGGCAATGCGGCGCGCGTCACCCGGGTTCCGCTCGAGCCACTCCGGGATCGCCTGGTTGAGTGCCTTCTGTACGAACGACTTGATCTCGGTGTTCCCGAGTTTGGTCTTCGTCTGGCCCTCGAACTGCGGTTGGCGGACCTTGGCCGAGATGACCACCGTAAGGCCTTCGCGCACGTCCTCGCCGGTGAGGTTCGCGTCCTTCTCCTTCAGCAGGTTTCGCCCGCGTGCAAACTCGTTGATCGACCTTGTGAGGGCCGTCCGGAACCCCTCTTCGTGGGTGCCGCCCTCGTGCGTATTGATGTTGTTCGCGAAGCTGAGGATCGTCTCTCGGTAGGAGCCGGTCCATTGCAGAGCGACGGCAATCTCTGCATCGTCGGTCTTGTCCTCGAAGTAGGCGATCTGACGGTGGATGGGCTCGCGATTTGCGTTGAGATGCTTCACGAAGTCCACGAGACCACCCGAGTACTTGAAGCTCTCCTCCACCGGCGGGTCGGATCGCTCATCTCTGAACCGGATCTCGAGGCCCTTGTTGAGGAAGGCCATCTCCCGGAGACGGCTCATCACCGTCTTCGCGGAGTATTCGATGCCCTCCGTGAAGACTTCCGGGTCGGCCCAGAACACAACCTGCGTGCCGGTGCGTTTCGCCTCACCGCCCTTCTTGACGGGTCCGGTGGGCACGCCGTACTCGTACGACTGGGACCAGTGATGTCCATCGCGGACGATGTCCACGTCTACTCGTGTCGACAGGGCGTTCACCACCGAAATACCGACGCCGTGAAGCCCTCCCGAGACGGTGTAGGCGCCCGACTCGAACTTGCCGCCGGCGTGGAGGGTTGTCATCACCGTGGTCAAGGCGGATTGTTTCGTCTTCGGATGCTTCAGCACCGGGATACCCCGCCCGTTGTCCCGAACCCGAACGCCCCCGTCCGCGAGCAAGGCGACTTCCACCCGGGTGCAGTAGCCGGCCATGGCCTCATCGACTGAGTTGTCCACCGCCTCCCAGATGAGGTGGTGCAGGCCACGCGGCCCAGTCGACCCGATGTACATCGCGGGCCTTCTCCGGACCGCTTCGAGGCCCTCAAGGACCTTGATGTCCTTCGCTTCATATGACGCGCTCTTGGCGCGATTCGTCGTGCTCACGGGACTCCTTAGGCTGGCCCCCGGAGGCGCTCAGTGGGGGCTACTGACACCGGTGTAATCATAGCCGGTTTCGGCGGGAACCTCTTTCATTTCAAGGCTTTCCGCCACGACCGTCCCCTTCGACCCGGAAGCGCACCGCACGCACCAGATCCGGACCGAATCGAGCCGAAATCCGGCGCATGAGATCCGCCGTGTCGTACCGGAACAAGCTGGCGTCGGCCCCCTCCGGCACCTCGACGAGGAGCGTTTGTTCACGCACCCCGATTGGCTTCGAACGGCCCTGCCAACGCTCCGAAACGATGTCGTCCCACGACGACACCAGCTTCGAGACATTCAGGTCGGGACTCGCTCCCGCCTTCTCCACGATCGATCCGATCAGGTCGTCGACAACTTCCGGATCGCGCCGCTCCGGCCCGGCTCGGTAGTAGTTGGCTCTTGTCATGTCACGGTCCTTTCGTCGACCGTCCACCGGCGTCCGGTCGCTTGGACCTCATCTTCTCTCGCGCTTGTGACAAAAACCTGCCCGGTGTCGAGGAGCGTCATCACACCCCTGGCGTGCGCCGGGTCGAGTTCGGAGAAGACGTCGTCGAGCAGGAGGATCGGTCGCGTTGGTCGGTGCTGGCTCAGCACGCGATATGCCGCAACTCGGAGCGCAAGAGCAACGGTTCGCTGCTCACCTTGGCTCGCCATCGTGCGTGCGGGACGCCCGTCGACGACGAGAGCGGGATCGTCGCGGTGAGGCCCGGCGCTCGTCGTCCGCTGATCCATGTCGCGGGGCCGTCTCTCGAGAAGAACGTCGCGGAGTCGGTTGTCTCCTCCCCCTCCTTCGATCGACGCTCCCCAGTTTGCCGCGTACGCCCACGTCAGAGTCCCACTCTCCCCAACCAACCGGTATGCCTCGCCGAGGGCCGCATCGAGCGTCTCCAAGACGCGCAGGCGATGGTCGAACACGGCAGCTCCGGCCACGGCGACGCGTTCGTCCCACACGTCGAGGGTGACGACGTCCGCTCGCCTCCCCTCCTGCTTCAGCAGGGCGTTGCGTTGCCGAACCGCCCGCTCGTAGTCCTGCTGGTCGGCGCCGGCCTGCGGCCACAATTGTGCAGCCAGGTCGTCGAGGTACGCTCGGCGCAGGCTCGGACCGCGCTTGACGAGGTCGAGGTCGTCCGGCTGAAACGCAACAACCGGTATCTGGGCCAGCACGTCTCGATTGCGCTGTGGTCGTTTCCCATTCACCAATACACGCCGCCGACCGGGCCGTGGCAGCTCCACCTCGACACGGGTGGTTCCAGATTCCACGACAAACTCGCCGCGGATGACCGCCTGATCAGAGCCGCTCCTAACGATGGCATCGTCGGGAGTCCCACGGAAAGACTTCAGGAGGCCGAGATAGGCTGCTGCTTCGAGGATGCTCGTCTTGCCGGCCCCGTTACTTCCGATGAGAACGTTGACGCCCTCGTCCGGCTCGAAGCGCAGCCTTTCGTAGCAACGGGTATTCGTGAGTTCCAGCCAGGAGAGATGCATCATTCGCCTCCCGGCGCACCCTGTCGCCGGATCGGTGGTCGTTTCCGCTCCGTCGTTTGCTAGAGGCGCACCGGCATCAACAGGTAGCGGAAGTCCTCGTCTCCTTCACCGTGCAAGAGGCCCGGCTTCAACGCATCGATTGTCTCGAGGATGATCGTGTCCGAATCGATGGCGTTCACTCCCTCGGTGAGGTAGCGGGTGTTGAAGGCGATCGTCATTTCCTCGCCGGTGTACACACCTTCGATGTGCTCGGTCTCCTCACCAACTTCTTGACGGATGACACTGAGCTCAATCCCTCCATCGTGGAGGTTGAGGCGCACCGGGATGTGGTCTTCCGCCACGAGGGCCGCACGACCGGCTGCGTCCAGCAGGCTCGATTTGGGTACTTCGAGCCGGTTCGGATACGAGTCCGGCAGCAGCTGCCGGTACTTCGGGAAGGTTGCGTCGATGATGCGGACGGCGAGCCTTCCAAGTTCTGTGATGAAGACCGCCTCACGATCTCCCAACGCCACCTTCATCGGTCCATCTCCGACGGTTCGCCCGAGTTCTCGCAGCGCCCGATACGGCACCAGCTTCGAACCCGTCGCTCCGATGCCGAGCACGTCACGCACAGCCAGTCGATACGAATCCGTGGCGACAAGTCGGAGGCCTCCGTCGTTCTCTTCGAAGAGGACCCCCGTGAGGGTTGGTCTTGCCTCGTCCCCCGAGGCTCCGATCCCGACCTGGCTGAGGGCCTTGACAAGGGTTTCTCCCACCACGTCGACCGTATCGGTCGGAAGTGTGTCATCGATCGTTGGGAAGTCGGCAACGCTGAGCTCCCGCAGACGGAACCGCGGTCCGTTGCCGGTGATCTCGACCTCACCGTCGGCTGCCGTCATCGAGACTGCTCCGGCCGGGAGTTTCCTCACGGCATCCGCTGCGAGTTTCGCCGGAACGACGGTGGCACCATCTTCGATCGATTCAACATCGAGGTAGGTTCGAACTGAGACCTCGTTGTCTGTCCCGGTGACCTGAAGACGTCCACCCTCAACTTCGCACAGAAGCCCCTGCAAAATCGGCAGGGGAGATCTACTTCCCACAGCCCTGCCTGCCCTCGTGAGGACATCGGCGAGATCATCACGTTCGGCTCGGATACGCACAGTTGTTCTTCCCCTGCTTCTTGTTTTGTTCTAATTCAAACGGTAGCGGTAGTAGTAGGTGCTGTGGATTGTGGAGAACACCGAGAAAGTACGATGACCAACCGGTTTCTCCGTCCACACGCTCTGTGAGCAAAACCAGGGTACTCAACAGGTACACCATGAGCGTCGGTAGAGTGTGGGGACAACCCTCATGTTGTCCTCAGGCGTTGTCCGAGGTCGGAGACCTGATCGAAGACCTCCTTGTCGGTGCGCATCAGCGTCTTGACCTTCTCCACGGCATGGATCACCGTCGTATGGTCTCGACCGCCGAACTGAGCTCCGATCTTGGGAAGCGAGAGGTCGGTGTGCTCGCGGCAGAGATACATCCCGATCTGGCGCCAGCGGGCGAGAGGCTGCCGCCGGCTCGACCCAACCAAATCGTCGATGCTGGTTGAAAAGTAGTCCGCAGTGACCTGAAGGATTCGCTCCGCGGTGGGTGGAGATGAGCGGTCGGTGTCGACTATGTCCGAAAGCACCTCTCGAGCCATGGTGAGCGTGATGGTCTCATCGGTGAGGGAGGCAAACGCAGTCACTCGGGTCAGGGCACCTTCCAGTTCGCGGATGTTCTGGTGGACATTCTCAGCGATGAACGTCATGACGTCCGCAGGCACGGGAGTCGGGGCGAAGTCGGCATTTCTGCGCAAAATCGCGAGGCGGGTCTCAACATCCGGGCTCTGGATATCGGTCAGTAGGCCCCACTCGAAGCGGCTGCGCAGCCGATCCTCCAGTGTTGACAGGTGCTTCGGGTGACGATCCGAGCTGATCACAACCTGCTTGCCGGTTTCGTACAGGCTGTTGAACGTATGAAAGAACTCCTCGAGGATCTGTTCCTTGCCCTCGAAGAACTGCACATCGTCGAGCAGTAGTACGTCAATGGTGCGGTATCGCTCTTTGAACTCATCCATTCGCTTTCTGCGAATGCCGTTGATGAACTCGTTGAAGAATTGCTCCGAGGTGACGTAGCGCACAACGGCCATGGGATCCAGCTCGATGCGGTGATGGCCGACAGCGTGGAGCAGGTGGGTCTTGCCAAGACCCGCATTCGCGTAGATGAAGAGAGGGTTGTAGTGACTCCCCGGTTGTTCAGCGACGGCGAGAGCGGCTGCGTGTGCGAACCGATTTGACTGTCCAACCACGAAGTTGTCGAAGGTGTACTTCGGGACGAGGCGCGGATCATTGATGCGCGTCCGGGTCGGATCAGCCGTGTCGATTGGGAGAGATACTTGGTGTGGCTGCGGAGAAGGTGAGAGCTCAGTGGCTGCAGAGACCACGGTGGGTACGACGGAGAGTTCGACTTCCAGGCCGAGCGTGTCCATGGCTGCTTCTTGGAGAGCCGGGAGGTAGCGGTCCCCGACCCAGCGATAGTGGAAGTCGGTAGGTGCGACGAGGCGCAGGCTGCCGGAATCGACGCTCGAGTCGAGTGGTTCGATCCACGTTTGCCATGCAGCCGGGGTTACCCGGCGGCGAACCTGCTGATGGAACGTCTCCCACTCCACGGTGGACGAGTTTGGTTCTGCCACCTGAAATGCCTCGCTTCTTTCTCGGTTTCCTGTCCACACACCTGTCCACAGGGTGTGGAGAAAAGTCTCTGCTCTGGTCCCAGCCCCAACTCACTGCGCCGTCTCAGCCGGAACCTTTCTCCGGGGAAGTGCGGACGAAAACACATGAGCGGCGGCGAGTATATGGGAAGCGGGGAGGCGCCGGCAACAGGGGGAAATCTGGCGGTAGGTCGCTGCGGGAGCAACCAGGAATCCAGCGAAAGCTATACCACAGAGGGGTTTTCGGGGCTGGCAAGATCTGGCAACCGTAGGATCTGCCGTCGAATACCGCCCAAAACGAGCGCAGCGATCTTTCGCGATCAATGGCGGAATTTCGCGGTCCGCAGTGAGACTTCGCGGTCTCGCCCCGCTGATGGAGATAGGGTCGCGATCGGCGTAGAATCGCTACGTCCAGAATCTTCCCGGTCGCTCTGCGACCTCCCAATCGGGGATACCTCACTATGAAGCGTACCTACCAACCCAACGTGCGACGCCGCAAGCGGAAGCATGGTTTTCGCACTCGCATGCGGACCCGCTCCGGGCGCGCCGTGATCAAGCGTCGTCGCCTCAAGGGCCGGCGGCAACTCACTGCCTGACCACGGACGCCCGTTTGTCTCACTGAGACCCGCGGCACGGTTCGCTGCTGTTCTCCGCGCCGGTGAGGCGGGTCGTTCGGGAGGGATCACCGTGATTCATACCCCCGCAGAGATCGGTCCCCCGCAGGTTGGGATTGTTGCGTCGCGACGTGTCGGTAACGCCGTGCGACGAAATCGGGCAAAGCGGCGTCTCCGTGAGGCGATGATGCGGGTTGAGCTCGAGCCAAGTACGGCGTACGTCGTCGTCGCACCCGCCGGTGCTGTGACGATGCAGTTCGACGAGCTTACTTGCCGTCTTCGTGAGGCGATCAAACGAGGAGAAATAGAGGAACAACGATGAGCGACGTTGTTGAATCGAAGCCCTCGCCCGCTGCGCGAGCGCTCATGGCCTCGGTCCGGGTATACCAGAAGGTCCTTTCTCCCGCTATGGGCGGCAACTGCCGGTACTATCCCTCCTGCTCAGAGTATGGGTATGACGCGATCCGCCTCCATGGGGCGGGCCGCGGTTCGTTGATGGCCGTCAAACGCATCGGACGCTGTCAACCCTTCCACGAGGGTGGATACGATCCCGTGCCCGAGCCCGGCCAAGACAGTAACGACAACAACACGAACGCTGGGAGCGACGCGTGAACCCCTGGAACCTGCTTCTCGACCTCCTCGGCGGGGTCCTCAACTTCTTCTACCAAATTATTCCAAATTTGGGAATCGCGATCATCCTGCTCACATTGGCGATCTCTCTCGTCCTCTTCCCCTTGACCCTGAAGCAGACGCGCTCGATGAAGGCGATGCAGGAGATCCAACCGGAGGTCAAGCGTCTTCAGAAAGAACTGAAGGGTGAAAAGGAAGAACTGAACAAGCAGTTGATGGAGCTATACCAGGAGCGCGGGGTGAACCCTGCGGCCGGGTGCCTTCCGCTGATCGTGCAGATGCCGATCTGGTTCGGCCTGTTCTCGGTGCTGCGAAGCATCAAGGTGGTGGACGGTGGCGAGGAGGCCTACTCGGAGTACATCGGCGACGGTGTCGAAGCCATCAACACCACGTTCCTCGGGATGGACCTCACCCTCTCCCCTAGCTCGGTGGTCCCCGACGCGGTCAGGACCGGCGACATCCTTACGGCGCTCCCCTATGTGCTGCTCATCATCATGATCGTGGCCGCGGGGTTCTACCAACAGATCCAGACGACGCGATCGAGTAAGAAACCTGAAGGAGAGCAGTCGCAGACGGCGCAATCGATGCAGAACGCCATGAAGATCATGCCGTTCTTCTTCGGCTTCATCTCGTGGACGCTCACGGCAGGACTCGGGATCTACTTCGCAACATCCAACCTCTTCCGGATCGGGCAGCAGGCCCTGATCCTGAAGATGGACGCCGGGGGAGACGACGACAAGAAGGAGCCGGCCCTTCCGGCCGACACACCCCCGGAAGACGACGAGTCCGGCAAGAGTGGTCCGTCGGAGAATGCCAGCAAGAAGAAGAACCGCCGCAGGAGGAAATAGACGATGGAGTGGGTGGAAGCTACCGGGACGACGGTAGACATCGCGGTCGAGGCCGCGATCAAAGAACTTGGACTTGATTCGGCTGACCAGGCGCAGGTTGAGGTGATCCAGCAGCCGAAGGCCGGATTCCTTGGCGTAGGCAGCCGTTCGGCCATTGTGAAGGTGTCCCGCAAACCCCGGAAGCGGAATCGCAGGGGTCGACGCGGAGCGAAGAGCGAGGCTGGGAGCGGACAGAAGACGAAGCGCTCCAACGAGCGGTCGAGCAATCGTAACACCAAGAAGGACAAACCTTCGAGGCCGCAGAAGCAGCAGAAGCAGCAGAAGCAGCCAACCAAGACCGAGAAGAACGGATCCCCGAAGGAGCGACGAGCCATGGACAACAACGGGAACGCAGAACCCAAGAAGGACAAACCCGAATCGTCGATTGAGGATCAGGCGAAGGTTGCGGAGGATTTCCTGACCGGCCTGATCGCCTCGTTTGGACTCGAAGGGGAGGTCCAGACTCGGATTGACGATGAGGTCCTGTACCTGGACGTCGTCGGAGAGCAGACGGAGGCATTGGTGGGACCTAAGGGCGCCACGATGTATTCGGTGCTAGAACTGACGCGAACGACCGTGCAGCGGCACACGTTTGGCGCTCCGCGGATGCGTATCGACATCGCCGGTTACGGCGCACGACGCCGTGAGGCTCTGACGATCTACACCGGGAAACTCGTTGAGCAGTTGCGTGAGAACGGCGGCGAAGTAATGCTCGAGCCGATGAATGCAGCAGACCGCAAGGTCGTTCATGACGCAGCCGGTGCTATCGGTGGCGTGCGAACGTACTCAGAAGGAGACGAACCTCGCCGAGCGGTCGTCATCGCGGCGATTGGGAGCGACGACGACGCCTAGTTCGCGTGTTTCACGGGAAACATGTCGACGATCGGCTCAACCGGGCAGCGGCCTGGGCCGGCATCCGGCTCAATGACGACCAACGCGGCGCGCTGGCCGGGTATGGCGAGTGGTTGGCTACGGAAGGGGTTGAGGCGGGCGGCCTCGGACCACTCGAGGCCCCACGCATTGTCGACCGCCACCTGGCCGATTCCCTTGTTTTTGCCGGCGTGTGGGGCGACACTCCAGTTCAGGTGCTCGACGTTGGCGCGGGCGTTGGTCTCCCCGGCATTCCGCTAGCGATCACCCATCCGAGCACGGAGTTTGTACTGCTCGACCGATCCGAGCGGCGCTGTGTCCTGGCTCGTCGGGCGACGCGTGTCCTTGGTCTCCGGAATGTCGCGGTTGAGCAGCGCGACGTGGGGACGGAATCCGGGATGTGGCCGGCCATCGTGTTTCGGGCATCACTTTCACCCGAACCGGCCATGGGTGTGGCCTCACGCCTCCTCGCTGACGACGGAGTGTGCGGTGATTGCGCTGAGCCGCGCCGGCGAACCGGAGATCCTGCCGCCAACACCACCGGACTGCGCGACCGACCTTGTGTCGACGCCGCCCGGGGTCCTTGACTCCCCCGCCTGGCTTCTTAGGATGCGGAGAACCGAACCGCGACGCAAGGACGGAACCCTCTCCTGATGTCCGCTATCACTGTTGCCATCGCCAACCAGAAGGGTGGCGTCGGCAAGTCCACCACAGCCATCAATCTTGGTGCAGGGCTTGCGTTTCAAGGCGAGCGGATCCTCCTGTTGGACCTCGATCCACAGGGCAACTCGACAAGCGGTCTGGGCGTTGATCGGTCGGCGATCGAGTATTCGACCTATGACGTGTTGGTCGAGGACGTGGCTATCGAGGATGCGATCGAACCGTCATCGGTGCGCGACCTGTTTGTGGTCCCAGCAACGATCGAGCTCGCCGGCGCAGAGATCGAGCTGGTCTCGATGTTCTCGCGTGAAGCCCGTCTCGGCAACACGATCGAGGGAATCGCGGACGACTTCGATTTCATACTCATAGATTGCCCGCCATCGCTCGGACTCTTGACCGTGAACGGGTTGGCGGCAGCCGACCAAGTTCTCATCCCGATCCAATGTGAGTACTACGCGCTCGAGGGAGTGAGCCAACTCTTGCGTAATGTACAGCTGGTCCAACGCAACCTGAACCCTCAGCTTGAGGTTGAAGGCGTCGTGCTGACGATGTACGACGGCCGGACGACCCTTGCTGCCGACGTTGTGGCGCAGGTTCGCGAACACTTCGGGGATACGACGTATCGGACGGTGATTCCTCGAACGGTCCGCCTTTCGGAGGCGCCGTCGTACGGCGAACCGATCGAAGCGTACGATCCGATGTCCCGGGGAGCAATTGCGTATCGGGAGTTGGCACGAGAATTCCGGAGGAGACATGGCCGCACGTAAGAGTGGACTGGGGCGGGGCCTCGACGCGCTGATCCCGGTGGATCACCCGTCGGTCGGCTTCGCCGAAGTCGAGTTGTCGGAGATAGCGCCAAACCCACAACAGCCCCGGGTGCGGTTCGACGAGGAGTCGTTGGGGGAGTTGGCCGCGTCGATCGCCGAAGTTGGTGTGCTGCAGCCAATCGTGGTGAGGCCTGGCGAGCCCGAAGGCACGTACGTCTTGATCGCCGGCGAGCGGCGCATGCGTGCTGCGGCGGCCGCAGGTTTGACCTCAATCCCTGCCGTCATCCGTTCTGTGGAGAGCGACGAGCGGTATCTCACAGAGGCGCTGATCGAGAATGTTCAACGGAAGGAC
Organism: uncultured Actinomycetota bacterium; assembly: GCA_963808015.1. GTDB lineage: Bacteria > Actinomycetota > Acidimicrobiia > Spongiisociales > UBA5794 > JAHEEL01. Next base: position 77,770 of record CAWEEG010000047.1, read on the forward strand.
CTCTCGGCGCTCGAAGAAGCGGCAGCCTACCGGAACCTTCTGGAAGATTTTGGCATGACGCACGAAGTGGTGGCGTCGCGGGTGGGGAAGAGTCGGAGTGCGGTTACCAACACGCTCCGCCTGCTCCAGCTTCCGGTTCCGATCCAGGGCATGCTCGAACGAGAAGAGCTCTCTGCGGGGCACGCCAGGGCGCTGCTGTCGCTCGATGACGAGGCGTATGCCGTGCATATCGCGGAGCGAGCGATTGCCGAAGGGTGGTCGGTGCGCACAGTTGAAGATGCCGTGAAGGAGAGAGCGGTCGCCGAAGAGCCGAAACCCCGACGCCTGCCGGAGATGCGCCCGGCAGCCATCATCGAACTCGAAGAGCGTCTCTCGGAGCGACTCGGCACCACCGTGAAGATCAATCCACGCGGAGATGGAGGGCAAATGGTGATCCGGTACGGGTCGCTCGAAGACCTCGAGCAGATCTACCGCCACCTGTTTGCCTGATCGCCGTCCCTGCCGAATCCGGACACGGTCATCATCGGCCGTAGTCAGTAGTCAGTAGTCAGTAGTCGTAGTAGTCAGTAGTGGCTACGCGTCCTCGGGGCCGTTGGTGTAGAGGGCCACAATGGCTTGGCCGATCTCGGTGCCGAGTTGAGGTTCGGGATCGGCGACCGCAACAACAACTGCTGGGGAACGAGTTTCCTTGAGAATCGGCACGGCGCGAGGGAGGGGTTCGATGTTGAGGTGCGCCGCGAGGTGGCGCGCTACGGCTTGGCCGGCTTCGCTGGTGGAGAGAGGAGTTCCGAAGTAGAAGACTCCTTCGGCCCCATCGATCGGCCTGGTGATCGATATGACAATCTGCACGTCGAGGCGGTTCGCCCGCCGGGCGCGGAGTCGCTCGGACGGGAACGTGTCGACGCTTCGGGAGAGCAGAGCTCTGGCTCCGGCGAACTGGAGTTCCGAGCTGAGATGTGTGGCGACGTCCCAGGTTGCGTCCGAAGACTCGGGGTCTCCGCCGCTCGGATCGACGTAGATGCGAGCTCCGGTGATCGGGCGGGGGAGTGAATCAACCCACGCGTGATCCCTGACTTCTTCTCGGCCCGGTTTGTCGGTTGCCTTGGCCATGAGGGTCAGCTCGGCGACGACTTCCCGTCCTGCCATGCCGTCCTCCGCCATCCCCCGATTGCGCTGGAAATCGAGCAGCGCCCTGAGTGTGTCGGGACCGAAGAGGCCGTCGACCTTCCCGGCATCGAACCCGAGCGAGCCGAGGCTCCGCTGGAGTCGGGACACGTCGTCTCCGCGTATCATCGGGGAGCGGCGATACAACATGCGGTCGCCAAGGCGGAAACCGGCCTCGACGAGAGCGCTCCACGTCTCGGGACCTACGATCCCATCTGCCGGCAGGCCCCGTGACTCCTGGAACTGGGCGACGGCAGAGACTGTCAGCGTGCCGTACGTGCCGTCGGTGTCGACCGGAAAACCGAGGCCCGTGAGGCGCCTCTGGATGTCTCGTACCGGCTCTCCCCGATCTCCGGAGTGGTAGAGCCTCACGCCTCAGTCTCCCGTTCGACCTCGATCAGGCGACGAAGGATGCGACTTCGGCTTCGAGTTGTGCCTTGCTCCGGGCGCCGACGAGGCGCTTCTGCTCCTGGCCATCTCGGAAGACGATCATGGTCGGGATACTCATCACGCCGAACTGCATGGCGGTGGCAGGGTTCTCGTCAACGTTGAGCTTGACGACCTGCAGCTTTCCCGAAAGGTTGCCTGCGATCTCGTCGAGGGGACCGTCCATCATCTTGCACGGACCGCACCACTCCGCCCAGAAATCGACCAGTGTTGGCAGAGAAGAACCGACGAGGTCGGCGAACGTTGCATCGGTTCCGGTGACAGTGTTCTGTCCCATCTCGACTCCTTCGTGATTGTTGAGGTGCCCGTCCCTTTCGGGCTCTCAAGTGATTTCGGCTCAGGACCCGATTTGGTCGAGCCAGTGTTCAACGTCAATTGCCGCCCGGCAGCCCATCCCGGCAGCAGTCACGGCCTGCTGGTAGTAGTGATCGACCACATCGCCGGCGGCGAACACTCCAGCAACCGACGTCGTGGTGGATCCGGTCTCCGTAGCGATGTATCCGGCGACGTCAAGCTCCAGCTGTCCCTGGAAAATCTTGGTATTTGGGTCGTGGCCGATTGCGAGGAAGAAACCTTCAACGGGAAGCACCGATTGTTCGCCGGTCTGGGTGTCCGTCACCTTGAGGCCTGTGACCAGATCATCACCGAGGACCTCGTCAACGGTGGTGTTCCAGAGCACTTCGATCTTTGGGTGATCGATGGCCCGTTGGGCCATGATCTTCGAGGCACGGAACTCGTCGCGACGGTGGACGATCGTGACCTTCGAAGCGAACTTCGTGAGGAAGATGGCTTCTTCCATGGCCGAGTCGCCGCCGCCAACGATTGCGATCTCGCGATCCCTGAAGAAGAACCCATCACATGTTGCGCAGGCAGATACGCCGTAGCCGCGAAGCTTCTCCTCTCCCGGGATGCCGAGCCAGCGTGCCGAAGCACCGGTCGAAACGATGAGGCTCTCCGCCTCGTAGAGATCTGCCCCGACCGAGATCTTGAAGGGGCGTTCGGAGAGGTCGACTTCCGTGACATCCGACGAGACAATGCGGGTGCCGAATCGCTCCGCTTGTTTCCTCATGCCGTCCATCAACTCCGGGCCCATGATCCCATCGGGAAAGCCCGGGTAGTTCTCGACTTCGGTGGTGAGCATCAACTGCCCGCCCCTCTGCATTCCTTCGATCATGAGAGGATCAAGGTCGGCGCGGGCAGCGTAGATCGCTGCGGTGAGGCCGGCGGGACCCGACCCGATAATCAAGACCTTTTCGGCCATGGCTACTCCTGTGGGGGACTTTGCTCTTCGTCCGGATGACGCTTCATCCAGACAAACACCCCGGCGAGGAACAATATGCCCCCGACGACGGCGTAGGCGAGCTCCTGTCCAATCAGGGTTCCGAGTGCTCGGAAGAAGGCAACCAGAAGCCAGATGATGGCCATGACGGCGAGCGTCGCGATGACGATCCCGATTGCTGCCCAGGTAACTCCGACGGCGACCCGATCCACGGTGAGTGAGCGGATGCGAGTGGCAACCTGCTCGAGGCCGTCGGCGATCTTGGCGGGATAGTCGGAGCGCGTTCGGTCAGTCATGGTCTGTGAGGTTAGTCGAATGCTCGGTGACTCAGGGACGTGTGGAAGCGAGTTCCTCGCAGCTGTCCACGTCGAGAGCGACGAGGTAGGGCTCCTCGGTCGGTGGGGCCACCGAGACCACGATGACGTGAACCCCTTCGATCGTTGCTGTTGCGACGATCGTGCGAGAGGTATCGTTCGTACCGTCCCCGGTCCCATCAGAGGCAGGCTCCGTCCCAGGAGGTTGCCACCGGCTCCGGCACCACTGACGATTTGCTGAGTTCGCTCTCGAATTCGTCTTCGCCGTTGGCATATGCGAGACCGAGTTCGTTGAGGTCGACCTCGGGAATGTGGGGGAGGGCCTCGGGAGAAGCCTCGCCCGCCAACTCGAGCGTGTCGTCCGCCAAATCCTCGGTAGCAATCGATGGTGCGAGTTCCTCCGAAGCTGCCGCTGTTGTGGTCGTTGGCTCTTCGTCCACTCCGTCGGCGGCATCCGCCGATCCTCCGATGTCGGCCCCGTCGTTGCGGGTGGCCTGGAGCGTCGTCTCAACCTCTGCCGCCGCGAATTGAAGGGAATCGTCCGAGCCACTGTCCGGAAGGACAATGACGACTCCGATGATCACGGCAGCTGCCGCGGCAAGGCCGGCTACGGGCGCCCACCAGCGTTGCCAGCGGGATGGGGCAAGAGCGACCGGCGCCGGGGCATCATCCAGGTGGAGCTGCTGGCGGAGTGCGGTTCGCAGCTCCGACCGTTCGGCTGCGGTCATGGTCGGCGGGGGCGCCTCGCTCAGGAGAGACGAGACGGCGAGCTGGGTTTCGTATTCGGCCTGGAGTTCGGGGTCGGCAGCAACGCGCGCGAGGGCGGCCCGGCGCTCATCGGGAGAGAGACGGCCATTGATCAATTCGGTGATGAGGTCGAGGTTGTTGTCACTCATGGTTCTTCTGTTGGATGCTCTAACCCCGGTGCAAGGTTCCCGAGTTCTTGAGCGAGTTGCTTCCGGGCCCGGAAAAGGCGGCTCTTCACCGTGCCAATCGGTACTTCGAGGGTATCCGCGGCCCCATCTAGTGACATGCCCTCGAGGTCGACCAGCACCACGGCCGCTCGGAACTCAGGGGAGATCCCGGCGAGCGCCGTTTCGATGTCGGGACGCAACTCCACGGCATTGAGAACGTCGCCGCTGCGGGGGTCGGACGGGTCGAGATGCTCGGGGATCGCCTCGGTCCGCTTGCGCTGCCGGCGCCGCAGATGGTCGTAGCACGTGTTGACGGAGACCCGGTAGAGCCAGGTGCTGAACGCCGCTTGCTCCTTGTAGCGATCGGCCTTTGCGGAAGACGGTGAGGAAGACATCCTGCGTAGCGTCGAGCGCCTGATCGCGATCCTTCATCATTCGGAGGCAGATTCCGAAGACGCGGTCCTCGTGGGCGCGCATGAGTTCGTCGAAGGCATCGACGTCACCTTCGAGATAGCGACGGATCAAGGCGCGGTCTTCGGCCGAGCGTGCGGTCATTGAGGGTGATTCTGGTCCTGAGCGGGCGCCGAGGCGAAGGTTTCGGTCATGGAAGGAGCCGTATCTCCGAGATCGACGCGCCGTAGGTCCCGTCGTCCTGTGCAGGCAGTGCCGTGATCCAGATGAGCCAGTAGCCCTTTTCGCGGTGCGCAACATCAAGCCTGGTGGTTCCTGTGAGGATCTGTGCTGCCCCAATTCGATCCCACTCGCCCGGGACGTCGGGGAGCGTCGCGTTCCATGCAACGGTGAAACGAGTTTCGGGCGTTCCGGTGATTTCGATCGCTCCAATAGGCACTGGCGGTTCAAGGACGAGGCCGACACCCTCTTTCGTCTCGTCGAGCGGATCCGGATACGGTTCGGTTTGCCAAACGGTGTTCTGAACACCGTCTACGACGGCCGCTACCGTTTCGTCGTTCTCGAAACCGTCTCCGAACGGGTCGTAGACGGTGGCAAGTGCGGGTATCGCGTTCTCGGTAGGTGTATCCGCCACCGGAGCAGTGCTCGTTGGTGCCTCTGGGTCTTGCTCCGCTGGTGCGGCCGGGTAGAGGAACGGCGAGTCGGGATCGACGTCGATCCCCAAGCCGACGACGGAAAGTGCCAGGATGATCACCACAACCGCGGCGAAGACTGCGAGGGGCCTGAGCGACCAGGCGTGCTCGACGTCGGGGTCGCGGTGGAGGGACGCCGTCGACAGGGCATCAGCGAGGCCTGCGGCATCGAGTGTTCCTGCTTCCGCGGACTCAAGGGCATCGTCCACCGATGCCGGTATGCCTTCTGCAACATGCGAAGGCCGGATCGAGGGGCTCTCTGTTCCAGTGATTGCGATGCGAAGAACGACGGCCAGGGCGGCTGTGTCTCCGGCAGCTGTGGTGGTGACCGGCACGCGTCCGAAGCTTGCCAGCCGGGCCGGGTGCGCTGCCGAGAAGTGAATCGCGCTCGGGTCGATATCACCGTGGATTCCGCCATTCGCGTGGAAGGCAGCGAGTCCAGCAGCGACGCCTGATGCGTTGGGAAGGTACTCGGGGATAGGCAGTGTCTCGCCGGCTTTGAGTCGGTCGGCGATGGTGACGGCGCCGTCCCACTCGGCAACCGCGAACGCCGAGTGGTCCACTTCGCCTGCCGCGTAGACCGTCTGTACATGGGGATGCGAGGTCGCAGCCGCTGCACGGATCGGGGTCAGGAACTGCGCTACCCGCGTGGGATCGGCGTCGGGTCCCGGGAATCGGATCAAGACGGGGCGTTCCAGTTGCTCGTCTGTCGCCAGCCACTCTTCGATATCCCCGTCTGCTCCGAGACGAACGTTCATGCGGTAGCGATCGGGGATTCGTGGAGGCATCGATCAACCGCGACGAAGCAACGCGAGCGGCTCAGGCAGCGCAACAAAACCCTCCGACTCGTAGAGGGCGATTGCTGCCTCGTTGTCGGATTGTGTGTTGAGGAGCATCGCTTTGCTCCCTGCCTTGCGGGCCATCCTGGCAGCGCCGCGGGTCAGCGAACGCCCCATCTGCTGCCCTTGCCAATCGGGGTGTACGGCAAGCCGCTGGAGGTAGGCCATGGCATGCCCGAACCCGAGGATTGCGAACGCCACCGGATCTCTGTCAGGTCCGCGAATCAGCAGCGTCCTCGCCGTGCCGGTCGCCGCGATCGCCTCCGACATGCCGTGGCGATCGAACCGCCAGAACGTGTCGAATGCTGCATTGTCGATGTGGAGGAGCCCTCCGATTGAGGTATCCGGAGGAGCAATGACGAGATGATCGGGGGAGGGCTGGTTGTCGTCGATATCGAGCCGCATCAGCGACAGTGGAACAAACTCTTCGAAGCCTGCGGCCTCCCACGGTCGACGACTCGATGCCGGCAGGGGGGGAGAGTAGATGTGAGGTGCTCCGAGGTCGTTCAACCGCTCGGAACACAAGCCGAGGAATACGGATCCGCCGCGGACGAGGCGGAGCGCACCGTCGGCGACCACGATCGTTCCACCTCCGGGCATCGGCTCGCGCCCAACCTCTGCGGAACCGGATTGGCTCCGGCCAGGAGCCTCGCTGGAGTACCGGTATCGGGCTCTCCGCCACCGACATGACACCTCCGGTTCTTCCGGTGTGGGTTCAGCGTACTGCCTGTGTGGACTCTCTCGGCCGAACCGATTGCCGTCAGCGGTTTGGCGCTTCACGGCGCCAATCTGCGACCATAGGAGTATGCGGGCAGCACTCGTCACCCATCCGTCGAGCCTCGACCACGTAGCGCCGTGGGACCATCCGGAACGTCCGGAGCGGATCGCAGCGGCGGTGGACGGTGCGCGGGCGAGCGACGTGGAGATCGTCGAGGTCGAGGCTCGCGCCGCAACCCGGTCGGAACTCCTTGCGGTTCACAAAGAGAGCTACCTCGAGCAGGTACAGCGGGTGTCCCTGGAAGGCGGTGGCGCCCTCGACTCGGACACCTATGTGTCTGCCGCTTCATGGACGGCGGCGCAGTACGCCGCAGGTGCCGGACTGACCGCGGTCGAGACGATCGAGGGGGGATTCGCCAACTTCGGCTTCGCGGCCGTCCGCCCTCCGGGTCATCACGCGGAGGCGGCGCGGGCGATGGGCTTCTGTCTGTTGAACAACATCGCCGTCACTGCGGCTGCCCTCGTGAAGACGCGGAGCAAAGGTGGCCATTGTCGATTGGGACGCCCACCACGGCAACGGCACACAGGATCTGTTCATCGGTTCGCCAGATGTGCTCTACCTGTCGATGCACCATGCACCGTTCTATCCGGGCACCGGCAGAGTGGAGGAGGTGGGTGGTGGACTCGGGACCGGAACGTCGGTCAACATCCCCCTCCCAGCGGGTTCGGGAGGTCCGAGCTACCGGGATGCGTTCGCGAGGATTGTGCTCCCGGTGCTCGACCAATACGGGCCGGATTGGCTCCTCGTGAGCGCCGGATTCGACGGCCATGTTGACGACCCACTCGGTGGAATGGCGCTCTCTGCGAGCGACTACGAGACCATGGCGGCGTCACTGGGGATAGCGATGGATCGTACGAACACCGTGTTCCTCCTCGAGGGTGGGTACAACCTGGGTGCAATCGCAGAGTCGGTGACCGCGACTATCAACGGTTTCGGCCTCGGCGCGGTGGCGGTCGAACGATCTGGGGACCACGATCCGTGGGTCGACAACGCTGTCGCTGTCGATTCCCTTTTCTGGGATCTCGATTAAGGGCGGTTCCGTATCCGCCGATACAACCGAGTACCTTTTCTCGGGGCCGAGGAGCCGCTGTGCACGAATCGTTGCCGTCGTTCGACGAGCTACTTCAGAAGATCACGTCCGTAGGTGGGTCAGACCTGCATCTCAAGGTCGGCTCACCGCCGGCGTTTCGGATCGACGGCGTCGTCCACCGATCCGACCTTCCCCCGATCACCCAGGCCGATACCCAGCGGTACCTGGACGAGATCATCACGGAGCAAGCCCGAGAAGCTTTCGAGCGTGAGGGAGAGGCCGGTTTTGCGATCGGGCGATCGGGCTTGGGCCGCTATCGGGTCAGCGCGTTCAGTCAGCGCGGGTCGGTCACGCTGGTGATCAGGACGGTGGGAACGGTCTCGGGCGGGTTTGAGGCGTTGGGAATCCCGGCCGTCGTCGAGCGTCTCGCGGACGAACGTCCCGGCCTGTTGTTGATTACCGGACCTTCGGGATCGGGGCGCACCACAACGGGCGCCGCCATCATCGAGCATGTAAACGCAAACCGGCGGTGCTCGTTGATCACGATCGAGGATCCGATCGAGACTCTCCACCCGGACAACCAAGCACTGATCTCCCAGCGCGAGGTGGGCCTCGATACGGATTCGTTTGCTTCGGGTCTGAGAGCTTCGATGCGGAACGACACGGATGTGATCTTTGTCGGCGAACTCCCGGATCGGGAGACGCTGGCGGCCGCTCTGCGAGCCGCGGAGACGGGTCATCTGGTGATCGGGGTCTTACCGACGTTCGACGGAATCGAGACGGTCAACCGGATTGTTGAGTCGTTCGAGCCGTATCGGCGGCAGCAGGTGAGGCAACTCCTGGCCACGACCCTCAAGGGGATCATCAGCCAGCAACTACTCCCGCGAGCGGACGAGACGGGGCGTGTGGCAGCCGTCGAAGTGCTTGTGAACACAGAGCGAGTTGCAGAGAAACTGAAAGACGAGGAACAGACTGCCTCGATCGTCGAGGACATCGCAGAGGGTGAGTTCTTCGGGATGCGTAGCTACGACCAGGCCATTCTCACGTTGTATGCGCGTGGGGACGTCTCCTTCGAGGACGCCCTGTCTCACGCCACGTCGACGACCGACTTCAAGGTCGCGGCCCAATCGCGAGGTGTGCTGAGCGCCTGAGCCTCCGGGGTCACGCTCCTCGTTGTTCGGGTGGTTGATCGGTACGATCCTGGGCGCATGCCCAGCTTCACCTGTCAAACCTGCGCCGACGACTTCACCTTGTCTCAGCACATTCTCGACCGATACCCGGGATGGACTCCGAAAGCCTGCCGTTCATGTCGCGACGTCGAGCCCTTCGGCGCCCGCTCAGGCGTCATCCGGGGATGACCCGCAAACAGGGGTGTTCACGGATGGCGGTTGTGTGCCGAATCCCGGACCCGGCGGATGGGGAGCGGTGTACGTCGTTGACGGCGAGATCATCGCGGAGAAGTACGGCCATGATCCAGACACGACGAACAACCGGATGGAGTTCACGGCGCTGATCGAGGGTTCGCGGCTGGTGCCTGAGGGGACCGCCGTCACCGTCTACTCCGACTCCAATCTCGCGGTCAGGACTATCAACGAATGGGCTGCAGGGTGGGAGGCGAGAGGATGGAAGAGGAAGACGGGTCCTGTCGAGAACGTCGACCTCGTACGGCAGGCGTATGCAGCATATCGAAAGCGGCCGGAGTTGGACCTCAGATGGATCAAGGCTCACGTGGGCTTTACCTGGAACGAGTACGCCGATCGGCTCGCAAACCGATGGAGAGACGGATGAACGCGGTGAAGCGATGATTCCGGTCCGTCTCCAGGATCTCCTGAATCCAGGGACACCCTCGCGCCAGCTTGCCGAGCGGTTTCGCGAAGCCGGACACGACCTCTACCTCGTTGGGGGCAGCGTCCGCGACGCATTGCTGGATCTCCCCAACTCCGATCTCGATTTCACGACGGGTGCGCGGCCGGACGAGATCGAGTCCATCGTCCAGCCATGGGCCGCGGGTCTCTATTTGGCCGGCAAGACATATGGAACGATCGGAGCAATCCGGGACGGGCGTGTCCACGAGATCACCACGTTTCGGTCAGAGATCTACCGCGATGAGAGCCGGAAACCCGAGGTCACCTACTCGGACGACATCGAGGAGGACCTCTCTCGAAGGGATTTCGCGGTGAACGCAATGGCGATTCGGGTTCCCACATCGGACGATGAGGCACCGGCGATGGTGGATCCGTTTGGTGGGCTCACCGATTTGCACCGTCGGGTGCTCCGCACTCCGCTCGACCCCGAGATCTCATTCGGCGACGATCCGCTCCGTATGTTGCGGCTGTTCCGTTTCGTCTCGCGGCTTGGATTCGCGCCGGACGACTCGGCGATCACAGCGGTGCACGGCATGCACGGCCGTCTAGAGATCGTCTCGGCGGAGAGGATCAAGGGAGAGCTCGACCGACTGATGATCGGCGATCATGTCGGGCCGGCGCTTTGGGGGCTCGTCGAGACCGGGCTTGCTGAGGAGTTCATACCGGAACTTCCCGCCTTGGCGCTCGAGGTTGACCCGGTGCATCACCACAAGGACGTGCTTGCTCACACGATCGCGGTGGTGGCGAAGACATCGGCGCGTCTCGAACTCCGCCTGGCCGCACTGTTCCACGACATCGGCAAACCGTCGACCCGTGAGTTTGGACCGGGCGGGGTCTCCTTCCACCATCACGAGGTTGTCGGCGCTCGCATGACACGTCGCCGCATGAAGGAGCTCCGCTACTCCAAGAAGACCACCGAGGACGTCTCGCGTCTCGTCTTTCTCCATATGCGCCCCCATACCTACCAAATGGGTTGGAACGACTCCGCGGTGCGGCGCTACGTTCGCGACGCCGGGCCGCTCCTTGTTGACTTGAACGAACTCGTTCGTTGCGACGTCACGACTCGGAATCGGCGGCGCGAACGAACGATCAGCCGAAGGATCGACGAACTCGAGGAGAGGATCGCCGTGCTCAGCGAGGAGGAGGAGTTGGACGCCCTCCGTCCGCCGATCGACGGCAACCAGGTGATGGCAACACCTCGGCCTCGAACCCGGCCGGCAGGTCGGCGAGTTGATGAAGATGCTGTACGAACGGCGCATCGAGGATGGTCCGTACGGCGAGGATGAGGCCTTCGCGATGCTCGACCAGTGGGCTGAGGAGCACAGGTAGCAACGATCTGTCCGACAGGGCATACTCGACGTATGAAACGTGCGGCCTTGATCGTTCCCGTGGTGGTTCTCGTTGCCGCATCGTGCGGCGAGTCGGACCCGGCGCCGACCGCACCCACCTCAACCACGTCAACCACCACGACGGATGCGTCTACGACGAAAGGAGGAGTCATGGAACTCACGTCACCCGACTTCCAGTCCGAGGGGCCGATCCCAGCCCGATACGCGTGTGATGGGGCAGACGAGTCCCCCGAGTTGAGGATTGAGGGGATTCCGCAGAACACCGTCTCTCTCGTTCTCATCATGGATGATCCCGATGCGTCCGTAGGCACGTTCGACCACTGGGTCGCGTTCGACATCCAGCCGACCGAAGTGATCCCGCGCGAACGTAGGCGTCCTTGGGACCGGCGGGCTGAACTCGTGGAAGCGGTTGGGCTACGGGGGGCCGTGTCCACCGTCGGGAACCCATCGCTACTTCTTCAGGATCCTGGCTCTCGACACGGAGTTGGGCCTCGAGGAAGGGGCAACGAAGGAAGACGTGCTCGCAGCTTCGAGTGGGCACGTGCTCGGCGAAGCAACGTTGATGGGAACCTACGAGCGTTGAGTCGCAGCCTCTAGGACGAGCGAAGCCTTCCAAGCGCCGTCCACGCCGGGCCCGCCGTCAGCCACAACAATCCGGTGATTGCGACGGCCGACGTGAGGCACCACATGCACGTTGCCCCGATGACAAACGGCTCGAGGAACGTGAGGTAGATCGAGAACAGCGTTCCGCCGAGAGCGATGGCCCCCGCGAGGATCAGCCCAAGATCGGCGAATGTCCCCTTTGCGACTCTCGAAGCGACCCAGCCCGCCAGCAGCACCCCGTAGCCGACGACGCCGAGGATTCCGATGGGGACGCCGAAGATCGACGCATACTCGCTCTGTTGCACCGCATTGCAGTCCCCAACGGGTCCACACACGGCATCAACACCGCTCGCCTCGACACTTCCGAGATAGATCGAGACGCCAATGCCGACAACCGCGAAGGCCGGAACCAGCCACGCCGGTGCCGATCCCAGCAGACCTTTGCTGATCATGATCGGTACAGCAACCAAGCTGGCGATCATCGCGATGAGGACGAGCACGGCGAGACTGTTGCCAACGGGGTCGTTGCCGAATCGGTCGGCGACGGACTCATCCTCAGCTGATGGGAGCGCTGCGGCTCCGTTCTCGGTTGGGGAGGGCTCGGTGGCTGGTTCGTCGTCTGGGATTTCCTGGTCGCCGACAGGCTGGTTGCCGTCCGCCATGCCGGGAACGGTCTCAATAGCGTCCTCGATCCCCGGGATATCCGGCCACGGAATGCCGCCGGCTTCAAGGCCGGCTTCGATGATGCCGGGGAGTGCTTCCGGGATCTCGGCGGACCCGACGTAGTAGTCGTCCACCACAACGAGCCGTGGGACACCCAGTCGATCGTCGGGGATGTCGAGGCGCTCAGTGTCGGACGCGTAGAGGTCGGCAGCGGCTTCCACCATGACGTCGGCGAAGAGGATGTCGAGGGTTCCGTTGGTCATCTCGTAGAACGCGACTTCCTCGGGAGCAAGGGTCTCGTCGAAGAACACAGAAGGTTCTCCTCCGTACTCCTCGAAGACACCGGGCAGGACCTCGTTGATCACGTATTCGCAGTGCCCACACGTCGGGGAGAAGAAGAACACGACGCGGACCACGGCATCTTCGTTGGTGTCCGACTGGGCGGACGCGGGGAGTGCAATGGCAAACAGCATTGCGACAAGCACGAATAGGAAGCTGGCCCTCGTTCTCATGTCGGGAAAGCCTGCCGTTGTTTTTGATTTACCGCCAGGGCCGGAAGACCGTGGAGCGCTCGCCCCCGGGGTTCCGGCCCATCGTGCGCCGTGTTGCCGGGATCAGCCGAGCAGCTTGGCCTTCGCTGCCGCGAACTCCTCGTCGGTCAACAATCCGGACGTCTTCATGTCGGCGAGTTGCTTGAGTTGGGCGATCGTGTCGTCGGCTCCGGCAGCCGGTGCCGCGGCGGGTGCCGCAGGAGGGGCCTGCTGCGCCTGCATGGCGTTCATCTGCGCCTGCATGTCGGCGAGCTGCGCCTGTGACTCGTAGGCGGCTTGATTCGCGGCGTCCTGTTCGTAGGCATCTTGCTGTTTTGATGCGGCGTGGCGTTGCATGCCGCCGCTCACGGCGGTTGCAGTGCCGGCAATGACTGCGGTCCTGCCCATCGTCCTCACGATGCCGGGGCGTCCTCTTCTTCTTGGCATCTTCGTACCTCCCTATTCGGCTTCGAGTTCTTCAACAATGGCGAGCACTTCGTCAACGACAAGGCCTGGAACCCGCATGTTGGCAAGAAGGACCCCGCCGGAGTCGAGGATCTCATCGCGAAGCGGCGTGAACCACGTGTGCTCGAAAACGAGCGCGGCAGCGGAAGAGCCCGGCTCCAACGCCGCGGCGAACTCCTCGACATCCTCGTCGGAGAGCAAGCCGTTTCCTTCGACAAGCAGCCGACCCAACGCGGCGATGTCCTCGCCGGCCTCGATCTGGTCGAGTTCGAGGTATGCAACGGTTCCGTCTTCGTCCTTCATGATCAGAAGAGCGTCGACGACGGTGATCACACCGTTCTCAACGAGGGTTTCCAATTCCGGCAGGATCCCGCCGGTGAATTGGCTCCCCGGGAAGCCGATGACCAGAAGTTCGATCGGCGCAAGTGGCACTGCGTCCTCCTTGTTGCTAGATGGGAGGAGTCTGGCGGAGGTCGTGTTGTTGCACAAGAGGAGAGACAGGAGACACGAGATCGAGACTCGAGACATGAGAGGCGTGATGAGGCGGCAGCGCGAGCCTTCGTCTCCACCGCCGAAGGTGGGCGAGATGCGGCCGAGCTGATGCTCGGTCGCAGAGGGGGCGGCCTGGGAGCGTGAATCACGAAGATGAGGCCCGCTGCGAGTCTCGGATCTCAGGTCTCGTGTCTCGAGTCTTGCTCCTCTTCCGACGGCGGCTTCTCTTCTCCTTGGGACCTCTTGTCAAGCCGTCTCACTACCACCACCGCGATCACGATCGGCACAACAAAGAGCAACGCTTCATCCCACCCGTACTGGTGGGCGAAAACTGGAGCGAGCGAAGTCATCGTGCCTCCCGACGATTGCAGACAGAGCTTCGCGCAATGCGACCGTGATGCAAACAGCAGATCCTCCGGCGGCGGCGCCTCGGTCCCCAGAATCGACTCAGGTCTGCCCTTCGAACGACCGATATTCCTTTCGGGTCAAGGATTGTCTGGAGCCGATGGCGCCGGACCAACGGGGCCCTTGACGCTCATCAAAGAGATGACTGATCTGTTGGGGGCCCTCTTAATGTTCCGTACCCGGATATCACTCATGCTGGCGGTCGCCGTCGTTGGCAGCCTTGTCTTCTTCGCTCCCAACGCGCCTCAGGCTGTTGCGGACGGAACACCAAACATCTCTCTTTCGGTCTCGCTCGACGCGGAGACGCTTCACACCGACACCACCGAGGTGCGTCTCACCGCGAGTAACCCGACGGGGACGGATGGATTCAACCTTTCCTATCGCGTCGTGCTCCCTGCCGGTGTGTCGTTCGACAGTGGTCCGGTAACCCCAACGGTCGGCGTTGATCCATCGATTCTCTTCTTCGAGAACGTGTCCGACCTCCTCGCGAACAACGACGCCGAGTTCGTGTTCACCATCGACCACGTAGCGGCTGTCCCAGTAGGAAGCACTGTCACGATCAACGCAGAGGCGTACGTGAGCCCGGGAGCGCGCAATGTGCCCGACTTCGACCCGATGACCGGGACGGTCACCGGCGACTACGACGGCAACGCATCCGGGGCCGGGTCAACGGACATCGTGGCGTTCCGTGTCCTCAAGACCGAACGGAGCCCCGAGGCAGAGTTGGTGCGTGGCCTCCACAATGAAACAACCGTCTACACCATCACGATCGAGAACAACCCGAACGCCCCGACGAACAACTTCGCGATCCACGACTGGATCCCTGCCGGCCTCGAGTTCCTGGCGTGCGGCGGCGGCGACAACTCGACCGTTGGTGATGAGTACTCCGGCAGCGGTCCGATCAGTACTCCGGTGCCCCCAGACTGTGTTCTTCCGACGATCGTGGAGACCGTTGACAGCGGCCTCCCAGCCGGGCTTCCCGGTGGTGTGTATACCCACGTGGTGTGGGACTCGAACGGCCCACTCGGTGACGTAGACATCGCGGACAGCGCCAGCTTCACTCTCAGCTATGCAGCCGCCATCCCGCTATGGATGAACACGATGCAGTGGGACGGCGTGGCCGGCGCCCCTGCGACGATCGGCCCCCAGGCCTCCAACATCGACAACAACAACGGAGCGACCACCCAAGAGACCGGGAGCGAACTCGCCTTCACCAACCATGCGTTTGCGACCGGCACCTACTCCTTCAACGCGACCGCGTATACCCATACTGGTACAACGACGGTGACCTCCGAAGACGTAGCCCTTCAGAAGACGGTGTCGACCGACGCGATCGTTCCGGACGACACCAGTACGTGGACCATCGACATCCAGGTTTCGGAGTACACCGCAACGGCCTCGTCGATTCGCGTGGTCGACACGATCCCGGACGGCCTACGCCCGACAGGTTCAAACCTCCCATGGACTTCAGCCGACGAGAACCTTGACGGCACGTGGACGGTCGTGTGGGACGTCGCCAACCTGACCGCGGACCAGGCGACGTCGATCACCTACACAACCCTGGCGCTCACCCACTACCGGGAGAACGGCGCAGACGCGGCTCCCGTCCTCGCCGCCGATTCCTGGGAGAACCACGTCACACTCACAGCGGACGCCGACGGTCGCGCGGTCACCGACGAGTCCTCTGACGGACAGACTGCCGGGATCGTGACGATCCTAAAGGAAGTCTCCGTACCTGGAGGAACAGTCGCATCGTGTGGCGACGGATCGGCGATTGCAGATTGGGCCGCGGACAGTGCCGGTGTGTACGGCCCCGGCGACCGGGTGTGCTGGCGACTAGTAGTGACGGGCAATCATCTCTACGGCGACAGCTACGCCGTCCAAGACTTCCTCCCCGACGGCTTCACGTATGAGACCTGGGAGTACGGAGCGGGCAACACCGCGAACACCGCCAACATCACTTTTGACGGCACGGGCGCCGCGGGCGGCTACCTCAGGTGGTCACTCGACGACAACACCACCAACACCGACCCGGACGGCGTCTTCGAAGTCGTCGTCTCGACGATCATCACCGGCCCAACCGGAAACGGTGCCGGGCGACCTTCTGAGCAACCTCATGAAGTTCGGTGGCCAGAACACACCCGGAGAGGCCTACCAGTTGCGCGACGACGCAGATGCCGAATGGGGACAGCCGGTACTCGGCATCATCAAGAGCGCTGACCACACCGTCGTCCAGGGCGGAGATGCCGTCAGCTTCTCCATCACGGTTCCCAATGCCGGAAACGTCGACGCTCTCAACGTCGAGGTGTGGGATGTGTTGCCGCCGGGTCTCGGCTGCGCCACCGTACCTGCAGCTTCTATCTCCAACGGCGGCGTCTGCGACGGATCTGCCGACCGGATCGAATGGACCATTCCGTCGATCACTGCAAACGGCGGATCGGCTGCTCTCTCCTACATCGTGAACGTTCCCGCGGGTGTAGGAGCGGGAGAGACCTTCACGAATACCGCAGGGGTACGCAGGTACGAAACGGCCGTCAATTCCGGCGACGGCGCCCGGTTTGTGTACATCCCGTCGAACAACATCGACCCCTCTCAGAACCCGTCGGCGAACGCGAACCCTGCTCGCGACGATTGGACGCTCAACACCGAGGCGCTGGCGGTCGTGAAGGGCGCGACCACCTGGATTGATGAGTCCGGGAACGCGCTGGCCGACCAGGCGACGATCGGCGAACGTATCGACTACACCGTCACCGCGACGATTCCCGAAGGCGTCACGGTCTACAACGGCCTCCTCGTGGACAACTACGACGAGACTCGGCTCGCATACGTTGCATCGAGCGCCGCAGCGACGCTGAACGGGTCACCGCTCCCGGCTAGTTGGTCGATTGCGGACACCGGCGGGCAGGTCTCAGTCACCTATGGGACCCCATACGTCAACGCCCCCGACAGCGGAGACGACACTCTGGAATTGACATTCTCGGTAACGGTTCTTGATGTTGCCGCCAACCGTCGAACGCTCTCGCTCCCGAACCGGGCCAGGCAGACGTGGGACGACAGCCGGACCCCGGCAGTCGGCCATTCGATCGACAGCAACAATGCGGCGGTGCGCATCGTTGAGCCGAACCTGACCATCAGCAAGACGAACGACGACGGCGACGGCATTGTTGCTGCAGGGCAGATCGTCGAGTACCAACTTGCGGTGACTAACAACAACGGACCTTCCAATCCGTATGTGTCCCGTGCCCACGATCTCGTCGTGACGGACATCCTCCCGGCCGACATCGACTGCACGGCCGTGTCCGACATCACCCACAATGGCTCGTGCACAGACGCGAATCCAGACGTCATTGTGTGGAGTGGGCTCTTCGATGCAGAACTCGTGGCGCTCGACCCAGCGCAGACGGTGACCGTCGGATTCAAAGCCGCGATACCGGATCCGATCGTCACGAGCAACGTGTTCGTCAACCGGTCGTTCGTGACCGGCTCTTCCATGGCCGTTCCCGGGGTGGGTGAACGAGACGCACTCTCGCCGAACGGCGGGCCGGGATCCGGATACCAGGCATCGAGCGAGAACACCCTCTCAGCCCCTCGGTCGTCGCTGGACAAGTCGGTCACGCCGAACGTCCAGACCGTCGGCGAGTCGGTCCGATACACGGTGGAGGTTCTGCTGCCGGCAGAGACGATCCAGTACGACGCGACGGTGATCGACTTCCTGCCCGCAGGTATCGACGTCGCCGCCACCGGGTACACGGTGTCGTCAACGTGCGAAGAAGGCTCCGCAGGATCGGGAGTCCCATGCTCGGTTCCCGTGACCGCCGTTGAGTTGCCTCCATCCGGAGGAACTGTCGGTTGGTTCCTCGGCGATCTCACGGTGACGAGTCCGGTCGAACCGCGTGCTGACGATTGTGTACGACGCCACCGTCGACAACGTCCCGGCCGCGACCGACGAGGCGTCCCTCAACAACTCCGTCAACGTCTACGCAAACCAGGCCGACTTGATCCCGGGAATTCCTCCGACGGTGCCGGACCCGTCGTTCTTCGACGTGAGTGGCGACTCTGATGCGGCGGCCGTTGTGGTGTCCGAACCGGAGTTGGTACTCACCAAGCGTGTGCTCGACGGTACGAACAGGGTCGACTATCGGAGAGCACTCCCGTGGGAGGAACTCACCTATGAGATCACGCTGAGCCATACGGGAAGTCCCGGTGATCACAACTGGCCCGCCTATGACGTCCGGGTCACGGACTCCATCACCATCCCGAGCGTCAACACCGTGACTCCGGTAGACATCTCCAGCGGGTCCGACAGCGGCATCAGCTACACGGTCGTCGACGGGAACCCCACCGACGGGACACTCGGGTGGTTCATCGACGGTCCCATCGCACCGGGAGAATCGGTGACGATCACCTACACGGTGCGTGTGTGGGACGCCGATGTGGGCGACGAGAACGAGACCGGACCGGAGATCACGAACACAGCCTCCAACCCTTCGTACTGGGCGGTCGCCACCCATGTCCCCGGGGATGGACACCGCGAATACGCCGGCAACGCCGACAGTGCGTCGGTGGAGCTCGACCTTGCCTCGATCGGGGACCAGGTCTGGTTCGATGTTGACGGCAACGGCTTCCCCGACCCGGGTGAACCTCCGATCCCGAATGCGACGGTGACGATCACCTATCTGGGACCTGCGGGGATCGCCGGAGACGGAGACGACGAAGTACACGTGACGACCACCGGCGGCAGTGGGCGATACCTCGTCGAGGATTTGCCGGGCGGCCCGTACACCGTGGCAGTCACGGGTATCCCGTCGGGCCTGGCACCGACCTACGACCTCGATGGCACGCCGGACGGCACCTGGACCGGACCGCTCGGCGAGGACGAGGCGAAGCGAGATGTCGATTTCGGCTACAACGGAACGGGCAGCATCGGTGACCTGGTGTGGCTCGACCGCAACGGCGACGGAGACCAAGACGCCGACGAACCGGGGATCGGATCAACCGAGGTCACCGTGACGTTTGCCGGCTTCGACGGAGACTTGGCGACCGTCCTCGACAACGTCGTCTATGTGACGACGACCGACGCAAACGGCCTCTACCTCGTTGACCACCTACCGGCGGGGAACTACTCCGTGAGTGTTTCTGGCATGCCGCTCGCCGGTGTCGCCCCGACATTCGACAGGGATGGAACCACCGTCTCACCAGACGGATCCGTCGACCTCGGCCTCGGTGCCGCCGAGGCGATCAGCGACGTCGATTTCGGCTACAACGGTGACGGGATCATCGGTGACACGGTCTGGCTTGACGAGAATCGCGATGGTGTTCAGGATCCGGGTGAGCCTGGGATCGCGGGCGTTGTTGTCGAGTTGACGTGGCCGGGTCCTGATGGTGTGCTGGGAACGCTTGATGATGTGGTGTTCACAGACACGACAGACCAGTTTGGCCTGTACGAGTTCATCGGGTTGAACGAGGGTGACTACTGGGTTGATGTCGACGTGTCGACGCTGCCTGCCGGGTTGGACGCCACGTTTGATGAGGACGGGACCGCGGACGGCCATACCGAGGTGGCGCTGCCGTCCGGTTCCGGCGAGATTCACCGGACGGCGGACTTCGGGTATGGCGGCTCGGGTTCGTTGGGTGATTTCGTGTGGTGGGACCTGAATGGCGATGCTGCGCAGGACGCCGGCGAGCCGGGGATTCCCGGTGTTGATGTTGTAGTGGTGTGGGCGGGTGCAGATGGCGACCTCTCAACGGTCGCGGACAACGTCGAGTACACAACGACGACCGATGCAGACGGCGGCTATCTGGTCGAGAGCCTGCCTGATGGTTCGTATCGGGTCACGGTGGTGGGTCCCTTGCCGGGTTCAGCCACGAACACCTTCGATTTCGACGGAGGCGGCGACTCTGATGCTGAGGTGACGTTGACGGGCAGCGTCGCGAACCGGGATGTCGACTTCGGGTATGTCGGTGACAACTCGATCGGTGACTTCGTTTGGTATGACGTGAATGGTGACGGGGTCCAGGACCTTGGTGAGCCCCCCTTGTCCGGCGTTGACGTGACGTTGACGTGGGCCGGGGTGGATGGCATGTTTGACACGGCCGACGACGTCGTGTTGCCGCCGATGGAAACCGACGACGCCGGCGCCTATGGCTTCCCCGGCTTGCCTGACGGCGACTACCGGGTCGCGGTGACGGGTGGCCTACCGGTTGGAGCCACGCCGACGTTCGACGAGGACAGTGGAACTGCATCACCAGACGGCGTCACGGTCGTTGCCGGCCTCTCGGGTGGTGCCGACCACAACACGGCCGATTTCGGCTACGACGGCGACGGGGTCATTGGTGACACCATCTTCTGGGACATTGACGGTGACGGGATGCAGGGGCCGAACGAGCCCGGCTTCCCGAACGTCGACGTGACCGTCACATGGGCAGGTGTGGACGGCGTCCTCGGGACGGGCGACGACTTCGTCACGACCGTGACGACCGGCACCGACGGCACGTATCTCGCCGAGAACCTGCCGGGTGGCCTCTACCGCGTGGACGTCGACGCGTCGGATCTCCCTGCGGATGTCACGCAGACTGCAGATCCGGATGGCACGTTCGACGGCTCGTCTCAGGTGGTTCTGCCGCTTGCCGGCATCGCTCTCGACCAGGACTTCGGGTATCGGGGATCATCCTTGATCGGAGATACCGTGTGGTTCGACGTCGACATCGACGGTGTTCAGGACGCAGGCGAACCCGGCATAGAGGGCGTGACGGTTGTCGTCACCTGGCTCGGTCCGGACGGGGCGCCCGGCGGTGCCGACGACGTGGAAATCACGACCGTCACGGACGCCGACGGCCGCTACATCGTGCCGGGCCTCGTCGAGGGTTCGTACCTGGTTGAGATGGTCGAGACGTCGCTGCCGGTCGGCGGTGTCGCGAACAGCGACGTCGACGGTGGCGACCCAGCGACTTCGAATGTGATGCTCGGCGTCGCCGAGACCCGCGGCGACGTCGACTACGGCATCGTCGGTTCAGCCGCCCTGTCGGGGACGGTCTGGCACGACCATGATGCGGACGGCATCATCGATGTGGGCGAGCCTGGAATCCCGAATGCGGTGGTTCACGTGACATGGCAGGGTCCGGATGGGCCGATCACGTTTGACGTGACGACCGACCTATCCGGCGCCTGGTCCCTCGTCAACCTGCCGCCGGGTGAATACACGGTTGTGATCGACATGGCGACCGTTCCATCCGACTTCGTGGCAACAACACCCGAGAGCGTCAATGTGACGCTGCCGCCACTCGGCGACGAGCGGGTTGACCATGGCGTCGTCGGCTCCGCGACGATCGGAAGCACCGTGTGGATCGACACCAACGGGAACGGCATCGTCGACCCGGGGGAGCAGGGGATCGAGGGAGTGCTCGTTGAGCTGATCGACACAACAGGGGCTGTCATCCGCACGACGGCCACGACAAGCGACGGCGCCTACGAGTTCGGGGATCTCATCCCGGGCACGTACACGGTGCGATTGGTGGAGACGACGATCTCGTCGAGCCTCGCCCAGACGTACTCCAAGACGCCGGTGCTCGACCTGACGACAACTCAGCCGGTCGCAGAGGGCCAGGCAATACTTGACGTCAACTTCGGATTCCAGGAGCAGACGCTCCCGGTCACCGGAGCCGACCTGGCGCGGCTTGGCATCATTGCCATCCTGCTGATCAGCGTGGGCATCACATTGCGACTGGCGGGATACCGGCCGCGAGAAGACGAGGCCTAGAGGAAGACGCGGTGGCACTCCCGGGTCGGGAGATGTCAGCGGTGCCGGCATTGCATTAGGACGTGAATATGCGTATATTCACTGCTCGCTCGAGGGTCCTCTATGTCACATGCTGTTGCCATCTTCGGTTCGTCCGGCTACGCCGGTGGTGAACTGATCCGTCTGATCGACGGTCACCCGGATCTCGAGATCGCGCTACCTCGGAGCCCACACCGCGGCAGGGAAGGACCTCGGTTCCGTCCATCCACATCTCCGCGGTGGCGATCGACGTGCTCCAGCCGAACGATCCGCGGTGACGCCCGAGGTCGACCTCGCCTTTCTTGCGCTGCCCCACGGCGCGTCCGCCGAGCCTGCGATCGCCCTGCTCGACCGGGGGATCGCGGTGGTTGATATCGGAAGCGACTTTCGTCTCGACACGCAGCATCGATACCGTGCCGCCTACGAGTCGGATCATCCGTATCCCGACGAACTTGGCCGCTGGGTCTACGGACTCCCGGAACTCTTCCGGCGGCGAGATATCAGGCGCCGACCGGGCGGCCGTGCCCGGCTGTTACCCCACGTCGGCCATTCTCCCTCTCGCGCCGATAGTCGCCGCCGGCCTCGTGGAACCGACGGGAATCATTGTCGACTCCATGTCCGGCGTCTCGGGTGCGGGTCGGGGAGTGCATGCTGATCTCCAGTTCGGCGCCGTCGACGAATCGGTCAAGGCCTACAAAGTGCTGACCCACCGACACCGGCCCGAGATCGAACGGGCGCTCGACGCGGTGGGGACCGCTCCCGTCGAGGTCATCTTCACGCCACACCTGGTCCCGATGCAGCGAGGCATCCTCACCACCGTCTACGCCAAGGGTGTGGAGGGAACAACACTCGCAGATCTTCGCGGAGCGCTCGAAGAGACGTATCGAGACGAACCGTTCGTCGCCCTTGTCGAAGGGTCCCCTGAGACTCGTTGGGTTGTCGGATCCAACCGGGCGCTCATCTCGGTCCATTTCGACGAGCGGACCGGCACTGCTGTTCTCATCTCGGCGATCGACAACCTTGTCAAGGGTGCGGCCGGCCAAGCCGTGCAGGTCGCCAATGTGATGCTCGGACTCGACGAGATCGCCGGGCTCCCTTTGGAAGGATGGATGCCGTGAGTGTTCTTGCCCCGGATGGGTTCACCGCAGCAGGTATCTCGGCTGGAATCAAGCCCGACGGAATCCTCGATGTCGCCGTCGTGGCAGCCGAGCAGCCGGTTCCAACTGCGGCCGTCTTCACGACGAACGTGGCAGCGGCAGCGCCGGTGCGGCTCTCGCGCAGGAACCTCGCCGCGGGTCAGACGGCACGGGCGATCGTCCTCAACTCGGGATGCGCAAACGCTGCCACCGGGAAACGCGGGCGGGCGGTTGCCGAGCTCACAGCGAATCGAACCGCCGAACTCCTGTCGTGTGCGCCTGAGGATGTGCTCGTGTGTTCCACCGGGATGATCGGTACCCATCTCCCTCCCGAGACAATCACAGCGGGAGTCGTGGACGCCATGCGCGTCGCTCGGTCGTACTCCTGAACACGCGGATGCCGCCGCCCGGGCGATCATGACCACCGATTCCGAACCGAAAGAGGTAGTCGTCGAGTCAGATGGCTTCACCGTCGGTGGTATGGCGAAAGGGGCCGGGATGATCCGGCCAGACATGGCCACGATGCTGGTGGTGCTCACGACCGACGCCGTGGCCACCGCTCCGGTGCTCGACAGGGCACTTCGAACCGCCGTCGATCACTCGTTCCATGCGCTGAACGTTGACGGATGTCCGTCCACAAATGACACCGTGATTGTCATGGCGTCCGGTGCGTCCGGTGTTTCGCCGGAACCGGATGAACTCGCAGCAGCGCTCACAGCTGCAGCCGTTGACCTGGCGCGCCACATTGCCGCTGACGCCGAGGGAGCGAGTCGTGTGGTGACGATCGCCGTGACGGGGGCAGCCGATGATGCCGCCGCCAGGAGCATTGGCCGGCGCGTGGCAGACTCCGCTCTCGTTCGGTCCTCGTTCTACGGTGCCGACCCCAACTGGGGGAGGATCGTCGCAGCGCTTGGCGAAGTTGATGAGGAAGTCGACTTCGGTGATCTGACTATCGCGTTCGCGGGCACCACGGTCGCGCGCAAGGGCGTGGGTGTTGCCGTCGACGAGGACGCTGTCAGCGAGGAAATGGCCGGCGATTTCGGCGTGACGATCTGTGTGGGGAACGGCTCCGGAACTGCTCGAGTTTTCGCGACCGACTTGACCCCCGACTATGTGCGATTCAACGCGGAGCGATCATGACCACCGGACACACACCACCCGACCACGGGAAACCCAGGATTGCCGCAACGATGGGTAAGGCCCGGATCTTCTCCGAGTCGATGCCGTTCATCAAGTCGCATCGCGGCAAGACGGTTGTCATCAAATACGGCGGCTCGGCCATGGTCGACGAAGGTCTGCGCAACACGTTCGCTGACGACGTCGCGATGCTCCACTACGTGGGAATCAATGTGGTCATCGTCCACGGTGGTGGGCCCCGCATCAGCGAAGCGATGCACCAGCGCGGGGTGGAGCCCCAGTGGCTCGAAGGTCTCCGGGTAACCGACGCCGAGACGATGCGGGTCGTCCAGGCAACCCTGGCGGGTGAGATCAATCCCGACATCGTCCGTCTCATCAACGCCCACGGCGCTCTCGCCACGGGCGTCAACGGACTCGACGGCAACCTGTTTGTCGCCCGTCCGAAGGATGAACGTCTCGGGTTCGTCGGGGAGATCACCGAGGTCAACCCTGGACTGGTGGCAGGCCTGCAGCACCAGGGCTACGTGCCTGTTGTTGCTCCGATCGCTCGTGGTGAAGACGGCGAGGTCTACAACGTGAACGCGGATACGGCCGCGGGTGCGCTGGCTGCATCACTCGGTGCCAAGAAACTCGTCTACCTGACGGATGTTGAAGGGCTCTACTGGGTGCTTGGTGAGGAGGACTCGCTCATCCAGCGTGTGACGGAGGATGGGATCAGAGAGATCCTCGCCGGGGGCACGGTGACCGCTGGGATGCTCCCGAAACTCGAATCCTGTGTGGCGTCGATCGAAGCCGGTGTCGAGCGGGTTCACATCCTCGACGGCCGCATCCAGCACTCAGTGCTACTCGAAGTGTTCACCCCTGAAGGTATCGGCACGATGATCACGAAGGAGCCGGTGCCGTGAGTTCGACTGATGCCAGGAGGCGACTCGTGATGCGGCTCGTCACGACGGAGGCGATCGAGAGTCAAGCGCAGCTGAAGCGGTTGCTCCTGCATGCCGACCACGACGTCACGCAGGCGACGATATCAAGGGACCTCGAGGCCATCGGGGCCGTGAAGGTTCGCGAGGATGAGACCGCTCGATATCGAATTCAAGATCCTGCCGACATGCGACGGGCGCGAGCGGCGTTGGCGGCGGCAACGGACGAGTTCGTGGAGTCCGTAACGGTCACCGGATCGCTGGTCGTGGTCAAGGTCCCGCCGGGGGCAGCGAACCTCGTCGGGGGTCGGATCGACGCGGCGGGCCTCGCCGGCGTACTTGGAACAGTCGCCGGCGACGACACGGTGTTCATTGCGGTTGACGATTCAATTGGCGCGGCGGCGGTTGCCGCCGAAATCGAAGGAGGTTGACGTGAATCAAGGGATCAAGAAGGTGGTGCTCGCGTACAGCGGCGGGCTCGACACGTCGATCATTCTCCGTTGGATCATCGAGGAGTACGGCGCAGAAGTTGTGACGTACACGGCCGACGTCGGCCAAGGGGAGGAAGCCGGAGAGGCTCACGAGAAGGCCCTGGCAACCGGCGCCGTCCAGGCCATCACCGAGGATTTGACCCACGAGTTCGTCGAGGACTTCGTGTTCCCGGCCGTTCGTTCGAGCGCCCTCTACGAGGGGTACTACCTGATGGGTACATCGCTAGCGCGACCGGTGATCTCAAAGGGCCTTGTGAGGGTCGCCGAGGAGACCGGAGCCGATGCCATCGCCCACGGGGCCACCGGCAAAGGGAACGATCAGGTTCGGTTCGAGCTGTCGGCATACGCGCTCAAGCCGGATATCAAGGTGGTTGCGCCCTGGCGAGAGTGGAACATGAAGGGCCGTGCCGATCTTGTGGCCTACGCCGAACGATTTGGGATTCCCATCCCGACGACACCGAAGATGCCGTACTCGATGGATGCCAACATCCTCCACATCTCCTACGAAGGTGGCGTGCTCGAGGATCCGTGGGCTGCGCCACCGCCCGGCATGTTCCGGATGACCACCGACCCGGTGGATGCTCCCGACGAACCCGAGGCCATCACCGTCGGCTTCCGCTCAGGCAACCCGGTCTCGGTTGATGGTGTCGAGTTGGGTCCTGTGGAGATCCTGACGTTGCTGAACGAGATCGGCGGCCGCCACGGCGTCGGTCGAATCGACATTGTCGAGAACCGGTTTGTCGGCATGAAGAGCCGCGGGGTCTACGAGACACCGGGCGGAACGATCCTCTATCACGCACATCGAGCCGTCGAGTCGTTGACGCTCGATCGCGAGGTCGCTCATCTCCGCGACGAGCTGTCGAATCGGTATGCAGAGATGGTGTACAACGGGTTCTGGTATTCGCCGGAGCGCGAGGCGCTCCAAGCGTTCATGGACGACATCCAGACGCGTGTCAACGGGGAAGCCCGGCTGCGGTTGTACAAGGGACAGGTGGTGGTGGAGGGGCGGCGCTCAGCGAGCCACGACCTCTACGACGAGGCGACGGTGACCTTCGAGGCCGACGATGTCTACAACCAGGCCGACGCCGACGGTTTCATCCACCTCCAAAGCCTGAGGCTCAGAACCTTCGCCGAGAAGAGAATGGGAGAAGGCGAGTGACCCGCCCGTTTCGAATCGGCCTTCTGTCCCCCGACGAAGTGGGGGGACGCGGAGGAGCGGCAGCGACGACGCAGGGGGGCAACTGTGTCTCGGGTCTCGGGTCTCGGGTCTCGGGTCTTCTGTCCCGCCAACCCGGCACGCTTGGAGCAGGGACATGACCCTCTGGTCCGGCCGCTTTACCTCCGGACCCGGCGATTCCTTGTGGAGGTTCACGACCGATGCGTCGGATCGGAGGCTGCTCGTTGATGACGTGACCGGGTCGCTTGCGCACGTGGGCATGCTCGGTGAGGCCGAGTTGCTGCCGGTAGACATCGTTGAGCGGATCGAAGAGGGTCTCGAACACATCCTCGAGGAGGCACACGCCGGTCGGTTCGAGTTCCGGGCCACCGACGAAGACGTCCACACCGCTGTTGAGCGTCGACTGGGTGAGCTGATCGGGGCAGAGGCGGGTCACCTCCACACCGGGCGTTCGAGAAACGATCAGATTGCTCTCGATCTTCGCCTCTACCTACGCCGCGCCGTCGACCACCGGGTCGAGCAGATCCAGCATCTCGTGACCGTCTTGGTGAATCGAGCCGAACAGGCCGGTGACACGGTGGTTGCTTCATATACCCACCTCCAGCAGGCGCAGGCGATCCCCCTCGCGCACCACTTCCTCGCGTACGCCTGGATGCTGCTGCGCGACGCCGAGCGTTTCGATGAAGCCCGTTCTCGGATCGACGTCTCCCCTCTTGGGGCCGGCGCCTCGGCCGGCAGCGCGCTGCCGCTGCGGCCCGATCTTGTCGCAGACCGCCTCGGGTTCTCTGCCTCGTTTGGCAACTCACTCGACGCGGTGTCGTCCCGGGATTTCGCCTCCGAATACACCTTTTGCGTCTCGCAGACGATGGTGCATCTTTCGCGCCTGTCCGAGGAACTCGTGTTGTGGTCGGCGGAGGAGTTCGGATGGGCCGAGTACGACGATGCCCACACCACCGGCTCGTCTGCGCTCCCCCACAAGAAGAACCCGGACATCGCGGAACTGGCGCGCGGAAAGGCGGCGACGGTCATCGGTGACCTTGCCGGGTTGCTCGCACTCCAGAAAGGCCTTCCGCTCTCCTACAACCGCGATCTCCAGGAGGATAAGCGGGCGGTGTTCCACGCCGACGACGTGCTCACCACGGCCCTCTCCGCACTCACGGGAATGATCGAGACTGCGACTTTCGACCCACCAACTCCGTCATCGTGGGTGGTCGCCCTGGATCTCGCCGAAGCACTGGTCGCCCGGGGTGTCCCGTTCCGAGATGCCCACAGCGCGGTCGGAGGGTTGGTGGCTCTCCTCAAGGAGGAGGGGCGCGGGTTCGATTCCGTGACGCCGGAGGAGTTGGAGGCGGCGCATCCCCGTCTCTTGCCGGAGGATCTCGACCTCCTAGATCCGAAGGGGTCGGTTGAGGCGCGGCGATCGCCGCGCGGTGGATCCTTCTCGTCGGTTGCCGAGCAGATCAACGAACTTCGTTCGCTGCTGCCCTGAGTGTCATGGCTGCCGGCGCGCGGCAGATTGGGAGCGAGAGGGGCTCTTTGGGCCTCGTCACGCAGCGTCGGCGAGTGCCTTATCCGACGGTCGTCCGCATGACGAGCATGTCGGCTCCGGGCAGCGCTCGACGACGGTCGCCGCGATTCCGGCTGTGCTGAACCAGGCTTCGACTTCAGTGTCGGTCATGGCGAGGGTGGGGGTTGTTTCCATCATGGGGACACCGTATCCGCTGGGTGTGACAGAAAACGAGGATGCGGGTCCGGCGGTCCAAGGTGGGGCCGAAACGCCTACTATCGGCCCATGGAACTCACGCGATACGCAGACGCCCCTCCGTTCGAATTCGGTGATTTCGTCGTCAGGGAATTGTCACCCGATGCGTTTTCGATCGGGTCCGTAGCCGAGATCATCGTCCCGATGGGTGCCGATCGCACGGCGCGGGTCTCGGAGAAGACACACCGGATGTATGTCGTCGTCACCGGAGACCTCGAATTCCGGGTGGCCGGTGAGACGTTCCGCTCCGGCCCCGGTGACACAATCCACATCTCCTCCGGCGAGGAATACGGATTCCACAACGGCGGCTACGAAGACGGGCGCCTCCTGCTCATCCGGGTCCCGGGACCGACCCTTCCAGAGCGCTACTAGCGGCGCGATCGCCGGGCTGTCTCGTCGGGCTACGCTCCGTTTCGTGCCTGGAGGATGAACCGTGATCCGCCATTCACACACTCTG
Source organism: uncultured Actinomycetota bacterium (assembly GCA_963808015.1). GTDB lineage: Bacteria > Actinomycetota > Acidimicrobiia > Spongiisociales > UBA5794 > JAHEEL01. The sequence continues at coordinate 106,865 of CAWEEG010000047.1, forward strand.
GATCTCCCTATGAGGAGCGCTACGGGTTCGCTCGCGGTGTACGGCCGGGGACCGGGTCGAGATTGCGGGGACGGCACCGATCCCATCTCCCGGCGAGTCGGTTGCAGCGACCGCCTTCGAACAGACGCTGCGATGCGGGGAGATCGCCGTTGCCGCACTCGAAGAGCTCGGAGCCACGACGAGCGACGTGGTCGGACTCGTATGTTCATCACCAATGCCGACGATGAGACGAGATCGGCCGAGCCCACCGCGAAGTCTTCGGCGCCTCGACCCCCGCTGCAACGATGGTTGTCGTCGCCGCACTCCTCGATCCAGCCTGGAAAGTAGAGCTAGAGGCAGAAGCAGTCGTAGAAGCCTGAGGCCTACGCCCTTTCAACTACACCGCAGCGAGGGGCACCACATACCGCCAGATCACGAGGAAATGCAGCGACGTCGCGGAGACGACCATGATGTGGAACACCTCGTGGTACGAGAAGACTCGCGCCAGAGCCGCGGCCGGTTGGTGACGAGGAAGACCATTCCGACGGTGTAGAGCAATCCGCCCGCCAGGACGAATCCGACGGGGAGCCAGCCGAGGCGCTGGATCATGGGCCAGAAGAAGAAGACACCGAGCCACCCAAGGATGGTCGACATCATGACCGAGATCCATCCCGGCACTTTCGGGAAGAGGCCCTTCTGGATGACGCCACCAATAGCGATTCCCCAAACCAGGGCGAGCACGATCCAGTTCCAGGGAGGTTCGAGGACGATCGCCGCGACGGGTGTGTAGGTGCCGGCGATGAGCACGTAGATCATCGAGTGGTCCATGCGCTGCATGCGCTTCTTCCACCGTTCCCGCCATGGAATCGAGTGGTACAGAGAGCTGGTGGTGTAGAGCGCCATCATGGCGAGGCCGAAGACCAGAAGGGCGGCTCGCACCGGCCAAGTCGGAGCGTGGAAGAGGAGGAAGATCGTCCCGACGAAACCCGCCGCGGCAGCGCTGCCATGGAGGAACCCGCGAACAGGGTTCTGCATCCTCCCCAGGGTCCACCGTGGGACTGGGAGGTTCATGGATGGCAGACTACCGACGGATCCCAACAAAACAAGTGTCTTGATCGCTCGCGGACGATCAGCTCCTCTCGCTCCGACGATCTCGAAGGTCAGCTCTTGCGAGTGCGCTTGACGCCTGCAGCGCGGAGCACCCCGGCGGACACACCGGCCTCGCGCCATGCCGGCCAGGTGATGCCCTTCCTCGTGGAGTATGAAGCGGCAGATTCAACGAAGCCCACCTCGAGGGCGTCGAGGTCCACCGTCGCCGTCAGCTGTTCGAGCGTGTCCTGGGCGTCGAGTCGGGCCTGATACAAGTCGACCGGGCAAGTGGATGGTCTCGTCCCGAATGCGCTGGTCAAGGTCTGCAATCTTCCGCTTCGAGACCTTCGGGGGTTACCGGACGGCCGCGCCGTTTCGGAACGGAGATCGCCTCGAGGTACGCCTTGATCGCCTTGGATTCGCGACGGCCCTGCGCAATCGCTGCTTTGTGTTCTGCCGACATGGCCACGGTCCGGGCCTCCTCTTCATCGCGGGGTCCCATGTTGGCATGCCCACGCTCCCGGCGTGGAGCGATGATGTGCCCCTACCATGGGGCGTGCATGGGAGTTCGTGACACCGCGACCCGTCCGCTCTACCGGTTCTACGAGAACCGGCTGCTCGCGACCCTTGATCGGACCGCTTCCGCGTCACATCGGGGTCATCCACGACGGCCATCGCCGGTATGCCCGCAGGAGCGTCTTCCCGACTACCAGGCGTCGTATCGGGTGGGGATGACGAAGTTCGTCGAGTTCCTTCACTGGTCAGACGATCTCGAAATCCCAGCCGTCACGTGCTGGCTGCTCTCGAAGGAGAACCTGGCTCGGCCCGCCGAGGAGCTACTCCGTACTACGAGGTCCTCCAGGAACTGTTCGACGAGATTCCGAACGCCCTGAGCGGCGCCAACGTCGGTGTTCGCTTCATCGGGAGCCTGGATTTGCTGCCTCCGGACCTGCAGAAGTCGGCGAAGCGTCTCGAGGAACGTATGCCGGAGGGCGAGCGGAGAGTGACGATCGCCCTTGCCTACGGCGGGCGACAGGAGATCGTCGACGCGGTAAAGGACCTTGTGGCAAAACTCGCGACCGGCGGCACCGATGACCTGTGTGATCGGATTGACGCGGAAGGCATTGCGGCGAACCTCTACACGTCCGACCTACCCGACCCCGACCTTGTGATCCGGACGTCGGGCGAGGCGCGGCTTTCTGGCTTCCTGCTCTGGCAGGCCGCCTACGCGGAAGACGCCTTTGTGGATGTCGACCGGCCGGCCTTCCGCCATATCGACTTCCTCCGAGCCCTTGCGTGACTTCACGAGGCGAACCCGCCGCTACGGCAAGTAGCCGGTCCGTCGAGTCAAGCGGACCCGAAACTCCACCGAACGGACGATCGAAGCCGGCTCAGGCGGTGCGGCTCAGCCAGCCCGATAGGGCCTCGCCGATCGCCTCGGGTTGGTTCTTCCCGAACTAGTGGCGCCCTTTCCCGACGAACACCGACTCGGTGTTGGGGAA
>CAWEEG010000048.1:0-38009 GCA_963808015.1 uncultured Actinomycetota bacterium
GGGTGCGAGCGGCCGGGTCGCAGCAAGACCAGACACGAGACTTGAGACCCGAGACTTGAGACCTGAGACTTGAGACCCGAACGCCCATTCTGTCTCGGGTCTCGGGTCTCGGGTCTCGGATCTCGAGTCTCCCTACCGGCCGACGCCACCTCGCGCATGTCCTAGCCCTACGCTGATCCTCGTGCTCCCTCTTCCTCCGCTCCACGACCTCTGGCCTCGGCCCCCGCGGCTGCTCTTCGGACTCACGCTATTCGGCCTCGGGCTTGCGCTGATGGTGATCGCCAACCTCGGCCTCTCACCCTGGGACGTGCTCCACCAGGGGATATCGAGGCAGACCGGAATTCCTATTGGAACGGTGGTGATCATCACCGGATTCGCTGTCCTCCTGCTCTGGATCCCCCTCAAGGAACGGATCGGGATCGGGACCATCGCCAACGCGATCGTGATCGGCCTCGTCCTCGACGGAGCGCTCCTCGTTCTTCCCGAAACGCTGGACAACCTCGTTGCGAGGTGGCTCGCACTCCTTGTGGGTGTCGCCATCGTCGCGATCGGATCGGGGTTCTACATCGGAGCCGGCCTCGGCCCCGGACCCCACGATGGCCTCATGACGGGTCTGGCCCGGCACGGGATCTCGATCGCCTGGGCCCGTGCGGGATCGAGGTCACGGCCCTCGTCGTCGGGTGGCTTCTCGGCGGGACCGTCGGCATCGGAACCGTCATCTTTGCGTTCGGGATGGGACCACTCGTTCAGTTCTTCCTCCAGCGGCTGTCGTTGATACCCGTGGCACCCCGTCGTCAGTGAGTGAGCCGCCGCTTGAAGATCACCGCAGCGATCACAACCAGGGCGATTCCATAGGCCGTGAGCACCGCCAATTCCACGGCGATGTCGGACACACCTCCGCCGTGGAGAATCAACTCAGAGAACGCGTCGTTGCCCCAAGCGTGAGGGGTGAGGTGGGCGACGGCGACCATCGTGTCGGGGAAGATCTCAAGCGGCACCATCGACCCTCCAATTGCGGCCAGCATGAGGGCACCGAAGATTGCGAATCCGCTCGCCTGCTGTTCGGTGGAGAACGTCGATCCGAGGATCATGCCGGCCCCCGTACCGGTTAATGCGAATGCGGACACCACCAGCACCGCCGCGATCGGGTCTCCCCAGTCGATGTCGAACAACAGACGTGCGGCAAACACGATAAACACGCCCTGCAGCATCACCACGAGGTAGCGACCGAGCGTCTCGCCGCGAATGATGGTGCCTGCTGTAGTCGGGGTCGAGAACATCCGTTCGGACACACCGAGGCGGCGTGACTGAATCAGGGCGGTGGATGACGTCAGAGCCGTCAAGAACATGAACAGCAGCAGCTGCTGCGCCGCACTGGTGTCGGCGCCGCCGGGTGCGTCGGTTGCCGCTTCGCCCTCGACCGCGACTTCGACCGTCGGCAACCCGGATTGCACAGATTCCGCGGTCGCAAGAGCTATCGCCGGATCAGCTCCGGTTTCGTCGGCGGCAAACCGGGCTGCTCGTATCTTCGAACCCTGATCAACCACGACGGCTTCGACTACCGCTTGCACATCCATGCCGCCGGCGCTCGCCGTGGCGAAGTAGGCAATCTCAACATCCCGTCCGGCGTCGAGTTGCTCGCCGTAGCCAACCGGGACAACGATCACCGCATCCACCTCGTTGCGCCGAAGACGCTGTCTGGCATCTTCCTCGTCCGTCGACTCGACCGTCTCGAACGCGGTGGAGGATGCGATCTCGTCGAGGAGTTCCCCGGCCCGATCGTCGTCGACGGGCACCACAACCGCCACCCGGCTCTGGAACCCTGATCCGAAGACGAGCCCGAGCACGAGAATGAGAACGATCGGGAGTATGAACACGAAGAAGATGTTCGATCGATCCCGGAAGAGCCGACGGATGCTGTTGGCCGCAATGGTGAGTGTCTTCATCAGTACTTCACCAGGTCACGGGCCCGGAAGAGACCGATAGCACCAAGCGTCACGGCGAAGAGCATGATCGCACCAAGTGCAGGCAGGATGTCCACGAGACCCTCACCGGCGGAAAGACGCTGGAAACCATCCATCAGCCAGAAGTGGGGAGCGATCCGGCTGACCACCTCGAAAGCGCCGGACACGCGAGTCACGGGGAAGAACACACCACCAAGCACGCCGAACACCACGACGATGAAGGCAGTGATTGCTCCCGCCTGTTCGGCGGTGTTCGTGAAGGTCGCGATCGCCGCAGTAAGACCCATCGCAGCCGCGACGCCGGCAACGATGAGGATCAACACGCCAATCGACGATCCCCAATCTGCACCCATGAGCAGTGTTGTCGCAATCCAAAGCACAACGGTGCTCGCAACCCCCATCAGGAACGACGCGAACAGCTTGCCGACGAGGATCGACTGCTTCGAGATCGGGGCAACGAGCAGGCGCGGCATCGTTCCGGTCTCCCGCTCATCGATGATGCTCAACACACCGAATTGGACGGTGAAGAAGAGGAAGAACACGGCAATTCCCATTGCGTAGAAGGTGGCGAAGTCGAATCCCTTCCCCTCGGTCTGGCTGGAGGCCAGCACGATTGGCGCCGGCGCGGCTGACGCTGCGGCCGCGAGTGCCGCAGGATCGTCGGCACCCAGGGCGAGCGCCGTCGCGACGGAGAGACGCACCGCGTTCACTTCGCCCGCGAAGCCCTCGGCCATCGCCGTCCCCACCTGCGCACCAATCGACTGGTCCGGATTGGCGACGACGGTGATCGCAGCCTGCCGGCTCATGCCGACTGCATTGGAGAACCCTTCGGGGATGAGATAGGCCGTCGAGATCTGGTCGTCGGCAACCATGACCCGTGCCGCTGCTGAGTCGGACGCATCGGCGACCGTGATGAAGCCGGCTTCCTCGATCTCTGCAAGCATTCCCGAGAATGCCTGGGCCACCGCGCCGCCGTCTGCGTCCGCAATCGCGACGTCCGTGCTGAACCCCTGGTCGGTGATCGGGCCAAGCGTGAGGTTCATGACGAAGGCGAGGCCGAGAGGCACAACAACCGCCAGGATGATGGCCGAGCGGTCGCGCAGGCGTTCCTTGAGGTCTTTGGCGGCAATCGTCAGCGCAGCCCGCATTACTCGCGCAGCGCCTTCCCGGTGAGGTGGAGGAACACCGACTCGAGGTCGGGTTCAGACACGTCAACCGAATGTACGTCCAGGCCTGCCCGCGTGATGGCCAGCACGACTTCGGGGAGCGCCCGCGAGGCGTTCACGGCTACGACCTCGAGTGCCGACCCCGCGCCGGAACACGACTCCACGTCGGGAAGCGCGGTCACATCGGCGACAACCGTCGAAGGGTCCCCGGACGTCTCGACGTGGAGCCGATCCCGACCACCGACCAGAGCCACCAACTCCCGGCGAGTGCCCTCTGCGATGATCTTGCCTTCGTCGATGATGCCAATCCGGTCGCAGAGCCGCTCCGCTTCCTCCATGTAGTGGGTCGTGTAGAGCACCGCCATACCTTCGACACCGAGGTGCTCGACGTTCTCGAGGATGGCGTTTCGGCTCTGGGGGTCGACGCCGACGGTTGGTTCGTCGAGGATCAGCAACTCTGGACGGTGCAGGAGACCAAGCCCGATGTTGAGCCGGCGCTTCATCCCGCCGGAGTACTCCTTGGTCTGGTCGTCGGCGCGGTCGGCAAGTTCGATGATGTCGAGTACATCGTCGACACACGCGCACTCAGGTCGTCTCCGAGCGAGTACAGCTTGCCGAAGAACTGCAGGTTCTCGCGACCGCTCAGATCTGGATAGATCGCCAGATCCTGTGGCACGAGGCCAATGGCAGCTTTCGCGGCCGTGCTCTTCGTTGTGATCTCTTCCCCGGCGACGACCGCAGATCCGCCGTCCTTCTCGAGGAGACCGGAGATCATCGAGATGGTCGTGGTCTTGCCCGCACCGTTGGGTCCGAGTAACCCGTAGGTCTCCCCTGCGGCGACCGAGAATCCCACGTCGTCGACAGCAACGATGTCTCCATACGTCTTGCGGAGGTCGGTGCACACAAGAATCGGCTCTGACACGGAGGATGCCCCTTCGCTCGGTCGCCCAAAGGCTATCCGATCACAACGCCGGCCGGGCTACGTTCAGGTCACACGGATGGAGGACCAGTGGCGTCCGCATTCACGACGTCAGGAACCGTCGGAGCACGTCAAACACGACGTCGAGGTTCCGGATCGGGACCGATTCGGTTGCCTGGTGTGCCTGAGCCACCTCGCCGGGACCGAAGTTCACGGCCGGTATGCCGCGCCCGGTGAGTCGGGCGACATCGGTCCACCCCTGTTTCGCCGTTCGTGCTCCCCCAACAAGCTCCTCCAGGCGGCCAAGGTGACGATTGCCTTCTGGGATCGTTCCGGCGGGTGCGCGGTCGGTGATGACCACCTCGTCGGCTTCCGATGCCACTCGACGGAGCCTCGCTTCGGCCTCCTCGAGGTCGTAGATGGGGGGAAGCGGTAGTTCAAGTTCATCGTGAACCGAGACGGCAGCACATTGTTGGCGATCCCACCGTTTCCGCGGGTGACCGAGAACACCTCCAGATACTCGAGTCCTGCGATCTCAACCGGTTCGGGCATCCGCTCGTGCATCATCGCGAGCCACGCTCCCGCCTTGGTGACCGCGTTCTCCCCGAGCCAGGGCCGAGCGCTGTGCGCGGCATGGCCCACAAAGATGATGTCGGCGTTCATTGCCCCGTTGCACCCAAGTTCGAGGTTGAGGTCCGTCGGTTCGAGCACCACCGAGAATTCGGCGTCGGCGAGCCAGTCGACCACGTTGAGCACATCTTCGAGGCCGTTCTCGGCGGAGGGCCCCTCCTCCTTGTCATAGAGGACACCCACCACGTCGTATGGCCCGTCGAGCACCACCGGGTCCTCGAGGAGGTGAATCATCACGGCAACACCGGCCTTCATGTCACAGGCACCGAGCCCGTGCACTCGTTCCGCATCAACCGAGGCGGTTCCGTTCCCTTGCTCGGGAACGGTGTCGATGTGGCCGTAGAGCACGACGAGCGGCTTGCCGGTGGGTTCACCGACGACGAGCGCGTTTCCGAGTCTCAGCACCGGGCGGGTTGCGGCCATCCGGAACTCAATCGCCGTGGTGATTTCTTCCTCGTTCCCGATGACCGACGGGATGTTGATGAGTTCGACGAGGGTGTTCGAAAGGCTCACACGTCCACCACGAAGGTTCGGAGCGCGTCGTTGAGCGACGTCTTGCGGTCGGTTGCATCCGATCGATATCCGATCAAGAGTGGCGCCTGCAGGTGGTACGTACCCGCCGGGAATGTCTTCGGTCTCGCTCCCGGAACCACAACGGCGTTCGCAGGGACGCGGCCTCTGATCTCCACTGGTTCGTCCCCTGTGACATCGATGATCGGGATCGACGCCGAGAGGGTCGTGTTCGCTCCGAGTACGGCGCCTTCCTCGACGACAACACCTTCGACCACGATCGAGCGGCTGCCGATGAAGGCCCCGTCTTCGATGATCACCGGCCGAGCGCCCGGTGGTTCGAGGACGCCACCGATGCCGACGCCGCCGGAGAGGTGCACGTCTCGGCCGATCTGGGCGCACGACCCCACCGTCGCCCATGTGTCGACCATCGTGCCTGATCCGACGTGGGCGCCGATATTGATGTAGCCGGGCATCACCACCACGCCGGGCTCGCAGAACGCTCCGTAGCGGACCGTTCCCGGCGGCACGACCCGGATGCCCGCTTCGTGGAGGCCGGTCTTGGTGGGAATCTTGTCGTGGTACTCGAACGGGCCGGCGCCCATCGTGCGAACCTCGGTGATACGGAAGTAGAGCATGATCGCTTCCTTCACCCAGACGTTGACGACCCATTCGCCACCCGGCTTTTCGGCAACGCGGAGTTCCCCGGCATCGAGGGCGGCAATGGTCCGGTGGATTGGTTCGACAGCCTCGGGGAGGAGGTCAAGGTCGGCGTATGCGGCTTCGATCAGTTCTCGATCATTCATGCTGGGATTGTACGCAGGGGTGTCGCCACGGAGGCTCTAGGCCAGCAGCGCACGCAGCACGCCCGCCGCATCGGCACATTCGGCGACGGTCGGCACAAGGGCGAGACGGATGAACCCTTCGCCCCCGGGTCCGAAGAAGCGACCGGGTGATACGACGATGCCCTCTTCGAGAAGCCGGTCGGTGAACACCATGTCGTCTTCGACCTCGATCCAGAGGTACAAACCAGCGTGTGATCCGACCGTCGTGTACCCGAGGTCATCAAACGCAGCCTTGAGGATCCGGCGCTTCTCACTGAAGACCGCCCTTCGTTCGGCGGCGTGAGTGTCGTCGCTCCACGCGGCGATCGCCGCGCCCTGGACGAACTCCGGTGAGGCCGTGCCGGTGGTGGCCCGGAGCGCCTTCAAGGCGGCGATGGCGTCAGGGTCGCCGACGATGGCACCCGAGCGATACCCCGTCATCCCGGACCGCTTCGACAGGCTGAGGTACGACAGCACACCCGGGCTCCCCTCACCGGCTACTTGCAGCGCCGACATCGGCCCGTCTGGATAGACGTCGTCCTCGTAGACATCGGAGTAGCACTCGTCAGAGAGGAGCAGAGCGTCGGCATCGACGGCACGCACGTAGAGGCCGGCGATGTCCTCGAGGGTGGCAACCGACCCTGCGGGGTTGTGCGGTGAGCACGTCCAGACGAGACGCGCCCGATCCCACGCGTCATCGGGAATCATCTCAGCGCGTAGAACGAAGTCGCCGGACAGTTCAATGGGAAACACTGCGGCGCCGGCGAAGAGCGAACCCCGCTCATACACCGGATAACCCGGCGTCGGGTAGATGACTGCATCACCTGCGTCACGGTTGATGAAGGCAAACGGCGTGTTGAAGATCGCCTCCTTGGCGCCGCTCGTGGGAATCACCTGTGTTGCGGGATCAACCTCGACATCGAATCGACGCCGAACGTATCCAGCGACGGCTTCCCGCAGTTCAAGGAGACCGGCCGACGTCGGATACTGAGACACCGGTGGAACCGAATCGCGCAGTGCCTCGACGATAAACGTCGGTGTGGGCTCGCGAGGATCTCCGATCGAGAAGTCGATGACCGGCAGGCCCGCGTCGCGGCGGTCCCGGGCTCGCATCTGTATTCGGGCAATCGGGTAGTCGCCGAGTTCGGCGAAGACAGGGTTGAGACGCATCCGGACAGTCTCAACCCTCGCGCGGCGCACTGCAAGTCCGGCGCGTACTTCTTCGCAGGTGGCGCAATGAACGGGCCTACGCTGATCGGAGATGAGCCGCACCACCTATCGAGTGATCCTTCTCCTTCTCGGCCTCGCCTTCATCGGGGTTGTGATCGGAGCCGTGCTGTTCGCGCCGTCCGGTGACGACGCTGGATATCCCCAAGCGCTCGAGCGAGCCGAACCGGCCGACGGGAGTCTGATGTTCGGACAGCCGCGCATCGTCGTTGATCTCGAAGCCGGGTACCGGGCACAGCTGACGATCGACGACGTCCCGGTGCCTGAGGATCAGGTGATCTGGACGGAGGCCACGGGTCTCCACGTGTTCGAGCCGGGCCCCGGCAAGGTGGTGGAGACGTGGTCACCGGGATTCCACGTCGTGTCGGCACAGTGGGATCGTGTTCGCGGTCTCCCGGATCCAGGAATGTTCACCTGGAGTTTCCGCGTTCAGTAGATGGCAACGAGATAGGAACACATCACAATGTCGGATGACTACACATACGACCCGCGCTCGCTCAATCCGGCCCTCGCAGGACTGGCGGCCGGTTCGGTGGGTGCAATCGCTGCATCACTGATCGCCCTGCCGATCCATACTCCGGACGAGCTGGTCGCAAACTCGCTCACGATCACGATCGCCGCGCTCGTGATCGGCGCTCTGTCCGGGGTTCTCTGGCGGAGGATCAGGGCGACAACGAATGCAACGCGAACCTTCGCCCTCACGATGGTCGGTGGGTTCGTCATCACCATGATGGCTGCGGCGATCATCGACCAGACCGCGCTCGAGCGGTTCATCCCATACGCGGGAGCGGTCTCACTCGTGATCTTCTTGTCCGTCGGCCTCCTCACACCGGTCTTCTCACAGGCGGTGGTCCCTGCGTGGGTGGCGTTCATCCCGGTGGTGATCGCACTCATCGTCGGTTTCGGCCTCTTCGGTCGCGGCACATCGACCTCGGGGGATCTGAGCCTCGACGACCTCGAAACCACCACAACGGTGGCAGCTGCGGCTGAGCCGGCCGAAGGTCGTCGACGACCGTGGCCGCGACGTCAGACGCCTCAGACGAAGCGGCTGACAAGCCCTCTGTCGACGGCGTCTACATCGTCGAGGAAGGAGTCGCCTCCTACACCGTGCCCGAGACCCTGCGGGGCCTCCAGGTCGACGCCGTCGGGATCTCAGAGACGCTCACCGGATCGGTCTCAACGGACGGCGCGTTCGAATTCGAACTTGACCTCACCACGTTTGTCTCGGACCAGTCTCGGCGCGACAGCCGTGTGGTTCAGATGTTCAGCGCCGACCCGCTGGCAGTGTTCGTTTCATCCGACTTCGTGTGGCCGGACGGTCCAGACGGCACACCGATCACTTTCGACGTCACAGGTGCCATGACGGTCAACTCCACTGAGCGCGACCTCACGTGGCAGGTAGAAGCGCGCAAGGACGGCAACACGATCTCTGTCACCGGAGAGACGGACATCACCCTGACCGAATTCGGCATCGAACCTCCATCGATCGGCGGTGTCGTCGACGTCGAAGACGAAGCCCACCTAGAAGTGTTGTTCCAGGCGACAAAGAGCTAGGAGCGGCGGGCCTCATCTTCACGATCCAAGCTCCCAGGCCGCCCCCTCCCGCCCTCGCTCCGCTCGGCCACCCTCCCCCACTGCGTGGTGGAGGGGAAGACGGCCGCCTACTCCCCCAAGGCCGGCTGGGCCCTCTTCTAGGAGTCTCAGGAAGGCTGCTTCGTCGAGGACGGGGACGCCGAGGTCTTCGGCTTTTGCTTGTTTCGAGCCGGGAGAGGCACCAGCGATCAATGCCGACGTCTTCCCTGAGACCGAACCGGTCACCTTGCCACCAAGGGCCTCAACGGCGGCCTTGGCTTCTGAGCGCGAGAATCCTTCGAGGGACCCCGTGATCACCACGGTCACGCCGTCGAGCAGATCGCTGCGCTCGCTCTCGTCGACGGGATCTTCCATCCGGACTCCGGTCGCGCGGAACTTGTCGATGAGATTGGCGTTATCGGAATCCGCAAACCATGAGACGACAGATCCGGCGATCTCCGGTCCGATGCCGTCGATCTGCATGATGTCTTCATCGCTCGCAGCCGCGAGTGCCTCGATGCTGCCGAAACGCCGCGCGAGAACGCGCGCGACGGTGCCACCGACGTGGTCGATCCCAAGCCCGGTGAGGAGCCGTCCGACCTCCCGGTCTTTCGCCTCATCGATCGCCGAGAGGAGGTTCGACACGGAGGTCTCGCCCCAACCTTCCCGGCCGAGAAGGTCGTCCGGCTTCAGGGTGAACACGTCGGCCGGGTCGTGGATGAGTCCTTCGCTCAGCAGCAAGTCAACGGTCTTGTAGCCGAGCCCCTCGATGTCCATGGCCCCTCGTCCGGCGAAGTGGGCGAGATGCTCCCGGATGCGGCTGGGACACTCATAACCCCCCGTGCACTTCGCTTTTGCTTCGCCTTCGGAAAGCACCAGGGGGTTGCCGCAGAACGGGCACCGTTTCGGCATGTGCCACTCGGCAAGGCCCTCGGGGCGGCGAGAAAGCACCGGCCCGACAACCTCGGGGATCACGTCGCCGGCCCGTCGCACGATGACCGTGTCCCCGGGCCGGACGTCACGTCGGTGGACTTCGCTCTCGTTGTGCAGCGTTGCGTTGGTGACCGTGACACCACCAACAAACACGGGGTCGAGGACGGCGTAGGGCGTCACGGCACCTGTTCGGCCGACGTTGATCTCGATGCCGAGCAGGGTTGTTGCCTTCTCTTCGGGTGGGAGTTTGTAGGCGACGGCCCACCGCGGGCTCTTCGCCGTGAAGCCGAGGGTGCTCTGGTCGGCGAGATTGTCGACCTTGATCACGATTCCGTCGGTGTCGTAGTCGTGAACGTGCCGCTGTTCCTCGGCTCGACGGACGTACGTCTCGACGGCCTCGATCGTTGCCACGGTGTGGTTCTCCGGATTAACCGGCAATCCGAGCGTGGTGAGCCACTCCATCTGTGCGGTGTGGGACTCAAGGACAGGCCCACCTTCGAGATACCCGATCTGATAGGCCCACAGCAGCAACCTTCGGGACCCGGTCACGGCCGGGTCCTTCTGCCGGACCGATCCGGCGGCGGTATTGCGTGGGTTCACGTAGGGAGGCTTGCCATCATCCGCTTGACGTTGGTTGAGTTCGTCGAACGCCGACACCGGCATGTAGATCTCGCCACGAACTTCGATCACGGCCGGCGGGTCTCCCGAAAGCACGAGGGGTACGTTCTCCATCGTGCGCACGTTCGCCGTGATGTCTTCCCCTGTTATCCCGTCGCCGCGTGTCGCCGCTCTCACGAGATGCCCTGTTTCATAGGTGATTGAGATAGCGAGACCGTCGATCTTCAGCTCACACGAGTAGCCGGGGGGTTCCCGGTCGAGCAGACGAACGATGCGGGTGCGCCACGCTTCCAGATCCTCGACGTTCTCGACATTGTCGAGCGAAAACATGCGCTCGCGGTGCGTGACCGGAGCGAAGGCCTCCGAGACGGTTCCGCCGATTTGCTGCGTCGGCGAGTCCGCAACAATCAGCTCCGGATGCGCCGCCTCGATCGCTTGAAGCTCCCGGAGTGCTTCGTCGAATTCGATATCGGGGATCACGGGCGAATCGAGCACGTGATACTGGTAGTTGTGATGTCGCAGGAAGGCCCGGAGTTCGGCAGCCCTGGCCGTGGGATCAGACATCGAGCAACTCCACAACCTCGCGGAGCCGATCCATAACAACTCCAGCGCCTCCGACGCTGACCCCCACGAGGCCACAAGCCGGTGTCGCCAGAGATGCGCTCGTCAACGACTCGGCGGGTGCTCCATCAATCACGAGTCGGGTCACGGCCGTACCGTAACGGGAGCGGATTCGGTCGGTGTCGATCGGAGCGGGGTCGGTTGGAACCATCCCCCACATGATGCCGGTGCCGTGAGCCACAGTTTCGGCAATCGCGTCGGTGGCGCTGAGGAACCCGTCGCCGAGTCCGGCCAGGTCCCATGAGAGCCACGCCGGCTGCAAGCCGGCGACCATACGCCAGTCGGTGTCGCCGCATACGTGGACACCAACCGGTATTGGAGTGGCGGCCATCACCCTCGCTATGGCATCGGCCGCCGCCTCGATCGGCACAGGGCCGTTCGTCCGGCCCGGTGCGAACGTGACCAGAGCCGGTTCGTCCATCACAACGATCACCTCTGCGTCGGGCCGCGCTCTGTTGATCATGTCGACGTGGGTCTGCACGCGATCTACAAGTCCGTTCACAACACAGTCCCACAGCCCGTCATATGGGCAGCCGGCTGCGAGCAGCGCCAGGAACAGCGTCACCGGTCCGGCGAACTGCGTCTTGATCTCGGGCCCGTCGACCACCTCGAGCATTGCCGCAGCGCCACCGAAGGTCTCCGCTGACGGTTCTGGAGATTCGCCATACCGGAGTCCGATACCGTCGTCGGTCCCCCCGACCCCGCACAGCCCATCCGCCCATTGTCGAAGCATCCCTTCGGACGAATCGCGGTTCGGGAGTTGTGGCAGGTACGGGAGATCGGTCGTGTCCACCACGAAGGTCGCGGCTTCGTAAGCGTCCGTGTGCGGAAGGCTCCCGACCCCGGTGATCCTCATGCCCGACTCACCCCCGTGATGGTTCCACCACCGAGGACTCGATCGCCATCGTAGAAGACGGCGGCCTGGCCCGGAGCCGGTGCCGGATGGGGTTCATCGAATGCAACTTCCCAACTGTCGCCGGATGGGTGCAGGTTCGCTCCCACTGCCTTCGAGCGGTAGCGAACCTTCACCGTCACCGCCGCGCTCGCCGGCGTCGTCCCGGAGGTGAACGAGACGTCGCTCACCGTACATCCGTCGACGAGCAGGTCTTCGTAGGTACCAACCACGACGGTTCTCTCGGCCGGATCGATATCAACGACGTAACGGGCCTCACCAACGGCTATTCCCAGCCCACGACGCTGGCCGATCGTATATCCGGTCACACCATCGTGCTCTCCGAGCACGACACCTGCGGTGTCGATGACGGGACCCGGCAAGGCGGTCTCCGGGAAGTTCTCGCTGAGGAAGTCGCGGTAGTCCCCGGACCCCACAAAACAGATGTCCTGGCTATCCGGTTTGGCGGCGGTTCGCAATCCCATTTCTGCTGCACGCCGGCGCACTTCGGTCTTCGTCATCTCCCCGATCGGGAGGCGAATCCGAGACAACTCGGGCTGACCGAGCATGTGGAGAACGTAGGACTGATCCTTGGTGCCGTCGACGGCACGCAGCAGGTGCCAGCCGTCGTCGCCGTGTTCCACCCGTGCATGGTGCCCGGTGACGAGCACGTCGGCGTTCAGTTCGGCCGTACGTTCCAAGAGCGCGGAGAATCGGACCTTGCGGTTGCATTCGATACACGGATTCGGGGTGATCCCGGCGAGGTAGGACGCTCCGAACGGCTCCACCACCGCCTCCGTGAACTCGTCGACGTAGTCGAGCACGTAGTACGGCACGTCGAGTTGGGCGGCAACGCGGCGGGCATCTTCGGCATCCGAAACCGTGCAGCATCCCGCCGTCGGCATCGCACCTCCGGCGCCGACCCATTGTTTGAGGGTGACCCCGATCACGTCGTACCCGGCCTCAATCATCAGCGCAGCGGCAACCGAAGAGTCCACCCCACCGGACATTGCCACCAGCGCCCTCATGAGAGATCCTCGACCACACCGGATACGATCCGGGCGGCTTCGGCCCCTGTGGACTCGTCGTCGTCCCTGCCGAAGCTAAATCGAATGGATTCGGACGCTGCTCGCGGCTCGATGCCCATTGCCTCAAGCACGTGACTCGTCTCGATGGCGCCGCTGTGGCAAGCCGCTCCCGCAGCGGCTGCGACCCCGGCCAGATCAAGGCGGACGAGAAGGGTCTCTGCTGCAATGCCGGGGAATCTCAGATGGGAGTGCGAGGCCAGACGCGGTGCGTTCCCGGCAGTGACTTCGATCGTGGTGCGGGAGCCGAGGTCACGTTCGAACCGGTCGCGCGCAGCGCCGACCCGAGTGCGGTATCCGTCACGATCGGCGACGCTCGTAGTGACTGCTGCCGCGAGCCCGACAATCGCCGCAACGTTGTGGGTACCGGACCGCCTGCCGAGTTCTTGGCCTCCCCCGTGAATCACCGGCTCGAGTTCGATGCCGTCCCGAACGTAGAGGAAACCCACACCTTGCGGCCCTCCGATCTTGTGAGCGGACACCGATATCAGGTCCGGCCCGGAATCGAGAACCTCGACCGGCAACGACGCAAATGCCTGCACGGCGTCGGTGTGCACGAGTGTTCGGGTGTTGACCTCTCGAACACGTCGCGTGATCTCGTCCACCGGTTGGCAGACGCCGGTTTCGTTGTTCGCCATCATCACGGAAACAAGCGCGGTGTTGTCGCCGACCGCGTCGGCCACTCCGCCCGGCGCAACTCGTCCCCAACGATCAACGGGGACGATCGTCACAGATCGCCCATTCCGTTCCGCGAATCGGGCCGATTCGAGAACGGCGGCGTGTTCAACCGCGGTTGTGACGATCGCGCCGTGGTCGGTCCCCGATGCGCCGAGGACGGCGAGGTTGTCCGCTTCCGTTCCACCGCCGGTGAACACGATTTCGAGTGGTCGTGAAGCACCGATCGAGGCTGCAATCTGTTCGTGTGCCTCCTCGACTGCGTTCTTCGCCTGCTGCGCCGTCGTGTGAACACCGGACGGGTTGCCGAAGCGTTCGCCGATGAACGGCACCATCGCGTCGCGCACCTCGGGTCGCAATGGGGTTGTGGCGGCGTGATCGAGATAGAGCATGAACCGCAAGTCTGCCCCACTTCGCGTCGTTGCGGTGCAGTTCTCAGCCTTCGTCTTCGACGAAGCTGTCGAGGAAGGCCATAACTTCGGTCTCGTAGCGTGCCCGATCGACATTCCAGAGGTCGCCGTGGGAGCCTTGCTCGAACCGAACGAGCCTGGCGAGGTCGGGCCGTGCTGCGACGAAGGCCTCCGTGATGGCTATCGGGGCGACCTCATCTCGGGCACCGTGCAGGGCGAGAATCGGAACGTCGAATTGGTCGGCCCGAGCGACTTGGTCGAGTTCGTCCCATTCCATTCCAAACCGCAGCCTCGCCATCTGTTGACCGAGGTCGCCAACGAACGTTGCGACCGGGCCCGAGTTGTAGTTGAGGCCACCCGCGAGGTCGAGAGCAGGTGAGTCGAAGACAACACCAAGAACGTTCCCAACGGTCTCGGACTCATGGAGGAACGTCGATACCACCTCCGCTCCCAAGTCGTGGCCGACCAGGATGTAGTCCTGTGCCCCTTCCCGCTCGGCAAGGCGTACGGCGGCGTCGAGGTCGCGCCACTCCGTCAGCCCCCAGGATCGCAGGCCGGACGGGTCCCTCGGCGCACCTTCATCGTTGCGGTAGGTCGCAACCAACACCGGGTATCCGGATTCCACGTAGCTCGGAATCATCCGGAGGGCCTGCGTGCGACTGTCGGTCCCCCTGCCGTGAACGACGATCACCCAGGTCGATCGGCGCCCGTCGATCAGCCAGGCGGGGAGCGGACCGAGGTCACCGGGTGCACGGACGTCCTCAAACCCAAGGCCATATGAGACCATCGGATCGACGGGGAAGGCGTCGACATCGATTCGACCGGATACGCCAACCATCGGTTCACCGACATACGGTGTGGCGGCCCACTCTGTGTCCGTCTGCGTCCGGTTGAGCAACGACGTGAGCTGGGTATACGTCTGACCGGTCTCGAAACCCCAGGTTCCGCCGCGGGACGGTTCGTCGGTCCCAGCGATCACGATGCGCGCCGGAGGTGTTCTGACGATTTCGATGTCGTAGGGGCGGTCGTCGGCGACCGGTACAAGGAGGTCTGATCGAATCTGGTTGGCGGACAGCCAGGCCACAACGAACAGCACCACCACAACAACACCGATGGAGATGAGGACTGCGGTTCCCGCCCAGCGGGGGATCTTTCGAGTGGCCATGTCGCTGGCAGGCTATCTCCGTGTCGGGTATTGGCATGCCGGTCGTGCTCCGGCGATCCAGACCACGCTACCTGCCTTCGAACTCGGGCTTCTCCTTGGCAAGGAAGGCGGCGACGCCGGTTTGTGCGTCTCTCGTGTCGAAGACACGGTCGAACTCGGCAGCCTCCACTTCGAGACCGCGCTCCAGTGGTGCTCCCCATCCCCCGGCGACGGCGCGTTTCGTCGCGGCGTACGCAGCCGTCGGGCCCGACGCAAATCGGACGGCGTCGTTGATGACGGCGTCGTAGAGTTCGTCGGCGGCAATGACCTTGTCTGCGAGACCGATGTCCAACGCCTCTTCTGCATCAACCTGGCGACCCGTCAGACACATCTCGAGCGCACGCTGATATCCCACGAGGCGGGGAAGCCGCTGTGTGCCGCCTGCGCCCGGGATGATTCCGAGCAGGATCTCAGGCTGTCCGACCCGGGCGTCGTCTGCGAGATACCGAAGGTCGGCTCCCATCGCGAGTTCGAGCCCACCACCCAGGGCGAACCCTCGGATCGCCGCGATGGTGGGCTTTTCGAGGGACTGGAGTTGCGTCACGACGGCAGCGAGGGATGCGGCGAGGTCGGGTTCGCCGCCGCCGTCAAAGGCCTTCTGGAACCCCGTGATGTCGGCCCCAGCCGCGAAGTGAGGGCGGCCGGTGATGATCACGGCCCGGACTTCGCCGGCTTCCGCCTCGCGAAGCGCGGCACCGATGTCCGAGATCAGTTCCGCGTTGAGGGCATTCACCGGCGGTCGGTTCAGCGTGATCGTGGCCACCGAGTCCGAAATGGTGTAGTTGACGAGGTTCACGACAATCCCTCCAGCTCTCGCGTAGGAGAGAGGCTACAGCGCGTCGACGACACCCTCGGCCGCTGACCAGGGGTCAATCTCGCGGGCCACCACACGGTCGAGCATGACATCGCCGGCGTGGTCGATGGTGGCTCGCCTTCGCAGTCCGGATCTCACCGCCGCTTCTATCTCGCGTAGCGCTCGATCTCGCCGCAGCTGATCGAGTTGGCCGGTGTCAACAAGGTGGCGGCGGTGGTCCGCAATCGCGGTCAGGAGTTCCCCGAGTCCCGTCCCGTCGGTCGCGACCGTGGTCACGACCGGCGGGTGCCACACCCGCTCGGGGCCGACGTCGAGCATTCGATTGAGATCGGTCACCGCCTCGTGCGCACCGGGACGGTCGGCCTTGTTCACCACGAAGATGTCGCCGATCTCGAGGAGGCCGGCCTTCGCTGCCTGTATCGAATCCCCCCAGCCTGGGTTCACGACCACAACCACCGTATCTGCGGACGATGCGATGTCGACCTCCGCCTGGCCAACACCCACCGTTTCAATGATCACTTCGCGAAACCCGACACCGTCGAGCAGTGCAACGACGCGCGGGGTTGCGTCGGCAAGACCGCCAAGGTGCCCGCGGTTCGCCATCGACCGGATGTAGACGCGCGGGTCGTCGGTGTGACGCTGCATCCGTATCCGGTCGCCGAGCACGGCGCCGCCGGTGAACGGGCTCGACGGGTCAACTGCGATGACCGCCACGTTCCCGTGATCGATCGCGTGGCCCACCAGTCCGTCGACGAGTGTGGACTTGCCGGCTCCCGGTGCTCCCGTAATTCCGGTCACCCACGCATCACCTCCGGCCGGATACACCGCGGCAAGGGCTTGTCGTCCGTCTGCGGTGTCGTCCTCGACCCGGCTGACGAGGCGAGCAAGGGAGCGGCGATCACCTGCTCTGGCACGTTCGATGAGCATCACAACGCCAGACTACGGTCACAGCGACGGTGCAGCTGCGCAAAACGCGTCAGATCGCCTCAACGGTTGTGACGCCGGGGACGCGGTCGCGAAGAATCCGCTCGATACCTGCGGTGAGTGTCATGGTCGAGAGTGGGCATCCGCCGCAGGCTCCGACAAGCTGAAGGCTCACCTTGCCGTTCTCCGCACCGAGCAGCACGAGGTCTCCCCCGTCGGCTTGAAGCGCAGGGCGGATGTACTCGAGAGTTGTCTCGAGCAGCGAGAGATCAATCTCTCCCGCACCGTCGAACCCAGCCTCAGGTTTGTCGGTGGGTGAGGCGATCTCGATCACGTTCTCTTGCTCTGCGGCCATACGCACAAGCTAACCCCGCATGACTCACTACTGCGGACGGCGGTATTGCGCTCGGCGCGTCGGCTCGGCTCAGGCCCGTTCGATCTGCGCTCCGAGCGATCGCAAGTTCTCGACGAAACCGTCGTAGCCGCGATCGACGTGGTGCGCTCCGACCACCGTGGTTGTGCCGTCCGCACGCAGGCCGGCGATCGTGAGTGCCGCCGCCGCCCTGATATCACACCCATCAACTTCACAGCCGCTGAGTTCTCCAACGCCGCGGATCACGATGTGCTGGCCGTCGGTGTGGATATCGGCTCCCATCCGGTTCAACTCACCGATGTATCGAAAACGGGCGGCGTAGACGTTCTCGGTGGCGATCGACGTCCCGTCGGCGATGGAGAGGAAGGCCACCATCTGTGGGTGCATATCGGTGTGGTAGCCGGGAAACGGCAGTGTCGCGAAGTCGATCGGCTCCGGACGCTCGGGTCCTTCGACCGCGATCCAGTCGTCTCCCGACGTCATCTCTGCTCCTGCGTCGCTCAGCTTGCTCATCTCCATGCGGAGGTGCTGGGGAACACAGTCACGAATGGTGACCTTGCCGCCGGTCATCGCTCCGGCGAAGATGTACGTTCCCGCTTCGAGGCGATCGGGAACGACGCGATGGTCGGCCGGACGCAGTTCAGATACGCCGTTGATCACAATGGTCGAGGTTCCCGCACCCTCGATGTTGGCGCCCATCTCACTCAGGTAGGCCGCAAGGTCGGCAAGTTCGGGCTCTCTGGCTGCGTTGCCGATCGTGGTCGTGCCTCGTGCGAGCACGGCAGCAAGAAGGATGTTCTCGGTAGCGCCGACCGACGGGAACTCCAGGTAGATCTCTGCACCGTGGAGCCCGTCTGGAGCGGTGGCACGCAGCACGCCATGTTGGAGTTCGAAGACAGCACCGAGATCCTCGAGTCCACCGAGATGGAGATCGATCGGCCTCGATCCGAAGTCGTCACCACCCGGGAGCGCAACTCTGGCTTCACCCGTGCGGGCGAGGAGTGTGCCGAGAATGAGGATCGACGCGCGCATCTGCCGGACGAGATCGAGCGGCGCTTCGGGGTTCGGGTCTTCGGGAACGGATATCTCGATCGTGGTCCCGCTCCGCTCACAGGTGGCACCGACGTGGCGCAAGACGTTGCCCATGATCTCGACGTCGAGAATTCGCGGAACGTTCGTGAGGTGGTGCACTCCCGGCGCCAGCAGTGTCGCGACCATGTGCTTGAGCGCAGCGTTCTTCGCGCCGAGCACCGAGAGTTCCCCTTCGAGCGGGGTCCCTCCCGCGACGCGCAGCACCTCAGTCGGAATGGTCATGCGGTGGAGGTTAGGGAAAGGCGTGTGAACCGTGAGGGTCTTCGGGCCAGCCGAGACTCGAGACACGAGACACGAGACACGAGACAGGACACGGTCTCGGATCTCGGATCTCGGATCTCGGGTCTCACGTCTCGGGTCTCACGTCTCGGGTCTCGAGTCTCGGATCTCCCTTTCGCTACGCTGACCGTCTACTTCACAAGGAGCACTCGTGCGGATTGCTATGGGGACTGATCATGGGGGGTTTCATCTCAAGGAGGATCTCAAGGCGCGGCTTGTTGCGGCCGGTCATGAGGTCATCGATTTCGGCACCGACTCGGACGCCGCGGCCGACTACCCGGACCACGTGATTCCCGCGGCTCGTGCCGTCGCCGACGGCGAGGTCGATCGCGGGGTGGTGCTCTGCGGTTCGGGCGCGGGTGCCGCGATCACTGCAGACAAGGTCTTTGGAGTGCGCTGCACAACGGTCCATGACGTCTACACAGCACATCAGGCGGTTGAGCATGACGGCCTGAACGTCATCGCCCTCGGCGCACGGATTATCGGTTCGGAGCTCGCATGGGAGATCGTCAAGGCCTTCGTCGGGGCCGAGTTCACGGGCGAGGAGCGCCACGTCCGCAGGGTCGGCAAGATCAACCAACTCGACCAGTTGCGGTCGTAGGAGCACCCGACAAGACCACGAACCCAGGGTTCTCCACCCCGTATACGGCGCCACCAGCCCGCGGAACGGCTGGCGCTGCGAACCCAGGGTTCTCCACCCTGTATGCGGCGCCACCAGCCCGCGGAACGGGTCAGCCGAGTCCGCCGGGCCCAGCTCGCCGGTGAATCGCTAATCGGGACACGCGAGTCCACCGATAACATGGATTACGTCCCCAAGCCACGAAGACCATGGATCCAACGAACGGCACGCCGTACGTCAACCGAGAGCTGTCGCTCCTCGCGTTCCAAGAGCGCGTGTTCGCTCTCGCGTTGTCCGAGGATCGCCCGCTCCTCGAGCGGGTCAAGTTCATTGCGATCGTGTCGTCGAATCTCGACGAATTCCACCAGGTACGTGTCGCAGGACTCCTCGAGCAGGCGGAGAGCGGCGTCACCAAGTCCGGACCGGACGGGCTAACGCCACGACAGCAGCTCGCAGCGATTCACGAGCGGGTGACTGCCCTCAACGACGACATCGACCACCTGTTCAACGATGACATCGTCCCGGCCCTCTCGTCTGAGGGAATCAAGATCGTCACGTACACCAACCTGACACAGGAAGACCGCGCGGAACTCGAAGCGGTGTTCGAAGCGTCGATCTTCCCCGTCTTGACGCCCCTCGCGGTTGATCCATCTCACCCCTTCCCGTTTATCTCCGACCTGTCGCTGAACCTTGCGGTCCTGCTCTACGACCCGATCGCAAAGGCCCAGCGTTTCGCCCGCGTGAAGATCCCACCGAACGTTCCCCGACTCATCCGGCTCGCCGATGGGGAGCGTTTCGTGCCCATCGAGCAGATTGTGAGCCACCACCTTGGCCGACTCTTCGGCGGACTCGACGTGGTTGATGCCTCGACATTCCGAGTGACGCGCAGCGCCGATCTGGCAGTCGAGGAGGAAGAGGCCGACGATCTCCTCCAGGCCATCGAGAGCGAGTTGCGCTACCGGCAACGCGCCGCGCAGGCGGTTCGACTCGAAGTCGAAGCCGGGGTGTCGGAAGAGGTACTCGGGCTCCTTCTCCAGGGCTTGCAGTTGACGCGAGACGAGGTCTACATCCGGCATGCCCCACTCGGCCTCGCCGGCCTCTGGAGCGTGTACGCCCTGGATCGGCCCGAGCTCAAGGATCCACTGTCGCCACCCACAACCCAGCCACGGCTCGCCGCGCAAAATGGCAAGCCCATCGACTGGTTCACGGAGCTTCGCAAGGGCGACATCCTCGTTCACTACCCGTACGAGTCGTTTGCCACGTCGACGGCTGCGTTCCTCGCCCAGGCGGCTGCCGACCCGGATGTGCTGGCGATCAAACAGACGCTCTACCGCACATCCATCCCCGACGATCCTGCGATCGGCGGTGAAGAAGCGGTCGTTCGAACGCTGATCGAGGCAGCCGAGGCGAACAAGCAGGTGGTGGTGCTCGTCGAGCTGAAGGCCCGATTCGATGAAGCGGCCAATATCAACTGGGCGAAGATGCTCGAATCGGCAGGTGTTCACGTCGTGTATGGGGTGCAGGGGCTCAAGACCCACACCAAAACGCTGCTCGTGGTCCGGCGCGAGGGCGGTGGAATTCGGCGCTACTCACACGTTGGAACCGGCAACTTCAACCCCAACACGGCTCGGATCTACGAGGACATGGGCCTCTACACGGCGGACGAGGACATCGGAGCCGACCTTTCGGAGTTGTTCAATCACCTCACGGGTTACGCCCGGCCGGCAACGTATCGCAAGCTGGTTGTCGCTCCGGACTTCCTCCGACCCGAGATCATCGAACGTATCCGGGAACAGGCCGAGCTCGGTCCCGAGGGGCATATCCTGATGAAGTCGAACCACATCGTCGACCCGGAGATCGTCGACGAGCTCTATGCCGCATCGGCCAAGGGGTGCCGCATCGATCTGATTGTGCGCGGCAACTGCTCCGTACGTGCCGGTGTTCCGGGGTTGTCAGAAACCATCAACCTACGTTCGATCGTCGGGCGTTTCCTCGAACACTCACGCATCTACCGCTTCGGCCCCCCAGGCCCAGATGCGACCTATTACATCGGTTCGGCCGACATGATGCAGCGCAATCTGAACAATCGGGTCGAGGCTCTGGTACCGGTAACCGATCCCAATCTCAAGGTGCGTATCGAAGAAGTCCTCGATGTTGAACTCTCCGACGACGTACTCGCGTGGGAAGCCAACCCCGACGGGAGCTGGACAAAGGTCGTCCCGCTCCACGGCATCGACACCCACCAGCGGCTCCTCGACCTCGCTACCCGGCGCGCGCGAGGTGATGTCGACCTCGCCGACGACGTACTCGCGTGGGAGGCCAACCCCGACGGGAGCTGGACCATCGTGTTCCCCAACCTCGAGATGACGAACGAGGACCCGCCCGACGAGCTCGCTCCAGAGTGGGCGACCGAAGAGGCCAGGTACCAGCCGTGAAACCTCAGCGATTCCGCGCTTCGATCATGGCAGCCGGCGGCGTCGTCCACCGGGAGAACGGCGACGGCAAACGGAAGTTCCTGCTCGTGCACCGTCCCCGGTACGACGATTGGTCGCTGCCGAAGGGGAAGCTCAATCGACGTGAAGGATTCCTCGAAGCGGCGCTCCGCGAGGTGCGTGAGGAGACCGGGATTCAGGGGAACCGCCCCGTAGACGTGGGCTCAGTCGGCTACGAGACCGACGCCGGGAATCGCAAGGTTGTGCGCTGGTGGCACATGGAGATGGTCGGTGGCAAGTTCCGCCCAAATCGAGAAGTTGACGACATCGCCTGGCTCACACTCGACAAGGCGACGGATCGGCTCCAGTACACCAATGACAAGAAGGTCTTGGTCCGTGCCAACACCCTGACCAACGACCCGTCGTATTCGAAGATCTACCTCGTTCGGCATGCCCGCGCGGTTCGGAGATCTCAGTGGAGCGACAAGGACCGCAAGCGACCACTCGACCGTCGCGGCAGGAACCAGGCGATCGACCTCGCCGTTCGTTTCAAGGCACATCCGGTCTCTCGGATCCTGAGCTCCGAATCTCAGCGGTGTGTTCAGACCGCGAAGCCGCTCGTGAACGCCATCAGGATGCCGGATGTTCTCGACCGCAGGCTACGCGCCGGTGCGGGTACGGATGCCGTGCTCAAGCTATTCCGAGAGCTTCAGGGTGAGTCGGCGGTGGTCGTCACCCACGGCGAGGTCATCGGCCCGGTCATCGAAGCCCTCGCCGGCAGCGGAGTGGAACTCGACGGCCCGATGGAATGGAAGAAGGGCTCAGTGTGGGTCCTCGATGCGAAGAAGGGCCGGGTCCGCTCCGGCCGCTACATCCCCCCGAAGCGCTAGAACTGCGAACCCAGGGTTCTCCACGTTCTATTTGCCGTCCCCGGCCCGCGGTACGCGTGGACCTCCCCTCGGACCGCATTCTGCGGGCTCACCACGCCAAATAGAACGTCTACAACCCTGGGTACGCGAAATTGGTTCTCAGATCCGTGTGACGATCCAGTCGGCGGCCGCACCGGTCACGTTGTCCAAGACCTCTTCGGTTGACTTCGGAGAACGCTTCAGCACCTTGAACGAATGGTCACCGTCATCGACGACCTCAAGCGTCCCGTCGGCAACCGATGCAGCAATCGGCGCAATCAGCGTCGGAGGCGAAAGACGGTCACGGGTGCCTGCGAAGAACAGCTGGGGAACGATGATCTCCGCGAGATGATCCGTTGGGCGAGCTTCGCCTTTGCCCATCGGCACGAGCGGATAGCCGAAGTACACGAGGCCCGCGGCGGGCCAATCCTCGTCGCCCACAAGGTGGGATCCGACTCGACCACCCATCGATTTGCCTGCCAGCACGACCCGATCACACTCCCCCGCCAAGACGTCGGCGGCCGCACGATGCACGTTCAGGAGCATCGGCATGCGGTCCGGAGCCCTCTTGCCGGCCTCGGTGTAGCGATAGTTGAAGGACACCACGAACAAGCCCCGCAGCGCGAGACCCTCACGAACAGTCGCTATCCACGGGTGGTCCTGGCCCGCCCCGGCGCCGTGGGCGAGGAGAACCCCGACCTCTCCCGGCTCACCGGCGGTGATACCCGTGACCGTCCCGCCGTCGTACGTGATCTGCATGTATCCAGTCTGGCGGATTGCGTGATGGTGTGGTCAAGGCGACAGACCTCATCCTCGCGATCCAAGCTCCCAGACCGCCCCCGCTGCGACCGAGCACCGTCGCACTCCGTGCGAAGTAGTCAGTAGTCCGTAATCAGTAGTCCGTAGTCCGTACTCTCTCTTGTGTCCCCTACGAAGCCAGAATCCACGGTTTGGCAGAGGGGGATGAATCCGAAGCGGGGGGCTCAGAGGCCGCCGTCGCGGATGGCTTCTATCAGGAACTGGCCGATCGGGGTGTCGGCTTCGAGTTGGTTGGCGCGCGCAGCGACACCGCTCTGAATCTCGGTCTGTGTGCACCCAAGCTCAGCGGCTCGCTCGTCGATCTTCGCGGCGTCTTCCTCGAATCGTTCGGTAGACGGCAGATCCCCACCGGTAGCAATCAGCTCCTCGACGGACACGTCCCCCAGTTCCTTCTCGACGTCGTCGATGAGCCCCTGCATCAACTTGACAGTCTCGTCGGCAAGTTCGTCACACGTCTCCGGCTGGCCCCCGCAAGCGGACAGGAGCACCACCAAGGCGAGAATCAGCGGAACGACGGTTCTGTGCAGCACGGCGCGGAGGCTAGACACCGGCATCGGAATCCAGGCGGATCACGTTTGATCGATCGAGTCGATGATGCCGGTGATGACGGCGCGAATCGGGCCGGTGGTCAGGCCGAAGATCTGACGAGCCGAGTTGCCCTCATCGATGATCAGGACCGTGTCGCCGACACCGGCGTCAACCGTGTCGACGGCGATCGTGTATCCGTCGGGTTCGCCGTCGGGGCTGATCAGGTCGCAGATCATCAGGCGATGCCCCTCGAAGAACGGGTGGTTGATCGTCGAAACGACGTTGCCCGAGACGAGACCGATCTTCACAATGACACCTGATCAACGATTCCGACGATGGCATGGTCAACCGGCACGAATCTCGGCTCAAGGGCTTCGGCAGCCTCGCGGGACGCAACGAAGTAGACCATTTCCCCGGGGCCCGCCATGTACACCGCGTCAGCCGCGATCACGGGCTTGCCGTTCGGCTCCTGGTGTTTGTCGAGCGGTTGGACGACAAGGAACTTGATCCCCTCGAGGCCCTCGGTCTTCACCGATGCGACGACGGTCCCTGTGACGCGACCGAGTTGCATCAGCCGTCCCCCACGTGCTGAGCGAGTCGCTGGTTGAACCGGAGATCAGTGGCGAGGTTCTCCCGCATTTCTGCATGAATCTGGGCGATAATGACATGCCGAATGAGCTGGCCGGTCGGTGTCGCTCGTTCAACGGCTGCCTCGAGCGCAGCTTCCACTTCGGCGATCGGACCGGTGAACACGGCGTATCCCTTGCCGCCGAGTCCGTCGGCAAGACGAACCGCAGGGAGCGATACCGCCGCAGCCTTGACCCCGGCATCCGCAGCCTCGACCACGCTGGCCACCGTTGCCGTTTCGACGATCCCCGCCGCGTCGCCATCGAAGTCTGCGGCGTCGACCAGCGACACGATGGCCGCAACCACATCATCGTGGACTGCCGGCAGGAAGATCGAGTCGATCACGGACCGATGCACCGGCATTCCCGGCCGGTGTCCAGCGCCACTTCGACGCTCGCCGTGTCCCCGGATACAAGAACGAGGTATCGCCCCGGGTGAACGGTGCCGGCATAGATCGAGCCGATGGGTGACGACTTCACCATCGCGTCGCCGGTGAAGATCCCGGCTGCGATCGAATCGAATTCGACGATGGCGATTGCGGGGTCAGACAATGCGCATCGCCCCCACCACCGTTACGCGCCGAATTCGTGAGAACGTTCGGGGTCGGGTGAGGCCTTCTCCGGTTGGGCTCGCGATCGAGAATGAGCTGAACCCTTCGCCGCCGTCTCCAAGGCCGGAGATGTTCGGACCGTTGGCGATGAAGATCGAACAGTTCATCTCGCGTGCCATGTGGGTGATGGTGTCGACGTTGGTTGAGTGGATCGACGCGGAGTGCCGGAAACCGTGTTCTGACCGCACGGCGAGATCGATCGCGGAATCGACATCTTTGACCCGCACCACCGGCATCACCGGCATCATCTGCTCGGTCCACACGAGGTTGTGCCATGCCGGAACCTCTGCAACGAGCAGGCGGAGGTCGGTGTCGGTCGACACGCCAATCTCGGCGAGGATCGCTCCTGCGTCCTTCCCGATCCACGCCGGGTTGATGACGCCCGGTTTCCCTTGCGGGCCCATCTCTCTGAAGATGACCCGTTCGAGTCGTTTCAGCTCATGCTCCTTGAGCCGATAGGCGCCGTGGGCAGTCATCGACTGAACGAGCCGATCTGCGACAGAGTCGACGACGATCGTCGTCTTCTCATCGACGCACACGATGTTGTTGTCGAACGAAGCTCCGCGGACGATGTCGCGGCCGGCCTGGTCGATGTCGGCGGTTTGATCAACAACTGCGGGCGGATTCCCGGGACCTGCCGTGATGGCCTTCTTCGGCATCGCCAACGCTTCCCGAACGACCCCGGGCCCTCCGGTCACGAGCAGCACAGGCACATCGGGATGTGCCATCAGCCGCTTCGCTGATTCGAGCGTCGGCTCGGCGATTGCCGTGATGAGATCTGGAGGCCCGCCTGCCGACATGATCGCCCGATTGAGGACTTGGATGTTCTCCACCGAGACATCCTTGGCACTCGGATGCACGTTGAATGTCACTGCGTTCCCCGCCGAGATGATCGCGATGGAATTGTTGATCACCGTCGACGTCGGATTGGTTGTGGGTGAGATCGAACCGATGACGCCGTATGGGGCGAACTCGGTCACCATCATCCCGGAGTCCCCGGTCACCGCCTGAGGTTCGAGATCCTCGGGACCCGGCGTGCGGATCGTGACGAGCCGGTTCTTGAGGACCTTGTCCTCAGCTCGCCCGAGGCCGGTCTCTTCGCGGGCGAGGTAGGCAAGTCGCTCCCCATCCGCGAGCATCGCTGAACGCATCGCGTCCACGATCACCCTGCGTTTCTCGAGCCCCATGTCCCGATAGGCGAAGAATGCCCGACGTGCAGCGGAGATCGCCTCGTCGATATTCGAGTAGATGCCATCGCCGAGCTTCGAGGACAACGCTGCGCTCTCGGCGGCGGCGCGGAGCGCTGGGGCCGGTCCGATCGCGGCCCTCGACAGCTTCCACGCGGCCCCGAACGCGACCGATGATCTCGGAGATCTCCTGCTCGTTCAGCACCGGTGGCTCACTTCACGAACACCGTCTCGCCGTCGACTTCCCAGGTGTCGACGATCGCCATGATCACGGCGTCGCAGGGTTTGTCCTTCGTGCGTTCAGTTTGCCGTGCAGAGCTGCCGGAGGCGTACATGACAACCTCTCCGACTCCTGCTCCCACCGCGTCGACGGCAACGACATACGAATCGGTGTCGCTGTTGTCGGCGTTGATCTGTCGAACCACGAGGAACGTCATCCCCTCCATCAGGGGCTCTTTTCGACTCGACACAAGTGTGCCGGTGACCCTCCCGAGCTGCATCTATCCCACCTCCTCGGTGTACGAAGCAGTCGGGCTCAACCGAGTTCTTCTGCCGCCTCATCCGCTCGTCCGAGCGGGAGCACGAGATCGATGTTGAGGTGGGGACGTGCGATCACGTGGGTCGAGATGACCTCGCCGACCTTCTCTGCGCCGCGTATGCCGGCGTCGACCGCGGCCTTCACTGCAGCCACGTCACCGCGGACGATGGCGGTCACGTAGCCACCGCCGGTCTCCTCGTACGAAACGAGTTCGACCTTCGCCGCCTTCACCATCGCATCCGACGCTTCCACCATCGCCGCAAAACTCCGGCACTCGATCATCCCAAGCGCTTCAGCCATCTGGTTGTCTCCCTCTGTGGTTCGTTTCTGACTCTAGGCAACTGCCGACGGCCGGGTGAGCGGTGGATTCCGCCGCTCTTCGATCCTGTTCGCCACTTGCTGCTTGCTTCTGACTACCTGCTCCTCATCGTCACACAACCCGCCCATCGAGGCCTTCGAGGGCGGCAACGGCGGCTCTCCAGCCGACATCGATGTCCCGCTCCTCGCCGCCGAGGTAGATACGGCCCATGGAACCATGGGAGCGCACCTCGAGGACGTTGATCTCCGAGGCCTTCTCGGCCTCATTCGCCGCCAGGGCGGCGTACGCGGCCGGCTCACACTCCAGGACGTAGAGCGTCTGGCCGGGGATGATCAACTGCCCGTGCCGGGTTCGGTTGATCAGCTGCGCGTGGTGGTCGTCGATTCGACGGATGATCTGCGATGACAGGATCTTCGGCTTGATGCGGTCGGTCTCGACATGATCCACCGACTCGAGGATCGCCTCGCCCGCCGCCCTCGTCTCAGCCTGATCCGGCGAGTGGACCTCGAGCAGGCCGTAGTAGCGCTCGATGATCTGCATCCCCGGCTTGACGGTGGTCGCCTTCAGCGCGACGTCGGTGAGCCGGTTGATCTCGATGCCGGGGGCCACCTCCACGAAGAGGGAGGCGTCACCCGCGAGCGGGAGGAACCCTTGAGCCACGGTGCCGAGGAATGCGGCGTACTGCGGTTGCAGCGAATCCAGGAACGTGTACGACCGGACCTCAATACCCTTTGCCACCGGCGTCTCCTTCCGATCCCGCAACAATCTGTACCCCTGCCGACGCCCCGATTCTGGTCGCCCCGGCCGCAATCATGTCCTCCGCCTCTTGGGCCGTGTGGACTCCTCCGGAAGCCTTGATGCCCATCTCCGGTCCGACCGTCTCTCGCATCAGGGCAACGTCGTAGACCGTCGCTCCCCCGCCGCCGAAACCGGTCGACGTCTTGACATAGTCGGCCTTCGCCTGCTTCGCGAGCGCCGAAGCGATCACCTTCTCTTCGTCGGTGAGCTTCGACGTCTCGAGGATCACCTTGACGATCGCTCCGCCTTCGTGTGCCGAGTCAACCACCTTCTCGATATCCGTGCGGACAAGTTCGAGATCACCCGACTTGAGCGCCCCGACATTGAGGACCATGTCGACTTCGCGCGCGCCGTCCCGCAGCGCCCGCCGGGCCTCCATGGCTTTGATCTCGGGCGTCGAAGCACCGAGCGGGAACCCGATCACCGAGCACGTCACCACCTCGGAGCCCCGCAGTCGATCCGCTGCCCGCTTGACCCATGTCGGGTTGACGCACACCGAGGCGAAGCCGAATTCCATCGCCTCGTCGCACAACACATCGATCTCGTCTGCGGCGGCTTCCGGCTTCAGCAGGGTGTGATCGATGTACTTCGCAACGTCGATCGGTACGTCGGCAGCGGTTCCGTGGAACGCAACACGGTCGGCGCCGTTCGCAACAACCTGGCGCACCGCCTCAGGGTTCTTGCAGATGTCCGAGCGCTCCGAAAGGGCGGTCAGCACTTCTTTGGTTATGAGTTCGACCAGGATCTCCCGATCGAGTATGTCGCTGGTCACGGGGACCCTCCGGCGTATCGGTGTTCAATGGCTGTGATCTTGGCGACTCGATCGGCGTGACGACCTTCGCCCCATGGCGTCGCAAGCCACTCCTCAACGATCTGCAGAGCGAGGTTCGGCCCGATCAGGCCGGCGCCGAGCGTGAGCACGTTGGCGTGGTTGTGTTCGCGGCTGTTGCGAGCGCTCGAAAGGTCGTAGCAAAGCGCAGCCCGGACTCCAGGGACCTTGTTCGCCACCATGGCTGATCCGATCCCGGCGCCGTCAACGATGATGCCCCACCCGCACGTGCCGTCGGCGACAAGGCGCGCCACCTCGTGGGCGTAGTCGGGATAGTCGACGGCATCGGTTGAGTCGGTACCGCAATCGTGCACGTCGTGTCCGGTTTCTCGAAGCCGGAAGGCGATGCGCTCCTTCAACGGGAAGCCGCCGTGGTCGGCTCCGACGGCGATCGTCTCGAGGCCGCCCACCCCAGATGCCGGCGCCTCACGCTCCGGGAGTGGCGGAATTCGCCCGGCGTCGTCGAGCACGCCGGTGACGATGCTCCTCACGAGGCCACGTACTTCATCTGCGAGTTGCGGCGGTTCTTCCGGCATACGCTCAATTCTGAGTCGGTGTGGCCACCATCCTAGGAGACTGCCGGATCCCGTTCCGGCGCACCGGTTGGCCGCTAGCCTCGAACCTCATGGACGCTGCGAAACAGTGGGAGACGGAGGCGATGAGGGAATCGCGCGATCGCCGGCGCAGACCGCCCGGCGGTCTCTCAGGACCGCACCCCCGCACCGGAGCAGCGGCGAATGGCGCACCTTGCGCGAAGCCTCCGAACTCACCGGCATCCCGATCGGCACGCTGCGGAAATGGTGCCGCCGCGAAACGGTGAAGTCCTACCTCGAGTCGGACGGTGAGCTGACGCTGCGGATGGTGGAGATGGGGTCGGTGAGGGACGGGGAGAAGTCACGAATCGGCAGGTGCCGGCCGCGAGGCAAGAGCCCGAAGACACGAGACACGAGACACGAGACACGAGACACGAGACGCCAGACTCGGCCGCCAGAGCCGGAGCCGGGGACGATGATTGTTCCGGTCGATGCGTGGAACAAGATGCTCAACCAGCTCGGCAACCTCCACGAGGCCGGGCAGCAACTCGCCGAGGCCCGAGAGCGGGCCGCGAAAGCGGAGACGGAGGCGTTGTTCCTGCGCGAACGGTTGGCGGAGATGCGAGAAGACTTCCGATCCCTCCCCCTCCTCCGAGATTCCTTCCCCTCACATCCGATCCCTCCTCCCTCCGAATCCTCCCCCTCAGGGGGAGGTGGCCCGAGCGCAGCTCGGGACGGAGGGGGTCAAGCACCAACCGCGCCCGAACCAGAGCTCCGAGAACCGCCGCGAGACGAAGAGGGTCAAGCACCACCGAGCCTCGCGGAGACGGCGCCGTTCTGGCGGTATGTGGTGCGGGGATGGCGGGGACGCCGCCGATGACCCGCACACAGCGGACCTGAACCCGAGATGAGCCGCTCCGCCTGGATCGCGTTTGTTGTCGCCGCCATTGGATGGGGAACGGGCGGGGTGGCCGTCCGTGCTGCCTTCGACGAGGGTGTCGGCCCCTGGACGACCGTTGCGCTCCGAGTAGGCATTGCGGCGATCCTCGTCTTCGTCTTCCTTGCTTCGCAGAGGACTCCGCCGCCCGGACCGGCTGACGATGAAGATCGGGCTGGTGCTCGCGGTCACGAACCTGCTGATCCCATACGTCCTGTTCACCTTCGCGTACGAGGAGGCGTCCGCCGGCTTCGTCGGCCTATTCGCAGCGCTCATCCCCCTCGCCACCGCCGTCTATGCCCACTTCATGCTCACCGACGAGAGGCTCAACACGGGAAAGATCATCGGCCTCGCGATCGGATTCACCGGTGTGGCTGCCCTCCTCATCTCCGGCGATTCTGGACTCGGATCCGAGGGCCGGCCGCTCGTGGCTGCGGTGCTCGCCCTGATCTCGGTCGCGGCGATCGGATACGCCGGTGCCTATGCCAAGCGGTACGCCGGCCGCTACGACCCGCTCGAAATCACCGGGCTCCAGTTCTCGCTCTCCGCCGTCATTCTGATCCCGGCCATGCTGTTGTTCGAGGGTATGCCGGGTTCGCTGACCGCCCCCGGATGGGCGCTTGTGCTCTACATGGCGATCGCGTCCACGTTCTTGCCGTTCTACCTGTTCTACCGCCTGGTCGAGTCGGCGCCGATCACCACCGTGTCGCTGGTCGGATACCTCGTCCCGCTCGTCTCGCTCGTCGCCGGTGTTCTCCTCCTCGGTGAGCAGATCGAGTCCGGCATCATCATCGGTGGAGCACTCATCCTCACCGGCATGATCATCACCGATCGATCTGGCAGGACCAAAGCCGCCGTCGGGTAGCGAGCACCCACAACCCCGAGATGCCCACAAACCTCAGGGTCGAACAGGGACGATCCCCGATGGCGAAGGGCCGACAGCGCAGGCAAGATTCGACTGTGACCGTGTTCGCCCGCCCCCGGCTCGAAGGTCGTGCTCCTCAGCTGTGGACGGGCACCGCGACCATGCGCTCCACGATCCGACCGGCGGCTGGCGACTGCTCGACTCTCGACCCGACAACCTCCCGGATCTGCGACCATGGTGCCGTCATGTCTGAGACCCCCATCCTCACCGCACGCGACCTCGGCCTCGCGTACGGCTCCATCGTCGCACTCCACGGCGTCGAGTTCGACTTGCCTCCCGGGCGTATCGGACTCGTCGGCGCCAACGGAGCAGGCAAAACCACGCTGATCAAGATCCTGCTGGGCATTCTCAAACCGACCCTCGGCTCGGCCTCGGTCCTCGGCTTCGACGCGACGCGCGACATGCTCGATGTCCGATCCCGGATCGGGTATATGCCGGAGAGCGACTGCCTCCCGCTCGATATCACCGCGGCGAACTTCGTCGTCTACGCCGCCGGCCTCGCGGGTCTCCCCGCGAACGCCGCCCGCCAAAGGGCCTCAGACGTCCTCACCCTCGTCGGCCTCGAGGAGGAACGATTCCGCCCGATCGAGGGCTTCTCAACCGGCATGAAGCAGCGCACCAAGCTTGCACAGGCAATCGTGCACGATCCAGAGTTGGTGTTCCTTGACGAACCAACCGCCGGCCTCGATCCGGAGGGTCGTGAGGAGATGCTGGAGCTGATATCGCGCCTCGGCGGCTTCGGCATCAACGTGCTGGTCTCGTCACACGTGCTCGGCGACATCGAGCGCACGTGTGATTGGGTGCTCATGCTCGACGGCGGCCGCGTGTTGCGATCGGGGCCTCTGTCACATCTCGTCGACGCCGACGTTGTTGCGGTCGAGGTCATCGGCGACGCCGACCGTGTCGCTCAACACCTCATCGCGGCGGGAGCGGCCGTCGATGCGACCGGCCCACGGCTCCTCGTCTCGACCACTACCGACGACCCGTTCCGGCTCGTCCGAGACGCGCTGGCTGAGACCGGTGCCGGGATGCGGTCGATGGGACCGAAGGCCACGACGCTCGAGGACGTGTTCCTGGAAGGGAGCGAATCGTGACCGACAAGGGTGTCGTCTACGACCTCGGGTACGTCCCGTACGAGGGAGAGCGCCGGGCGCGGCGTGGCGCGATCGCGACGACATACCGCGACGGGATCTACCGGGTGTTCGGGATACGCCGCAGGGCGCGGAAGAAGATCTTGCCGTGGACGCCTCGTCGTGCTCGCGATTCTGCCCGCAACCGTGTTCGTCGGGTTTCGCGTTCCTGCTGTCGACGTTCTCGCCCGAGGCCGACTCACCGTTCGGCGGCCATGGTGAGTACTTCTCGATCACGGGCGGCGTGGTTCTGCTGTTCGTGGCCCTCGCAGGACCGGAGCTGCTGATCCCCGATCGAAGAGAAGGTGTCCTCTGCGATCTACTCGTCGCGCCCGCTCATGCCGGATGACTACATCGGGACCCGAGCCGCCTCGCTCCTCACCGTTGTTGCCGGCTTCATGCTGATCCCGCAGGTGCTGATGTACATCGGTTTCGCCGCACTCTCATCGGACGGCTTCTTCAGTGCACTCGTGGACAACGCCGACGAGATCCCGAAGATCCTCGCTGACGACCGCCGTCTACGCACTTGCGATTGCGCCACTCGCTCTCCTGATTTCGACCATCGCGTCTCGCAAGGCAGCGGCAACCGGCATCTTCCTCGGCGTGTTGTTCGTCGGCACGGGCCTTGCCGCGGCACTGGTCGAGGCAACGTCGGTCCCAGGGAGCCGCTACGCAGCCCTCCTTTCGATCGGTGATCACCCGGACTTCGTCCGGGATTGGATCTTCGAGCTGACCGTCTCGAGCGACAGAGTTATGGCCAACGCCGGGTTCGATCCGTGGGTATCGCTGGCGGTGATCTCAGTGGCCGCCGTCGCATCTTCGATCTTCGTGGTGTGGCGCTACCGGAGGCTGATGTGACGAACGACCCAGCGCTCGTCGAATCACCCACGGTTGAACTGGACGACGCGTCGAAGTGGTTCGGCCAGAAGGTGGCCGTCTCCAACGTCACCTGCTCGTTCGGACCCGGTGTCACCGGATTGCTCGGCCCGAACGGAGCCGGCAAGACAACGATGCTCCGCATGCTCACCGGCTCTGATCCGGCCTTCACAGGGCTCGGTGCGAGTCCTGGGCGTGT
The DNA here is from genome assembly GCA_963808015.1 of uncultured Actinomycetota bacterium. GTDB lineage: Bacteria > Actinomycetota > Acidimicrobiia > Spongiisociales > UBA5794 > JAHEEL01. Next base: position 33,547 of record CAWEEG010000048.1, read on the forward strand.
GGCCGAGGACCTCCCCTTCGGTGTACGCCGATGTCGGGCTCGTTCCGGAGGAAGCAGCCGTGTATCCCTCCCTCACGGCACGCGAGTACGTCCGGTACGCGGCAACCCTCGCGGGTGTCACCGACGTGGACGAAGCGACCGCCCGCGCGATCGAAACGGTTGCACTCGGCGAACCGGCCGACCGCAAGCTCGCCGGCTACTCAAAGGGCATGCGCCAAAGGGCCAAGGTCGCCGCCGCACTCGTCAGCGATCCGCAGATTCTTCTCCTCGATGAACCGCTCAACGGGACCGACCCGGTGCAGCGCCTCCACCTCATCAACCTGTTCCAACGCCTCGGTGCAGAGGGGCGAACCGTGATCGTCTCATCCCACATTCTCGACGAGGTCGATCGCATGTCGGATCGCGTGATCGCAATCGTCGACGGACGGCTCGCAGCGGCCGGCGACGTCGCGGCGATCCGTGAAGCCATGACCGACATCCCCTACCGGGTTCGCATCGAGTCTGACTCCGACCCGGGTGCTCGCGGCCCGGCTTCTCGAAGAGGCGTTCGTACACGGCGTATCCGTCGACGATGGGATCCTGCACGTCGAAACCGGCGACCTCGCGTCGCTCGGACGTCGGGTTCCGGCCGTCGCCGCGAGAAGTCGATGCGCGCATTACCTCCTTCCAACCCGAGGATGCCTCGCTCGAGAGTGTCTTCCGCTATCTGGTGAGGCGCTGATGCGGGCGGCATGGGCCATGACCACCACAACAGTGAAGCAACTGCTCGGCGTGCGCCGAATGATCGTGTTCGGCCTCGCCGAACTAGCACCCGCCGGCGTGTTCCTTCTGATGACCCAAACGCTGGCGGAGGAGGCGGCGCTCGACCGGCTCCTGGTCATGGTCGCCGCGCTCTACTTCCCGCTCCTCGTCCCGATCGTGACCCTGATCGTTGCGGCCTCCGCCCTCGGCGATGAGCGCCGCGACGGGACCCTCTCGTTCCTGGTGCTCCGCCCGATCCCGCGATCCGTGATCGCACTCTCGAAGTTCGGGGGCGCCGTGATCGTGGCCGCCGGCCTCAACATCTTCGGTGCCGTTGCGCTGACGGTGGCCTACGGGATCGAGACAGGATCGTGGAGCCTCGTCGTGCCGCTCGCCGTTGGTGGAACCTTCGCAAGCATCGTGTATGCGTCGCTGTTCGTGCCGCTTGGATTCTTCACCGACAGGGCCGTGCTCATCGGCCTGGCCTTCGTGTTCATCTTCGAGAACGCGGTGGTGAGCGCCCTGAGCGGCCTCTCCGCGCTGTCACCGTGGAGGATCGGCATGTCGGCCTTCGCCGGTCTCTCGCCGACCGAGGTCGCTGTCGAACTCGCCGACTTCGGTGGCGCAAACCTCTCGGGTTTCGGCACAGCGCTCTTCAGAACCGTCCTCATTGCCGCAATCTCGATCGGCGCGACCACGATGGTGCTGCGCCGACGCGACCTCACGTGAGTAACCACGTTCTCGGGCGGAAGACGATCTACGATCGTAGGAACATGAGCCGCTCCACGGACCGTCTGAAACGGAGCAGGATCGGCGTCGCTGCCCTCGTCGTCTCCGGCGGCATCCTGATCTCCCGGTTGCTCGGTGTGGTTCGCGAGGCGATCTTCGCCGCGTTTCTCGGCGCCGACAACATCACCGATCAGTACGTCGCCGCATTCCGGATCCCCGACTATGCCAACTACCTGCTCGCCGGCGGGTTCTTGACGATCACGTTCATCCCGATCTTCTCGAAGTACCTCGCGGACGATGACGAAGAAGGCGGATGGCGCGCCTTCTCATCGATCGTGCGATGGCTGGCAATTGGCATCACGGCGCTGATCATCGCCGCCTGGATTGCGACGCCCTGGATCATCGAGACGATCTACCCGGAGTTCACGCCGGACCAGGTGTCCACCACCGTCCGCCTCACCCGGATCGTCATGACGGCGCAATTCGCGTTCGTGGTGGGTGCCATGTTCGCGGCGGTCCAGTACGCGCAGGGTGTGTTCACGATCCCAACGCTGGCTCCGATCATCTACAACGTTGGCATCATCGCCGGCGGCGTCATCTACGCCTGGGTCACCGGAACGGCCAACCCGGAGGGGTTCATCTGGGGCGCCGTCGCGGGAGCATTCATCGGCAATCTCGCCGTCCAGTGGTGGGGGGCACGACGAGTCGGAATGCACTTCGACTTCGGCGGCGGATGGTTCTCGGGCGCCGTCAAGCAGTACGTGCTGATGGCCATCCCACTCATGATCGGTCAGTCGATTGTGGCGCTCGATGAGAGCTTCATGTCGATCTTCGGAGACCTCGTCGGCGATGGGACCCAGACCCATCTGCTCTACGCCCGCCGCACCATGCTGGTGCCGGTTGGGATCATCGCCCAGGCGGCCGCAGTTGCTGCGTACCCGTTCCTGTCGCGCCTGTTCGCGGAAGGGAAGATTCGAGCCATGCAGAGCACCGTCGACAAGGCGATGCGGTGGGTGCTCGTACTCTCGATCGGAGCGGCCGGACTGCTCGCCGCTCTGGCACTGCCGGTCGTCCGTCGCTCTACGAGCGGTACGCGTTCGATGTGGCAGACAGCTCCGCCACGGCGGCGGCGCTCTTCTTCTACGCCTTCTCGATACCGATCTGGGGTGCTCTGCAGATCCTCACCCGTGCGTTCTACGCACGCCGGTCGATGTGGACCCCGGTCATCGTCGGCACCGTCACCACCGCCATCGCCATCCCGCTCTATCTCCTGCTCGCAGACGAATTCGGCATCCGCGGCGTGGCCGTCGCCAGCGTGCTCTCACTTCTCGCCTACACGGGCGCACTTGCGCTGCTCTGGTATCGAGGGGCGGACGGGCACGCCCGGCTGCGTCAGGTGCTGGGAACGGCCGGGAGGGCGATACCGCCGACCGTCCTCGGAGCCGCTGCGGCCTTCCTGATCGGTTGGGTTGTGATGACGAACCTCCCGGGCCAGACCACGATCGTGAGCATCGCTGCGGTCCTGCTCGGCACCGCGGTGTTCGCGGGGATCGCGTTCAGCCTCGGTTCGTTCCTCTACGACATCCTCACCGCTGCCGCCCGCCGCCGCCCCCCGACCCCACCGGAAGACACGGACCTGATGGAGCTGATCGGGTAGAGAGAGATCAAGAGACACGAGATACGAGACACGAGACCCTCGGGACCTCAGTCTCGCGATGCCGGCTCCCAGGCCGCCCCCTCTCGCCGACCTCGGTCGGCCGCATCTCCCCCACTCGTGGTGGAGCGAAGATCGGGTCTCGGCTCTGGGTCTCGGCTCTGTCGTCTACTTCGGGGGGTAGACGCCGGCGGCTTGGGCCTTTTCGGTGGCCCAGAAGACATCGGAGACCTCGGCAATGAGGTCGATCATCTTCTGGGAAGCGGCCGGGTCCATCGTCTTCTTCGCTTCGCCGGCAGCCTTCGTCGCCCGCCAGAACAGGTCATGCAGACCGGGGAACTCCTCAACATGCTTCGGCTCAAAGAAGTCGGTCCACAACACCCACAGATGATGCTTGACGAGCTCGGCGCTCTGCTCCTTGATGGAGATCGCACGTGACCGGAACACGTCGTCATCGGATGCCTGGTACTTCTCAGCGATCTTCAGGCACGAAACGGCTTCGATCATGGCCTGTGCCGGGTCATAGGTGCCGCAGAACAGATCACAGTGGGCATGCGCCTCGTGACGCGGTGCGAGGATTCTCTCGACGATCTTCATGTTTCCCTCCATCGGGTCGGGTTGTTCGCAACCCTACCCGAGTGCGTGAGCACATCTCGGAGGTTCTGCTCCGTACACTCCCCGCGGTCAAAGGAGGGCACATTCGCAGGCGAGGGGTAGTAGCCGCGGCTATCGGAGCGCCGCGATCGGAGCGGCGGCCGTCGGTGGAATGTCACGACGGTTCGCGATCGTCGACGATTCGATGCGGCCGACGTTCGAGCCGGATGATTGGGTCATTGCCCAGCGTCGGCGTGGAGTGCCGACCCGTGGAAACGTCGTGGTCTTCACCCACCCGTCATATCCCGACTGGACCCTGATCAAGCGGGTCATCGGCCTCCCCGGAGAGACGTGTCATGTCGAAGGACGGACAGATCCACATCAACGACCGCGTGCTCGCCGAACCATGGGCCGACGGCCCGATGTGCGCCGACTCGGAGGGCATCGTTCCTGAGGGGGCGATGTGGGTGATGGCGACAGTCGTGCGGCTCATCGGTCGACAGCCGTGTCCTCGACCCATCCCGATACCGACAATGACATTGGAAGGTCGTCGCTCGCTACTGGCCACTGCCCCGTGCCGGTCGGATCGGCCCCTAGGTCGGCCCTTCACGGCGACACACACAACGTCGAGGGCATCGCCGTGGTCGGTGGTTCGAACGACCTGCTCGTTTCGCACGATATCGAGGCCGGAGAAGTCATCAGCAAGCTGCTCCTCGGTGAAGAGCCAGTCGGGGCGCTGAGGGCC
>CAWEEG010000049.1:0-91283 GCA_963808015.1 uncultured Actinomycetota bacterium
TCACGGCTACTACGGCGGAATCCGGCTGGTCAAGGCAACAATCAAACAGTTCGTCGAGTATTGCCAGGGACGCTACCCGCTGCACGAGCGGAATTTTTCGGTGCGGTACGAGAGTAATATTCCGCGCAGGTCGGCCTGGCAGGCTAGACGCCATTATCACGGCCACGTTGCAGGCCTTGATGGAATTTTACGAAGTTGAAATCCCACTCCATCTGCAACCGTCCCTGGTGCTGAAAGTGGAAACCGAGGAATTGGGAATTGTCGCGGGTTTGCAGGATCGGGTGATTCAGGTCTATGGCGGTCTGGTCTATATGGATTTCGGGGAAGATGTCATGCGACGTGACGAGGCCAGCGGGTTGCAGTACGGCTTGTACACCCGCCTGGAACCGTCTCTGCTGCCGCCACTGTACATCGCCTTTTCCGACGACGTCGGTGAACCGACCGAAGTCTTGCACAATCCCTTGCGAGCTCGCTATGAAGCTGGCGATCAAGCCGTGGTCGCGGCCATGGAGCAATTTGCGAACTTGACGTCCGAGGCTAAGCAGGCCCTTGAGCAGGGCGATGCCGACCGGCTGAGCGGGCTGATCGACAAAAATTTTGATATCCGCCGCCGGACCTGCAAACTACACGACAAACATATCGCCATGATCGAGACGGCTCGAAAGATAGGCGTCAGTGCGAAGTTCGCCGGTTCCGGCGGCGCCATCATTGGCGTGTGTCAGGATGACGCTACCTTGGAGCGGCTCAAGCAGGCCCTGAAGAAAACCAACTGCCGCGTCTTTCGGCCCGACGTGGGTTGATCTTTTCTAGCCTGACGAGACTATAGGTTGGTGTAGGCTTTATGTATGAGTCGATGGATTGCGAATGATGACTGACGCGGTACCAGATGGCACGATCGTTGCTGCAGTACTCGCCGGCGATGCCGAGCGGTTCGGGCTGCTGGTGCATCGTTATGAAGATCCCTTGAGACGGGCCGCCTATAGTCGTTTGGGGCGTTCCGAGTCGGCCGAAGATGCGGTCCAAGAGACTTTTCTGTGCGTCTTTAAATCACTGCACACCTACGATTCACGGTTCTCGTTCCGTACGTGGTTGTGGACGATCTTGGTGAACCAGTGCCGTCGCTGTCAAAAGAAAGCGTCTCGCCAGCCGTTTGTGTTGTCTTGGAGCAATCAACCGACGGAAACCGTATCCGAGGATTGGACCTGCTTGCTGCCAACGGAGGAAACGCCCATCGACAGCTTGTTGGCTGGCGAGCGTGCGGAATTGCTCGACCGGTTGCTGAGGCAGTTGCCGGTGGAGCAGGCGGATGCCCTGCGTTTGCGGTTCTTTGGCGATCTCAAGTTTCGGGAGATTGCGGATGCCATGAACTGCAGTTTGTCCACGGCCAAGAACCGTGTCCGTTGGGGGCTGGAAAAATATCGGCCATGCTGGCGGAAAACGAAAATTCCGCTGAATCACTGAGAGCGGGAGCTCTGGCAGACGGAGGACTGAGGGAAACGGCGAAGATGCTGCCACAGATAGAAGTAGGAGATAAGCGGTGATCACACAAGTCGCATGTGACGAAGTTTTCGATGCCCTGACGCGAGGCCCGTTTCCCGCGGGAAGGTCTGATGACGATGCGGTCGAGCATCATCTGCGGGCCTGCCACGAGTGCCGCCAGTTGGCCGAGGCGTTGCGTCCCGCTGTAAATCTGTTTCACGAGGCGCTCGACCGCAAGCGGCACACGATCTGCCGGGCTATCGCGGCCAGGTGGCGGTTGTCGACTACCGCCAGCCTTGGAGCCATTCGGGACCTCGGGGGCGATCCGCCGAATTTTCGCGTGGGCTGATCGCCGCGGCAGTCTGCTTGGCCTTGGGCTGCGGCGTCGCCTTCTGCTGCGGGCGTTGGTCCACGGCGGGACTGGGCGCGGGAATTTCCACGCCGATCTCATCGTCGGAGGAAGGTTGCGCCGCTGAGGCGACGGTAGCAGGGGCGTCGTTGCATTGCATGTCTGTGAGCCATCGGCAAGGCCGATGTTGCACCGAGTGCCATTCCGCTGTGCCGTCTGCACAAGCCCTGAGTCCCGATCCTGACGCTGGCTCGCAGTTGCCAATTCTGCCACACCAATGACCTCGAAAACGTGACGGACAAGACAACCGAGGCCACGTAGCCACGCTTTAGGATTGCCGCCGAAATAAGAACAGCATTTCAACGCGAAGGGAAGGGGTCGGGAGTGGCGTGTTCAGTTTGGCAGCATGAACAAGAAAAGCGATACTTACCAACGGCACGGTTTTTCTTCCGTTCGTGGTAGCCAACTTCACCGGCGGGCTCGCCCCGAATGGTGTGGATTCAAGGGATGTCTGATAGCCGGGGTGGCTGTGGTCGAGTGCAACGAGCCGCCTCATGGACCAACTGGAGAGCCAGCCGTGGCTGAATGCACTCCGGCGAGCATCGCGTCCAACCGCACAGCAAGTCCCAAGTCCCTAACCGCAAATGCTCGGCGGCGAGCAGCCAAATGCCGACCCGCGCCCCACTGACCTTTTCGGCGAGCAGGGTACGGACCCCGCGTTCGACGCTGCTTGGATCGCCCGGTTCCTTTTTGATTTGATTCTTGGTGCGTCGGGTCTCGACCACAAGGGGCTCGTCATCAGCCCGCGGAAGAAGCCGATGTAGTTTTTTCTAGCCACATGATCCCATACGGTTCCACTGCCTTGGCGATTCTCACCGCAGCGGGTACGTTCCAGTAGCCGTGGAACTCTGGGGCCAGCTCGATCCGATCTCCCACCGCCTCGCGCACCTTGTGGATCGGCTCCAGGCAACGGTCCAGCTAGTCACCTGTAATAAACTGGCCGCCGTTGGCCAGCGCCGTGGCGTCGAAAGGCCAGATCTTCATCGCCCGGACGTCCATCTCCAACAGGTCCTGAGCCAACAGGCCGGCATCCCGACTAAAATCGTAGACATGGTCGTAGCATGTGTTGTAAGTTCGAATCCGATCCCGCGACTTGCCGCCCAGCAATTGGTAGATCGGCTGGCCTGCGGCCTTGCCCTGCGGATCCCACAAAGCGATGTCGATGGCGCTGATCGCCCGCATCTCCGCACCGGCCCAGCCGTGATAGCCGATCGTGCGGTGCATGTCGTTCCACAGCCGATCGATCTCTGGCTCTTGACCCGCCGAATAGCATGGGGGCTAGCGATTCGTGAATCACCGTCGCAGCCGTTGCCGCCGCCGGATAGGTCTCGCCCAAACCGATCAGACCTTCGTCCGTATGGAGATGGATCTTCACACAGCCAGCTGACCGATCCGGCATGGACCGTAATGCCGTGAGCCAAAGCAATCGTTTCAATTTTGGTGATCCGCATGGTAAGCTCCTGGTTGTTCCCAGCAGCTTACGACCGCGGTGGACCGAGTGCAAGCCAGTGAAGGTATGGCAAGTTGCCGATGAAACCAACGTTAGACATACAAACGCGAACACGAGCTAACTCATGACACAATCGAAACACGACACGATTACTGCGCAGTCTGCCCGCCATCCTGGTAGCAATCGCCATGTTGTTGGCGGTGCCGCCCGCCCGATGCGATCCACCTCAAAGCCGACCTTTGCCGTCACGCCTAGAGGCAGAGGCCCAGGTGGCCAGCTTTGACCGAATGATGAAACTTTTCATGGAAGAGCATCAAGTCCCCGGCGCCTCGCTGGCCGTAACCGATCACGGACGGCTGGTATTTGCCCGTGGTTACGGCTACGCCGACGTCGAAAGCAGGAACCGGCCACAGAGAACAGCCTGTTCCGCATCGCCAGTCTCTCCAAGCCGATCACCGCGGTGGCCGTGCTGCAGTTGGTCGAACAGGGGCGTTTGAGTCTGGATGACAAGGTGTTCCGATCTCTCTGCCGCAGGAACCGCACTTGACTCGAGGGAGCGGCCTTTGACGAGCGTCAGCAGAAAATCACGATCCGCCATCTACTGCAGCATCGCGGCGGCTGGGATCGCGATCAATCCTTCGATCCCATGTTCTGTTCCGTTCCATTTGCGAAAGAACTCGGGAAACAGCCACCCGCCAGCACGGACGATATCATCCGTAACATGCTCGGCCGGCCGTTGGATTTCGATCCTGGCAAACGACATGCCTACTCGAACTACGGATATTGTCTGTTGGGCCGTGTGATCGAAACCGTCTCTGGGGAAACGTACGAGCAGTACGTCCGAGAGCATGTGCTCGCTCCGCTGGGTATCCGAACGATGCGGATTGGTCACACAAAATTGGAGGATCGCTGCGAAAACGAGGTTCGCTACTATGCTGCCGGCACGGCAAGTTCGTGTTGCAGAAAATTTCGATGAACAGGTTCCCAAACCATACGGCGACTGGTGCCTGGAGACGATGGACTCACATGGCGGCTGCGATCCGCATCCGCCGTAGATTTAGCACGATTTGCCAGTGCCTCCGATCGCCCCGCCAAGTGCAAAATTCTGACACAGGACAGCATCCGCGAGATGTTCGCTCGACCGAGAGGACTGGCCGGATACGACCCCGAAGGCCGGCCCGAAGCCCGTGTACTACGGGTCGTGGCTGGCAGGTCGCACGCTCCGAGGACAAACGAAACCAGTGGCATACCGGATCGCTGTCCGGGAACGGCGACGACTGCTTCGGTCACGACGGTCGCAACTGGGTGGTGTTATTCAATACCCGGTCTGGCCCGATGGCAAGTATCTGGCAAAAGCCTCATCGACAGCCTGGTCCATCAGGCCGCCGATGAAGTGAAAACTTGGCCCAAGTACGATTTGTTCGAAACGGGCTCACATGTTGCGTTCATCCGCGGAGGGACCGTAGAGTCCCGGGCACGGGAATGTTGTTGGCCGCAGGTAGACGCAAAGGTGAGCGCGATGGTGAATTGTGTGGTTCAGGACCCACGTTCGCAGTACGGCGATTCGAGGCAACGTCAGGATGGTCTCGCCCTGCTTCTGCAACTTCCACGGCTTTGTGCAACGCGGCGTCTTCCACGCGATCCAAGAGTCCGCGGCCTTGGTCCACGTTTTTGTCGAACAGGCCCAGGATGGCTTCCGTCGTCGACTCCTTGGGCGACCGTAGAGTTTGACCAGCCACGGGCTCGACGTCAAACACGTCGTGGCAAATCGCCATATCGACCCAGCTTGGAATATCCGCCAGATGATTCGCGACCCAACCGATGGAGTTCGATTTTTCGTGGATCTTCCAATCGAGCTTGTCATTTTGGAACTCCTGCTTCAGCACCTTGCGAGTGCCGGCCATTTCCATGTCGAATTCGGGGATCATCGTTTGTCCAAATGCGCATGTCAACACCTCATCTTTCATTGCCTAGAAACGTATTCCAATATACCATTGCCCTGTCAGAGGACCAACCGGCAAGCCAGTGGGGTATAGGATCTAGGATCATGAATACACCATTCCATCTAGCGTCAGCGTTCGTGTTGACGCTGAGCATTGCCCTAGCAAATTCTGCTGCCGACGCGTCCCAGGACGCTTGGCAATTGGCGTGGTCCTATCGGGTTCGGCAGCCGCCTGCGCCGGCATTCAAGGGCAGTCTAAATACCTGGAGGAACGCGGCGGGAGTTGAGCCGATTCGCTATGACCATGCGTTTTATCCAGTGTCGGATGGCGAGCGGCTTGTATTGAGTTCCTCCAGCGAGCAGGCCGTGTTCTGTTTGGATGCCCACACGGGCAGACGATTGTGGCGGTTCTTTGCGGACGGTCCGGTGAGAATTCGGCCGACGGTTGCCGATGGACGAGTTTTCGTTGGCAGCGACGATGGGTTCGTCTACTGCCTGGATCCGGCGACGGGCGAGTTGAATTGGAAGTTCCGCGGGCGCCCAACGAGCAACGGTCCATCGGCAACGGTCACGTCATCTCCGCCTGGCCGGTGCCACTCGGGTCGTCGTCGAGGACGACATGGCCTATTTCGGCGCTGGCCTGCTGCCGACCTTGGGGACGTACCTGTTTGCGGTGGACGCCGGGACAGGCCGTTCGATCTGGCGGCGAGAGATTCCTTATTCGCCCCATGGCGAGATCCTCGTGGATGGTGACCGGTTGCTGGTGGCTACCGGGCGGACTTCGCCGGCTGAGTTCCTGCGATCCGACGGCGCCGCCGCTGGTGGATAAGCCCAATCCACGACGGGCGTCAGGTTCCAGCTTCCTGGCCCGCGCGGGCAGCTTGGTCTACTGGGGACCGTGTGAATCCGGTCTGTTACATATCCGGATTTCCGACAAGCCGGTTCCCGGCATTCCCGCTGCACTGGCCGACTCCGTCGTCACCGGTCGCGTCGTGGGTATTCGCGCTAAGGCCTTGGCCGCCGACGATCGTTTGGTCTATCTGCTGCGTGATGAATCGCTACTGGCCTTCGATAAAGAAACATTCGTCCGACATTGCCGGCCAGTTCGGATTCGCCTTGCCGGGCTATGCTAAAGAACAACTGTGGGTCAAGCAGGGCTGGGGGGATCGCTGCCGCGGGGCAGGCGTTGAAAGAAAACGTACGGTTGTTCGAAGAATTGCAACCAGCAGGCGGTGGTGTGGAAAGCGAATATGGGCTCGACAGGCAAGTCGTTGGCCATTCACAACGACCTATTGTTTTGCGGCGGCGAGAACGCAGTTACCATCCACGACGCGGCTTCGGGCCGGGAACTCGGCTCAATTTGAGAAGTCGAAGGGGAAGCCTTGGGGCTGGTGGCATCCGACGAAGGGCTGTGGGTCAGTACGGACCGGGGCTGGATATATTACTTCCATAACTCGGCAGTCGAGCCAACGGTTGTGCATTCGCCGAAACCAACCATCCCATTCCAAGAGGATGTCGGCATCACGGCAACCGCCCAGTTCCTCATCGGCCAAGCCGATACGCGGCAGGGATTCTGCCTGGTCGTCGGCGCGGATCAAATCCAGTTGGCTTACGAAATTGCGAGTAAATCCAGATTCCACGTCATTGTTGTCGACAAGGACGCCGGCGCGGTACGCACCGCTCGCGAGCAGTTGGCCGACGCGGGTGATTATGGGACTCGCATCGTTGTACATCACGCGACTATGGCAGTTTGGCCTATCCCGAATTCTTCGCCAATTTGATTGTGGTCGGCAAATCCGAGGCAGTGGATGATCCGGTTGGGCTGCTGCGACTGCTGCAACCCTATGGCGGTACGATCGTTTTGGCTGGTGAACCGCGACCGCCTGGCGATGGGAAGATTTAGGGGATTGGAAATCGGCGATCTGTCCGGCCGGCTATCTGTGGACTGTCGCTCACCGCAAAACATTAGCGCGCACGGTCAGTGGACGCAAATGTACGCTGATCCGGCGGCGACAGTGTCCAGTGGTGACCGATTGACCGGGCCGGAACTGTCGCTGCAATGGTTCGGCCCGCCGGGAGCGGAAGACTTGGTGGAACGGCACGCGGTGGCCATGCCGCCGTTGTTCAAAGACGGCCGAATGTTCGTCGGCCGGTTTTGGTCGGACACCGTCCAGGCGGTGGATGCCTACAACGGCACAAATCTGTGGAAAGTAGAAGTCCCGAATCCTTGAGGATCATGCTCTTCAGTCATCAAGCCGGTTCATGGCTGCAGGCCAGGACGTCTTGTTGGTCGCCGCGGATCTACCTGCTGGATGCTGGACGCAGCGGGTGGCGAAAACGTTACCAGATTACCGGCGGCTCTGCAAGACGATGACTGGGGTTACGTCGGCGTGGTGGGTAGTCTGTTGCTGGGAGAAATCGATCGCCGTCGGCGGATGAATACAGCAGCGGCAAGTCCGGCCGGGATACAGTTTCAAGTAGCGTGAAAGGACTGCTTAGTCGGCCGGCGGTCAGACCAACTGTTTGTTCACGATTACGGTGAACGAAAATTGGTTGGCAGTACAACAACGGAAGCGTGATTATAACTCGTCCATTGCGGTAGGCGACGGTCGCGTGTTCTTTCCGAGAGCCGCAACCGGTAGTGGTCGAAGATCCAGCGGCACGGCATCGTTGCCGGAGTTCTTCGAATACGACGCCCGTTTGGTTGCCGTCGATTTGCAGACCGGTCGCGAGCTGTGGAGTCAGCCGCTGGGGCGATTGTCCGAGGAGCCGGGGGATCGGCACGAGCACATTCTGTATGTGAGCTATGCCGATGGGCGTGCGTGTTGACGACTCGGACGGGGCACGTCGGGCAAGTCCTGGCGTACCGACTGGAGGCTCGCGATGCGGCGGACGGTAAAGTCAAGTGGTCGCGGACCGTTTCATCCAAGCATCGGGTCTACGCCCCGCTGAGTTACGGCAAGAACGGCCAGCAGTCGCATCCCTGCATCATCGATGGACGGGTCTATCTGCTATCGCACATCACCGAAGCGTTGTTGACGTTCGATTTGCAGACGGGCGAGAAAGCAGGCGGATCCCGAGCTCTTCGATTTCTGGATCCACAGCAAGACGTGTGCGGTGCCCACGGGTCGGCTTCGGGCTGTCCTTCCGTCGAGACAGCTGTTACATGTACGACCTGCCCACCGGCGGGCGATCGACTTGACCGGTGTGACTCGGCCTAGTTGCTGGATGAGCATCCTGCCGGCCGGCGGATTGATCTTGATGCCTGAAGCCTCCGCAGGTTGCACCTGCGGATTCGCGTTGCAGACATCCGTGGTTTTGCGATCACGACGAAAGTAGCCGCGAGGTCCAGGAGCCCCCGGCGACGCGGTTCCGGCGTCGGTTGAATTTGCGAGGATGCCGTAACGGCGTCGCCTTCGGCTCCTGGTTACGGCCTACACGTCGCAAATATGGATGCAGCGTTCGAGCGAACCCAGCGGATCGTCTCCGGTGGGCACGAATTCCTGGCCGACAAAACCCTTGTATCCCGTCTCGACAATGGCTTTCATCACCGCTGGGTAATAGATCTCCTGCGTCTCGTCGATCTCGTGTCGGCCGGGATTGCCGCCGGTGTGGTAGTGGCCAATGTAGCTCGGCGTTGTCCTTGATCGTGCGGATGATGTCGCCTTCCATGATCTGCATGTGATAGATGTCGTACTTTTTCAGCATTGGCCGGCAATCTCTTCGGGCCAACCAATTTGATAGACTTGATGCCAATCCGCTGGCAGGCTTGGCATAGTTCCTCGAAGGAAGTCTTGCCGTAGACCAGCGGCATACGGAATGGTTGATGTTGTCGACGCCAACGAACTCAACAAAACGGACGGTCAACTCCCGCAGGCGAGTGTCTGGAGGAAGGCCCGGCTGAATCTCGGACAGGATCTCGTCGATCAATGCCGGCAGATCCCGTTGCACCAGTTGGACCAGCAGGTCTTCCTTCGAGGAGAAGTGCTCGTAGAAGGTGGTGCGGCCAATTTCGGACTCGGCGGAGATGTCTGCGTGGGATGTCTCCGCGTATCCGAACTCGCGAAAGAGCCGCGCTGCGGCATCGAAGAGTTGATCCTTGCGTCGCGTCGGCGTTGCGCTTCATTGAAGGCCTCCGACGATACGGAGGGCCGTGGCATCCTGATAGAGCGTCGTCCGCTGTCGCGGTTTCCGGCCGATCGACTCGATTGCCGCTGAGAAATCGCCTGCGTCCATCATCGTGCCGTGTGAGGCTCCAGCGGCCGCCGAGATGTACTCGTCCATCAGCGTCCCGCCAAGGTCGTTTGCACCTGCATTGAGGAGGGTGAGACCAGTTTCGAGCCCGAGCTTCACCCATGAGGCCTGGATGTTGTCGATCAGACCGTCGAACGCGATCCGAGCCACGGCGTGGACAAGCACGACCTCGTCCCAGGTGGGGCCGGGTCGGGCCGTTCCCCGGACGTAGATCGGAGCCCCCATGTGAACGAATGGGAGCGGGACGAATTCGGTGAAGCCCCCGGTTCGTTCCTGGATGACGCGGATCGTTTCGAAGTGGTTGGCCCAGGCATCAGGGTCGTCGATGTGGCCGAACATCATCGTCGCTGTTGACCGGAGGCCGAGTTCGTGGGCTGTGAGCATCACCTCGGCCCACTGCGCTGTCCTGATCTTGTCGGGGCAGAGGTGTTCGCGCACCCGGTCGTCGAGAATCTCAGCCGCTGTGCCTGGGAGCGTGCCGAGCCCTGCTTCGCGCAACACTTCGAGGAACTCGCCACCGGAATGCCCAGCGTGTCGGCCCCCTGCCACACCTCGAGGGGCGTAAACCCGTGGACGTGCAGGCCAGGAACCGCTTCCTTGATTGCCTCGAGAACGGTCACGTAGAACGCACCGGTGAACTCCGGATGGATCCCACCCTGGAGGCATACTTCGGTTGCTCCGCGGTTCCACGCCTCGACCGAGCGCTCGACAACCTGCGGAACGGTCAGCAGGTACGGGTCCTCGCGAAGGTTGAGTGAACGCGGACCCTTGGAGAACGCGCAGAAGCCACATTTGTACGTGCACTGGTTGGTGTAGTTGATGTTGCGATTGACGATGAACGACACCAACTCGCCATTCACCTTCTGGCGCATGATGTCTGCCGTGGCGGCGATCTCGTCAACCTCGCTCCCTCGCGCCTCGAAGAGGCGACGCACCTCTTCCCGGCTCGGGCGGTGGCCGTCGAGCGAGCGATCGAGGATCCTACGGAGATCATCCCGGACTCCGTCGCCGCGACCATCTCGCGGCCCTCGGCCCCACGCATCGTCACCCCATTGTGACGAGAACCGCCCGGAAGGGTGTGGAGCCGGCATGTCCTTCCCAGGCGCCCAGTCGGTACGGGGCCGGGCAACTCCGGAAGCGTCGACGAGATCGAGATAGACCTTGAACGCGTCGGGCTCAAGGGTGTCGCGAGCTTCGGCGACGCTCATGCCGACGGGGATGGCGGTGCGTTCGAGGAGCGGGAGCGGTGCGGAATCACGGAGCATTCCGATCGCCTCCGTGTCCCACCCGCGCAGCAGGAGATCCCGCGCTCCTTGGGTGATGGCCTCGAGAGCTTCCTCGACCGTGTCGACGAATACCGAGATCCTCGAACTGATCCCCGGTAGGGCGGTGATTGATGCCGCAGCGGGAACGGCGCTTCGGCCAACCCGGAAGAAGGCGGCTCTCGTTCGGGCGAGCGCGTCGATCGTTGATGCCCGATCCTCGTCCGGGGTGAGGGTGATCTGCCATCCGCGTACACCTCGCCCGGTGAGGGCCCGTGCTTCATCCGGCGTGGCAATATACGCGGGTGCATCCGCGGGTGCATCGTGCCCGGCCACCACCAGCAGGCCTCCGGAAAAGGCCGCGTCGCGGTCGCCCTCGCTGAGGTGCTTAACCTCAACGGCAGTCGAGCCTTCTCTGCGCCTGGCTACCGCCCATGGCTCGCGAACCACTTCAGCGGGGCGCAAGCGAACAAAGGTGATGTCGTTCATGTCGCCGCACTCCTCACCGACACAGCGTACCCCCGGTCGTCAACCGCATTGACGAGCTTCGGGAGGAGCGCAGGATCGATCCATTGCTCGGTGAGGAACTCCGGATAGACGGGCAGCCGTTGCTGGAGTTCGAAGCCTGCGGTCTCGGTGACCGCCTGCAAGCGGTCGAGATGCGGCCACGGCGCCTCCGGGTTCACCCAGTCGATCGTGAGCGGCGACACGCCGCCCCAGTCGTTGATCCCAGCATCGAGGTAGATCCCGAAGTCTTCCGTCAGGTTCGGTGGTACCTGCACGTTCATGGTCGGCCCGAAGACCCACCGTGTGATGGCGACGATCGTGGCGAAGTACTCGACCGACGGCGACTCCGCACCTCGCATTCGAGTATCTGCCTTCGGCTGGAAGTTCTGGACGATGATCTCCTGGAGGTGGCACCAGCGGTCGTGAGCGGCAGCGAGAGCGAAGATGCTATCAACGACCTCGCCGCGGCGTTTCACCGATTCCGATGAGCACACCCGTTGTGAAGGGCACGCTGAGTTTGCCGGCCGCCTCGATCGTCGCCATTCGTGCAGCGGGATCCTTGTCCGGGCATTCGTAATGCGGCATTCCCGGTTCCATGAGCCGGGGAGAGATGTTCTCGAGCATCAGCCCCATCGACGGGTTGGATCGTCGGAGCGCCTCCAGGATGGGGCCGTCCATGAGGCCCGGATTGGCGTGTGGGAACAACATCGACTCCTCGACGACCTGCTCGGTCAACGAGCGGACGTAGTCGAGCGTCGATGTGTGGCCGACTCGGTCCAGGAAGTCACGCGCAGCGGGCCATCGGTCCTCGGGTCGGTCGCCGAGCGTGAACAGTGCTTCGGTGCAGCCGTGGCGCTCCCCGGTCCGGACGACGGCCATCACCTCGTCCTGGGTGAGAAACACCCCTCCGGCGCCCGGTGGCTTGGCGAATGTGCAGTATGTGCACCGGTCACGGCACATCGTCGTCACCGGGATGAAGACCTTCCGGCTGTAGGTGACGGTGTGTCCCTTGCCACCGTCGCGGCAAACGACGGGCCTCCTCGAAGAGCGGAGCCGTCGGCCGCGGACCTGTGAGCAGGTCGTATGCAAGTTCGGGGTCGGGTGCCGGATACGGCATCGGCCGAACCTATCACACGCCGATGCCCTGCGTGACGGTCGGTACAAGACGAGGATCTCGTGCTCGAAACGTGTTGACATCCCGACCGCCTTAGGCCTCCGCAGGCGCCTCAACGCACACTGGGCGGGCGACAACTCGCTGCTTCGGTAACCTCGCCCCATGCGGTTCGTGCCCTTCTTCGTTGTTCTTGCCTTCTTCGTCGCTGCGTGCACGAGCAGCGAGGTTGGGGAGACGACCACAACCGTCGCCCCGTCCACGACAACAACAACCGAGGCGGGTGACACGCCGGCATGCCTCTCCGGAGAGTTGCCGTTCGTCGAGGAAGGGACTGTCGCCGCACTTGATAGCCCGGGTCGCGATGCTCGAGCGATAGCCGGCATTCGATGGGATCCCCTCGAGGGTTGCGAACGCGTCGAGATCGAGTTCCTTTCGGCGACGGGAGCACCGGCAACGCGCATCGGCCCCGTCGGAGTCTCCATGCTGGCGGACGCCGGGATTGTGCGCGTGACCCTCTCAAACGACGTCGTCGATTCGGCTGTTGCAGATTCCACCCTCAACGGCACGCTCGTCGACAAGTGGTTCGTTGTGGAGGACTCGGAAGATGGCCTGACAGTCGATCTCCACCTCAACGAACGAGCCGCGGCTCGTGCCTTCACCACCACATCTCCCGCGCGGCTTGTCATCGACCTGCGCGGTACCGGCGACGATCGCCCCCGTGAAGCGCCGCTCTCCGCCGACGGGGTCGTTCTTCTGAGCCCTCAAGCGGGTGTCGGTCTCTACCCACTCCAGGTTGCCGGATACGCAGCACCCGAGGTCGACGCCGTCAGGCTTCGGCTGACCGACTCAGCTGAGGTCAGTGTCGACCGAGCCGTCTCCACCTTGTCGTCAACTCACGTCTGGAGAGCATTCAGCGCCGCCCTGAGCGATGGCCCATCCGGCTCCGTGCTGCTTCTGGTTGGGACGGTGAACGACGTGGGCGAACCAGTGTTCACCATCGAAGTCCCCCTCGACTTGCCGTAGACGAAGACTCGAGAGTCCGAGACTCGAGACAGGACTAGCTCGTAGACTGGACGAGCGTGGGGCCGTCAGCCGCCAGCTACCAGCCACGATGACACCGATCCAAGACTGGATTAATCTCGGTGCCTCGGGTCTCGGGTCTCCTGTCTCGAGTCTCGGGTCTCAAGTCTCGGGTCTCTGCCCACACTTGTCCGGGGCGGGGACTACTTCTGGGATATCCAGATCCCAGATCTCTCTGGCAAGGTCGATCGCGGCTACCGAACGTGGTGCGATTGTCGGACCGATCGGCGTACGCTCCGGCTCGAATTGCATGATGATGATCGAGCCCATCACCGCAGGGCCGATCTCCATGGTCGCATCCTTGATACCGTCTGGGTCTACCGCGACCGCCCGGCCGTCGATGAATCGTATTCCGACCTTTCGCGGTTCCTCATCCCCGCCCAGCGGCAGCAAAAGGCCGCCGCGTCTCGAGTCGGCAGCGATACCGAGCACAAAGTCCTCGAGATCGGCAGCAGAGATGCCCAGGTCGCCTTCGATCTGCATGAGTTCCATGGCAGTGATCGGGAGATCGGCAGCGCGGGCATGGAGATGGTGGCCAACGCTGAGCCGCGGGTTGAGTTCGGTTGGGAGAAAACCGTCAGACGTGCAAACACCATCGATGCCGAAACCGCCGAGATATCCGTATCGGCTCTTCAACAGCATTCCGACACGGCGAGCTGCGGCGCGCATCTCGTCTCGGATCACCGCCGGTGGGTTCCAGAAGTTCGCCGCCTGGGCGTAGACGAACTCTGGGCGATCGACGAGCCGCAGAATGACCATCTCGATCGGGAGGAACACAGCGACACCGTCGTCGGTCGCGAAGCCGTGAACCGAGCATGGGATTCCATCCAGGAACGGCATGACGCGCACTTCGGCAGCATGTTCGCGCGAACCACTCAACGGCTGGAGCCACATCCTCCGGATCGCGGATCCATCGACGCGTACTCCCCGCCTCCATGCCAGCCTTCGCTGTTGTCGGCAACCCACACGGTCCCAAGGTCCGAGGCCTAGGTCCGCAGCAGCCGTCGGCGCGTCCGCGACGGGCACGATGGCTACCGGTGCTCTCCGAACACCCGCGTCGTCCCACAGTTGGTCAATGATCATCTTGTCTTCAAGCGCACCCCATGCTGCCGGTCTCGTCCCGTACACCGGTCTCCCAGCCAGCACCGAACCGCGGCTGAAGCCTCCGCCGAGAACCATCGCTTCGTGATCCGGGTCGAATTCATCAACCGCCGCGAGAACTCCATCGGAGGGTTGCTCAACGGCAGTGAGTGCAGCGCGGACCCCCGTCATCATTGTGTCCCCACTGGCCCGGGTATAGCGAATAACGTCGGCCGTTGGCAGATCGCCGACACCCTCCGCGGCGGTCACGATCATGATGGGACCGGACCCCCACTCCCGGAGTTGTTCGACTGTGCCGGTCGCCGCCGCAGCCACATCCGGCACGAGGATCCACTTCTTGCCCCGATGGAAAGCGGCGATCGTGTGGTTGGTGCGATCAAGATCCATGCCCGGAGCCTACGCGCGGAACGAAGGTCCGGGGACCGTCTCGTGTCTCGGTCTTGCTGCTACCCGAAGAATCTGCGGTTTGTTGGTGTGGCGCCTCGTTTTGTGTCATACCTGTTTGAGACGTTGTCTTCATGTTGTGGTCTACCGAATCTGTGTCCGACATGTGTGACGAGCTTGTTGAGCTCGAAGCCGAGATCTCGGCGTTGCGGTGTCGTCAACATGTGGTCGTCAACGAGTTGGACAAAGTCAACGCCGCAGCCGGAGACGGATACCGATCGAGTGTCGATTGGCTCTCCGCGCTGCTCGATGTTGAGCGTTCCACAGCATCGGATTTGGTGTTGCGGCTCGCTGGTCGACGAAACACCGACAGGTTGAGGAATGGTGGGCGGACGGGCTGGTCGGGTTTGATCGCACCGTCGCGATGTTCCGTCTCGCAGCCGCGGGCGCCGACGGTGGCGTTGTCGATGACAGCCGGCGGTTGGATCTTGCCGGTGTGAACCGCCTCGCATCGCGGCAGCGTCGTGTGACGCGTGGTGATGAACGGGCGGTGTTTGTGGATCGGTTCGTGTCGATCCAACCGACCCTCGACGACGTGTCCTGGCACCTCACCGGCCAACTCCCCGCTGTTGACGGCAAGATCATCGAACAAGCCCTCCATGCCCGCTCCGACGAGATACGTGCCTTGCCGGGCGGTGAGACCTGTACGAGGGCGCAACGTCAAGCCGACAGCCTCGTCGCAATGGCCCACGACTCCCTCAACCGCAACAACGACACCGGTGAAGCGTCGCCGTCGGGGTCGTCGGTCTCGGTCTTCGTGGATCTCGACCTGGCGAACGGGACGGGCGGCGAACACGGCGCCACTGTTGGATACGGGCCGAGGGTCGGACCCGCGGCACCCGAAGAGCTGCTGTGCACCGGAACGGTGCAGATCATCGGCCTCGACAGCGGCCGACCCGCCGTCACGTCAAATGCGAGTCGGGTGATCCCGACAGCGGTACGCCGCTTCGTTGCACACCGAGACGGCGGAATGAGACACGAGACACGAGACAGGAGACAACGAGGACTCTCAGATCTCAAGTCTCAGATCTCATGTCTCGAGTCTCAAGTCTCAATCTCGGTCTCTGTCTCGGGTCTCGAGTCTCGAGATCTCGGGTCTCGAGTCTCGGGTCTCGGGTCTCGTGTCTCAAGTCTCAGGTCTCTCTCACATATTCCGTCGATACCGGCCGCCGACGTCGTAGAGGGCGTGTGAGATCTGGCCGATCGTGCAGTGCTTCGATGCCTCAATCAGCGCCTCGAACGTGTTGTCCCCGCGAATCGCGGTGCGCTGAAGGTGTTCGAGTGCCGCTTCGGCGGTGGCGGGATCGCGGTCGCGGACAGCCCGAGCCGCATCGATTTGGCGCTGCTTGTCCGCATCGGTGGAGCGGATCACCGTGTCGGGCATCACGAACGGTGATCCGTCACGAGACAGGAACATGTTGACGCCGACGATGGGGAGCTCTCCCGACGACTTCATTCGTTCGTAGAGAAGCGACTCTTCCTGGATCTTCGAACGTTGATACATTCGCTCCATGGCACCGAGCACGCCGCCGCGGTCGGTGAGTCGGTCGAACTCCGTGAGCACGGCTTCCTCGACCAGATCGGTCAACTCCTCGATCATGAACGAGCCCTGCATAGGGTTCTCGTTCCTGGCGAGACCGAGCTCTCGGTTGATGATGAGCTGAATGGCGAGCGCCCGACGGACGGACTCTTCCGTCGGGGTCGTGATCGCTTCGTCGTAGGCGTTCGTATGGAGCGAATTGCAGTTGTCGTAGACGGCGTAGAGGGCCTGGAGCGTCGTGCGGATATCGTTGAACCCGATCTCCTGGGCGTGCAACGAGCGTCCCGACGTTTGAATGTGATACTTCAACCTCTGCGACCGCTCAGACGCCCCGTAGCGGTCCCGCATCGCCTTGGCCCAGATCCTGCGAGCGACCCGGCCGATCACTGCGTACTCGGCATCGATCCCGTTTGAGAAGAAGAACGAGAGATGCGGCGCGAACGTGTCAATGGCCATCCCGCGTGAGAGGAAGTACTCAACAAATGTGAATCCGTTGGCGAGCGTGAACGCAAGTTGAGTGATCGGATTCGCGCCGGCCTCGGCCATGTGGTACCCGGAAACCGAGACCGAGTAGAACTGGCCAACCGAGTGGTCGATGAAGTACTGCTGGATGTCACCCTGCATACGCAACGCGAACTCGGTTGAGAAGATGCAGGTGTTCTGGGCTTGGTCTTCTTTGAGGATGTCCGCCTGGATCGTCCCGCGCACACGCGACTGGACATCTGCCCTGATACGCTCGTAGACATCGGCCGGCAGCACCTCATCGCCGGTCACGCCGAGCAGCAGGAGGCCGAGGCCGCTGTTTCCCGGGGGGAGATCGCCGTGGTATCTGGGCCGCTCGCGTCCGTGTTCGTCGAACCGGGCGACAAGCACTCGCTCGACCTCGTCCTCAAGTCCGTGCTCAACGATGTATCGCTCACATTGTTGGTCGATCGCTGCATTCATGAAGAAGGCCAGCATCATCGGCGCCGGGCCGTTGATCGTCATCGACACCGACGTGGACGGATCGAGAAGGTCAAAACCCGAATAGAGCTTCTTCACGTCGTCGAGGGTCGCGACGGAGACCCCCGAGTTGCCGATCTTGCCGTAGATATCGGGGCGATCGTCGGGGTCTTCGCCGTAGAGGGTGACCGAGTCGAAGGCCGTCGAGAGCCGAACCGCCGGCATGTCGCGCGACACGTAGTGGAAACGACGGTTGGTCTGCTCCGGACCGCCCTCCCCCGCGAACATCCTCGTTGGGTCTTCGGCGGCTCGTTTGAATGGGAACACTCCTGCGGTGAACGGGAACCGACCGGGGAGGTTCTCCTGAAGGCCCCACCGCACACGATCGGCCCATCCGGTGAGGCGCGGGAAGGCAACCTTTGGGATACGCGTCCCCGAGAGTGTCGTCGACGCCGCATCCACCTGAATCTCGGTACCGCGCACTTCGTATGTGGCGGAATCGGCCGAGTAGACCTCCGCCGTCTGATCCCATTCGCGAAGGATCCCTGCGGCGTCGAGATCGAGGCCGGCCATCACCTCGCGGCCGGCGGCATCGATCGTTGCATCCCCGGAAGTCTGGGCCACGACGCCGAACGCCTGCGCTTCGTTGGCCCTCGCCATCTGAGCGGCGACACGTTCGTTGTAGGTGCGGATGACGTCACTGATCTCGGAGAGGTACCGCACGCGGTCCTTGGGAATGGCCGGCTGCTCTCCCCCATGGTCGGTCGGAAGATCGATCGTTGACACGAAGCGGCCTTCAGTGTGCTGGTCGATGCTCTCCATGAGTCGGTGATAGAAGTGGTTGACCCCGGCATCGTTGAAGTGGGATGCGACGGTCGCGTAGATCGGGAGATTCTCTTCTGCCTCGTCGAACGTCGCGTGGTTCCGCCGGTACTGCTTGCGGACGTCCCGCACGGCGTCCTCGGCCCCTCTGCGGTCGGCCTTGTTGACGACCACGAGGTCGGCGAAGTCGAGCATGTCGACCTTCTCGAGTTGACTCGCTGCTCCGTATTCGGGAGTCATCACGTAGAGGGTGAGATCAGAGTGGTCGACAATCTCTGTGTCGGCCTGGCCGATCCCCGACGTCTCCAGGATGACAAGGTCGTAGCCGGCCGCCTTCACGAGATCCACGGCCGAAGCGACATGCGGCGAGAGCGCCAGGTTCGCCTGTCGAGTCGCAAGCGACCGCATGAAAACCCGCGGGTCGGAGACCGAGTTCATCCGAATGCGATCGCCGAGGAGGGCACCGCCGGACCGGCGCCGTGACGGATCAACCGAGACGATGGCGATCGTTCGGTCCGGGAAATCTGCGAGGTACCGAACAACGATCTCATCAATCAATGAGGACTTGCCCGCACCGCCGGTTCCAGTCATACCAATGACCGGTGCGATCGAGTCGGCGGCCGCAGCGCCTGCTGCTGCTGCGAGCCTCCCGTTCGATTCCTGCTCGACCGCCGAGATCATGCGGCCGAGCAATTCCGGTGTCGCCACACTGAGGTTGCCGGTATCGAGGCCGGTCCCGTCGACGACCGGGAAGTCCGCACGTTCAAGCAGGTCGTCGATCATGCCCTGGAGACCGAGTTCGCGTCCATCATCCGGGGTGTAGATCCGCTCAATCCCGGACCGCTCGAGCTCCTCGGCCTCGGCGGGGAGGATCGTGCCGCCCCCGCCTCCGAAGATCTTGACGTGTGACGCACCAGCTTCGTCGAGCAGGTGGCGCACATAGCGGAAGAACTCCAGGTGTCCGCCCTGATACGACGTGATCGCAACCGCCTGGGCGTCCTCCTGCACGGCGGCGATAGCGATGTCGGCCGCGGATCGGTCATGACCGAGGTGGATAATCTCAGCGCCGGTGGCCTGCAGAATGCGGCGCATGATGTTGATGGCCGCGTCATGGCCGTCGAACAACGACGTGGCGGTCACGATGCGAACGTGATGACGCGGTTCGTACGGCACGGGCCCAGGATACGACGTGCACGTCCGCTGGTCATCGATCCACACGTACGCGTAGGGTTGACGGAGATGTATGACATCGACGAGAGCCACGGTCGCATCGTGCCCAAGCCGGGCTCCGACGAGGAACGGGCCCAGTTCCACGACCTGCAGCGCCGACTCGTCCCGCTGGTCTCGACGGTGTTCCCGGATCGCATGGCGGAGCGGACCGTGGTAGTCGTCCCCTCGCTCAGCCTCGATACGGATCAGCTCCACCGGATCGATGGGATCGTCCACTACGAGGAGCGGATGTTGTGCCTGCTGATGCTTCTGCGTATGCCTCGGACGCGAATCATCTACGTGACGAGCCGCCCGATTCCTTCCACCATCGTCGACTACTACCTCCACCTCCTTCCGGGCATCCCGACGCACCACGCACGCAACCGGCTGACGCTGCTGTCCTGCAACGACGGATCTCCCGAGCCGCTGAGCGAGAAGATCCTCCGGCGGCCGCGATTGCTCGACCGGATCAAGGAAGCCATCCCGGACTCGGCGACGGCGCACATGACGTGTTTCAATTCGACGCCCCTGGAACGTACGCTCGCCGTTCAGCTCGGTATCCCAATGTACGCCAACGATCCCGACCGTCGCTGGCTCGGCGGGAAGAACGGGAGTCGAGCGGTGCTTGCTTCCGCCGGGATTCGAACCCCGAGAGCGATCACCGGTGTGCGCGATGTCGACGACATCGTCAAGGGGCTCGCAGAGCTCCGAGCAGAGGATCCGACGCTTCGTCGTGCCGTCGTGAAGCTCGACGAGGGGTTCTCCGGTGAAGGCAACGCCACATTTGATCTCGAAGACGCCCCGGCGACCGGTGTGGAGGTCTGGGCGTTCGAGCACCTCATGGAGCGGCTGATGCCGATTGCATCGGGGATGTCTGCAGAGCGATTTGTGGAGAAACTCCAGTCGATGTCGGGAATCGTCGAAGCGTTCATCGAATCGGACATCAAGCACTCGCCGTCGGTTCAGTGCAGGATTGACCCCCTCGGCCGCGTTGAAGCGATCTCCACCCACGAGCAAGTCCTCGGTGGGCCGACCGGTCAGGTGTACGAGGGGTGCACGTTTCCCGCGGACGCCGCATACCGGCGCGATCTCCAAGAAGCCGGCCTCAGCGTTGGAAAGGAGCTGGCATCACTCGGGGCTCTCGGGCGTTTCAGCGTCGACTTCGTGTCGGTTCCGACCGACATCGGCTGGGACCACTATGCCCTCGAGATCAACCTGCGGAAGGGTGGCACGACTCTCCCCTCGCTCGTACTCCAATTCCTCACCGACGGAACGTATGACCTCGATTCCGGGACGTACCGGTCGGCGCTGGGTAGCGAGTTGTGTTACTACGCGAGCGACAATGTTCAGTCGGATCGTTACCGCGGTCTGCTGCCCGAAGATGTGTTCGACATCATCGTCTGCGACGGTCTGCATTTCGACCAAGCGCGACAGCTGGGAACGGTGTTCCACATCATCGGAGCCGTTTCGGAATATGGAAAGCTCGGGATGGTGAACATCGCAGGAACACCTGAGGCGGCACGGACGCTCCACGATCGCACAATCGAATCTCTCGATCGCGCCGTTGCTCCGTCAGACTGACTCGAACAGGCCCTCGGGCGCGACAACAACAACGATTCTGCGTTCGAGGTCGACCTCGGGAACGATCGCGTCGACGAACGGAACCTCGAAGCGCCCTGCTTCGGTGCGCACGACAAGGCGATCCTGCGCCGCTCCGAACTCTACGGATTCGACGACGCCGATCGACTCACCGGCCTGATCGACGACGTCACAGCCGACGAGATCCTCGACCCAGAACTCTCCATCGTCGAGGTCTCGACGATCTGCCGGGTCGATCGTGAAAGATGTGCCCCGGAGTGCCTCAGCGCCGGTCCGGTCGCGGACCTCGGCGAACCGGACGAGGAGATCGTCGCGATACGGCGTCGCCTCATCGACGGTGAACAAGACCGGGGGTTCCGCGTCGCTCATGAACGCCGCGCCGGGAATCCAGCGGTGTTCTGGATCGTCCGTCAGCGGTCGTACAACCACAGCACCATTGATGCCATGGGCCCGGCGAACATATCCGACGAGGATCGGTTCCACGTCAGTCGAGGAAATCGACCTCGACCGAAACACCCTCTTCGTCGCCGGCGACCGTAGCAACCGAGCGGATCGCCCGAGCCACGCGTCCACGGCGACCGATCACACGACCCATATCGGACTTGGCGGTCCGTACTTCGGCGACGATGGCGTCGTCGCCGTCAGGGACAATCTCCACCTCGACCGAGTCTGGATCGTCAACGATCTGGGTCACGACGTAGGTCACAACCTTCTCGACGATGCTGCCCTGATTCATGCTTCGTCCGTTTCGGTAGCGTCCGTGTCTTCGACCGTCGTGATCTCGATGGTGTCATCAGCTGCGGCTTCGACTACTTCTACCGCCTTAACGGCGTCGACCGCTTCGTCGACTTCGACGGCTTCTTCGGCCTCTTCCCGGATCTCGTCCAGCATCACAGGAGCCGCCTCCACCGGCGACTTCTCAGGCTTGTCATCCACCGTGTGGATCTCGCCGCGGGCAACCTTGAACTCGGTCCAAGCCCCGGAGATCTCGAGCAGCTTCTTTGCCCGCTCGGTCGGCTGCGCACCTTGCTGGAGCCATTCAACGGCGCGTTCGTTGTTGATCTCGATCAACGACGGATCCTGGCGGGCGTCATACCGGCCGATCTGCTCGATGTACTTGCCATCGCGCGGTTTGCGTGAGTCCATCACCACGACGCGATACGAGGGTTGCTTCTTCTTACCCATCCGCGTCAGGCGGATCTTCACCGGCATGTCTACCTCTTCTTCTTGCGGCCCATCGCCGGCATTGCGAGCCCGGGGATGGGACTCTTGCCTCCGGCGAAGGCCTTCATCATCTTCTGTGTCTCGGAGAACTGCTTGAGCAGCACATTGACGTCCTGCGGCCGCGTCCCCGAACCCGTCGCGATGCGGCGCTTGCGGCTCCCATTGATGATCTTGGGATCCCGACGCTCCGCTGGGGTCATCGACCGGATGATGGCCTCGACGCGTGCGAGTTGACGGTCGTCGATCTCGACGTCGCGCAGTGCCGATCCGGCGCCTGGGAGCATACCAACCAGCTGCTGCAATGGCCCCATCTTCTTGATCTGCTGGAACTGGTCGAGGAAATCTTCGAGGTTGAACGACGAATCCAGGAGCTTCGCAGCGGCTTCCTCGGCCTCTTGTTCGTCGTAGACCAATTCGGCCTTCTCGATCAGCGAAAGCACGTCACCCATGCCGAGGATGCGCGACGCCATCCTCTCCGGATAGAAAACATCGAGCTCGTCAATGCTCTCCCCGATGCCGACGAACTTGATCGGTTGACCGGTCACCTCACGCGCCGATATGGCCGCGCCACCTCGGGCGTCGCCATCGAGTTTGGTGAGCACCAGTCCGGTGAGGTCGGTGTATTCGAGGAACCCGTTCGCAACATTGACCGCTTCCTGGCCGGTCATCGCATCGAGCACCAGCAAGATCTCATCGGGAGAAGCGGCCTTCCGAACGGCAGCGAGCTCCTTCATCAGATCCTTGTCCACCTGGAGCCGGCCGGCCGTGTCGATGATCACGACGTTGGCGCTCTCGCTCCTGGCCTCCTTGAGGGCGGCTTTCACCAGCCTCGGGGCCTTGGTCTTCCGGTCGACGTAGACGGGGACGTTGATCCGCTTGCCGAGCGACTCGAGCTGGTCGATCGCGGCCGGGCGCTGGAGATCCGCAGCCACGAGCATCGGGCGTTTCCCCTTACCCTTCAGGTGTTTCGCGAGCTTCGCCGCAGTCGTCGTCTTGCCGGATCCCTGAAGCCCCACCATGAGGATCACGAGCGGCGGGGCGGCCGGGCGCACAAGCGGGACTTCCTCTGCCCCGAGGGTGACGATCAGCTCTTCGTGGACGATCTTGATGACCTGCTGGCCGGGAGTGAGGCTCTTTGTGACTTCGGTGCCGATGGCCCGTTCCTTCACCCTCGCCAGCATCGACTTCACGACCGATACGTTGACGTCGGCCTCGAGGAGCGCGATCCGCACCTCTCGTAGTGCGTCGTTGACATCGGATTCGGACAGGCGCCCTTTGCCACGCAGTTGCGAGAACGCCTGGTTGAGCCGACCGGAGAGAGAATCGAACATGGGCCGGTGAGTCTACGGCTCGCCGCGGGACACATGATCTGCGAGACTCGGGGTATGAACCTCACAGTGATCGATCATCCGCTCGGCCGGCACTATCTCACCATCCTGCGCGACAGCAGCACAACACCCGAAGCGTTTCGGGCTGCAGCGCGTGGCCTCACGTACAGCCTCGTGCTCGAAGCCACGAAACGGCTCCCACTCAAAGAAATCGAAGTCCAGACACCGATGGAAAGGACCATCGGCTACCGCGTGGACAATGTTGTGGCCGTAGCGGTGCTTCGTGCAGGCCTCGGCATGCTCGACGCGGTCCTCGAGATGATCCCCGACTGCAAAGTCGGCTTCGCCGGTGTGCAGCGAGATGAAGAGACGGCGCTCCCCCAGGAGTACTACGCACGCCTCCCCGACCTGTCGGACGCGTCGGTGTTCATCCTCGAACCGATGCTCGCCACAGGTGGCTCACTGTCATGGGCCGTCGACAAGGTCAAGTCATCGGGTGCGCGCGACATCACGGCGCTCTGTGTCGTGACCGCCCCTGAAGGTGTCCGACGTATGTACGACGACCATCCCGATGTCCACGTGATCGCTGCGGCACATGACCGTGAACTCAACGACCGGGCCTACATCGTCCCCGGACTCGGCGACATGGGCGATCGGCTCTTCGGGACGCTGTGAGCGCAGCGCCCGACGCTCACGCCATCAGAGCGGACCTGGTCCGCTCGTACGACTCAACCGCGGCCCGGCGCGACGAACGTGGGGAACCGCAATGGCGCGATGAGTATCGGATTGAGCTCGTCGCGACGATGCGATCCGAGCAGATGACCCGTCTGCTCGAGATCGGTGCCGGCTCCGGTCACAGCGCCGCGTTCTTTGCAGGTGAGGGGCTCAGCGTCGCCGCCATCGATCTCTCGCCGCTCAACATCGAACGCTGCGTGGCAAAGGGGCTCGATGCGCGCGTCGCAGACTTCGCCGTACTGCCGTTTCCGGATGAATCGTTCGACGCGATATGGAGCATGAGCTGCTTCATGCACGCCCCGGATGCCGAGTTGACGAGGGCGATTGCCGAGATGGCTCGGGTCCTGACATCCGGCGGGATCGCAGTGGTGGGTCTGTGGGGTGGCGACGGATCGACGGGGATGGTGGATGACGACGTCCACGATCCGCCCCGGTATTTCGCGTGGAGGACCGACGATCAGGTGATCGCGGTATTTGGCGAGGCCTTCGTCGTCGAGCGGTTCGCGATCATTCCCGAAGCCGAGGACAGCTCGGTCGACGAGCACTACCAACTCGTGACCATGAGGAAGCCGTGAAGGACTTCAGCGACGAAGTCGCGACCGTGCTCATGCTTCTCGAGCCTGGTGAGGTTGTGTCGTATGGTGAAGTCGCGGAGGAGGCAGGTTTCCCCGGAGCAGCCCGCGCCGTCGGCAACCTCGTGCGCACGACCCCCGGCCTCCCCTGGTGGCGGGTGGTGGCACGCTCGGGTCGATTGGCCCCGGGCCATGAGCAACGTCAGGCCGAGCTCCTTCGTGCAGAAGGAGTCACGATCACCAACGGCCGCGTCAGAATAGGTAAGAATCCACGGACGAGTTCGGAGGACACATGAGCTACAGCATGCCGGAGCTGATCGGCACCAAGCGCGATGGAGGAGTCCTTGCCGCCGAGGAACTGGAGTGGATCATCGCCGAGTACACGGCGGATCGGATCCCCGACTACCAGCTGTCGGCGTTCCTGATGGCCATCATCTTTCGAGGCCTGAACAGCGATGAGCTCTCGGCGTGGACCGATGCCATGCTGCACTCGGGTGATGTCCTTGACCTGTCCGCCACGTCGATGCCCAAGGTCGACAAACACTCGACCGGCGGCGTTGGGGACAAGATCAGCATTCCACTGGCACCGCTCGTGACGGCGTGCGGAGTCGCTATTCCGATGATGTCGGGGCGAGGACTCGGACACACCGGCGGAACACTCGACAAGCTCGAGACGATCCCGGGATTCAGGACACGTCTCGATCCTGACGTTTTCAAACGTCAACTCGACGAGCTTGGCCTCGTTCTCGGCGGCCAATCCGAGACGCTGGTGCCGGCCGATCGGAGGATCTACGCGTTGAGAGATGCGAGCGGCACGGTTCCTGCGGTCCCCCTGATCGCCTCGTCGATCATGTCGAAGAAGCTCGCCGAAGACCTCGACGGACTGGTGCTCGACGTCAAGATCGGCTCGGGAGCGTTCATGAAGGACATCGAGTCCGGCACGGAGCTGGCCCAGACGATGGTCGGCATCGGGCGTTCACACGACACTCCGGTCGTCGGCTTCCTCACCGATATGGACCAGCCACTCGGGACGGAAGTCGGGAACGCCAATGAGATGGCCGAGTCGATAGCGATCCTCAATGGTGACGGACCACCCGACACGACGGAACTCACCTTCCGCCTCGGGGAGGAAATGCTGATTCTCGGGGGTGTTGCCGCAGACCGAGCTGAGGCGAGATCGCAG
The DNA here is from genome assembly GCA_963808015.1 of uncultured Actinomycetota bacterium. Lineage (GTDB taxonomy): Bacteria > Actinomycetota > Acidimicrobiia > Spongiisociales > UBA5794 > JAHEEL01. The sequence goes on from CAWEEG010000049.1 coordinate 26,197, forward strand.
CTCCAGGCAGCGGTTGAGTCGGGTTCCGGTCTCGATGTGTTCGCGAAGGTCATCGAAGCGCAGGGCGGGGATCCGAGCGTGCTCGAGGATCCGTCGCTGTTGCCGTCCGCATCGAGTGCCCACACCGTCGTCGCGGATCGGGCCGGTTTCATCGAACGGTGTGATGCGCTGGCGGTTGGACGCTCCGCTGTGCGACTGGGCGCCGGTCGCCAGGCGAAGGAAGATGACGTCGATCCAGGCGTCGGAATCTCCATCCTCGCAAAGGTAGGAGACGCCGTTGCGGCGGGTGATGCACTCGCAACCGTGGGCTACAACACGGACGCGCAGTTGAGCGCCTGCCTGCCGGTCCTCGAGCCGGCATGGGTGATCGCAGATGAAGCACCCCCATCCCGTCCCTTGATTCTTGGAGAGGTGAAATGAGCTACGAAGACCTGCAGGCCGCCGCAGACGCGATTGCTGAACGAACCGGTCGGGCACAACACGACGCGGCAGTGGTCCTCGGATCGGGCCTGAGCGACTATGCCGCGTCCCTCGACGACGCCATCGAAATCCCATATGGAGACATCCCCCACTTCCCGGAACCACGGGTCGTGGGCCACGGCGGAAGCCTCTTCTCAGCACCGGTCGGTGAAGGGGCCGTGCTGCTGTTCGCGGGCCGAGTCCACACCTATGAGGGCTGGCCGCTGGACGAGGTGGTGTTCGGCGTTCGCACCGCTGCCCTGGCAGGGGCAAAGTCGGTGCTGCTGACCAACGCAGCCGGCGGCCTCGGCGAAGGACTGGCACCGGGTGACCTCGTCGCCATCCGCGACCATCTCAACTACACCGCGCGGAATCCACTGGTCGGTGTGAACGACGATCGCCTCGGGCCGAGGTTCCCGGACATGAGCGAGGTGTACTCGCTCCGTCTCCGCAGCACCATGAAGCGAGCGTTCGAAGCTGCCTCGGTCCCGTATCGCGACGGTGTGTACGCCTGGTTCCTTGGTCCGAGCTACGAGACTCCTGCCGAGATCGAGATGGTGAGACGGGCCGGTGGCGACCTTGTCGGCATGTCAACGGTTCCCGAGGCGATCGCGCTCAACCACATGGGTGTCGGGGTGGCCGGCATCTCTCTGGTCACGAACTACGCAGCGGGAATCACCGACGCGCCACTGTCGCACGAAGAGGTCACCGAGACGGCCGCCGAAGCGCGGACACGCTTCACCGCCGTGCTTGATGCTCTCCTCCCCATGCTCGTGGACGGCTAGAACAGGTTTTTGAGTCGTCGCTCAAAGTTGGGGTATGATCCTCGTACCCGAAACAAGGAGCGACACCGTCATGAGAATCGCGGTCTGTGTGAAGCAGATCCCAGACCCGGCGACGCCCTACGAACTCGCGGAGGACACCCACCGCGTGATCCGTCCGAACGATCAGGTCCTCGACGACACCGATCGATTCGGCGTCGAGGTTGGGCTCCAGTTGGCCGAAGGGAACGACGGCTCGGTAACCCTCTACTCGATGTCCCCCTCGGGGTCACTTCAGGGAATCCGCCAGGCTTTGGCGATGGGAGCCGACAAGGCAGTCATCATCGACGATGAGGTCCTCGCGGGATCCGATGCATTGACGACGTCGAGAATCCTCGCCGCTGCAATGGAGCGGGAGGGATTCGACCTGGTGATCGCAGGCACCGAGTCAACCGACGGATACTCCGGCGTGGTCCCACAACAAATAGCCGAGTTGCTCGACGTACCTTCGCTCACCTTCGCTCGCAAGGTCGATGCAGCGGACGGCGTTGTACGCATCGAGCAGCAGACGGCAGGAGGCTACGACGTCGTTGAGGCACCGCTTCCGGCGCTGCTGTCGGTGACTTCGGGCGTCGTTGAGCCCCGCTACCCCACCTTCAAGGGGATCATGCAGGCAAAACAGAAGCCCATCGACACACTCACAGCGGAAGACCTCGGTTTCACGGCCGAGCAGGTTGGTGATGCGGGCGCAGGCCAGACCATCACCGCGGTCGACCCGGTTCCGAGTCGAGAAGCCGGGGAGATCGTTGAGGACGACGGAGAGGGCTACCTCAAGATCGTCGCCCTCCTAGAACAGGCGAAGGTGATCTGAATGGCAACGTGGGTATTCAGCGAGGAGTCGGGCGGAAACGCATCCGCTTCTGCACTCGAACTCATCAGCAAGGCCCGAACGATCGATGACGTTTCGGTGTTCCACATCGGAGCAGGCACCGACACTGCATTCGACGAATTGGGATCACACGGTGCGACCACGGTCTATCACCTCGCGACCGACGACCACCTGCCATCGGCGAGCGCCGCGGCCGCGCTTGCTGCCCTCGTCGAGGAGCACGGCGTCGATCTTGTCTTGTTCGGTATGAACAACACCGACCGCGACGTCGGCGGACGACTCTCGGCCAGGCTCGGACGACCGGTCCTCGGCAACGCCGTTGACGTGTCAACTGATGGAGCGGTGAGCGTCACAAGCGAGATCCTCGGCGGGACGCAGGCCGTCACCACCGAGTTCACAGGACCGGCACCGGCGATTGTGTTTGTGCGTCCGAAGGCATTCGCTGCGGAACCAATCGACGGCAGCAGCCCAACCATTGTCCAGGTATCCGCCCCGGACGTCGGGCGATCCGGAACGGCCGTCATCGTCGAATCCCATGTCGAAGAAAGCGAAGGTCCCGACCTCGAGGCCGCCGCCGTTGTGGTGGCGGGCGGACGTGGTGTTGGTAGTGAGGAGAAGTGGGCAGCAATCGAAGACCTTGCATCCCAGCTTGACGCCGCCATTGGTGCCACCCGTGCCGTGATTGACGCGGGTTGGGTCCCGGCAAGGCTTCAGGTCGGCCAGACGGGCAAGACGGTCAAGCCGAGCGTCTACATCGCTGCCGGCGTCTCAGGCGCCATGCAGCACCTGGTTGGGATGAAAGACTCCGGAACCATCATCGCGGTGAACAAGGACGTCGAGGCCCCGATCTTCGCCGTCGCAGACCTCGGGATTGTGGGAGACCTGCATCAAGTGATCCCAAAGCTGACAGAAGCGTTGGGAGAGAGATAAGAAGACCCGAGATCCGAGACTGAGATGAGACTGTCCTGTCTCGTGTCTCGTGTCTCGTGTCTCGTGTCTCTACTCGAGGTCTTCGGGGCCGAATGATCGCGGCAGAAGGTCTTCCAACGTGTACTCCACCGGGTCTCCGGTTTCGTTCGTCAGGATCACGCGTCGGACTCTGAATTCGCGCATGATCTGGCGGCAGTTGCCACACGGTGAGCAGGCTTCGCCGTCGAGGCAGGTGACGGCGACGGTGTCGATGGCTCGGACACCGTGGGCCGCTGCGCTGGTGATGGCGTTTGCCTCAGCGCAGATCGAGGCACCGTAGGCCGCGTTCTCCACGTTGCAGCCCCGGTATTCGACGCCGTCGGATGCCACAACAACCGCCCCGACCCTGTAGTTGCTGTAGGGCGAATATGACTTCTCCGCCGCGGTGCCGGCTTCTGCGATGAGGCGCTGTGCTTCTGTCATGGCTCCAGGAGGGCTTCGACGAACGCTTTCGGTTCGAATGGTACGAGATCGTGAACACCTTCGCCGACTCCAATGTACTTCACTGGGATATCGAGCTCTTGTTCCACCGCAATAGCGATACCCCCGCGGGCAGTTCCATCGAGCTTCGTGAGCACGATCCCGGTAACCCCGACGGAATCCGCGAAGCTGCGGGCCTGGCCGATCCCATTCTGTCCGGTGGTGCCGTCGAGGACGAGTAGGACTTCGCCGATGTCCCCGGCCTCACGTTTCAGCACCCGCGCGACCTTGCCGAGTTCGTCCATGAGGTTGGATTTGGAGTGGAGGCGGCCCGCTGTATCAACGATCACAACATCGGACCCCGACGACTCAGCTGACTGATACGCGTCGTAGGCCACCGATGCCGGATCGGAGCCCGGGGCGCCGGAGATCACGTCCACACCAACTCGCCCTGCCCAGGTGCGAAGCTGCTCGTCCGCAGCGGCTCGGAACGTGTCGGCAGCGCCGAGCACGGCGGTCTGGCCATTCTCCCCGAGGAGGCCCGCGATCTTTGCTATCGACGTCGTCTTCCCTGTGCCGTTCACTCCAACGACCAGCACCACAGCCGGCGTGCCCTCGAGGTGCAACGACCGGTCACGACCGGAGAGCTGGGCGATGAGCGCCTCTTCAAGCAGCCGGCGTGCTTGTTCTCCGTCGGCAGGTCGCTGCTTGCGCACCGTGTCCACGGCGGCGGTGGACGGGCCGACGCCAACGTCGGCCGCGATCAGGGTCTCCTCGAGCTCGCCCCAAAACGCGTCATCGAGGTTGTCGGAACGCAACAGGGTCCCGAGTGTTCCTCCAATGGCAGACCTTGTGCGAGACAGCTGGGATCGGAGGCCTCGCTCGGGAGCCTTGACTGCGCTCGGAGCTGGAGGCCGTGTGGTTGTGCGCGATTTCTGAGTGAGGACGATCGCAACAATCGCGACGATCACCACCACAACAACGAGCAGAATCAACAGGTTGGTATTCACGAATTCTCCTTGCGACCGAGATCGGGTCTAGACGGTCGCGTTCACCATGCGTCGTGCGAGAACTTTCGAGGACTCGCCGGGCTCCATGGTCACGCCGTACAGCATATCGGCGGCTTCCATTGTCTGTTGCTGATGGGTGATGATGACCAGCTGAGCCGACGATCGCAGGGTATCGACAAGCCGCAGGAACCGGTGAAGATTGGCGTCGTCGAGCGCCGCCTCTACCTCGTCGAGAACATAGAAAGGACTGGGCCTGGCGCGGAACACTGCAAAAAGGAACGCCAGGGCGGCGAGACTCCGTTCGCCACCGGAGAGCAACGCCAGCCTGCCAACCTTCTTGCCGTGGGGCTGCGCCTCGACCTCGACCCCCGACTCGAGAGGATGATCGGGATCAACCAGGCGGAGCCTCCCTCGGCCCCCGGGGAACACCTGTGAGAAGTTCTCCTGGTAGAGCGCCGAGATCTCTTCGAAGGCGACCATGAACAAACTCGCCATCTCCTCGTCGAGGGCGGAGATGACCTTGCGGAGCTCACTTCTCGACTCGTTGAGATCGGCAAGCTGATCGTCAAGCAGCGCCACTTCGCCGGCCAGGTCGTCGTACTCGGCGGCCGCCAACGGATTGATCGGGCCCATACGTCGCAGATCGGCTTCGAGGCTCGCGAGGCGGTCTTTGGGGTCGGTGGCTTCATCGAGCTCTGGACGTGGCGCGGCAAGCGCCTCTTCGACGGACGCATCGGCGTCGCGGCGCAGTCGCTCGGCGCTCGACTCCATGCGGATCCGTGCTTCGGCCAGTTCGACGGCAAGGATCGACCGGCGCTCTTTGGCGAGCGAGATCGATGCTTCGAGCTGCTCTCGACGCGCTTCGGCAGCTCCGAGTGCGTCCGCAGTGCCACCCACCTCGATACGCAGTTCACGTTGCCGCTCTCTGAGCTCGACAATATGGCCCTGGGCCATCGCTGCGACGCGAGCAGCACGAGACTCGATGTCGGCCAATGCCGAGATTCGAGGATCGTCGTCGGGGAGCAGTTCCAATTGGTTCAGTTCGGATTCCACGCGTTCGATGCGTTGTTGGAGCTGCGTTCGTCGTTCAGCGAGGCCTGCGAGTTCGGCAGCGGCCTCCTCGCGCAGACGCCGCGCTTCATCTCGGCGTGTCGCTACCTCCTGGCGTCGCTGATTCAACGCTTCCCATGCGGCCTGGCGGGCCGCCTCTTCACCTTCGAGTTCGGCAAGTCGCTCGCGAAGCTCTGCGATTCGCTCGGCGCGGGCCGCATCGGCTTCCGCCAGCGCTGTTGATCTCATTTCCAGTCGCTCGAGCTCTGATTCGCCCTCGGCGTGCGCACGGCCGACGAGGTCGAGAGCCTCAGTGTGGCCGGCGATACGTGCTTCAAGAGCCTCAACATCATCCAATGCGGTTCGTTCAACCCGTCGCGCCGCTTCGAGATCCCGCTTGGCTGCGGTGCGACGGCTCTCCGTACGCGATCCCTCTCGCTCGGCTATCTCGAGTTCAACGCGTGCCGCTTCGAGAGCGGCAAATCCTGTCCCGTCGGGTTGCGCCACGTGGATCCCGGACTTCGCAATCACGTCACCTTCCGGGGTGACGGCCCGCAGGTGCGGATACCGCTCGACAACGCGCCACGCCGCTTCCCAACCTGCGGCATACACAACATCCCCAAGCAGTGCCTCGGCAACGCCTCGGTCGGCCTCGGGCCCGAGAAGATCAACAAGGGCATCAAGCCCCAGTTCGTCTGCTGCCGCGCGGGCAGGCACACCGGATACGAGCTGCGGGCTGACAAGCGATATGCCGCCCAACCCCTCGGACTTGAGGTCGGCGGTCAGACTGTGGATGCCATCTCGATCCGAAGCGAGGAACGCCTCCGCCCACGCCCCGAGCGCGCGGTCAACCGCGTCGGCGACCTCAGGAGGTGCGTCAAGCGAGGCGGCAACCACACCCGTCACTCCGTCATGACGCTCCGTCATCACCCGAGCCGCCGGATCTCCCATGCCTGCGATGGTCGCTTCGTGGGCTTCGATCCGAGCCTCCGCTGCAGCAATAGCGAGGAGCACATCGGAATGCTCACGATCCGACTGCTCCCACTTCTGTTCGGCCACCTCGCGGTGCGTACGGGCTTCGTCGTAGCCGCGTTGTGATGCAGTCACAGCAGCGTCGGCCTGCTGAATCGAACGGTTCAGCTCAACAACCTCGCTCGTTTCCTGGTCAAGACGATCAACGACAACTCGACGACGCGTTGACATCGCTTCGAGTTCGCGCAGGTCGCGCTCCGCGCCATTCTCAAGAGCTCGGAGGTCTCCCCGCAGATTCGCCACCAGGCCTTCCGCTGGGAGTTGGACTTGCTCGGCGATCGTTCGTTCCTCGTCTTCGAGCGCTTCGAGGGCAACGGTGCGGCGTTCAACCTCGTCGGCGAGTCGGTGCTCGGTGCTCGCTGTCTCGTCGATTCCCGCGCCAAGCTCCTCTCGTTCTGTCGTGAGATCGCTGCGCCGCTCCCCTGCACCTTCGATTCGGCCTTCGATCGCAACCCGCCGCTCGCGAGCCACGAGGCCGTACCGACGAAGGCGTTCGACCACGGTTTCGAGGCGCGCGGCGGCAGCCGTGTCGCGTTCGAGGGCGGCACCGGCATCACCGGCGGACGCCCGCAGTCCGCTGAGTTCGACCAGGAGCTTGTCGAACTCGGCCTCTTCTAGGACGAGTTGCTCCGACCGCGACCCATCTTCGGCTGAGGCCTCGGACTCCCGGCTGCGGAGTACGCGGATCGACTCAGCCCCCAACCAGAGCCGGAGCGCCTTCGCTTCGGCCTTCACCGACCCGTGGCGGGCTGCGGCGTTGGCCTGCCGCTTCAGCGGCCGCAAAGCACGACGCTTCTCAGAGAGGATGTCGTTGAGGCGGTCGACGTCTTGTTCTGTTGCATCGAGGCGACGAATAGCCCGATCCCTGCGGCCGCGGTGTTTCGTGATCCCCGCGGCTTCTTCAATGACGGCTCGGTGCTCGTCCGGGCGGGCTGTGAGCACGGTACCGATCTGCCCTTGAGAGACCAGGACGTGCTGGTGCCGGCCGACGCCACCGTCCGACAGCAATTCCTGGATGTCGAGGAGGCGGCAGGGAGTCCGGTTCATCTCATACTCGGACGTGCCGTCCCGGTAGAGGCGTCTCGTGATCGTGATCTCGGAAAGGTCGATCGGGAGGAAGCCGTCGCTGTTGTCGAACGTCAACGCCACCTCGGCACGAGAAACCGATGGCCGGGTCGCCGTACCGGCGAACACGACGTCCTCCATCTTCTCGGTCCGGAGGGATCTCGTGGCCTGAGTGCCCATGACCCAGGCGATTGCATCGAGCAGATTGGACTTGCCTGATCCGTTCGGCCCCACCACGACGTTAACCCCGGCATCGAATTCGAGCCGGGTCCGGTCGGCGAAGGACTTAAAGCCGACAAGCGTGAGCTTCTTCAGCAACACAGCGACGGAGCATAGTGCTGCGAATTACATGGCTGTGACTATGAGACGCAGCCCGAAGCGACCGGGTGCAGTGCCGTCGCGGCAGAGGAGTAGGGAGATCCGAGACCACGAGACCCGAGACAGTCTCGTGTCTGGTGTCTCGAGTCTCGTGTCTACTTGGTTCCGTCCAACAGTTCCAGGGCCTTTCGTGCCGCGTCTTGTTCGGCGCGTTTCTTTGAAGTACCCGAACCGCTGGCGAGGTCCTCACCGGACGACGACGCGGTCGCCGCGAATTGCTTCGCGTGTTGCGGACCCGTCTCGGTGACCGTGTACTCGATGGTCCGCCCTTCGGCCACGAGTGTCTCTTGGAGTCGCGTCTTGAAGTCGCGCTGTCCCGGTTCGTCTGCGCGTTCGCGGATCATCGGGCCCCAGTGGTCGCGTACGATCTGATTCGCTCTGGCGAAGCCGGCATCGAGGTACACGGTCGCGAGGAGCGACTCGACCACATCGGAGAGGATTGACCGTTTGCCACGGCCTCCCGAGAGTTCCTCTCCCCGACCGAGAAGCAGTCGGTCGCACAAACCCCAGGATTCGGCAATTGATGCGAGCGCCGGCTCGGAGACAACGGCTGCCCTGAGCAGTGTCATCTCCCCTTCGGTCGCTGATGGGTATTCGTCGTAGATGAAACTCGTCACGGCAAGCTCCAGCACCGCATCTCCGAGGAACTCGAGCCGTTGATAGTCCATGGATCGCGGGTTCTCGGATGCGTACGACGGATGTGTGAGCGCCCTCTCGAGCACATCGAGATCGACGATTCGGTAACCGAAGACACCTTCGAAGTGGTCGGCAGCACCATCCTGATCGACCGTGTCCCCGCTCATGTCGCGGCTCGTCCGATGCCGTCGGCAACGAGGGCGACGAGGCCGTGGCCCGCACCTTCGGCTGCCATGCTGATCGCATTCGCCACCGCTCGGTGCGAACTGGCCCCGTGGGCGATCACGACCACACCCTTGGTCCCCACAAGATGGGCACCACCGATCGTCTCGGGATCGATGTGCTGACGGAGCTTCATGAATGCCGGCATCAGCTCCGCGAGTGCGGATTGGTATCCATCCGCCTGCAGGAACTCCATCAGCACACGAAACAAGGCGCGGCTGGTCCCCTCTCCGGTCTTGAGGAGCACGTTGCCGGTGAACCCATCGGTCACGAACACGTCGGCGCGGTCGCGACCGAGATCGCGGCCTTCGACATTGCCAACGAAGTTGAGCCCATTGACATTGGCAAGAAGCGGGTAGGCGGCCTGTTCGAGGTCCCGGCCCTTGCCCGCCTCTTCGCCGATATTCAGGAGCCCGACACGCGGTTCGTCGATCTCGAGAAAGACCTCGGCTACGGCGTATCCCATCACGCCGAACTGGGCGAGTTGCTCCGGACCAACTTCGATGTTGGCGCCGACATCGAGCACGACCTCGCGTGTCGGGAAAGATCGACGCGATCGCCGGTCTGGAAACACCGGGGAGACGACCGATCACAAAAGCGGATGCGGCAAGCGCTGCTCCGGTGCTCCCCGCTGAGACGAGGGCCCCGGCTTCGCCGTCCTTGACGAGGCGAGCGGCGACCATGATCGAGGCGTCCTTCTTGTCGCGGACGGCACGAGACGGATCCTCGCCCATCTCGACGACCTCGCTCGCGTGGACTACCGGAAGGTCGGCATCGAAACGCTCGAGGACGGGAGCGATCTGAGCCTGGTCGCCGACGAGGAGAACGTCGACGCCGTCCGACGCGGCATCAACGGCTCCGCGAACAACCTCAAGCGGAGCATGGTCGCCACCCATTGCGTCGACGACGACCGTCGGCATAACGATGTCAGACTTCTGCGATGACTTCGCGGCCGTTGTAGCTGCCGCACTGCTTGCACACGCGGTGTGGGGTGTGCTTTGCGCCACACTGTCCGCAGGTGGCAAACGTCGGGCTTGACACCTTCCACTGTGCCTTACGCCGGCGAGTGCGTGACCGCGACATCTTCTTCTTTGGAACTGCCATTAGGAGAACCTCGTTTTCTCAGTCTCCGGGCGGGAGAAGATCGCGCAGCACGGCGAACGGTGAGCCGGTGTCGTCCGGATCGCCCGGGGGGTCGGTATTCAAGTCTAATCCTGGTGTACTCACAAGTCCCTCGCAGGTTTCACTGCAGATCGGGAGCAGTGGGAGGCCGAGAAGTGTGTCGTCGCGAAGGAATGACTCGAGGTCGATGCTCGTCCCTTCGATTGGGTAGGCGTCCTCACCGGGATTCGTCTCGAACAGCCCCGTGACCGGGTCGCACCCGTCATCTACGAACTCGGTGAGGCATCTGCGACACGTGTGCTCGACGGCATAACAGACCTCGCCGCGCACCAGGATCCCGCCCGGGACCGGTGCCACAGACAGCTCGGCAACCAGCGGCGGATCGGGCAGGATCCGGCTCATCTCGAGGCGCCAGTCGACGACCACCTCGATGACGACCGACCGCGGAGGTACATCCCTCCCCAGCAGATCGGAAACATCAACAACAAACGGAGATCGCCTCACGAGTACCTCCACCCCAGGTCTGAGTACTTGCTACTTGCTACTGGTTCGCTACTGGCTCACCGGGGGCGGTGCGCTCGGCGGCAGCGACTGGTGCAGCTCGGACCGTGCTTCGCGAACGTACCGAAGGAGCTCCGCGAGAACCTGCTCGGCCTCGGCGAGATGCCGTTCGGCGAAGTCCTCCGACTCGAGGCGGATCCGTCGTGCTTCGGTCTCGGCGTTGCGAACAAGCGTGTTTGCCTCTTCAACAGCTTCCTGCACGATGTATGACTCCGAGACCATCTGATCGGATCGCTGCTTGGCGTCCGCGATCACTTCGCGGGCCTTCTCGTTGGTCCGAGCGATGTAGGCCTCGCGTTCGCGCACCATCCACCGCGCTGCCCGGAGCTCTTCGGGGAGCCCACTTTGGATCCTCGCGAGTTCATCGAGTGTGTCGTCTTGGTTGATCATCACGCTGTTCGACAGCGGAACCTGACGAGCATTCTCGATCTCGATCATCAGATTCTCGAGCAAGTCGAGCAGCCCGCCCGGCACCGGCGGCGGTGATTGCGGATGGTCGGGATGGTCCATGGTCATGCGTAACGCTCCTTCATGGCAGCCGCGACACTCGCAGGGACGAGCGCGTCGATCGTCCCACCGAGACGGGACACCTCTTTGACCAGCGAAGACGACAGGTACCCGTATTCGGGTTTGGTCGCCACGAACAACGTGACGATTCCGGAAAGATGGCGATTCATCTGCGACATCTGGAATTCGTAGTCGAAGTCGGTCATCGCCCTCAGGCCCTTGACAACGACATCGGCGCCGGCCTGCTCCGCGTAGTTGACGAGCAGACCCCCGAACGACCCGATCCGGACCGTTTTCCACTGTGAGCAGAGATCGGTGAGCATCTCGATCCGCTCCGCCTCGTTGAAGAGCGGGGTCTTGGAGGGATTACGAATCACCCCCACGATCACCTCATCGAAAATGCCGACGCAGCGCTCAATAACGTCGAGGTGCCCGTTCGTGGGCGGGTCGAAACTGCCGGGGACAAGCGCCGCGGTCACGGTTGCTCCTTCTCGAGGATCCAGATCTCACTGTCACCGTACCGTCGCCGGCCGGTGCACTGCAGATTATCTGACTTTGGCGCCGTTCCCCCCGCTCGGCGGTGAACAATGATGCGACCGTCCTCGGCGAGGCGGTCTTCAACGAGGCCAAGGACCCGATCCACCCGTTCGTCCTCGAACGCGTACGGAGGGTCGACGAACACCAAGGTGTAGGTGTGGCGGTCTCTCTCGAGGAACCGCTCCACGTCGGCATTCACCGCGTCGCCCCCGAGGCCAACCGACGCGACATTGTCGGTCAGGACCGCGATCGCTGCGCGGTCGTTCTCCACGAACACGACGGACTGCGCCCCGCGGCTCAGCGCTTCGAGGCCGAGCGAGCCGCTCCCCGCGAAGAGATCAAGTACCAGGCTCCCGGGCACGTGCCGGTGGAGCGACGAGAAAACCGCCTCTCTTGCCCTCCCAGTGAATGGGCGCGTACCGGCTCGGGGCGCGGCGAGGCGCCGGCCTTTGGCTTCACCGGCAATGATTCGCATGGTCGCCCGCTCTCCTTTCGGTATTCAGCTTCGCTCGAGCCATTCTGCATCCTCGCCGAGCAGGGCTTGAACTTCTTCCTCGAGTTCGGGGTGGTCGCTGAGATCGGGATCGTTTTGCACAAGAGCAAACGCCTCCCGCCGGGCAGCAACAAGAGAATCAACGTCACGGAGCAGATCGGCAAGGCGCAGGTCGGTCATACCCGACTGCCGAGCCCCGAACACCGTCCCCTGGCCGCGAATCCGCATGTCTTCTTCGGCGAGCCGAAACCCATCCGTGGTGGCCACCATCGCTGCGATTCGATCTTCACCGTCGCTCGTCTTGGGTTCGGCGACCAAGAGACACGTTGCAGCATCCGCACCCCGACCCACACGGCCCCGCAGTTGATGGAGTTGGCTGAGGCCAAACCGGTCGGCATCCTCGATCACCATCACCGTGGCGTTGGGAACGTCGATTCCGACCTCGATAACGGTCGTCGCGACGAGAATGTCGAGATCACCGGCCCGGAAGCGGTGCATGACGTCGTCCTTCTCGGAGGGCCGCATCTGACCGTGAAGGAGACCAAGGCGAAGACCGGGGTAGATGGACTTGAGCCGCTCGTACTCCGCGGACGCCGACTTCGCCTCCATCTTCATCGAGTCCTCGACGAGGGGGCACACAACAAAGACCTGCCGTCCGGCCGCCACCTCGCTGCGTACGAGGTCGTACACCACCTTGATCGACTCCTGGTCCTTGGGTACATGACGAGTCTCGACCGGCAAGCGTCCTGGTGGGAGCTCATCGAGGATCGACACGTCTAGATCGCCGTACAGGGTCATCGAGAGTGTCCTCGGTATCGGCGTCGCCGTCATGATCAGCAGGTCGGGGTCATGGTCGGATGCCTTGTCTCGCAGCATGACTCGCTGGTGCACACCGAATCGGTGCTGCTCGTCGACGACCGCGATGCCGAGCCGTCCGAAATGCACACCTTCCTGGATCAGGGCGTGGGTGCCGATCACGATGTCGACCACGCCGTCAGCGATCCACCCGGTCACCGTCCCTCGATCGGTGCTCCCACCGAAGTTTGTGATGGCTCGGTTGGCGGTGAGGAGCGCCACGCGCACGTCGGGGGCCCCATCGCGAGCGAACAGGTTGCCGGTGCCGGAAGCGTCCGGACCGCCGTCTGGTCCAAGTCCTGCAGACTCGAGGGCATCCACGGTCGACAGGTAGTGCTGCTCGGCGAGGACCTCGGTCGGCGCCATGATTGCGCCCTGGTAGCCGCCCTGGACCGCCACGAGCAGCGTGGCCAGCGCAACCACAGTCTTGCCGGAGCCGACCTCACCTTGCAGCAGTCGGTGCATCGGGTGTCGTCCCGCCAGGTCGATCTGTATCTCTTCAATCACCCGCTCCTGCGCACCGGTGAGCCGGTACGGCAGCGCCCCGAGGAACTGGGTGACGATCGCTCCATCGAGCGCGTGGGTCGCGCTCTTCGCCTCACGTCCCTGGCGCTGCTTGCGCATGGCAAGGGCGACTTGAATCCTGAAGAACTCGTCAAAGATGAGCCGCTCACGAGCACGATTCGCCTCGGCGTGGTCGTCCGGGAAGTGGATCGTGGCGATCGACTGGTCGCGGCCGACGAGGTCGAGGCGGTCCAAGATGTCTGTCGGCACCACCTCGGTGATCGGCCGTGAGCGCCGCAGGGCGTTGGCCACCGCTTCGCGGATCTTCATCGGTTTCATCCCGCCGACGCTTGGGTGGACCGGCACGACTCGTCCGGTGACGAGTGCGTCCTCCTGATCAAGCCGATCCAAGTCTGGTGCTTTCATCTGGAGGCGCCCCCGGAACAGCTCTGCCTTCCCCGAGATCGCTACCTCCTCGCCCTTCTCGAGCTTCAGGTACGGGTTGAACCAGACTGCGTGCAAGGTGCTCGTGCCGTCACCGATCGTCGCCTCAACCATCACACGATTCTTTGAGATTCGCCGTCGTGAGACGCTCTGGACAATCCCACCAACGGTGACCTCCTCGCCGAGCGGCACAGACGTCAGATCGAACAGTTGCGATCGGTCGAGGTAGCGACGGGGCGCATGCAGCAGCAACTGAGCCACCGAAGCGATACCCGCGTCGGTGAGTCGTTTTGCCCTGCGAGCGCCAATGTCCTTGACAGCGCTGATCGGGATGCTGTTGAGATACGCGAGACTTCGGCCCCGCGCCGGTGCGTCGTTCGATGTCACGGGACCATGATGGTCTGTCTCGGTTCGAAGGTCGTTGTTCACCCGACCCTGCTAGCCTCCCAAATCACCTCAGGAGGTCCTCCACATGTCATACCGGTGTGAAGTCTGCGGCAAGGAGCCGTGGTTCGGGAAGCAGGTGAGCTTCTCGCACAAGCGTTCCAGCCGCCGATGGCTCCCAAACATCCAACGCGTTCGCGTGAAACACGGCAGCAACTCCCGGCGTATCCGCGTATGCACCTCGTGCATCAAGGCCGGCAAAGTCGAGAAGGTCTAGCTCGTGCAGGGGGTCGTCAAGGTCTACGACCCTCGATCCGGGGTCGGGATCATCTTGCGGGACGACGATCGCTCGGAGGTCTACCTCCGCCCCGGCTCGCTCGAAGGTTCGATGTTTCGCATGTTGCGCCAGGGACAGCGGGTGATCTTCGATGCCGACGAAGATGACGGACGCCTCTTCGCCCGCGATCTTCGATTCGGCGCAGACGGCTACTAAGCCCGCCTTCTCTCCGGTACACTGGCCTCCCAGAGCGAGGAGGGAACCGTGGTCCGAGCGTACGTCCTGATCCAGACCGACACCGGAAGAGCCGCCGACGTCGCGGGCGGCATCCGGGGATTGCCCGGCGTGATCTCCACCGAAGCGGTCACGGGTCCGTACGACGTCGTCGTGTTCGTCGAAGCCGAAGATGTCGACGCCCTCGGCCAACTTGTCGTTACGGCCGTCCAACCTGTTGACGGGATCGTCCGCACCCTGACCTGCCCGGTCATCAGGATCTAGCGCCGGAAAAGACAACCCGCGTCTCCACAAGAAGACCGACCGGTTCGGCTATACCTCGGTCGCGAGCCGTACGAGTTCGTTGCAGAGCTCCGCGTAGGTCATGCCGGTTGCTTCCCACATCTTGGGGAAGCCGGAAATCGGGGTGAAGCCGGGCATGGTGTTCACTTCGTTGATGAGGAACCCACGCCCTCCATCGAGGTAGAAGAAGTCGATCCGAGCCAAGCCGCGGCATTCGATTGCCTGAAAGGCTCGAGCGGCCAGGGAACGCACCTCAGCCATCCGCTGCTCCGACAAGCGCGCCGGTGCCTCGAAATCGCTCGCCTCGTCCTCGTATTTGGACGTGTAGTCGTACCACTCCCCCGCTGAGTGGACCTCACCGGCAAGCGCGGTTCTGGGCCCGTCTAATACGGCAACTTCGATCTCGCGGCCGGAGATGAACTCTTCGACGACCACCTTCTCGCCGTATCGCAGAGCAATCTCAATGGCACGCCTGACCTCCGGCGTGTCTTCGGCCTTGCTGATACCGACCGACGAGCCGAGCTCAGCCGGCTTCACGAACACCGGCGATCCGAGTTCCCGGAGAATCGAATGTGCGGTGCCGTCGGGATCGGCGCGGTACTCCGGTCCCCGAACAACTCGCCATCGAGATGTGGGGATCCCTGCCGCCTCGAAGGCGTTCTTGGCGATGTCCTTGTCCATCGCCAGTGCCGAAGGCAGGACCCCGCATCCCACGTACGCCTTGCCCGCAATCTCGAACACACCCTGGATGGTCCCGTCCTCGCCATAAGGACCATGCAGGACTGGGAACACGACGTCGTAGTTGACGGCGTCGTCTCCGACGAGCAGCCGGCCGTCCGGCAGGCGGAGGGCCGCCGGACGCCCCTCCGCTCGGAAGGGTCGGTGCGTCGTGTCGACGATCCACCAGGCGCCATCCCGATCGATGCCGACAGGGATCACTCGGTGTCCGGCCTCGACGAGAGCGTCGTAGATCGCCACCGCCGAAACACACGAGACCTCATGTTCGGCAGAGCGACCACCAAAGAGGAGCAGAACTCTGGACATCTGAGAAGGTTACCGACCAGCCACCGTGTGCGCAGACAATCCGCGTCGTCAATCCTCCGGAGTACGTCGATCGAGGGAGATGGCGTGGAATCCACCATCGACGTGCACAATCTCTCCCGTTGTTGCGAGCGACCAATCGGACAACAGCACACAGACCATCCGCGCAACCGGATCGGCGTCGTAGACATCCCACCTCAGCGGGGCGCGCTCATGCCAGGCGTTGATGAATTCGTTGATGCCGGGAATGGACTTCGCCGCCACCGTCGCAAGTGGTCCCGCCGCAACAGCATTGACGCGAACGTTGTCGTCGCCGAGATAACGAGCGAGGTATCGGGTGACGGACTGGAGCGCTGACTTGGACACACCCATCCAGTCGTATGCCGGCCAGGCCGTCGAATTGTCGAAGTCGAGCGTCACAAGCGACCCTCCGCCCGCGGCTCGCATCAGCGGCAGAAGCCCTACGGCAAGGGTCTTATACGAGAATGCCGAAGTCAGGAACGCGGTCGACGCCGACTCAGCAGGAGTATCGAGGAAGTTGCCGCCGAGGGCGTCCTCCGGTGCGAAAGCGATCGCGTGCAGCGCTCCGTCAACGGCGCCCCACCGTTCGGTGAGATCAGCCACCAACGAAACCATGTGGTCCGGGTCGTTGATATCAAGCTCGAGCACCGGCGGAGGATCGGGGAGCCTCTTCGCCGAACGTTCGGTGAGC
This sequence comes from uncultured Actinomycetota bacterium, assembly GCA_963808015.1. Lineage (GTDB taxonomy): Bacteria > Actinomycetota > Acidimicrobiia > Spongiisociales > UBA5794 > JAHEEL01. The sequence continues at coordinate 43,041 of CAWEEG010000049.1, forward strand.
CGGATCGCCCGGCCAAAACCGGTGAGCACGACCTCAGCACCCTGTTCCTGCGCGACCCTCGCGGCATGCCACGCGATCGAATCATCCGTGAGCACGCCGGTGATCACCAGGCGTTTCCCGTTCAGCACGTTGTGGTCCCTCCCTTAGGGCGCGACATCCTAGGGACCGGGATCAGCCCACGTTGGACCAGGCTCGGAATCCGAGCCCCATGACGAACAAAAGGAGGAGGCCGTACCAGAGCGCCGGCTTCCGCGCGAGTTGGGCGCGGTACACGTAGGCGAGGCTGAACGTGACTGCGACCACAATGCCGTAGAACACGTGGAACCCGTTCAGGGGCCGCAGTCCATACACGTACAACGCAACACCCGCTCCCACCTGGATGAGCATCGCGACAATGGCCAGCCCGACTGCGATTCCGAACGGGCGACCCGGCTTCCTCCGAAGAATCGCGAGCCCCAGCCCCCACAACCCAACGACGCCGGTGGCAACAAGCGCGACCCACACCCAGTGTCCATGAAACCAGAGGATGTTCGTCACAAGAGCCCGATCTGCATGTGCGGGAGGTTAGGGAGAGATGAATCCAAGACATGAGACACGAGACAGAGCATTCGTCGGATCTCGGATCTCGAGTCTCGGGTCTCAGGTCTCCCCTCTACTACCGTCACCGTCATGCCCGACATCACCATCGACTCGATTGCTCATGGCGGAGAGGGTGTAGGTCGGATCGACGGGAAGGCCCACTTCGTCGCCGGCGTGATCCCAGGCGAGCGGGTGGAGATCGATGTAGTCCGGGAGAAGCGTCGATGGGCGCGAGCTCGACTAGTTCAGATTCTCGAACCCGCAGCCGACCGGATCGAGGCCCCGTGCCCTGCGTTCGGGACATGCGGCGGGTGCACCTGGCAATACGCCGAATATGAACGCCAGCTCCAGTGGAAGCGCGAGGTCGTGGTCGGGCAACTCGCCCATCTGGGTCGGCTCGACAACGTCGACGTCCGACCCACCTTGGCCCCCGGATCACCATTCGCCTACCGCAACCGGATGGACTTCGCCGTCTCGGATGGCCGTCCGGCACTCCACGAACACGCATCGAACCGTTTGGTTGCTCTCAACGGCTGCCCCCTCCTGACGCCGAGCCTCGCAGAACGCTTCGCTGCGCTCGGCGATCTCACCGGCGTGCGCAAGGTCGTGCTCCGAACCGGAGTTAATACCGGCGACAATCTCATTCTCCTCGAAGGCCGCGCACCGGGCCAGGCCTCGAGGTGGGACGCTTCCGTGGTTGTTCGGTCGTCCGACGACCTCCACACGCTCCGCGGACGGCCTTGGCTCGAAGAAGAGATCGACGGGGTGCGTTTCCGCGTCCCGGCCGCCTCGTTCTTCCAGGTCAACACGTTGGGCGCCGAGATGCTCGTCGCTCTTGTTGCCGACGCGGCCGGTGTGACGGCCGACGATGTCCTCCTCGATGGCTACGCCGGCGTAGGCCTCTTTGCAGCGACCGTCGGCCGGTCGGCGCGCCGGGTGGTGACCATCGATTCCGAGAAGGCGTCGCTTCGCGCGATCACCGGGAACCTGGAAGCAGTCATTCCGGGCCGGTTCCATTCGATGCTCGGCGGATTCGAAGGGACCGCCGCGGCGGTCGGTGACCGCTGGGATGTGGCAATCGTGGACCCGCCGCGGGCAGGCCTCGCAACCGCCGGTGTCGACGCGGTGACGCGGACGGCACCACGAACGATCGTGCTGATCTCGTGTGATCCGGCATCACTTGCCAGGGACGCAGGGCTGCTGAGCTGTGGCCGGGTACCGGCTCAACTGGGTTCAGCCGGTGGATCTCTTCCCGCAGACGTACCACGTAGAAACCGTCACCCGATTCGAATTGCGGTAGCGCTAGATCTCGTCGACGAGCTTCTGGCGTTTCACCTGGTACTCCTCGTCGGTGAGGATGCCGTCGTTGTGGAGTTGCTTCAAGCGCTGGAGTTGCTCCGTTGGATCGGCGTCCGGCGCCTGAACGACCGTTCCGCCTTGGATCGAAACCGATCGTTCCTCGCGCACTTTGTACAGAAGCGCGGCGAAGTTGTCTGGGCGCGGAATGTTGTGGAACTCACTCTGACCGGTCGTCCCGGCCGACTCGACGAGAAGATCCCCGGTGCCAAGCATCCGTTCGATCGCCGTCTGGCTGAAGTTCACGTTGGTGATGTTCTCGAGCGGGATCTCGATGCCCGACTTCGCAATCAAACCCCGACGAGTGATCAGCCGCTCGTTCGTTAGGACATAGCGGGTCGTGAGCCAGCTCACGATCGGGCGCACGACGAACCAAATGGCGGCACCGATCACCGCAAGCATGAGGATCCACTGGAGCCAATCCCATGCATCACCGTCGGGAAGAACCCATTCGATGAGTCCGATCACGACGAGCGCAAGGACAAACCACGCAATCGGGACGATGAGGAGCTTCCAGTGCTGCCGGAACTCCGTGACGATGTTCTCGCCTTCGCTGAGTGAATCTTCGGGCCATGCCATGGCGGTGAGTGTAGCCGATCGACCCAGGCGGCCCATGACGCGAGAAACCCCGAGGAAGCTTGCGCCCCCTCGGGGTGTTCCCGGTCCGGCGGTCTCTGCCCCGAGAGGCAGATTCCGTCGGTACGAGCGGCCTTTCGACCGTTCGTGTCTCTCCATCCGGCCGAAGCCGTCCGGCGAGGTGTCCTTCCACTCGGTCCCGGCCCGAGGGCCGCTTCCGATGGCCCCTTGCGGAGCCGACTCCGCCCCTTTCGGGGGGTGCCCAGTCGAACTGTCCCGTCCCCCTTTCGGGCTCCGGGCCGACCCTCTCGGGCCGGATGCCTCCGTTCCGGTTTCCCTTCCCGGCGACAAACGAGAAGGTAGAGCAGTTGAACGCGTACGTCTACCCAAAACGCTGATGAGATTTCGCGAGGGAAGAAGAAGATTCGCGAGGCGGAGATGAGAACAAAGAGCCAAGAGCAAAGAGCAAAGACTCGAGACACGAGACATGAGACTCGTGGCCGACCTCATCTTCGCGATTCGGGCTCCCAGGGTGCCCCCTCCCGCCCTCGCTACGCTCGGGCACCCTCCCCAACCTTCGGCGGTGGAGGGGAAGACACGGGTCTCGGGTCTCGGGTCTCGGGTCTCGGGTCTCGGGTCTCGGGTCTCGGGTCTCGGGTCTCGGGTCTCGTGTCTCGTGTCTCGGGTCTCGTGTCTCATCAGCAGTTCTCAGACGCGAGAAACCCCGAGGGAGTTTGGCTTTCGCCTCACCCTCTCGGGGTTCTCAATCGAAACAGCTTGCGCCATTTCGAAGTACCTCCGACTCCGGTTTGACCCTTCGTCTTCGGTGTCGGCTCGGTTCCTCCGTGCTCCGGTTTTACCCTTCGCCCTTCGGCCGTTGCCGGTCCATGCGGCACCCGAAGGTTCCATACGGACGCCGCCCCACCTTGCGGCAGTGCGGTGTGACTCGCCGGGATCTGGGCGGCCCCGACGGCCACTGGCATCTCTCTCCGAAGAGTGAGGCGCCAATCCGGGGAGCCGACCGAAGCCGGTACCCGGGTCACTCGTCCGACCGAAGCCGTCCGAGCGAGTGAGAAGGTACGTCCGGTCGGCCCACAATGTCAACCGAATCGACTGCTCTCTTTTCGCGTGCTTGGCCGAGTTTTCCCGATCTGTTGAATGGAACGAGTTACACGGCTGTCGTTCGTGTCACAGGCGTGTCGTATAGTCGTGACCATGACCTCCGACACGCAAGATCGAAAAGGCGGCAGCACAGGCCTCAAGAGCCTGTCGCCGTCTCGCGCCAGTGACTACAAACGCTGCCCGCAACTCTTCAAGTTCAGTGCAATCGACCGCATCAAGACACCCCCGACGGTCTACCAGGCGCGAGGGACGACCGCTCACCTTGCCCTCGAACGGCTTTTTGAGCTTCCGGCGGCGGAACGCACACCAGAACGCTTGTACAACCTCTTCCGGGAGGCATGGCAAGAGGTCAAGCCACTCGACTATCCCGATCTGTTCGACGACGTCGAGGCCGAACGTGCCTGGGGCATCGAGAGTCTCACGATCCTCGCCAACTACTTCGCGGTCGAAGACCCGACGTCATTCGAGCCACTCTCGCGTGAGATGGACATGACCCAGGCCGTCGGCGACATGACCATCCGCGGCATCCTCGACCGTATGGAGGAGACCCCGGAAGGTCTCGTGATCACCGACTACAAGACCGGCAAGGCTCCCCAGGAGCGCTACGCGATGTCGGCGTTCTTCGCACTCAAGATCTATGCGCTACTGATCCGCATACGCGAAGGTCGGACGCCTGTGGCTTTGCGCCTGATGTATCTCACTGGACCGACGGTCCTCGAGATCCCGGTCAACGACGCACAACTCGATGCCATGGAGGAGCAACTGGAGGCGCTGTGGGCTGCGATCGAACGCTCCATCGAAAACGACGACTTCCCCACCCGCAAAGGGGTCCTGTGTGATTGGTGCGCCTACCAGGACATCTGCCCTGCATTCGCAAACGAGAACGGGAGCAACGTCTGACGACCACGATCTGGACCATCGGGCACGGGAGCCACTCGTTTGACGATGTTGAACGCCGGCTTTCCGACGTCGGCGTCACGATGATCGTCGACGTCAGGTCCGAACCTGACGATCCACAAGCGCCGGAGTTCAACCGGCGCCGTCTCGAGGACCTCGCCGCCGCGTCCGGGATCGGCTACCGATGGATGGGAGCATCACTCGGCCACGATTCAGAGACCGACATGGCAGACGGCATCGAGGACCTCATCGCGCTCGCCTCCGTGTCGTCGACCGTGATTCTCGGCCGCGAGCCGGAGGCGAGTCGGTGTCACCGGTCGACGACCATCGCCCCGGCCCTTCAGGCTCGGAGTGTTGATGTTGTGCACATCCTCTCCGATGGCTCGACCCGCCGACATGAATCGCCGCTTCCGTTCGCGCAATGACCACCGAGATTCGTGTAGATCCGGCAGGGTGGGAGAAGGCCATCGAGCCGGCACCGGTTCCTCAGCTCATCGTGGGAGGTCCGGGGGCCGGAAAGACCGAGTTCGTCGTTCGACGGGCTGTGCATCTCGCCGAGACCGGCCACGCTCAGGAGCTGCTTGTCCTCTCCTTCTCGAGGACCGGAGCATCCGACCTCGACAAGCGAATCCGATCCCGTATTTCGGGACAGACTCCGCGATCGATGTCTCGACGTACCATTCGTTTGCAGCTCGCCTGCTTGAGACCTACGCGGAGTACCGAGGATGGGATCGAGCGCCGGACATCCTGCCCGGGCCCGACCAGAAACAGCTGGTAGCCGAGCTCCTCGAGACCGATTCCCCCGACCTGTGGTCACCAGCGTTCCGACCACTCCTCACGACGCGCACGTTTGCCGACGAGGTGACCGACTTCATCCTCCGTTGTCGAGAGCAGCTCATCGGCCCGAGCGACCTCGCCGAGCGAGCCGACAACCGGGCCGACTGGCGTGGGCTCTCGCCGTTCCTCGATCGCTACGACCACACGCTTCGGTCCCGTTCGCTGGTGGATTACGGGACGTTGCTTGCCGAGGCCGCAGTACTGCTTGCCGATCCGACGATTGCAGGGCTCGTCGCCGACCAGTACCGGTACCTGCTCGTAGACGAGTATCAAGACGCCACCCACGCTCAATCGGTCTTGCTGCAACGCCTCGTCGCCGAACACGGACACCTCACCGCGGCCGCCGATCCCTACCAGTCGATCTACAGCTTCCGCGGCGCCGACATTGAGAATGTTGCGCGATTCCCGGCGGACTTCGCATTCGGTGGCCGGCCCGCCGAGCGCGTCACTCTTACGACGTCGTTCCGGGTCCCGGAGGCGATCCTCACATCGGCCGTCCGAATCACCGCGCACGCCTTGCCGGGAGCGGCCGGCAAGGTCAAACCCGCACCGGGCGAAGGGTCGGTCGAGGTGTTTCGATTCGGACAGCAGGTGGAGGAGGCGGAGTGGATCGCCGCTGAGATCCACCAGCTGAATCTCGAACACGATGTCCCGTTCCATCGCATGGCGGTGTTCACACGATCGAAATCCCGATTCCTGGCGCCGCTCTCGCGTGCGCTCGACCGGCGGGCCATACCCCACGACCGACCCGATACACGCCTTGTTGAACAATCGGTGGTGCGATTCGTCTTCGACCTGGTGACGGCTGCGACGGGCGCGGACGGATCCGCCGAAACGGATCGAGCGATGCGCCGTGTGCTTCTCGGGCCGATGTTCGAGACTCCGCCTGCGCGCGCCGCCGAAATCGAGCAGGACCGCATCCGTCGCGGCAACTCATGGGCGGACCTCGTCCGCTCCGGGATCAGCGACGGCAGAGCACTTGCCAAGCTGCTCGCCAAACCCGTCTGGGCCGGCGAAATGCCGGCCAGCAGCGGTTTGTGGGAGCTCTGGTCGACGCTGCCGCAGATCGCGGATCTGGCGACGAACGCGGAACGCGAACAGGAACGCGCCGCCTGGTCCTCATTCGCCCAGGTTCTCGAACGGTGGAACGAGCGCACCCCCGACGGCACCCTCCTCGACTATCGCAGCTACAGCGAGACGGAGGACTTCGAGGCAAGCCCGCTGATCTCCTATCAGGCTGACGAACACGACCGGGTCACCGTTGCGACGCTTCACCAGGCCAAAGGCCTCGACTTCGACATCGTCTTCATCGCGGATGCCGTCGAGGGGGTCTTCCCCGATCTCCGAACACGCGATTCGTTGCTCGGAACCCGGCACCTCCAGCCCCATCTCCCGAGCGACACAGTTGGATACCTGTCATTTCGACTCCAGGAGGAACGGAGGCTCGCGTACACCGCGATGACGCGAGCCACACGACGCGTTGTATGGACGACCACGGACGCCGGACCCGACATCGACGGAGGTTCACCGAGCCGGTTCATCCCACTCGCCGCCGGCGTCGCCACGGCCGAGGAGGCTGCAGAAGATCCAGGAGGACCGAGTCGACCGATCACGGTTGGTCAGGTCGAATCCGAGCTTCGTCGAACGGCATCGGATCCGGCGGCACGCGCCGCTGATCGGCTCGCCGCGGTCGAAACCCTCGCCAGGAGCGCCGACCTGGGGTTACGCCCGGCTGATCAACTCGCTGGGACGATGGATCGCGGACCCGACACGGGCATTGTGAGCGGGCCGGTCCGACTGTCGCCCAGCCAGGCTGTTGCCTACGAGGCTGCCCCCGGCGCTACGTGCTCGAGCGCAAGCTTGGATTGGTGCCGAGCCGAGTGTGTACATGGAGTTCGGCAATCTCGTTCACGCGGTGATCGACCGGGTCGAACGCGCCGCCGCAGCCGCGGCGACCGGCACGGAACTCTCGACGAAGCGCTCGACACCCTCGATGACATCCTGGCGCCGGGATCGTTCGGCGGCGGAGCCTTCGATCTGGCATGGCGCGAACCGCTCGCACCGCCCTCGAGAACCTCTACACACTCTGGCCGAGCACCGGGATGCCGATTGGCTCGGAGGTTGAACTCTCAATCGAACGCGATGCTGCACGATGGATCGGCCGCGCGGACCGGATCGAGCGCCGCAACGGATCAGTGGCGGTCGTCGACTACAAGACCGGTGCAGTGATCACAAACGAGGACGCTGCAACGTCGCTCCAGCTCGGTTTTTACGTGATCGCCGCCCGGGAGGACCCTGAAGTGGCATCCGAGGGTCTTGTCTCAGAGGCGGAGATGTGTTGCCGATCCGCACGCTCAAGCGGTCGATCGCCACACGAGCACTCGACGTCTCCCACCTCGATCAGATTGAGAATCGGATGACGGCCGTCGCACACGGGATATCGAACGAGGATTGGACACCAACACCCGGCGCCCTATGCCTGCGCTGCCCCGTCCGGCTTGCGTGCCCCGCCGTACCGGAAGGCAAGGAGGCTTTTGTCTCATGAGCTTCCATCTCACACCGGAGCAAGAGAACATCGTCAATGCCGCACTGGTCCCTCTCCGGGTGTCGGCGGGGGCGGGGACCGGCAAAACGACCACGATCGTGCTGCGACTCAAGGCCCTGATCGCTGAGGGTGTCGAACCAGAGACCGCTCTCGGCATCACGTTCACCAACAAGGCCGCCGGGGAACTCGGCTAACGTCTCCGAGCCGAATTCCCCGACCTCACAGCCGATGGACGTGAGGTTCAAGTGACCACCTATCACGGTTTTGCCCACCGTCTGCTGCAGGAATTCGGTGCTCTGGTCGGGGTAGAACGAGACACAGCTGTGATCGGCTCGGCTCACCAACGCCAACTTCTCGAAGAAGGCCTCGGATCGGACACGTACCAGCACCTCGACCTCACCTATCCGAAGGGCATCATCAACAAGGCCTTCACCCTGGCTGGGCAGATCGGGGACAACCTGCTCGACACCACAGCGGTGCAGCAGGCGACACCGACCAGCGATCCGCTCGACGATGTCTGGGCGACCCGCCTCGAGCTGTTGTCGATTGTGGACAGTTACGTGGAGGCGAAGGCGCACCTTGGCGTCGTGGACTATGCCGATCTTGTGGGTCGCGCCCACCAACTCGTCACCGAGCACCCGGCAATCGCACAACGGATACGCGACCGCTATCGCGTCGTCCTCCTCGATGAATACCAAGACACCGATCCCGCCCAGCGCGAGCTCCTGCGAGCGATATTCGGCAACGGGTTCCCAATCACAGCTGTCGGTGACTCCGACCAGACCATCTACGAGTGGCGAGGAGCATCCCGCCTGAACTTCGATGGATTCGTGCGGCACTTCGCTCAGAGCGACGGAGGAGATGCGGCCACGCTGCCGCTCACCCTCAACCGACGATCGGACCGCGTCATCCTGGAGCTCGCGAACCGTATCCGGGGTCACTTGCACGGCGACGAGTCGTTCGACCCTCTCCGGCCTGGTCCCGGAGGCCGAAGAGGGCACCATCGAGACCGGGTGGCTCGGAACCCGCGAGGAAGAGGCCGACTGGATCGCCGAGCAGATCTCCCGTGTTCACGACGACGGGACACCATGGACGGAAATCGCTGTGCTCGTTCGCAAGAACCGAGACATCGGGCCGGTCAGAGAGGCCCTGCTCGCAGCCGGGATTCCCACCGAAGTTGCCTCGGTCGGTGGACTGCTCGAAGTCCCGGAGGTCTCCGAACTGCTCGCATGGCTGCGACTTCTCGAAGATCCCAGCGACACCACGTCACTTGCTCGGATCCTCCTCGGGAGCGGCTACCGGCTCGGTCTCGGAGACCTCGCGGTGCTCCGGGGATGGGTGGAGAACCGTCGCAAGATGCGTCGATCCCGACCCCACACTCATTGACGCTATTGAGGACATCACCAACGTTCAGGAGTTCGCTCCTGCCGTGAGGGAACGGCTGACCGAGTTCCAGCGGCGATACCGACGCCTGCTGATCGAGGCACAAAGTGCCTCTGTGCCTGATCTATGCCGCTCCATCCTCACAGCGATGCACGCCTGGACGGAAATCGACTCGATGGAGGATCATGCCGGTCTGTCGGCCCGTCTCAACCTCTACCGATTCCTCGATCTCGTCGAATCATGGGTTCCCATCGTCGGTCGCCCTTCCCTCGGCTCCTTCCTCCGCCACCTCCGACTGCTGTCCGACGAAAGTGCTGCAAAGGAGTTGGACGCCGTCGCCGTCTCCCGCGGTCCCGCGGTGGCGATTCTGACCGTCCATCGCGCCAAGGGGCTCGAGTGGGACACGGTGGTCATTCCGTCGGTTGTCGAAGGGGGATTCCCTTCCCGTTCAACGTCCTACGCCAACCCCGTCGACAAGGCCGAATACCTCCCGTACTCGCTCCGCCTCGACTCGGAGAGTCTCCCCGACCTCTCGGGTGCAGCGACGCTGAAGGAACGCAACGCGATCCTTCACGACTACCACGAAGCTGAAGAGTGGCGAACGGCATACGTGGCGGTCACTCGGGCTCGGCACCGACTGATCATCGCCGGTTCTCACCGCACACCCGAGCGAAAGCGACCGCGGTCACCCTCGCCGCTCTTCGTGATGGCAACCGGACTCGCAAGCTCGACCGTCATGTCCGACGATCCCGGCGTGATCGAGCCACCACCATGGCAACCGCTTGGCACTGCCCCAGATCCGCTGTTCACCGAATCGGGCTGGGAGCACGCCTTGCGGCGTGCCGTCGACAATCCGGATTGGCTCGCGTCCTACCCAGAACACGCCCCGGCAGCGTCTGCCGCCGCCGGCCAGATGCGGCTCGATCTCGAGTCGCTGCCCGAGCCGACCGCGGCAGCGAACACGACGATGCCAAGGCAACGTCGGTAACGGGCCTCGTCACGCTCGCACGATGCCCGCAGCAGTTCCGTTGGGCCTTCGTGGATCGGCTCCCCATGCGGCCATCCCCCGCGCTCAGGCGCGGCGTTGCATTCCATCGCAAGGTCGAACTCCACAACCTTGGCAAGGTCCCGCTCGATGACCTCGAGGAGACCACCTACGATCTCACGTCGGAACGCGACGCCACGGCGGTCGCAGGACCCGACCCCTATGAGGTATTCCTCAGGTCTCGCCTCGCCGATCGGTCCGCCCGCTTCGCCGAGGTCCCGATTGACCTCCAGTTCGGCAACGTGCGGATACGAGGACGAATCGACGCGGTATACGAACCGGAACCCGGCGAGTGGGAGATCGTCGACTACAAGTCCGGACGCACATCCGAAGACCCCTCCCTCGATGTTCAGCTACAGACGTACGCCATCGCGGCTGCCGACGGAGCCGTCTCAACGCCGGTCCCCGACCGGCTCATGGTCACGTTCGCATTCTTCGGCGGCGGGGAGTTCGCGGAGAGGACGGCGACCGTGGACGATGCCTGGCTTGCCGCAGCACGGATCCGCATCGACGAATTGACAGATCGCTTCGATCGGGGTGATTTCGAGCCGACGCCATCCGAAGCGTGCAGCCGCTGTGATTTCAAGACGTTCTGCGAAGCCGGGCGCGCCTTCCTGCGCGGTTGAAGCCGTCAGCGATCTACGACACCGACCCCCGGTGATGTCGAAGACAATCGTAACCGGACCGTCGTTCACGAGGCCGACGACCATATGTGCGCCGAAGCGACCGTGTTCCACCGTCACTCCGGTCGCCTCGATCGCGTCCGCGAGCGTCTCAAGAATCGGAACCGCGAGATCCGGTGCTGCGGCTCCCGTGAAAGCCGGCCGTCTGCCCTTTCGGACGTCACCGAGCAGGGTGAACTGAGAGACCAGCAGGATGGCTCCCCCGGCATCTGCGACGCTCCGGTTCATCTTCCCTTCAACGTCGGGGAAGATGCGCATGCCGACGATCTTCGCTGCGGCGGCCCGCGCATCGTCGTTGGTGTCGCCGTCTGCCACACCAACAAGCGCGAGGAGACCCACTCCGATCTGGCCGGTTGCTTCACCTTCAACCTCGACGGATGCCCGATTGACCCGTTGGAGGACGATCTTCATCCCGACTCCCTTGACGTCTCTCGTGGGACACGGTACACCGGTCGTGGAAACGCTCCCCTACACTCGCCGCCGTGTTTCGCGAGATTCCCTGGTCCATCCTGCGCGGCTACCTCATGGGGGCTGCCGATATCGTCCCTGGTGTATCCGGTGGCACGATCGCGCTCGTCCTCGGCATCTATGAACGGCTGATCGCGTCGGTCCGCGCCGGGAGTTCGGCATTGGGTTCGTTCGTGCGCCTCGACTTCTCGGGCGGCATGGAGTGGCTCCGCAAAGTGGATTGGGGATTCATCCTTCCGCTCGGAGCCGGGATCGGCCTCGCGATCATCTCGCTGTCGCATCTCCTCGAGAGCCTGCTGCGAGACCATGCGGTGCTGATGGCGTCGCTGTTCCTTGGACTCGTCGCCGGTTCGGCCCTGATCGTCTGGCGTCTACTCACCGTCCGTGATCTACGCAGAATCGGGATCATCGTCGCCGTGACGGTGGTGGTCTTCGTGCTTCTCGGGTTGCGTGAGGACACGTCGAGTGAGTCCGCGGCCCAGATCGCCAACCCGGAGACGTGGGCATACTTCCTCTCCGGCTCTGTCGCCATCTGCGCCATGATTCTGCCGGGGATCAGCGGTTCGTTCATCCTCGTGATGCTCGGGATGTACGGCCCGGTGCTGTCGGCGGTCACCTCGCGTGACATCATCTCTCTCGCCGTGTTCGGTGTCGGAGCAATCATCGGCCTTGCCCTCTTCTCCCAAGTCCTGCACCGCGCGTTGCGCGACCACTACAACTCTGTGATGGCCGCACTGATCGGGTTGATGCTTGGTTCGTTGCGCGTGTTGTGGCCATGGCCGAGGGGTGTCGACAGCACCGCCCTCCAATCGCCCAACGAGGACGTGCTTGTGGCAATCGTTGCCGCCGTTCTGGCATTCGCCGTTGTGATGACACTCGACGCTTTCGGACGTCGGGTCGGGCACCACACCACTGCGGACGAAGTCGACGAACTCACCGCCGACTAGTCGGGTCGATTCGTCGGTACCAAGCCATGACGGCATCGGCGACACGTTCCGGAGGAACCTGATAGTCCCCGCGATCGATCTTGGCCTTCAGTGCCTGGATCCGTTCCGGTCTGCGAGCGTCATGCTTCGGAGTCCAGCCGGTCACGACGCTGCCCCACTCCGAAGCAGCGCGTTGATGTCCTGGGTGTCCCATCCGAGTTCGCCCAGGATTGTTGTGGTGTTGGCACCCGGCTCGACGTTGCCTCCGAGTTGAGCATCGGGTGTGCTTTCGAATCTCGGCGACCGGCTCGGCAGCCGGTGTTCGGCGGGACCGTCGAACACGGCCGCGTTCGACGTTGTGAGGGTGGTTGGGTGCCTCGCTGAGCGCCAGTACGGGAGTGGTGCAGGCGTCGGTCCCGTCGAAGACCGCTGTCCACTCCTCCCGGGTTCGTGTTGCGAACTGTGCTCCGATGATCTCCCGAAGCTCCGGCCAACCCGCCTGGTCGTATTGGTTCGGCAGGTCCGCTGCATCGAGTTCGAGACCGTTCAGAGAGCTCCGCGTAGAAGTGGGGTTCAAGCGCTCCGACGGCCATCGTCCCGCCGTCGCTTGTTGTGTAGGTGGTGTAGAACGGCGCTCCTCCATCGAGCAAGTTCCCGCCGCGCCGGTCCTCCCAGAGACCGATCGCCAGCAGCTCGTAGAAGGGGCTCATCAGAGAGGCGGCGCCGTCCAGGATGGCGGAGTTCACGACGGTTCCACCGGAACGTTCACGATCGTGCAGGGCTGCGAGCACACCGGCGACGAGGAACATCGCCCCACCGCCGTCTCCGACGAGATTGAGGGGCGGAGCCGCCCGGTCAGCGTCGCCGATCGTGTGAAGTGCGCCGGCCAGGCCGATGTAGTTGATGTCGTGGCCTGCCATCGTCGAGTACGGACCGTTCTGCCCCCACCCCGTCATACGCCCGTACACGAGGTCGGGGTTCGCCGCGAGGCATTCTTCGGGACCCAACCCGAGGCGCTCCATCACACCGGGCCGAAACCCCTCGAGGAGGACATCGGAGCGACCAACAAGTTGCAGAGCGACGTCAACTGCCGCAGGCTGCTTGAGGTCCAGAGCGATCGACCGTTTGCCGCGACCCACGGCTCCAACCATCGGGTCCGGGATCGCGGGACCGCCGGGACGATCCACCCTGATGATGTTCGCCCCGAGGCCGGCGAGGACCATACCGGCGAAGGGCACGGGTCCGAGACCGGCAAACTCGACCACGGTCACGTCGCTGAGCGGCATCGCGGTGAGGCTCGACGGTGTGATCAGGCTCGGCCCATTTCCTGTTCGAGACACACATGGGTGTACGGCGTGAAGCGGCCGTCGACCTCGATCTCGCACTTCGCCTGCAGTCCTTCGACGGCTCTGCAGGGTTCCGCTCCCATAGTCGCCGTCGGCAGGACCGGGATAGAGCTTCAACTCCATCAGGTCCTCTTGGATCGCGGTGACGATCTCTGGGTCGTCTTCCATCGCGTCGGCAAGCGCCTCATAGGTCTCGGGACCGTAGGCCCCGTCTGCGGTGATTCCCGCGTCGGTCTGGAAAGCGGTGATCGCCTCGACGGTCATCGGTCCCAGAAGCCCGTCGGGTACTCCCTCGAAGTAGCCAAGAGCGGCGAGTTCTTGCTGGATCACGGTGGTGAGGAGCGTTGCCGGCCCATACGGGGAGGTCGTGGTGGTCGGCGGAGAGGTCGTCGTGGTCGTCACAGCCGGGGCCGTGGTCGCCGTGGTGTCCGTCGGAAACGTCGTCGACGTCGTGGTTGTCGTGTCTTCGCCGCTCGACCCGCACGCGGCCAGGACAAACGCCAACACCACAACGATGGCGAGGCCTCGTCGATCGCTCATCGGGTTTTCCCTTTCGCCGATGCCACTTCTGTCGGCGCCGAGGGTACACGCCGGTGCACCCCCCTTGCACATCGAATCATCCGCTACCGCGCTCGTTTGACCCACGATCAGCCTGTTCGAAAGGGTTCTCGGCAGGTCACCGGCGGCCTCTACTCTGAGGCGTTCATGGCCTCCGCAACCGAATCACCACCAGAAGGTGTCGACTATTCACGCAAGTGGTACGTCCTGGTGGCGATCGCCATGGCAATCTTCCTCGGCACGATCGACGGCAGCATCGTCAACGTTGCACTCCCGACGCTGGCTGAGGAGTTCGACACCACGTTTGGTGTCGCTCAATGGGTGGTGTTGGCGTATCTGCTGACACAGGCGACCTTGACGCTCGGTTTCGGGCGCCTTGGGGACATGATCGGAAAGAAGCCCATCTTCACAGCCGGCTTCGCCGTTTTCACGTTCGGCTCCGTGCTCGCAGGACTATCGCCAACGATCGGGTTCCTCATCGCCGCGAGAGTTGTGCAGGCCCTTGGCGCCGCGATGATCTTCGCTCTCGGTTTCGCCATCACAACGGAGGCGTTCCCCCCGTCAGAGCGCGGCAAGGCCCTCGGTATCAACGGGACGACGGTGTCGCTCGGCATCATGGCGGGACCCATCCTCGGTGGCATCATCCTCGAGGCGACCGATTGGCGGTGGATCTTCTTCGTGAACCTTCCGATTGGCATCATCGGCACGATCACAGCGATCAAGTTCGTCCCGAATACGAGACCAAAAGGGAACCAGCGGTTCGACTTCGCCGGCGCAATAGCGTTCTTCGTGGCTCTGTTGTCGCTCCTGCTCGCGCTCACCTTGGGCCAGAACGTCGGCTTCACCGACCCAGCGATCCTCGCAGCGTTCGGGCTTTCGGCGATTGCGTTTATCTCCTTCTTCGCGATCGAGCAGCGGGTCGCTCAACCGATGCTGAACCTGGACCTCTTCCGAAGTCGAGACCTCACGGTCAATCTGATCACGGGGTTCGTCTCGTTCTTCGCCCTCTCCGGTCTTCTGCTCGTCGTGCCGTTCTATCTCACCGATGTCCTGTACCTGTCGCCGCGAGAAATCGGGCTCGTCCTCGGAGCCGTCCCGATCACGATGGGAATCGTCGCTCCGATGTCGGGGACGCTGTCGGATCGCGTGGGATCGAGACCGGTCACCGTCACTGGGCTCGTATTGATGACGATCGCATATGCGATGGCGGCGTGGCTGATCGAGGACGCGACAACATCACTCATCGTGGTCGTTGTCGGTCTCATCATCGGTCTCGGGATGGGGATCTTCCAATCGCCAAACAACTCGGCAATCCTCGGCTCGGTTCCACTCGACCAACTCGGTGTCACCTCAGGCATGTTGACCATCAACCGAACCACCGCGAGTGTCACCGGTATCGCGGTGCTGGGCACGCTGTGGGCTGCCCGTACTGCGGTCTATGGCGGCGTGGGAGATGCCGCAGACGCTCCAGCCGCAGCTCAGGCGGCCGGTCTCGCCGACACAATGGTGGTGGCGACAATCCTGGTGGCGGCTGCTCTGTTGTTGGGTCTCTGGGCCTGGCTCGCCAAGGCCAGATCGTGATCCTGGAACAACCAGCCCACATCAAAGGCGGGCGATGCGCTCCACCACGAGGTCGATGAATCCTTGCCGATCGACGTCGGAGATGACCATCACATTCGGCAGCGATCCGGTTACGCCCCACCAGTCAACGACGGTCTGGCCAACGGTGAGTTCGGAATCCGTCTCGATCTCCACGCGGCAGTTCTTGCCAGAGAAGAGGTCGGGATCGATCAGGTAGGCGATCACACACGGATCGTGGAGCGGTGCGCCCGCGATGCCGTATTTCTCTATGTCGTGGCGCTCATAGAAGTCGAGCATTCCGGCAACGGCGTCGCTGACCGGCGTGCCGATGTCCCGGATTCGATCGAGGTCAGCCGGGAGAACCAGAGCCTTGTGTGTCACGTCGAGCGGCACCATCGTGATCGGAGCTCCGCAGTTGAACACGATTGCGGCAGCGTCGGGATCCACATAGATGTTGAACTCGGCGACCGGCGTTGTGTTCCCTCCTTCGAAGAATCCTCCACCCATCAGAGCGATCTCGCGGATCTTCGGGACGATCGTGGGCTCACGCGCGATTGCGGACGCGATGTTCGTCAGGGGTCCGACCGGACAGAGTGTGATTCCCTCTTCTCCGGCAGCCAGACATGTCTCCACGATGAAGTCCACGGCATCCTTCGCCGAAGCGGTAGTCACCGGCGGGGGGAGGTCGGCGCCGTCGATCCCTGTGGGCCCATGCACGTATTCGGCCGTGTACAACTCGCGCTCGAGCGGCCGATCCGCTCCCGCGAAGACCCTGACGTCGGTTCGACCGACGAGCTCGCATAGCTTCAGCGCATTCGTCGTGACGAGAGGTTGCGGAACGTTTCCCGCGACGGTGGTGATGCCCACCACTTCGAGCTCCGGCGACGCCAGCGCCAGCAGCACGGCTACGGCGTCATCCTGGCCGGGATCTGTGTCGATGATGATCGGGCGCGTCATGTAGGGACGGAGATTAACCGGCATCCTCCGAGCCATGCACTCGAAGCACCGCTTCGAGTTCTGCAACGTTCGGCATTCCGGAGCGGGCGCCGATCGCAGTCACGGCAACCGAGCCGGCGACCACCGCACGTCGAACGGAACGTTCAAGCGAGAGACCCTGATCCAGTCCGGCCGCGAGCACCCCGCAGAATGTGTCACCGGCGCCGGTGGTGTCGACCGGCGAAACCTCAGGGGCCGGGAAGGATTCGTCCGTCTCCGCTCGCACGATGCGCGCGCCATCAGGTCCGAGGGTCACCACGGTCACAGGGACGGGAAGCGTGCGGGCCGAGACTGGATCATCGGATCCGGTGAGTGCCTGCAACTCTCCGCGGTTGACGACGAGGACATCGGTTGAGCGGACAAGCAGCTCCGGCAGCGCAGCTGCCGGAGCTGCGTTGAGGATGACGATCCCCGCCGATGCCTCGGCAGCGGCCGCGACGGCCTCAAGTGGGATCTCCAGCTGCAGCAGGGTCACCGTCGCCGCCATGAGCACGGCGGAGGCTCCGTCCACATCGGCGGCGGAAACACGCCCATTCGCACCGGGGCTCACAACAATCGAGTTCTCGCCCGCATCGTCGACCGTGATGATCGCCAGCCCGCTTGGGACATGCTTGTCGACAAGAAGATGGCTTGCGTCTATGCCTTCGCTCACAAGCCCGGCTGCGAGGGTGTGCCCGACCTCATCGGCACCGACCCGGCCGACGAATACCACGTTGCTGTCGAGTCGGGCCGCGGCAACAGCCTGGTTTGCGCCCTTTCCCCCCGGCATCGTCTCATGACCCGAACCAAGCACCGTTTCACCGGGAGCGGGATGATGCTCGACACCGCGCGACAAGGTCGCTGTTCACCGATCCGACAACAACAATCATCCCTGGCCCTCAGCAATCCGATAGACGGTCCCGCCTGCCGACACGACGTAGACCTCACCCGCCTCATCGCGCCCGAACGACGAAACCTGAGAAAGGGCGCCGATCCCGTCACTCCAGTCGTAGACGACGCCGTCTGGGGCGATGGACCGCACGAACCCGGAACACCAATCCGAAAAGAAGTAGTGGCCGTCCAGTTGCGGAATCGCCGACCCGCGATAGACATACCCGCCGGTAACCGAACAACCCTCGTCGTGGCGGTATTCGTAGACCGGCTCAGCCAAGTCGGTCGAATCACACGGCCCAGCGAAGCAGTCGGTCCCTTCGTACGTCGGCCACCCGAAGTTGAGACCCCGGTCTCCGGCCGACGCAAGATCAATCTCCTCGAGGTCACCCTGCCCAACGTCGCCGATCCAGATCTGTTCACCGTCGAACGAGAACCTCCACGGGTTGCGGAGCCCGATTGCCCATATCTCAGGGGCCGTGAAACCCAGACCCTCGACGACGGCATACGGAACAGCATCGGGACCAACCCGGATGCGCAGCATCGCACCGAGCAACGTGTCGTCTCGTTGTCCGTTGCCGAACTTGTCGTTCGAGGCGCCGCCGTCTCCCGTGCCGATCCACAGGTCACCCTCAGGACCGAAAGCGATCATCCCGCCGTTGTGGTTGCCCGCAGGCTGCGGAATCTCCAGGATGGCACGCTCGGTGGCCGAGTTCGCAATTGGTGGAGTGCCGCTCATCGTGAACTCGGACACAACAGTTGTCCCGTCGCCCCGGGTGTAGTTGACGTAGAGGAGCTCGGAGTGCTCGGGGTGGAACGCGAGCCCGAGCAGGCCTTGTTCGCCTCCGAACGCCACCCGATCCCGAATGTCGAGCACCACCACAGGGTCTCCGCCATCGACAAGAGCCCAGATTCGGCCCGGCTGGTCGACGATGTACTCCCGGCCGCGAGATGCCGTGAAGAAGACGGGCTGCTCGAATCCCTCGGCAACGGCCTCAAGAACCAGTGTGGTATCCCCGATTGGCAGTGTCGTTGTAGTCGACCCGGATGCGACCGTCGTGGCCGTCGTGACCGTCGAAGCGGAACCTGCCGGTTGCGTGGTCGATGTGGTCTCGGGGTCGACAGAGGTCGGTGCCGTGGTGGGTGCGGAGGATGGCACCGCCCTCGGTGTTGATTCGGAAGCGCAGGCTGCAACTACCAGCAGCACGACGATCGGGACGACGAATCGGAGTCTCATGTCAGCCCGACTCGACAATTCCGGCAGCCTCGGCGGCCTCGTCGGCCTCTCGGGCCACGCGACGGCCCTCCGTCTCATCGACACGCGTCAGCAGGTAGATGCCGAGGACGAAGAACACGATCAGTCCGAGCACGGCAGGCCGGGAGGAGCCGAACACGGCCACCGCCGCGGTGAACAGCAGCGGGCCGACGATTGCCGAGAACTTCGACATGACCGAGAAGAATCCAAAGAACTCACCGGAGAGCGCCTTCGGCGACATCGACGCGTACAGACTTCGACTCAGAGCCTGTGAACCGCCTTGGACGACGGCAACCATGAATGCGAGGAACCAGAACTCGATCACGCTGTCGAGCACGAAACCCCAGACCGCGATGGCGGCGTACACCGTGAGCGCGAGCATGATCGTTCGTTTGGTCGTCATCTGGTCGGCGAGACCGGTGAACAACGGCCGGCCAAGCACGGCGGCAAGCGCGAGCCCGATCACTTCGACGATGAACAGCAATCCGAGGATCGAGAGCAGGTCACTCGAGCGGGGCGGCGGCAGGACGGTGGTCTCGCCGATTGCGATCACGGTGCCCACGGACGCTTCGTCCGCCTGCTCCGTATTGGTGATCTCGAGAAGGTGCTCACCCGCCTCATCGGCAGATATGTCGATATCAACGCCGTCGTGGACCGCGACGTTGTATCCGTCGATCACCAGCGGCTCGTCATCTTCGATGACGGGCTCGCCATCGATCGTCACGGCCCATTCGGAACGGTCGGGCCCTTCGCTGTAGCGAACACGGACCTCCGTACCGTTGTAGGAGAGCGCGTAGATCGCACCAGCGTCGTTCGCTGTCGCGTAGTCGTCTCCGCTCGCCCACACCCCCACGAGTTCGACGCTCGGGTCGTTGACGGCATAGTCGCCTTCCCCGACCGCCGTCGCCGTGGTTTCGTACGACGGGGGACGCGTCCCGGTCATGTCATCGTCGAGTACGTAGCGGCCACCGATCCCGACCAGCGGCAGCATCAGCAGGTTCCAAACCACGAATGCCAGGTAGAACGCCCGTTTCGATTCCTCCTTCGATGGGATCCTCCCGAAGGCGATCGAGAACGGAATACCGACGAACTGGACGAGGAGGATGGCCGCGATGAGTTCGATCGAACCGAAACCGAGTTCGGCGCCGTAGATAACGGCGACGCCGATGATGGTCCCGATCCCGTCGTTGTAGATGAGGAATGCAATGAGGTACTTGAGCAGTTCCCGGTAGCTGCGGAGGTGGGTGAAGGTCTCGCCGAGACGCTTGAAGGTGATCGACAACAACCCGCCGGGTTCTGTCGCAACGGCGGCTGGCGGTTCCGGAACTCGCCTCAGGATCGGGATGGAGAAGACGATCCACCAGATCCCGACCGAGAGGAATGACAGGCGGGTGCCGAGAGAGTCACCCAACGTGAAGATCATGATGATGTTGATCGCGAGAAGTAGCCCTCCGCCGAGGTAGCCGACGGCGTAGCCCATCGTCGACACGCGATCGATGTCCTCATCCCTGGCCACGTGCGGGAGCAACGCGTCGTAGAAGACGTTCCCCGCCGCGAATCCGATCCGGGCGATGATGAAGGCAAGCGACGCAATGAGCCAGTCCCCGGTGCCGACGAAGACGAGGAGCGAAACGCCGACTGCGCCGACGAGAACCGACGCGGCGAGGAGGCTCTTCTTGCGCCTCCTCAAGTCGGAGATCGTCCCAAGGATCGGCGCGAGGATAGCCACCACGATCAGCGAGATCGACAGCGTCGCGGTCCAATAGGCAGTGGCCTGAGCGGCAGAACCGAGTGTCCGCCCCGCGACCTGGCTGTAGTAGACGGGAAGGACAGCGGCAAGAATCGTCGTCGCGAATGCCGAGTTTGCCCAGTCGTAGAGGGTCCAGGCCCGGACTCTGGTGCGGTACTCCTTATCGGCGACGGCTCCGTAGCCGCTGATGGCGTCGCTCACGTGCGGTCCTCCCTCTCGACCCGTGGTGAGGCTAGCCGGACGATTCCTCCGACCAGAGGGATCGCAGGGCGTCCGCCACCATCGACGGCTGCTCGATCGGCGCCATGTGTCCGGCGTTTGGAATCACGGTGAGGCGCCCTCCTGCTGTGCTCGCCATCTGATCGGCCTCTGACACTGGTGTTGGAGCGTCGCTCTCTCCCACGATCACCGCAACGGGAACCGCAAGCTTTGCGAGCACTGCGGTTCGGTCAGGCCGATCCCTCATCCCCTTGAGAGCAGCGACGATCGTCTCAGTGGGAGTTGCCTCGACCATGGTTCTGAACCGTGCCCGCGTCCACAGCGATGCGGATTCGTCCAGCAGGACACCGATCAGGTCACTCGCAAGCGCGGATCGGCCGTCCGCCGTCACACGCGCAGCGGCAGTGTCGCGGCCTTCCTTCCCTGCTTCGGAGTCGGGGGCCGACTTTGTGTCGACCATCGACAACGACCGCAGGCGGCCCGGATGGCGCTCGGCGAACGCGAGTGCGATATACCCACCCATCGAGAATCCCACGAGATCAACGGTTTCGATCCAAAGCGCATCGAGAATGGCAAGCAGGTCGTCGGCGTGACGCTCCATCGAAAGGTCAGACTCGGTAGTTGGGATCGAGCCGCCGAACCCGCGAAGGTCCGGGGCGACACACCGCCGGATGTCGGAGAGATCAGCAATCTGATCCAGCCACATCGCTGAGTCGAGCGGGAATCCGTGGACGAACAACGCAACCGGGCCGCTGCCTTGCAAGCGATACGAGAACGTGTGGTTGTTGGTGGTCACGTAATCCATGCCCGGAGTGTTGCACATCTGACCGGCTCAGTTGGCGGCTGGGACAAGAACGTGTCCGCGCCATCGGTCTCATCTCGGGTGATAGCGTCCCGACTATGAACATCCCCCGAATCTCCCTCGCCAACCTCCCCACACCGCTCGAACCCGCCTCACGGCTCACGGCAGCGTTCGGAGGGCCGAAGATCTGGGTCAAGCGAGACGACCTCACCGGCTTCGGCCTATCAGGCAACAAGGTCCGCAAACTCGAGTTCCACCTTGCGGCCGCCCGCGAGGCGGGCGCCGACACCGTCATCACCTGCGGCGCCGTCCAATCGAACCACGCCCGGGCCGTGGCACTCGCCGCCGCCCGAGTCGGACTGGCAACAATCCTCTATCTCCGCAGCGCCGACGGAACCGCGCCGGAGACGGCGACCGGCAATCACCTCCTGCAGCTCGTCGCGGGTGCGGAGTGCCGGTTCATCACACCAGCGCAATGGGACGAGCGGGACGCGATCATGGCCGACGCCGCAGCCTCGCACGGCGCAGCATGGGTGATACCCGAGGGAGCTTCCGACGCTCTCGGCGCTCTCGGGTTTGTTGCAGCCATCGAGGAAATGGCGCCACAGATTGAGAGTCTCGGCATCGAACATCCCGTCCTCTGGCACGCCGCATCGAGCGCCGGGACAACGGCGGGCATGGTGCGGGGCGCGGACGAATTCGGTCTCAACCTCGAGATCGTGGGTTCGTCAGTCGGCGACCCGGCCGATGTGGTGGAGCAACGGGTCCGTCTCCTCCTCGATGACGCTGATGCTCGGTTCGGTCGTGTGCGTTCCGCTGTGCCATGGCGGATCGTCGACGACTACATCGGTCTCGGCTACGGCCTCTCCACCCCCGACGAACGTGCTGCGCAGTCACATGCGACGCGGCTCACCGGCCTGCTCTTCGACCCCGCCTACACCGGCAAAGCCCTCTACGGCCTCCGGGAGGAGATTCGGTCGGGCCGGATCGGCCGCGACCGCAACGTCATCTTCTGGCATACCGGAGGTGGGTTTGCGGTCTTCGCACACCCAGAGATCGTGGAAGGGACAGACATGAGACATGAGATGTGAGACATGAGACTCGCAGCTCGCGGCGGACCTCATCTTCGCGATTTGGCCTCCCAGGCCGCCCCATCCCGCAGAGAAGTCCCTCCGATTCCTCCCCCTCAGGGGGAGGAATCGGTTCGGGTCTCAAGTCTCAGGTCTCAAGTCTCACGGTCTCGAGTCTCGGGTCTTGCTACTTGTTTCTCCAGGAACTCGATCAGAGTGGCGTTCACCACGTCCGGGCGTTCTACCGGTAGCAAGTGGCCGGCGCCCATCACGGTCACGGTTGTTGCATCCACGGCGGCGGCTGCGATCGGTTCGGCAGCGGAGGGTTTCGTCATCAGGTCCTGTTCGCCGAGGATCAGCAGGATCGGGACCGAGATGGTCGCGGCAACGGCTGCCGCTCCGGGGTACCCGGCACATGCGGTGAGATCTGCGAATGCGACACCCGGTCGGGCCCGCTGCAGGACCGCAACCGTGTCGTCGACGTTCCACTCCGGTTCACCAATCGGCTCCCTGGCGTGCATCCACTTCCCCATCGTTGCGAACATCGACAGGTCCCCCTCGGCTGCTCCGGCCAGAAGATCGGGGTTGACGGGCATCAAGTCCGACACCCCGATGAGCGTGAGCGATCGCACGAGGTCGGGTCGCGCCGCAGCGGTTTCGAGCGCAACAAGCGCCCCCATCGAATGGCCAACGAGATGGACCGGTTCACCAAGGTGCGAGAGATACGCAAGGAGCCACCCGGCGTACCCCCGGGCCGAAGACGAAGGCTCACCTTCAGAACCGCCGTGCCCGGGAAGGTCGACGGCAATCGAGGTGAACCCGGCCTGTGTGAGGGCGTCCGCCTGGTATCGCCACACCGAACTGTCCATGGCGGCGCCGTGGACGAGAACAACAGTGCTCATGCGGTGACGAACAGCGTCAGCGCCTCGACGATGAGTGCCGGCCGATCCACATCTTCGATTTCGACGGTGATCTCGTTCTTGAGCAACCAGCGCCCGGGCCCCTTCTCCGTGACATCGACGAGGCGAGTCCGCGCCCGGATCCGGCTGTCAACTCTGACCGGTTCGATGAAGCGCAGCTTGTCGGTTCCGTAGTTGATCACCATCACCATGCGATCCGGGGCGACCATCGTCTCCATCATCATCGGGATCGTGAGTGAGAGCGTCAGAAAACCGTGGGCGATGGTCGAGCCAAACGGTGTCTGGGACGCCGCCTCCGGATCGACGTGGATGAATTGGTGGTCCATCGTGGCGTCGGCGAACACATTGATGCGCTCCTGGTCGATCTCCAGCCAATCGGAGATCCCGGTCTCTTCACCAACCCGGCCCGTCAGTTCCTCGGCCGGAATGATCTGCACGGCGACTCCTCTCGCTCGATGTCCGAAGAGTAGGTCACCGGAACGCAATCAAACGCCGCCGTCATCGCCGAAAGCCGTGCGCAACTGGAGGCGACCGGTACCGTACCGATCACCATGCGCCGCATCACCGCCATCATCTTGTCACTCGCGATCGTGCTCGGCGCATGCACGTCCAGTCCGACGACCGACTCGGTTGACGAATCGACCACCGATGCATCCGGTGAGACATCCCCGACGACGACCGAGGTGACACTTCCACCCGCTGAGGAGGTCGAACGAGGCATCGTGGACGGTGTCATTGACGGCGACACACTCCAGGCCGTTGTGGATGGGCAACGAGTCGAGATCCGGCTTATCGGCGTGGATGCTCCTGAGGCCGCGGATTGCTACGGGGGTGAATCGCGGACGGCATTGTCATCCCTCGTTGCAGGCCAGACGGTCGCCCTCACCTCGGACGGCGCTGAGTTTGATAGCTCCGGTCGCTGGCTGCGCTACGTCATTGTCGAGAGCTCCCCCCCGTCCTGGTGAATGCCGAACTGGTGTCCGCGGGCGCCGTCGTTCCCGTGCACAGCGGCCACGCCCAACAGGAGGACTTCCTGGCTCGGGGGGATCGTGCATACGCCTCAGGGAACGGTCTCTGGGGCACGTTTGTGTGCGGCCATTCTGCAGACGGCGTTTCGCCTGATCGCCCGCAACTCCGAGTCAGCGAGGTCGGCCTCGCTCCCGCCGGAACGGACGAGGTCAACCTGACCGACGAATGGTTTCAGATAGTGAACCAGTCCTACACCGCTGTCGACATCAGCGGCTGGCTGGTGAGAAATGAGACCGGCGAGCGTTTCGTCGATTTCCCTGCAGGGACAACGGTCCCCGCAGGTGGCTCACTTCTCGTCGTTACGGGATGCGGGAACAGCAGCGGTGACACCCTGTATTGGTGCTCCGAGACCCCCGTCTGGTCGATCTCCGACAACACCATCATCCTCCGCGACCAGCTCGGGAACGTCGTGGACCGAAAGACGTACGAGATCGAGTAGACACGAGACAAAAGACACGAGACACGAGACAGTCTCGGGTCTCAGTCTCGGTCTCAGTCTTGCTGCCTCTCCGCCAACACCGGACTATGCGCCGTGACGGCGAGCGACGGTCTTCATTTCCATGAAGAGTCTCAGGTAGTCGGGGCCGCCGGCTTTCGCATTTGACCCCGACATGTTGAAGCCACCGAATGGCTGTATCCCCACGAGCGCCCCGGTGATCTTCCGGTTGATGTAGAGGTTGCCGACGTGGAAGTCACGACGAGCCCGCTCGATTCGTGATTCGTCGTCGGAGTACAACCCGCCCGTCAACCCGAACTCGGTGCCGTTCGCCACATCGAGGGCTTCCTCGAAATCCGCCACTCGGATGACCGAGAGCACCGGCCCAAAGATCTCGTGTTGAGCGAGACGCGAGTCCGGGTGGACGTCGACAAAGACGGTGGGCTGGATGTAATAGCCGCCATCGCGCGAGACCGTGCTTCCACCGGTCACGAGCGTGCCATCCTGTCTCCCGCTCCCGATTTCTTCGAGGATCGACCCGAACTGGTCGTCGGAGATCACCGGACCGACGGCGTGGTTCTCGGATGGTGGACCGATGTCGAGTGCGTCCGTGCGTTCAACCACCAGCGCCACGAGCTCATCGTGTACGTCGTCAACGACGATCAGCCGCGAACATGCCGAGCACTTCTGCCCCTGGAAGCCGAACGCTGATCGCACCGCGTCGGTAGCAGCGGCGCCGAGGTCGGCGGTCTCGTCGACAATCAACGCATCCTTGCCGCCCATTTCCATGTAGGCGCGCTTCATCCACTTCTGGCCGCCGTGCACGTGTGCGGAGCGCTCCGCGATACGGAGACCAACTTCCTTCGAACCGGTGAAGTTGATGAACCGTGTTGTGGGATTGTCGACGAGGCGGTCCCCCACACGGGCGCCGGGGCCAGGGAGGAAGTTGACAACGCCAGGAGGCATGCCCGCCTCCTCCAGAATTCGCATGAACCCCCACCCGACGAGCGGCGTGGTCGAGGCAGGCTTGAGAACGACGGTGTTCCCGGCGGCCACCGGCCCCATGGTCATACCAACGAGGATCGCCAGCGGGAAGTTCCAGGGGGGAATGACTACTCCGGCTCCGATTGGCTGAAGCCACGAGTCGTTGGACTCCCCGGGATAGTCGTACACCGGTAGCGGCTTGTCCATTTCGAGGGCCTGGTGCGCGTAGTAGCGACAGAAGTCGATCGCTTCGGCAACGTCGGCTTCGGCTTCAACCCAGTTCTTGCCTGCTTCGTAGGTCTGCCATGCGGCAAACTCGTAGATGCTGTCGGCGATCAGATCTCCAACGCGGTGCACCACCGCAGCGCGCTTCTTGCCGGCGTCCGTGACCATTCGGGGAAGGCCTCCCACGCGGCGGCCAGTGCCAGGTCCGTATGCTCGCCCGTTGCAGACGATGCGGTTCCGACGAGGCGAAGCGGCCGGGACGGGTCCACGCTCCGGATCGCGGCGTCGGTTGCAACGAACTGCCCACCAATAACAAGGGGTGCGTGAATACCCAGTTGGGCTCCGACCTGCTCGAGGGCTCTGCGATAGTCGGAGGCCCGTGCGGGATCGGAGAAGTCGGAGTACGACAACGACTGGTACGGCTGAAGCATGTGGCCTCCTCACCACGGCGATATCACGGATGCTACGCCGAAATGGCGCGCCAGCCAGACTCCAGCGATTGTTCAAGGCGTCCACCGAACGTGCCGATGAACGTTCACATGCGGCCTTCTGTGCTCGTGATCGAAGACTCCGCCAGTGTGCGGCGACTCATCGATGTTTGCTTGCGCCCGACCGGGGCCGAGATCCGGTCGGCCGAGGACGGACTCGTGGGTCTCCAAGCAGCCTGGGAAACCGTGCCGGACGTCATCGTTCTCGACATCGGCCTCCCCGGCCTCGACGGTTGGGGTGTCCTCTCTCGCCTCCGGGCCGATGACCGCACCGCCGAAGTCCGCGTGCTGGTTCTCACGGCCCATGCCCAGCCAGAGATGGCCGATCGAGCCGCAGCCGACGGCGCCGATGCATTCATGACGAAGCCGTTCCGACCCGACGACTTGCGCGAAACGATCGAGACACTGGTCGCCGACGCTCGCGCCGCCGCCACCGCCTAGGGGCGCTTGAGCAGCTCGATCACGGTCCGTTCGGACACCTGACTGAAGTCGTCGTACCACGCGCCCGCACCGCGAAGAAGGCAGCTGGTTGAAGCGGGCACACCACCACATCGACGATTGCCGCCAGCCGCTGGATTGTGTCGGGCGGACCCACCGGGATAGCGGCAATCACCTGTTTCGGGTCGGCTCGTCCGACCAACCGCAACGACGATTCGAGCGTTGAACCGGTCGCCACGCCGTCGTCGACAACCACGCAGACACGACCGGACAGCGAGACAGGACCGCCACCGCGAAGGGTGCCAGCCCGCCGAGCAACCTCCTCCTGCTGCCGTCGCTGCTCGGCCTCGACGTAGTCGGGCGAGATCCCGAGGCGCTCAACCAGCGTCTCGTCGACGACCGTTGTTCCATCTTCGGCGATTGCACCGATCGCGTATTCCGGGTTGCCCGGAGCGCCGAGCTTGTGAGCGACGATCACATCGAGCTCACCGCCGATCCGGTCGGCGATCGCCGCAGCGACTGGGACCCCTCCGCGAGGTACCCCAAGAACGAGCGGTTTCGTTCCGCAATCCGCAAACTCAACACCTTCGAGAGCGTCGGCGAGACGCTCCCCCGCTTCCTCGCGATTCCGGTACCTCACATCACCGAGCGTACCTCGCGGCTTCGGCGCCTTGCGGCGAATCCGACGCCCGCCGCCACACCGAGAGCGAGGACTGTCGCCAGGTCGAAGTGGGCCGTACGCTTCACTCCGATGCGCCGACTCCTTCTGCTTGCGAACCCATCAGCGTCCGGCTTCACCGGTGCGCTCTACCGCGATGTGGTGTCCATTCTCTCTGCCGATTTCGATGTCGATGCCGCGTGGCCGCAGGGACCGGACGAGACACGGGTCCACGCAGCACGAGCGACATCGGACGGGTATGCGATCGTGGCGGCAATGGGAGGGGACGGTGTTGTCCACCACGCGGCCAACGGCGCCGCAGACACAACCGCAGCCCTCGCGATCATCCCGGTCGGCACGACCAACGTGGCCGCGCGGATATTCGGTCTTCCCCGGAAGCCGGTGAAGGCAGCTGCAGCGATCGCGAGCCTCCCTTCGGTACCGACGCGCCTGGCGCGGGTCGAATCGACATCAGGGGACGAGACTTCCGTGCACTACGCAACGTTTGCGGTTGGCGTCGGCTTCGACGCCGACGTCGTCGAACGCGCCGAGCGGCGTCCCCACTCGAAGCTGCAGTTCGGCGGTGTGCACTACGCAGAATCCGCGATCTCGGCACTCCTCCGGGATTGGCGCGGCCGGCCGGCGAACCTCCGCGTCGACGTTGACGGAGCCCGTTTCAACGGGGTGGCAGCGCTCACGCAGGTCCACCACCCGTACACGTATTTCGGCCGTGTTCCGCTGCACATCACCCAGAACCCCGTCAATGGTCTCGCTGCCGTCGTCGCGGAAGACCTCGAGGTGCACCGTGCGGCGGGGATCTTCGCCAAAGCTGTGCTCCGCCGGCCGCTGGGAGAACGCCTCGGCGCCAACGTGTACACCTGTTTCAGTCGACTGACGATCGAAGCCGAGCCGGCAACGCCGTTCCAGGCCGACGGGGAGCACCTCGGTATCGCATCGCTCATCGAGATCACACCGGCAACCGATGCCTTGCTCGTTGTACGCAATCCGGAGAAGTGTTGCAGCGAGTCGGCCAAGTAGGGATCAGGCGGAATCCGGTCGTCGTGTGATGGTCACGTGTGGATACGGGATCTCGATTCCCGCATCGTCGAGACCATTTTTGGCCCTCCTGAGAAACTCGCGCTTGACGTTCCATCTCATGTCCGGATCCGTCGTGATCAACACGCGGATCACAACACCGGAATCGTCGAGGGCGTCAACACCGAGCACCTGCGGATCGTCGACCACCGCGGGCGCCCACTCCGGGTCGGCAGCGAGCCCTGCAGCTACCTCGCCGATGACTTCCAAAGCCCGATCCACCGATTCCTCGTAGGCAACGGAGAGATCAACGACCACCCGGCTGTACTCATACGTGAGGTTCGTCGCCACGCGGACCTCACCGTTCGGCACGTGGTGGATGCTTCCGTCCAGGTCTCGAAGCACGGTCGTTCGGAGACGGATCTCTTCCACGGTTCCCGTCACGCCTGCAAGCTGAACAACGTCGCCAAGCGCGTACTGATCTTCAACCAGAACGAACATTCCGGCGATCACATCCTTGACGAGGTCTTGTGCTCCGATGCCAATTGCTATCCCAACAACCGACATGGAAGCGATGAGCGGTCCAAGTGGAACGCCCCACACACCGAGGACGGTGACGATCGAAACCGCCGCTACAACGATGAACGTCACTGCGAGAGCGTCCGCCCAATCGTGTTGAGCCGCTGGGCCCTGGCACGGTCGTCCAACTCTCCCGTTGATACAAGACGGCGCTGGAGCCGCTCACTCCACCGATGGATGAGCCAACGGGCCAGGAACCACACAACAACTGCGACGACGACGACCAACGCCGTCTGCCAGATCTGGGTCCATACCTCGCTGCTGATCGTCATTGCGCGGGATCCGGTTCGTCGTGGGTCAAATCGGCGCAGACAACACCGAGGGCAGCAACGATGGCCGCGAGTTCGGAGCGGCGAAGCAGCGCCTGATCAACCCGCGTGGTGTCACCGCCAGACGCAAGGATGTCGGCCCGCAGCGGCTCGCCGATTCCGAGCTCATCAAGCACGATGCCGAGAGACTCCCGATCATCGAGCGAGTCACGAATCCGATCGTACGCATCCTCCGGTGTCCCACTCCATGCGTTCGTATCTGCTGCGAGTCGCCTCCCGGCCTGGTGCACATCCTTGATGACCTTCGCTCGGTCGGCGCGCTTCTCCAGCAATGTCTCGTTCAGCACCACGACGAGCGAGTCTATCCCGACGGGTTCTTCGCCCGGCGGGTTGGCAGCGATAGGGAGAACGGTTGGATCCGTGAATCCGTCCATGGTGAGGATGACGCCGAGATGCGTAGCGACCGCTTCGGTCTCGGCCTCATCGAGACGGTCGATCTTGTTCAGAACAAAGGTGAAGACGGGCTCGTAGTCGATCACATCGGCGAGAAAGTCGTCGTGGATCGACGGATCGTGGTACTTGATAGGATCGAATATCCACACCACCGCGTCAACAACCGGGAGGACCGATTCCACGATGGTCCGGTGGCGATCGTCAACACTGTCAAGGTCGGGGAGGTCGACGATCGCAAGAGCAGGACCTCCTTCATGGACAACGACACTCTCGATGCCAAGCGAAGCAACCATCGCAACAATCGCATGATCGCCGGCCGGAACCCACGCAAGCGGCTCATTAGTGTGGGGACGCAGCTCGCTCGTCTCGGAGATGTACTGGCCCACGATCGCATTGAGCAGACTGGACTTGCCCGAACCGGTGCCACCGGCGATAGCGACAACGATCGACTCGGAGAAGAAGTCCTGGCGTTGCCGAACTGCTGCCGCGATCTCGGCTGCAGTTTCCCGGCTCGATTTCCGAAGCCAGCCCATCGGAGCTGGCGATGGCCAGGTCGAGCAGATCGAGAGCCTCGGTGAGGTCAGTCATCGTTGTCTACCACCGGCATCGGCGCCCATTTGCCGCCAGCGGCGAGCGCCATCACGGCCTCGCGAATCGACTCAGGCGATACCCCACCGAGAGGATCAAGGCGAGCTTTGAACGCATCGATCCTCGCCTCTCCGGCAAGCCTGATTGACTCGACGAACGCGGCATTCCGCTCGATTCTGAGGTCCGGGATCCGATCCTTCAACGCCTTGCGCACCTTCTTCGTCGGACGTCGGCCGAAGTCGATCGACAAGCGCCACAGCTGGTCAGCGAACCACCGCGTGAGCGACGGGGATGCAGTAGGCGGCGTTTGGTCGCACGACGTCCCACATCAACGGTGGCCTGGTGCCATTCGTCGATCGGATGTGGGTCGATCTCCGGAAGCCACCGTCCAGGATCGATCTCGTTGTGTGGAGCGATTCCATCATGGTCAACTCCCGCGGTCCACGCCGCGATTGCCAGATCCGTCGCGGCGCGCGCCAGTCCTGTGATTTCGAGAGCGGCATCGTCCCACTCGAGATCAGCGGCGGCTGCGAGCGCGAGCCGATCGATGCCGGCTCGGGAGAACGCAGCGTCGGCTCGATCGATGAGAACGCGCGCCTCTTCGGCCCGAATATCGAGTGCTGCAACAACCTCCTCGGCTCGCTCGACGACGAAGGCCCTTGCGGCTTGATCTCGCCGAGCAACGATGGCGTCGCGTACGATCACCATCTCGGTCAGCACCGCACGGAGCGGTGCGATGTCCCGAGCAACAACGGCATCGACCTGGATTCCGAGTTTGTGCTTCGCATCACGGATCAAGCGGTTGGGGTCCGGTGGTGAGGGGCCCACCATCGAGAGAACAACACGGATTGGGATCCCTCGCTCTCGGACGGTGTCGAGCAACGTGGCTGTGATCGCGTCGGCGTAGCGATCCGGTGAGGTCACGAACAGCACGGCATCCACAAGGTGCAGAAGGCTCGCAATCGTGTCCGGGTAGTGCTCCGCAGGCGGGGTGTCGATTAGGACAGCCCGATCCGGCCGATTCGGTCCTGGAACCCGGCGACCGGGGAGATAGGAATCGGCAATGTCTCCCCACACTGCGATCTCGGTCGTCGTCGGGCGGAGCGGGCCGGCCGTGACAACTCGGGCGCTGGCGAGGAGGTTGATGAGCTCCGACTTCCCTACGCCGGAGGTTCCGACAACCGCAACGATCAAGGCGTCTCCCGCGCTCTCGCGGCCGAGGAGGCGTTCGAGCGGCTGGAGTGCCGGCTCGGCCAATTCCGGCTCGATCTCGGAGAGGAGGGAGTGAAGCTGTTCGGCCCGTTGACGGTCCATAGGCCCCGTATTGAAACACAACGAGAACACGAACCGGCGAGAACACTTGGTTTGCCGGCTACGCGATGAGTTCTGTCCCTTCCGGAGACGCGTCATCACGAGATGCCATGAGTTCGAAATCCTCGTGCGGATACACCTCGAGGATGACGTCGGGCGGTATCTGGAACCAGGGCCCATCCGGATCGATCTGCGTGCGATGCGCCCGCAGCGCCGACCGCGCTCGCTCCAGATGAGCGCCTACATCGACGTGGGTGAGGGGCGGGTCGGATGCGTCCGGGTCAACGCCGGCGATCCACCGGTCGAAAGGAGAATCAAGTCCGCGGTCCGTCATCGCCTGCCCAAGCGATCGGATTCGCCTGAGCGAGAAGGCGGGTGCGTAGAGCCGTTGTGCCGCCCAGGGCTCCCCGGCATCTGGGAACCGATCAGGATCAGCGGCTGCAACGAAGACCGCCCCCGAGAGATCGTGGATACGGAGGTGATCGGGATGCGGATACCACTCGTGGTCGTCGTAGCCGAGGATCACTTCGGGTTGCTCACTCCGCACGATCGCGACCAATCGGCCGAGAATCTCGTCGAATGAGGCGTTGACGAAAGCCTCCGGGTGGCCGTTCTCATCACTGCCGGGCATGCCGGAGTCGCGGTAGCCGAGCATCACGACGTCGTCGTAGCCGATGATGGCGGCTGCGTCGTGGAGTTCAGCACGACGCACGGCCGTGAGATTGGCACGAATCTCCGGAGTGTCGGCTGCGGAATTGAGAATGTCCCCAGCCTCACCACCCGTTGCCGTCACCAGCACACATCTGACCCCCATATCGCTGTAGTGAGCGATGGTTCCGGCGCCCTTGCTCGATTCGTCATCGGGATGGGCATGAAGGGCAACAATGGTTCGGGACATCAGAAGAGTAAAACAGACCGCACGTCGCTGTGAGACCCCGCGATTCAAGGACAGGGGTGCAAGACACGAGACACGAGACACGAGACACGAGACACGAGACAGAGACACGAGACACGAGACAGACACGAGCAAGGCGCTATCAATCCTCGGATCTCGGATCTCGGATCTCCTTCAAGCTCTGAGGATCTCGATCGCGGTAGACCCTTCGGCGCATTCGTCCAGGAGGGGGCACCAGCGGCAGTGGGGGCCGGCGCGTCGTTCGAGATCGTCGCCGGTGAGGAACGCCGCCCGCAGGGTGTCGACCATTGCTGCAACTTCGCGGGCTGTCTGCGCGGCCTGGTCAACCGTCGGCGTGATTCCGGTTCGCTCGCCGGTCCGTACGGAGACGGCTTCGGCGCGGGCCGGCAGATCACCGTGTTCGAGAGCCCACACGAGTGAGTAGAACGAGAGTTGGGGTTCGGTGTCCTCGAGCCACGAGCCGGTCTTCCAGTCGATGATGCTCACTTCACCAGGATCCTTCTCGAAGATCGCGTCAACACGACCCCGCAGCGTGACACCACCACCGACGTCGGCCTCGAGGTTCACCTCCGCGGACCGGAATCCATCGGCGGGGAATCGTTTGAACCGGGCATACAGATCCCCCACTTCGGCGAGCACCGGGGCGAGGCGCGACGGGCGGTTGAGTTCGAGCGGTCCGAGTTTCATGTTGAGGTGGCCGTCCGGCGCCCCGATCTCTTCTCGGCAGACCTGCGGAAGATCTTCATCGGGTATTGGGCCGGACACGAGATGCCGGGCGAAGATACGATGTGCCAGGGATCCCCTGAACGAAGCTACGGAGTCCTCCGGGTAGGCACCACGCAGGCGACCGAGCGCCTGCTGCGGGCACGCGCCGTAGGTCACGAAGAGTGTTGCCGACACCGGGAGCGGCTCTCCGGGTGCGGTTTCGGGAAACTGAATCACCGGTGATGATCCTACGTTGGAAACGCTTGCAGGACAAAGGTTCTAGCCCGACCAGATACACTCCGTTATTGGAGAGCGTTCCTATAATCGCCGCGATCTCCCCGCCTCCAAGGATCTCATGAACGCTCGCAGTATTCGTATCGCCGCCTCGATTGCGGTACCCGCGCTGATCCTGCTGCTCCCGATTGCGGTTTACCTCGCCGACCGCGCTGCGAACAACGGGGAGATCCCGCGCAATGTGAGCGTGGTGGGCCTCGACGTAGGCGGATTGTCGCGGGACGACGCCGTCGTTGTGGTTCGGGAGTACGAATCCAATCTGAAGAACGAGAAGGCAACGTTTGTGGTCAGCGGATCGACCTACGAACTCGACCCGATGAGCGTCGGCCTGGCCGCGAACGTCGACGAGGCGGTCGACGTCGCAATGAACCAGCGCAGTGGAGGGGTGATCAGCGGCTTTGTTCCGTGGATTCGAGGTTTCACCGAACAGGTCGATGTGGACCTCGCCGTGACGGTTGACGACGAAGCGATCGACGCCCACCTGCGGGACTGGGAACAAGATGCGATCGAGAACCCGGCGTACGAGGGTTCAGTTGCCATTGTCGGAGACGAGATCGACTTCGAGTACCCCCGGATTGGCCAGCGCATCGATCGGCCTGTAGCCGTCGCCCTCGTCGATACGGTCCTGACGGTGCCGGAACGCCAGGTGACCGAACTTCCCCTCACCGACTCCGTTCCGGAACTCACCGCTGCGGACATCGACGACGCCGTGGCCACACTCCGCCGTATGGTTTCGCGCCCGATCCTGTTGTACAACGAGGAACGAAACGTTGTCCTCACCGTGACCCCGGATGAGGTCAGCAGCGCTACGGTCGTGGAGGTCGTGGAGGATTCGCCGGCCCGCGTCGAGATCTCCCTCGACGTCAACCGGGTCGCCGAGATCCTCGAACCACATCGCGCCACACTCGAGCTGCCTCCGGTCAACGCTGATTTCGATGTCGACATCGAGACCGACGAGGTCACCATCATCCCGTCGAAGAACGGGACAACGCTCGATCCCGAGGCTGCCACCGTCGAACTCCTCAAGGCCGCGACCTCGGGTGAAGCAACCGGAGACCTCATCTTCGCTGAAGGCGCAGAACCCGAATTCAGCACCGCAGACGCTGAAGGATTCGGCCCACTCGGACTTGTTTCCGAATTCACCACGAAAACACCTGGCGTCGAACGAGTCCACAACATCCACCTCATGGCCGACACCATCGACGGATACGTCGTGTGGCCGGGCGAGGAGTTCTCCATCAACGAGGTCGTGGGTCAGCGCACCGAGGCGAAGGGCTACCTGCGGGACGGCGCAATCATCAATGGCGAAGTCACCTGCTGCGACGAACCTGCCAATGTCGGCGGTGGCGTCAGTCAATACGGTACGACGATCTACAACGCGATCTTCTTCGGCTGCTACGAGGATCTCGAGCACACCCCGCACAGCATCTACATCTCTCGCTACCCCGAGGGCCGCGAGGCGACGCTGGGGTACCTGCAACCGGACGTTCGGTTCCGCAACGACACCGACGCGCCGGTCATCATTCGCAACACATACGATGGCAACAGCACGATCACCGTCAAGTTCTACGGCAACAACGGCGGTCGGCACTGTGAAGCCGAACGATCGGAACGCTCGAACTACACCGATCCCAAGCTCGTGTACGAATCGAACCCATCGCTCGCCCCCGGCACTGAGAACATCGTCTCGAAGGGCTCGCAGGGATGGACCGTCACCGTGACACGAATCATGACGATGCCGGACGGCACGGTGATCCGGGAACCGTACACCCATCGCTACCGGGGTTCGTTCCGCAAGATCGAACGACATCCGTGTGATATCCCGGGCAGCGGCGTCGCTTGCCCCGTCGGCGTGCCGGGCGTGGACGGCCTCACCGAGGCCGAAGCCACCGCAACACTCAGCGGCGCAGGATTCGATGTCAGCGTGACGTACGCCGATGTCACTGATGTCGCTCAGAATGGAGTTGTCATCTCGAGTTCGCCGGGCGGCCGTCAGAGTCCGGGGACCACGATCACGATCACCGTCGGTGTCTACACGCCACCTCCGGAAGGCGACTCTTGAGCCGCTTATCGGCGCTCCAAGGTACCCTCCCAAGCAGCACATGATCCCCCACCGAAACGCATCGTGAAGCCGCGAGTTGTAATCTTCGCCCTCCTCCCAATCGCCCTCTTTCTCCTGCCGGCAGGCGTCTTCTGGGTCGATCGTTCGATCGCGGACGGCGAAGTCCCCCGCAACGTCTCTGTCGAAGGAATCGACATCAGCGGGCTCAGTTACGACGATGCGATGCTGACGATCCAGGCATACGAGCGCCAGCTTCAGACAGCACCGGCCGTCTTCGATGTGAACGACCACTCCTTCCAACTCGACCCCGCATCGGTTGGGGTCCAGATCGACGAAGAGGCCGCTATCACGGAGGCGATGAACCAGCGGACCGAGGGTGGTTCGATCAGCCGGTTCTTCGCGTGGCTCGGTGGTTTCAACGAGACGGTCGATATCGCTTTGCCGGTCACGATGGATCGCGCTGCGATCAACGACCAGCTCGAGATCTGGGAGGACGCGGCGATCGCGAATCCCGCATACGAAGGGGCTGTGTCGGTGGTCGACGGCGAAGTTGTTGTTGAGTACCCGCAGGCCGGCGAGAAGCTCGAAGTTGAGCCCAGCACTGAGATCGTGGTCGAGACCCTATCAACGCTCGACGACCGAGATGCGCGCCTGCCGGTCACGGACCATCAGCCTGTGGTGACCGACTCAGACGTCGACGCGGCCGCTGCGCAGGTCCGCCGAATCATTGCGTCGGACGTCACCCTCACGAACGATGACATCGATTTCTCGATGACGTTCAGCAAAGACGAGATCGCCCGTGCGGTGTACACCGAGATCAGTGCCAATCCGGTCAACGTCGACATCCTCCTCGATGAGGCTGTTATCAGGGACCTCATGGAGGCCAGGCGGAGTGAAATCGAGCTCCCCCCGGTGGACGCCACCTTTACGGCGTCGGTCTCGAGTGGGAACGTCACGATCAGCGAATCGCGCTACGGCACACTGATGGATGTCCCTGGTGTCACAGCAGAGCTGCTCGAAGCTGCCGGGGGAAGCGGCACCGGGCCGTTCCCCGTTCTCCAGGGCGACAAGCCGAGCCTCACCACCGAAGAAGCCGAGGCCTACGGCCCGCTCGGCCTCGTCTCGAAGTTCTCCACGAACACGCCGGGCGACAATCGCGTCACCAACATCCACCTCATGGCCGACGCCGTCGACGAGAGCGTCGTGTTACCCGGCGAGATCTTCTCCATCAACGATGTGGTCGGCCAACGCACCGAGGCCAAAGGGTATCTCGAAGACTGCGCCATCATCGGCGGTGAGGTCGTCTGTGAGGGCCATGCCGCCAACGTCGGCGGTGGCGTCTCCCAGTTCGCGACCACGCTCTACAACGCGGTGTTCTACGGCTGCTACGAGGATGTCGAGCACCAACCGCATTCTTTGTACTTCTCGAAGTATCCCGAGGTCATCGAAGCAACCATGGGGTTCCCGGCTCCTGACGTGAAGTTCAGGAACAACTCCGATGCACCGGTCATCATTCGCACCGCCTATACGAGTTCAGTGATCACCGTGCTGTTCTATGGCAACAACGGCGGCAAGGAGTGCTCCGCAGAGTGGGGCGAGCACACCAATGAGGAAGAGTACGAAACGGTCTACGTCGAGAACGAGGACCCGGAGCTCACCATCAACCCGGGCGAAGAGAAGCGGGTTCAGACCGGCAAGGATGGATTCACGACGAAGGTCACTCGGATCATCAAGCATCCCGACGGTACGGTCGAGCGAGAGCAGACATGGACGTGGCGCTACCGCACGCAGGACGAGAAGATCGCGGTGCACGCCTGCATGGAGACCGGCGAACCGATCAACTGTCCGGTGAAGCTCCCCTCGTACGTCGGCACGTCGTATGACGCGGCATTCGAACAGCTGGCTGCCGCCGGGTACATGATCATCAAGGTCGATGAGACGGTGGACAACGAGGGACAGAACGGCGTGGTCCTCGGAATGGACCCGGGTGGCGGGGAATGGGTGTACCCCGGTTCCACGGTCACGCTCAGGGTCGGCGTCTACGTCGCGGCACCAACAACGACAACCACCACACCGCCGGATTCCACGACCACAACCACAACCACGGCACCACCCGACACGGGCGGCTGAGCCGACTTCAGCCGTAGAAGCGGTACAGGTCGGCAATCACGGTGCCGACGGCCGCCTCGGCGGCATCGTCCCAACCTCCGGTTCGCGTCACCTGAACGGCGTTCGAGGCTGCATAGACGCGGGTGACGCCCGAATCCGCGGAGAAGATTCGGCCGGCCAATGACGCGGTGAAGTCATCCGCCCCTGGATCCGCCGGTGCCTCATCGAAGGAACGCGTGGCCATGCTGGTCAGGTTCCGGTCGAGGGTGAAGATCGCAACGTCGCCGACGCGCTCTCGGTCGAGTTCTTCGATGGGCTGGCCCAACGTGTGCTCCTCGGATCGGGGGCCCGAGTGTAGAACGGCCGTAGAGGCTGGCAGGATAGGAGCTCCTAGTGGAGCGGCGCCCCACCGGTCATGTCACCCACCCGGTGCACTTTCATCAAATTGGTTGATGCCCGAAGGTTCGGGGGAATCCCGGCGACCATCACGGTCGTGTCCCCCTTCTCCACGATTCCATGATCGAGCATGTACTCCTCGGCAAAGGTCAGCATCTCGTCGGTCGACTCGTGGGGTGGAGACTTGAGCGGCGTGATACAGCCGAACAGCGTCATGAGCCGGTAAGTGGACTCGTGTGGTGTGAACGCGTATACGTCGGCACGCGGACGGTGCTTTGAGAGCAGACGCGCCGTCGTACCGCTCTCCGTGAACGCAACGATCGTCTCGATGTCAAGCCGATTGGCGGTGTCGACGGCCGCCTGAGCGACCACCGACGCGTACGGGGATTGGTCCTGCAGGATCGACGTATGAGGCGCCGTCACGAATTCGGGGCTCCGTTCCGCCTCCCGGCTGATCACATCCATGGCCTGGACGGCTTCCACCGGATGGGCTCCAATCGCCGACTCCGCCGACAGCATGACCGCATCGGTGCCGTCGAGCACAGAACGGTAGACATCCGTCACCTCGGCCCTGGTGGGACGCGGGTTCGCGATCATCGACTCCAGCATCTCGGTGGCCGTGATTGTGATCTTCCCTGCGGCGTTGGTCTTCGCGAGGATCTCGGTCTGGGCGCGAGGGACACTTTCGAGATTGAGTTCGACACCGAGATCGCCGCGGGCGACCATCGCTCCTTCTGCCTCGGTCAGGATGTCGTCGAGGTTCCGGTAGCCGACCGTCGACTCGATCTTCGCAATGATGGGCGTGTACCCGATGTGTTTCCGGATCTCCCGGATGTCGGCACCGGAAGAAATGAACGAAGCTGCGACGAGGTCGAAGCCAACCTCGCGACCGAAGGCGAGATCTGCCACGTCCTTCTCGGTGATCACCGGGACCCGTGTGTCGCATCC
The DNA here is from genome assembly GCA_963808015.1 of uncultured Actinomycetota bacterium. Lineage (GTDB taxonomy): Bacteria > Actinomycetota > Acidimicrobiia > Spongiisociales > UBA5794 > JAHEEL01. Next base: position 82,748 of record CAWEEG010000049.1, read on the forward strand.
TGGAAAGGCCGCCCCCTTGTGGTCTCGGAGAATGCCGCCGCAGATCACCCGAGCACGGGCTTCCGTGCCCGTCGACGAGAGCACTTCGAGACTGATCAGACCGTCCGACAGGAGGATCGGCGACCCCGGCCGAAGATCGACGTACTCCAGATAGGCGACGTATACCCGGGAAGCACTTCCTTCCCCCTCACCGGGAGCGAGCGTGACTTCGGACCCGGGTTCGAGCACCACCGCCCCGCCGGGGAACACACCAACTCGGATCTTGGGCCCCTGGATGTCCTGCATCGTCGCGACGGGGATGCCCAACTCGGCCGACGCTTCACGAACCCATTCGTGGCGATGGAGGTGTTCCTCGTTGGTGCCGTGCGAGAAGTTGAACCGTGCGACATTCAAGCCGGCCTCGATCATGGCGCGTACGTCGGCGAGTGAATCGACCGCGGGGCCGAGCGTTGCGACGATCTTGGTCTTGCGTCTCATGGCGTCACTGTACCGATCATCGGTCGTCCAGATGGATCACTCGCCCTCGGGAGCCATCCTCAGGAATGTGCGAGTCCGTCCTTGGCCCGGATCCGCGAACACCTTGCTCGGAGGCATAGCTCAGGGCTTGTAGGCTCCTGCCACACCATGGTCAGAACAGATGCCGCCGCAGACCATCCGATGCGCCGGTTGCCGGTCGCTCGGTGACTGTCTCGGTTGTCGTGCCCATTCGATCGTTCGATGGGCTCACGCGTCTCTCCAGCGGTCTCGACGACGAGGCCAGAATCGGCTTGATGCTTCGACTCGCCGAGCACACCGTCGGCGTGATCCACCGAGCAGGTCTCCGCGTGTTGGTTGTCTCGAGCGATTCTGCCGTTACTGCGTGGAGCGCCGCACACGTGGAAGAGATTGTGCCGGAGCCGTCGGCCGGCGGGCTCGACGCGGCGGCGCTCGCCGGAATCTCCGCCGCCCGGGGACCATGGATGGTCGTCCACGCAGACCTCCCCGCTCTGACATCCGAAGACGTAGCGGTAGCGGCACAGTTCGCGGCCCGCACCACCGTGATCGCTCCGTCGCGAGATGGCGGCACGTCGCTGATCGGCGGAAACGGGGGTCCGCAGTCGTTCAGCTACGGTCCTGGGAGTTTCCGCCGTCACCTCTCAGCTGCTCGCGGACAGGCGATCATCCTCGTACGTCGTGGTCTCGCCCTCGACCTCGATCGCCCGTGGGATCTGACTGCACTCGACCGCCTCGGCCACATGCCTTGAGGGGCGAACGATCCCGACCGCTGCGACTGCTGATCGAGCCAGGGCGCCGCCGGTAGGATCTGGCTCAATGTCACCCGAACTCCACCACCAGGTTCTGGACACATCGGGTCCGCTCTCCACTCCGGCGTCGGTGATGACGGTCGGGGCACACCCCGACGACGCTGAGTTCGGAGCCGGAGCAACGCTGTTCAGATGGACGGCAAGCGGGGCAGTGGCGACAATCGTGATCGCGACCGACGGGGCGAAGGGGTCGTGGGATCCAAGGATCGGACGACAGCGACCTCGTCGCACGGCGACGACGAGAGCAGGTGTCTGCTGCAGCCGTCCTCGGAGCGCAAAGTGTCGCGTGGCTCGGTCAATCCGACGGTGAGTTGCGCCACATGCCAACACTTCGCAAGGCGATCGCTTCTCTGATCCGCAAGCACCGCCCCGACGTCGTACTCACCCATGACCCGTGGCAGCGCTACCAACTCCATCCCGACCATCGGACAACCGGCATGCTCGTCATCGACGCTGTGGTCGCAGCGCGAGAGCCGCGGTTCTATCCGGATCAGGGGTTGGATGCTCATCGACCGTCGGCGGTTCTGCTCTGGTCTGCCGATGATCCCGATCACGCCGAGCCGGTGGATGATCGGGCATTCAACGCCAAGGTCGAGGCATTGTTATGCCACACATCGCAGTCCGAAACAACAATGGGCAACGCGGCGGCATCGGGCGCCGCCCGGGAGCGTTTCGTCCGCCAGATCGATGAGGGCCTCCGTCTGGGAGGTGGGGCGTTCGACCTCGATCGAGCGGAGATCTTCAAACGAATCACGCCATGACGAAAGAGAGAGCACGGTGACAACGAACACGGTGGTGCTGGGGGCGGGAATCGTCGGGTCGGCTGCGGTCTGGGATCTCATTCGACGCGGTCACACCGTGACCGTGGCCGACGCAGACTGGGATACTGCAGCGGCGGTGGCCGCCTCCCATGGAGCGACCCCGGCCCACCTCGACGTGGATAATCATTCTGCACTCGACTCCTTGCTGGACGGGTTCGATGCCGTGGTATCTGCCGTCCCATACCGCTTCGGTGTTGCAGTCGCCGGATCAGCGATTCGGGCCGGGGCGCACTACGTCGACTTCGGGGGCAACCCGACGGTTGTCGCAGCCCAGCAAAGCCTCAGCGACGATGCCGTTGCTGCCGACGTTCTGATCATCCCCGATTGTGGCCTCGCTCCCGGCTTGGCGAACGTGCTGGCCGGTCTCCTCATCGAAACGACCCCCGGCGCGGCCCAATCCGTCCAGATGCGCGTGGGAGCACTCCCGCAGAAACCCGTCGGCGCACTCGGATACCAGCTGGCATTCAGCCCGGCCGGTCTCATCAATGAGTACGCCGAGCCGTGTGAGATCATCGAAGGCGGCCGCTACACCACCGTCGAGCCCCTCACCCGCTTCGAAACCGTGGAGTGGGACGGGTGGGGACCTCTCGAAGCTTTCTCAACGGCAGGTGGCACGTCAACCATGTGTCGCGATCGGGAGGGCACGGTTGATGCTCTCGAATACAAGACCCTCCGCTTCCCCGGTCACGGCCGGATATTCGCTGCGATTCGCGAGATGGGCCTGTTCGACGAGTCCGGTGAACCATCTCCTCGGACCGTGCTGCTCGACGCGCTGGATCAAACACTTCCACGAGGTGAACCCGACCTGGTGCTTGCGCGGGTGTGGATCGAGACGGACCAAGCAAGGCGGGTGCTCGAGATTGAGGATGTCCACGACGGACGATTCTCGGCCCTCGCACGAACCACGGCGTTCCCTGCGACGGCACTCATCGACCTCGTTGCCCGCGGAGAGATCTCCCTGCGCGGGATCCGCTCGATGGCGAGCATCGGGGACAGCGCGTTGTTGATCGACGAGTTGAAACCCGTTGGTATCGACGTCGTCGAACGCTCCGCCTGACCGGCTCTATGCGTAGGGCGTGTAGCCGATCTTGTCTGACGAGTCGAGGTCGAAGAAATGCAGCTTCGACGTGTCGATCACGAGATCGATCTCAGAGCCGTCCGGCACCGGGACATCCGGAGCCACCCGAGCGGTGAACCGCGTCTCGTGACCCAACGTCTCAGCATCCGTCCCCGTATCGGCCAGCAACTCCTCAATATCAGGAGTGATCACCGGTGCCTCATCCAACCCGAAATGCACATACGACTCAGAACCGAGAAGCTCGTTCACATCCGTCTTGACCTTGATCGTGCGCTCGCGAACGGGGTGTTCGGCAGCTCGGGCATCCTCAAACAGGCCGGGGCGGATCCCGACGACGATCTTCTTCCCGTAGTAGTCCTCGATCCCGGGATGGGAATGCATCGCCTCGGCCTCGACATAGACCCGCTTGTCGGCGAACTTCAAATACACGCGACCCTCAGACTCCAGCTCCAACTCGCCGTAGACCATGTTCATCGCCGGGCTGCCAATGAACCCAGCCACAAACAGGTTCGCCGGATTGTTGAACAACTCCGTAGGAGGAGCGACCTGCGCCAAGTTGTACGGGCGCCTCGGAGAAATCGCCTGAAGCACAGCAACCCGGTGACCCAACGTCATAGCTTCGACCTGATCATGGGTCACATACACCGTCGTGGTACCCAGCCGCAGATGCAGGCGACCCAGCTCGGTACGCATCGCAACACGCAGCTTCGCATCCAAGTTCGACAGCGGCTCATCCATCAAGAACGCTTTGGGCTCACGCACAATCGCGCGACCCATCGCCACCCGCTGGCGCTGACCGCCCGACAAGGCCTTCGGCTTGCGATCCAAGAACTCGGTGATCTCGAGCACCTCAGCAGCGTCATCGACCCGACGCTTGATCTCATCCTTGGGCGTCTTGCGCAGCTTCAACCCGAACGCCATATTGTCGTACACCGTCATATGGGGATACAGGGCGTAGTTCTGGAACACCATCGCGATATCCCGGTCCTTGGGCGCAACGTCGTTCACCAGCGTGTCGCCGATGTACATCTTGCCCTCGGAGATCTCCTCGAGACCCACGATCATCCGCAATACCGTCGACTTGCCACAGCCCGACGGGCCAACCAGAACCAAGAACTCGCCATCGTTGATGGTCAGTGTGACGTCACCAACCGCGCGAGTCCCATCCGGATAGATCTTCCCAATATCCTCAAGCTTGATCTCTGCCACGGCTGACTCCTTGGATAGCTGCGGGTACCGCTCCGTGCATCGTAGCAGCACGATTGTCCGCGACGCCAGGAGGCACCCTCGTACGCAGGCGAATGGCTAGTGTGGGCTCATGACCGGATCGAATATCGCCATCATCACTGGGGGCACCGGCTCGGTCGGTCGAGCGCTTGTCCCCCTGTTGATGCAACGGAACTTCAAGCTCGGAGTCACATACATCATTCCCGAGCAGGCCGCCGGGTTTGAGGGCACATTCGATCTCGACGAGGATCAACTCCTCCTTCGACGCGTCGACGCCGTGGATCCAACTGCGATGGACCGATTCGTCCAAGAGACCGTCGACACCTTTGGCGGGCTCAATGTTCTGGTTTGTCTGGTCGGTGGCTGGGCCGGCGGCCGTGACGTCCACGAGACCGACAACGTTCGATTCGACCGAATGATCGATCTGAACCTCCGATCGACGTTCAACACGGTTCGTGCCGCGATCCCCCACATGCGGGACGAGGAATGGGGTCGGATCATCATGCTCGGTAGCCGGCAGGCCATCGACGCCCCGGCGGGACAGGCCGCCTACAACGTCGCCAAGGCGGGTGTCGTTGCTCTTGCGAAGTCGGTTGCCCGAGAACTCTCGGACACGAACATCACATGCAACGTGCTCATGCCATCGGTCATCGACACCGAACGTACAAGGGCTGCACTCCCCTACGCCGACTACGTGGACTGGCCGAAGCCCGATGAGATCGCCAACGTCATCGACTTCCTCACCGGCCACCGCTCCGCAGTTATCGACGGAGCCCAGATCCCCGTCTGGGGCGCCGCAGAGTTCTAGCGAACCGCCAATCTACGGGTCCGAAGATTTCTGAGGTTTCTTGTCGCCGATCACCGGTTTCTGTCACACCTGTGCGATACGTTGGTCGTATGGATATCGAGACCGCCACCAACGAGTCGATTGAGCAACAGCTGCTTCATGACGAGTCTGTGATCGCAAGAGCACGTGCCCGACAGATGACGTTGTTGCGTGAGGTTGATCGGCGTCAGTTGCCGTTGGCGGCGGGGTGCGGGTCGTTGGGTGAATGGGTACGGGGCCGCCTCGACGTCGCCCCCGAAACCGCCCGAGACCTCGTAGCCACCGCCAAACACCTCCAAGAACTCCCCGATGTTGAAGAAGCGGTCGAAACCGGTGTGATCGGGTTCGACCGGGCCGTAGCCATCGGCCGATTCGCCAACCGCGACGACACTGCCGGCTTGTTGGATGAGATGGCGGGGTTCGACATCGCGGGGATACGGAACCGGGCAGCTCGACGGCGGCGTATGACCAGGGTTGACGAACAGATGGCGTACCAGGACCGGTACATGACCGTAGAACCCAACCTCGACGAATCGGCATGGCGCCTCAACGGCCGCCTCCCCGGCTTTGCAGGCCGCATCGTCATCAACGCCCTCGAAGCCAAAGCAGACACCCTCCCGAACGCACCCGGGCACGTGTCACGGGCAGCGAGGAACGCGGACGCCCTGTGGGCCATCAGCCTCGACGCCCTCTACGGCGGCGACGGTGCCACGATCGAAGACCCGACACCGCTGTTGACCGTGTTTGTCGACGCGAACGAAGCGGCAGGATCGGATGGTGAGGCTGGTGTGACGGTTGCAGGCGGGCCTCGGGTTGGTGAAGCAGCGATCGAAGCGATCCTCTGTGACGGTGTTGTGGAGGTCACTGCACGAACCAAACACGGCACACCACTACGGATGGGACGCCGCACCAGGGCCATCTCACCGCAGCTGCGTAGGTTCGTCATGGATCGTGATGGTGCGGCATGCACCATTGCAGGCTGTACCAGCAGGTACCGGTTGCAGGTGCATCACATCACACGCTGGATCGACGGCGGCCGTACCGACCCCGAGAACCTGACCACCGTGTGCTGGTTCCACCACCAAATCGTGATCCACGGCCAAGGCTTCCAAATCGACCCCAGTTCGCCACCCCAACGAAGACGCCTCCTCCAACCCCCGATCCACGGCCCACCCTGGCTCGAACAAGCACGAGCCAAAGGCATGGTCGCAAGCGAACAGCCCAGACACTGAGACACAAGACCCGAGACTCGAGACCCGAACCGAACGCCCCACCCCCAGTCGGATTCCTCACCCTCAGGGGGAGGTGGCAGCGGCTGAGCCGCTGACGGAGGGGGTCAAACAGTTCCGCGACCCCCTCCCGCCCTCCCCCACCTTCGGCCGTGGAGGCAAAGACACGGCTTCGATTCGAGCCGCAAGTCTCGGATCTCGTGTCTCGTGTCTCGTGTCTCGCCTCTCAGCTCACGACCAGCGACCGAGCATCCCACTACTGTCCGCCCGTGCACGATTCCTACGACGTCGTCGTCATCGGGTCTGGTTTCGGAGGAAGTGTCTCTGCACTTCGGCTGACGGAGAAGGGTTATCGCGTCGGCGTACTCGAGGCGGGCCGTCGATATCGCACCGGTGACTTCGCTACGACCAATTGGGATTTGAAGCGTTTCCTCTGGGGTCCCCGTTTGGGGTTGTACGGCATCCAGCGAATCGACCTCCTCGCAAACGTGCTCGTCCTCTCGGGGGCGGGCGTGGGCGGCGGGTCGCTCGTCTATGCCAATACCCACTACGAACCGCACGATGCGTTCTACACCGACCCGCAATGGGGGGACATCACCGACTGGAAACGCGAACTCGCTCCGTTCTACGCCACGGCGAAACGGATGCTCGGCGTAGTCGAGGCCAGCGCGGATACGCCGGCGGACGACGTGATGCGCACCATCGCACAGCAACTCGGCGTGGAGGGCACGTTCCGGCCGACGCCGGTTGCGGTGTACCTCGGAGAACCGGGAGTCGAGGCCGACGACCCGTACTTCGGAGGGGCAGGCCCACGCCGTGCCGGGTGCACGCTGGTCGGCGCCTGCATGGTCGGCTGCAACAACAACGCGAAGAACACGCTCGACAAGAACTACCTCTACCTCGCCGAGCGAGCGGGTGCGGCCGTTCATGCCGATACCGAAGTCATTGATCTCGAACCCATGAGCGACGGTGGCTGGAGGCTCACGACGCAGCAACCGGGACCGTGATCGGGCCGCAACCGGCGGACGTTCTTCGCCGACCAGGTCATCTTCTCGGCAGGAGCCCTCGGAACCACGAGGCTGCTCCTGAAGCTCATGGACACGGGGCGCCTCACAGGAATCTCCGAGCAAGCGGGGCAGCTCGTCAGGACCAACTCGGAGGTCCTCCTCGGAGCTACGGCTCGTTCCACCGATGTCGACTACTCGAAGGGTGTGGCGATCACGTCGTCGATTCATCCCGAACCTCACACGCACATCGAGCCGGTGCGCTACCCGAAAGGGAGCTCAGCGATGGGACTGCTGGCAACCATCCTCACCGACGGGGGGCCGGGCCTCCCCCGTCCACTGCGATATCTCGCCAACATCGTCACTCACCCAATTCGTTGGATCCGTTCGATGTCGCTGCACCGCTGGGCCGAGCGCTCGGTCATCCTTCTTGTCATGCAGAGCTACGACAACTCGCTGCGATTGATTCGGAAACGTGGCGTCTTCGGCACACGCATTGTGTCGCGACAGGGCCACGGAGAGCCAAATCCGACCTACATCCCCATAGCGAACGAGGCCGCCCGCATCGCAGCAGAGGCCATGGAGGAGACGCGATGAGCTCCATCAACGAGGTCCTCCTCAACCGACCGACCACCGCGCACATCCTCGGTGGGGCAGCGATTGGGCCGGATCCATCATCCGGAGTGATCGACGCCTACCACCGCGTGTTCGGGCACCCCGGGCTGCACGTCGTCGACGGAGCCGCGGTTGGCGCCAATCTGGGAGTGAACCCATCGTTGTCGATCACCGCGATGTCGGAGCGGGCGATGGCAATGTGGCCGAACAAGGGAGAAGCGGACTCTCGACCGCCCCTCGGCTCGGAGTACCGCGCCGTCGTGTCGGTCCGGCCAAACGATGCGGTCGTCGATCCGTACGTTCTCGGCATCGACCCTTGGTCCTCGGCATCGATGACATGACCGCTGGGACAGCGTCAGGCCACTCATAGTCGGCATCGCGGCAGCAGTGGCCGTGGGTGCCGTGGGCATCGGCCTTGCTCGAGAGCTCACT
>CAWEEG010000050.1:0-18494 GCA_963808015.1 uncultured Actinomycetota bacterium
AGGGTCCCGAATACGGCAAGACGATCCACGACTTCTATACGCTTGCGGGTGCCAAAGCCCTTGCCGACGCTCTGCGTTTCTGGGAGGGCGGCAAGCTCGTCCTCAACATTGTCGAGATGCCGATCAAGTGCCCGGTCGCTCCACTGGAATTCATCTTCCTCGCCGATTCCTACTTCCAGGACAAGGGGATCCGAGATAAGGTCGACCTCACCTACGTGACCCCCCTCGACGCCGCGTTCACGAAGCCGATCGCCGCGAAACACCTCGGCAATCTGCTCGAAGACAAGAACGTCAATCTCGAGGCAGACTTCTACCTCGAGCGCGTCGACTCCGACGAGAAGAAGCTCGTGTCGTACGATGAGCGGGAGATCGACTACGACCTGCTGGTCACGATCCCGTTGAACATGGGTGCGGACGTTGTCGCTCGCTCGGGTCTCGGCAATGAGGGGAACTTCGTCCCGGTCGACAGCGGCAACTTCCTGTCGAAGGAATACAACAACGTCTTCGCTCTCGGAGATGCCGCCGACTTGCCAACATCGAAGGCCGGTTCGGTCGCCCACTTCGCCGTTGAGGTGTTTACCGAGAACTTCCTGCGACATATCGAAGGTCTCCCGATGCTCCTCGAGTTCGATGGCCACGCCAACTGCTTCATCGAGTCCGGCCACGGCAAGGGTCTCCTGATCGACTTCAACTACACCACCGAGCCGCTTCCGGGCAAGTATCCACTTCCCGGCATTGGCCCCTTCACGTTGCTGCGTGAGACCGAGATGAACCACTGGGGCAAGATGATCTTCAAGTGGACATACTGGAACATGCTCCTTCGCGGGAAGGAGCTGCCACTCCCCCACGAGATGCTCATGGCCGGCAAGATCGATGAGGGGGTTCGATGACGACCATCTCCACCGACCGGATCGCCGAACTCGAGCGAAAGATCGACGTGATGTCCGTCCAAATGGACCTGCTCGTCGGGGAGCTTCGGGAGCAGCGCCTGCGCAGGCAGCAGTGGGACGAGCTGCGCTCCGATCTCGCTCCCATCGCGGGTGAGGCGATGACGCTCGCCAGCAACGAACTCGAAGCCATCCAGGAGTGGGTCCAGCCCGAGGACATGCTGCGCCTCATGAGGCGCATCTTGCGCAACACGAAGAATATCGAGGACGGCATGGCTCGGTTCGAGAGCCTCGTGGATCTTCTCGACGACGTCGGCCCGCTCACGAGCGAGGCCGTGACGAAGATTCTCACGACCCTCGAGGACTTCGAGCAGGCCGGCTACTTCGAGTTCGCGAATGCCACGCTCGGCATCGTCGATCGGATCGTTACGACGTACTCGAGTGAGGACGTCGAGGCACTCGGCGACAACATCGTCCAGATGCTTGATATCGTCAAAGACCTGACCCAGCCCGAGATGCTCGCCGTTGCGCAGCGAATGCTCGATGCCCTGCAGCGTCAGCAGGCGGCCGCCGAGCTCGAACCAGCCGAACCACCCGGGTTGATCTCCCTCGCCGGTCAGATGCGAGACCCCGAAGTGCGGCGCGGGCTCGCACGGGCGCTTAACACGTTCAAGGTCGTTTCCGCCTCGGAAACCGAGACGGCAGCGGCCACCATCAAGGCCCAACAGACAACCAAGTCACCTGAAGGAGGTGCGTGATGCCGGTAACGACCATCGGCGGCCAGGAGGTCCACGTCGACGAGGAGGGCTTCCTCACGGAGTATGACGAGTGGAACGAAGACCTGGCGAAGGAGCTCGCCTCCAACATCGGGATCGAAGAGCTGAACGACGACCATTGGCAGGTCATCTCGTTCCTGCGCTCGGACTACCAGGAGCAGGGCGAGACGGCGACCCTCCGGCGAGTCACGGCCGTCGGCGGTATTCCGACGAAGTCACTCTTTCAACTCTTCCCCAAGAAGCCGGCCAGGAAGATGTCCTACGTCTCCGGCCTTCCGAAGCCCGCGGGCTGCATCTAGAGAGGATCGACATGACCGACGCACCAATCGTGCCCGATTTCGGAGACGACGACGAGGAACGGAAGATCTCATTCGTGTGCTCGAAGGGTTCTCTCGACATGGCCTACCCGGGCCTGATCATGGCCAGCGGAGCGCTTGAGCAAGGTATCGAGACGCATATCTTCTTCACGTTCTGGGGCATGGACATGATCAACAAGAAAACGATGGGGAACCTCAAGTTCTCCCCCGTCGGAAACCCTGCAACGCATATGCCCGCGGCCCTCGCCCCATTCCCGGGGATGACCACGATGGCCACCAAGCAGATGAAGAAGCAGATGGAAGAACTCGATATCCCGGACGTCCCAACGTTCCTGGCTCATCTGCAGGACATGGGCTGCCATCTCTGGGCCTGCAAGATGTCGGTGGACATGTTCGGCCTCACCGAGGACGACATGCTCGACGGCCTCGACGGTGTGCTCAACGTCGGTGACTTCATGGAGATCATCGACGGCGCCCAGACGATGTTCATCTGAGACGTAGTCCGTAGTCCGCACATGAAGCGCCCCCGGATCGTCTGCGGGCGCTTCATGTGCGGGAACGAGGTTGCTCCCGCTAGCGTTCTTGGTGCGAGTTCGCGAGACGGCCGCGGCCTTCGGGTCGAGGAAAGTCCGGACTCCGCAGGGCAGGATGCTGGGTAACACCCAGGCGGGGCGACCCGACGGAAAGTGCAGCAGAGAGCAGACCGCCGATGGCGCCTGTCGTCATACGGACGACAGGTTCGCGGAACCTCTGGTTCCGCGGCGGCTCGAGGAATCGAGCGGTGAACAGGTAAGGGTGAAACGGTGGTGTAAGAGACCACCAGCGTTCCGGGAGACCGGGACGGCTTGGCAAACCCCATCCGGAGCAAGGTCGAGCAGGGATAGGGTGGCCCGCCCGCTACGTCCCGGGTAGACCGCGCGAGGCCGGCAGCAATGTTGGTCCCAGATAGATGGCCGTCCACGACAGGATCCGGCTTACACGCGAGCTCGCACCTTTCGAAGCGCCCCCACCTGGGGGCGCTTTCGCGTGGACACGCCTTCACTGGGACTCCTCCATCGGCGACGGAGGGAACCCGTCCTGGTCGCAGCTCACAGCCGGAAGCTGGACGCTCATCGCTCTGTGACCTCCCAGACCGTAGGCTCCAACTGATGTCTCGTATCAGCGATCTCGCGGCGCAGACCCCACCGACCCGAAATCGGGCGATCGACTTCTACCGGGCGGCCGCGCTCATCATCGTGGTCCTCGGCCATTGGCTCGCTTCAGCCGTCTACGTCGAACCGGATGGCGCCCTCCGATTCACCAACATCCTCGAACTCGCAGAATGGACTCACTGGTTGACGTGGTTCATCCAGGTGATACCGGTGTTCTTCATCGTCGGGGGCTACGCAAACTGGCTCTCATACCACTCGGCCCTGAGGGACCAACGTTCGATCGGTGCGTGGATCACGGCGCGGTTCCGACGCCTCATGACCCCGATCGTCCCGTTCCTCGCCGTGTGGTCGCTAATCTCAATCGGAGCGGGCCTCCTCGGCGTCGACCATTCCCTCATCCGCGCTGGGAGTTTCGCGGTCGTCACCCCACTGTGGTTCCTCGCGGTCTATCTCCTCGTGATCCTCGCCGTGCCCGCCACCGTTTGGCTCTGGTCCCGGCTCGGTTGGTGGTCGGTCGTGCTTGGTCTCGCCCTCGCCTTTGGTACCGATTGGATTCGATACACGACAGGACTCGACTGGATCGGATGGCTCAATTTCGGTTTCGTCTGGCTCACCGCCCACCAGCTCGGTTATCGATGGGCGACGGAAGACCACCGCCCTGGGACCGCTCCCCTCGTGGCCGGCATCCCGATCCTGCTCGGCGCCCTACTCGTTCTGACACTCGCAGGTCCCTACCCGATCTCGATGGTCGGAGTGCCGGGTGCAACGGAGAACAACACACTTCCCCCGACTGCCGCGCTTGTGGTTCTGTCACTTCTGCAGTACGCCGTCGTCCGGCTCGGCGAACCCGCAGCGCGCCGATGGATGCACCGTGAGCGACCGTGGACATTCGTTGTTGGTTTCCACTCCGTGATGATGACCGTCTACGTCTGGCACCTTCCCACTCTCGCCATCATCGTTCTGGTCGGGTACGGGGTCGGTTTCGGGTTCTCGATCGAGCCGCTCACAACGGCCTGGTGGCTGACGCGACCCGTCTGGCTCGGGATGCTGATCGTTGCCCTCGTGGGCGTGGTCGCAATCTTCGGGCGCTTCGAACCGCGGGTGAGAACGACCCCTCCACCTCCCGCCCCCCTTGTCGCGTTCGGCGTTGTTGCATCAATCGTTGCGATCTCAGTCGGGGTCGTTCTCGGCTTCGTGCCGGAAGAAGGTCTGATCCGGTGGTGGGTTGTTGCCCTCTTCACCGCAGGTGTCGTGGCGCTCGGCGCCTATCCGTCCGCTCCGAAGTGGAACGCCAAAGAGGGGCCGCCGTAGGACGACCCCTCTTCGCACATGAACGTGCCTTTGTCTACTCGGCGTCGCCCGACGTCACCAGCTTGTAGATGCCCCACCCGAGCGCTGCGCCAACCAGCGGGGCGATCCAGTACACCCACTGATCGGTCCAGACTCCTCCGACGATTCCCGGGCCCAACGAGCGGGCCGGATTCACCGAGGTCCCTGTTAGCGGGATCAGCACGAGGTGAATCATCGTGAGGGTGAGACCGATCCCGAGAAACGCGGTCTTCATCGAGTTGGCGCTCTTCGTGACCTTCAGAATCACGGCGAGGAAGATCGCCGTGAAGACCATCTCCATGAGGAACGCTTCCCAGGCCTCGATGCCTTCACCGAACGTGGTCATCGTGCCTGCAACGGTCTCGGTGCTCGTTACCACCAGCAGCGTCAGCGACGCGAGCGTTGCTCCAACGATCTGCGCGACCCAATACCCGGCCATCGACAAGGGATCCATCCGGCCGTCGAGCGTCATGGCGAGGCTCACTGCCGGGTTGTAGTGCCCACCGGAAACCTCACCGAACGCGTACAGGGCGGCCATCAGTGCCAATCCGAACGCAAAGGCGACGATCACGATGTTCGTCGGTGCGGCACCCGCCGCCGCCGACACGATTGAGGCAGTACCTCCTAGTACGAGCACGTACGTGCCGAGGACTTCAGCCGCGAGTTTGTTGGTGGACATGACCCTCCCTCTTTCGGAACCTGGTGGTTCGATTCCCTGAGCGGGAGCGAGGGTACACAGACCGGCACCCGATTTCGTGAGCAACCGCCCTTGCCCCAGGATGTTCCCACAGCACGACTCGACGCACGATGTCCCTAGGATCGAACGCGAAGGGGAGGAACGATGACACGATTTGCCTATTTCTGCGGACACGAGCAATTCCAGCCGGAGGACCTCGTCCGGCATGCCGTCCTTGCCGAGCAAGCGGGCTTCGATGCCGTGATGGTGTCCGAACACTTCCACCCGTGGGTCGATGATGTATCGGCATCCGGCTACGCCTTCTCGACGCTGGGAGCAATCGCGGTCGCAACACAGCGGGTTGAGATGGTCACGGCGGTCACCACTCCCCTGTTTCGGTATCACCCGGCGGTCGTCGCACAAGCCGCCGCGACCATCGACCGACTGTCAGGGGGGCGATTCAAGCTTGGGGTCGGAACCGGCGAGAACCTGAACGAAGGCCCACTCGGTTACCCGTTTCCGAAGTACGCGGAACGTGCCGCGCGAATGCGAGAGGCTCTTGAGATCATGCGCCGCCTCCTCGACGGAGAGAAGCTCACGTTTGACGGTGACTGGTATCACACCGATCGAGCGAAGCTCTACAGTCCTCCGATCTCGGAGGTGCCGATCTGGATGGCCGCTGGTGGCCCCAAGTCTGCGGCACTCGCTGCCACGATGGCCGATGGGATCATCACGTCTGTCCGAGATCCTCTCACGACCAAAGAACGGGTCATCGACCCGGCATCCGCGGCAGCGACCGAGGCCGGTCGGGCCCACCCGACGATTGCGGCGAGCCGCTGGACGGTTCGGGCAGATTCCGCGGACGAGGCGTGGCAGGCGTTGGGTGCGTGGCGAGGCCTCCGAGCGCCCGGCCGCCTCGAAGCCGTTGACCCCGCGGACTTGCGTCGACGAGCCGACGAACTCGACCGCGACGAGGTGCTGGCTGCATACAGCGTCGTCTCAGAGCCCGCAGACTATGTCGACGTGTATCGGCCGCTGGTTACCGAGATCGGCGCCGACATAGTGACCATCCAAACGACGTCCTTGGACCAGGAAGCAACGATCGCGATGCTCGGTGCGTCGGTTCTCCCCGAACTCCGCTCTCTCGCTCACTAACCACCCGAAGCTTCGACAAGCACGAGCGCTCGGCGAGCGAACTCGTCGTCGTGTCCCCCGGCTTCGATCGCGACCCACATCGCGGGGACAACAACCGTCGCATAGGCGTCGCGAACCGTTGCTCCATCCTCATCGTCGGGCAGCGACTGCAGATAGTTGAGCAGCGGCTCCACAAAGCCTGGGGTAAGCGTTGCCACCATATCGACCTTCCAGCCGTCCTCATCGCGTGTGAACGCCGGGGCGGACGCGGTCTCCTGCACGCTCACGGGGACCTTGGCCCACAGTTCGCCGCCGGCTTCGATCTCGGAAGCCGCTCCGACGTTGAGTGTCGAAATCGGACGACCGGCGAAGGCGTCAAAACCGTCCCTGAATGATGACCAATAGGCAGCGGCGGCAGCCGGCGTGATGCCTTCGTTGAGCATCGCCGCGGTATCGATGGCCGGGAGGTTGTTCTCGGCAGCAAGGATGACCACGAGCGACGGCTCGAAGACGGCATCGGTCGCAGCGGCGAAGTCTCTCACTTCGACTGCCTCTGCCCAGCCGGCGACAACGGCCGCCGGAGAGCTCTCCGGGTCGTCGCCGGACGCGCCGCATCCGGCTACGGCGATGGCCGACATGATCACGAGTGACAGGATCCGCTTCATCGACCGTGGAGGCTAACGAGGTGGACCTTCTAGGTGCCGCGGCCAAGAACGTGTACCTTTCCTCACTGTGAACCCAGCTCTCATCAAAGCAATCTCTCTCGGCGCGGTTGCGGGCGCCGTCGCTGGGCTGTTCGGGGTCGGCGGTGGAGTCATCGTTGTCCCGGGACTTGTCCTGTGGCTGGCGCTCACGCAACGACAGGCCTCCGGCACCTCAACGGCAACCATCGTCATGTCGTCCGCGGCCGCCATGCTTGCTTTCGGTATCAGCGGCAACGTCGATTGGCGCGCTGCGGGGCTCATCCTGATCGGTTCGGTCGCCGGCGCCTGGGGCGGCGCATTGGTGGCGGAGCGGATCAACGAACGAGCACTCGCCATCACCTTCGCCGTCGTGCTTGCGATCGCCGGCGTCAGGATGGTGCTCTGATCATGCTCGAGGTCGCTGCGCTCATCACACTCGGCCTGTTCGCCGGAGCGACGGCAGCTGCGCTCGGACTGGGTGGCGGCGTCATCTTCGTGCCGAGCCTTGTTGTGCTCTTCGGGTTCGAACAGCACATCGCTCAGGGCACGTCGCTGGCCGTCATCTTCCCGACCGCCATCGTCGCCACAGTCGCCCACGCCAGGATGGGCAACGTTCGCTGGCACCTCTCAATCCCCATCGGCCTCGCGGGTATTGCCGGAGCGGTAGTCGGCGCCCAAGTCGCGCTGCAACTCGATGCCGATCTGCTTCGACGGATGTTCGGGGTGTTCCTGATCCTGCTGGCCGCGCGGATGGCATGGCGGGCGTGGCGGCTCAACGACCAATCGGAGCCTGAACCCGACCCGTCGTGATCAGGAAGCGTCGCGCGTCGGGGTCGCTGAGATCCGATCGATATGCCAATGCGGCGAGATACGCCAGACCCACAGCCTCCAATCCCCACGTTCGAAGATCCGTGAGGAGCCACGCGAGATAGTCGCCAACCGAGGCGAACGAAGTCGCATCGAACTCCCAGCCAAGGAACGGCCACCACAACGTTGAAGGGAGTCTCCACATCCCGTCGAGAACGAGGTGGAGCAGCACACCAACCGCCAGCGGCATCCAACGTTTCCTCGGGCGCCCGCGACGGGTGCCGGCCATCACGACGACGAGCAGCAATGCGGCGAACATGAGCGAATGTGCCGCGAGCCGGACGGTCTGAAACTGCGACCAGAAGACCAACCCGATCGGGCTATCGATGAGATCCGGAAGAACCGCGCCGAGGGCGAGGAAACGTAGATCCATCGCTTCATCGCGGAATGCGTACCGGGTGAAGGCGATGGTCGCACCGACGTGCCAGAACAGCATCGGTGACTAGGGAACGAGGATCGCCCGGCAGTGGATGCAACGCGGCGGATCTTGACGCTTCACGTCATTCTCCTCAGCCGACGAGAGCATCAGATTGCAGGCGCCACACACGCCGCCGGTGAGCGCTCCGACGGCGCGACCGTCGAGTGATTGGCGCAGGTTCTCGTACAGGTCGATGAGATCCTCATCGACGAGCGGGACGATCTCGGTCTTCCGCCGTTCCTTCACCGCCAGTTCCGCGTCGATCACCCTCCAGGATTCTCGGATACGACCTTCGAGCTCTGCCTTGCGGGCGTTCTCAGCTTCCAGGTTGGCGGTCAATCGGGTGAGATCACCTTCGATCTCCTCGCGAGCCTCCATGAGTTCGAGGATCTCTTCCTCCATGGACCCGATCTTGCCTTTGAGGAGTTCGACCTCCCGACGCAAGTAGTCGGCATCGCGGGCAGTCAACCCGCCGGCATAGAGGCGCATCTCTTCGGCGCCGGCCTTTTGTTGTGTGATCTCGAGTTCGCCGCTGGTCTTGTCGATCGCCAACTCGGTCTCCCGTAGACGCTCAGAGGTGGTGTCGCGTTCAGCTGTGATCCTGACCGTTTCCTCGTGTGAAGCGCGGTACTGGCTGAGTTCCGAGAGGTTCTGTCGCTGATCGATGAGGCGGTCGATCTGGGAATCGACATCCTGCAGATCGAGGAGGTCGTGCAGACTCCTCACGGGCTCCATGCGGCATCCTTCCACCGGCGATAGTCACGTGTGCCGGGATCGGTCGAGCCCGGACGTGCCGATGACCGCAGCGTACCGTGTTTCGAGATCGCAGGAATCGTCCTCGGGTGTTCGTCAGACCAATACCTTCGAGACGGTTGAGATCCCATCCTCGATCCGGGCCGGGCTGTAGTTCAGGTTCTGAAACACCGGGCAACCGCGTGGTTGTCGGGGAGATACACAGCATCGAGGGCCTCAAAGCCGTTCTCTCGCGCCGGATCCTCGAGCAAACGAAGCAACTCCGTCGCGAGACCCTGCCCGCGCCACCCGGGATCCACAGCAACAGCAACCTCCGCAACACTGCTCTGCGGATGGCATTCGTATCGCGGAACTGCGACACCGCGACCCTCGTCGTCACGGGCAATCAACGCAAGCCTGCGCTGGTAGTCAACCTCCGCGAGATAGTGGATCTGCTGGTTTGTGATACTCGGAGCTGCGGTGAAGAAGCGATGCAGCAGGGTTTCACGATCGGCGCCTTCGATTGCCTCGGCGATCTCCGCAGCGTCGGATGGCAGGATCGGGCGAATCCAGACGGTCTGCCCGTCGCGCAGCTCATGCGGCCCCCCGAGGTGTTCCGGGTAGCCCTGCGGAAGCTCTTGATCTTGGTCGATGGCACCATGCTTGCAATTGTACGCACTTCGGTCGTCTAGAGCTAGCATTCCGCCTGCAGACTCAGGCCATGCGGAACGAATCCGGCATCGGTAGCGTTGACCGGACCATGTGGAAATCACGCGATACCTATCAGGCCCGAACCGACCGCACTCTCCCCGATCGAGAAACACCGATCGAGATCAGCGGAAGACACTTCGTCACCGGCGCCGCAATCACACCGCCGTTTCCGGAGGGCCTGGAGACCGTCTTGTTCGGAATGGGCTGTTTCTGGGGGGCAGAGCGTGAGTTCTGGCTCACCGACGGCGTTGTTGCGACAGCCGTTGGGTATGCCGGCGGAACGACAAGGAATCCCTCGTACGAGGATGTCTGTTCCGGTCGAACCGGCCACACCGAAGCCGTGCTGGTGGTGTACGACCCGAAGGTCGTGTCGTTCGGGTCGCTGTTGAAGCGATTCTGGGAGGCTCACGATCCCACCCAGGGCATGCGTCAGGGCCCAGATCGCGGATCGCAGTACCGGTCTGCGATCTACACGACGACACCTGCACAACAGACGGAGGCGCTCGTTTCGCGGGACCGGTACGGCGCGGATCTGGCAGCAGCCGGTTTCGGCGAGATCACGACCGAGATCCGACCGGCGGAGGACTTCTTCTATGCCGAGGAGTATCACCAGCAGTATCTGGCGCGCAACTTGGCTCGAGGCGGCATCGATCCCGAAGGACTTCTACTTCGGTGCGGTTGCACCGCCTACCCATCCAATCGCAGCGGAGGGATACTGCGGAATGCAGCCGACGGGGGTGTCGTGCCCGATCGGGCTCCACGTGGACGCCCCGGACACGACGAACCACAACGAGGAATCCTGCTGTCCTGCGAATCGGCTGCTGGGCGAGCGCGGCGTCAGGGTGATGATGTCGTCCACCGCCTCGGCGCTACTGCTGAAACTACCCAAGAGGCCGGTACCGAGGGCGGCGACGGCAACAACCAGGGCAATCGCCGATGAATGCGACGAGAAGCGCATACTCGACCATGCCCGCGCCGCGGCAGTCCATGAGATTGACCCACAAGCGACGGATTGTTGTACTCATTCGTACCTCCGAACTCACCATGACCATATCTCATACATCACATCGCTGCGAATAGGCCGATCGCACCAATTGCCACACAAAGTGACTAGTCCGCCACAATGCGTGATACCCACGGTTTGGAGAAGGCTTCATGTTCGTGACCCCTGTTCGTGCCCTCGACGGCTCCCCGTTTGTCTTGTCCCTCTATGGTCGGCACGGCGATGACGCCAATTCAGTGGTTTCTGGTCCCACTCGATGTGGCCGACGCCCGGACGGCCAATGAGCGCAGTCCCATGCACTCAGCCCGGTCCCGCGAAAGTCTCGCTTCAGGTGCCGGGTTGATGGCGCCGAAATCTAGATACGGCACGGATTGCGCCGTTCGCTACAGGGGCCACGAGATGACAACACCGCATCCAGGGCAAACCGAGGTTGTGCCGGCCGGAGTGAGGCGACTCGGCTACGCACTGGCGATCGGGTTGAGCGTCGGGGATCCTTTTCCTCGTCAACAACCTGCCCGAAGGGGATCAGATCCCGTTCCTCACGAACGATTTCGAGCAGTTGCTGCCAATCATCAACGCGCTCCTTTTCGCGAGTATCGCCGTCAATGGCGTATGGATCCTCTACGACGCGGCTTGGTTTCGTTCGGCAGGCCGGATCACACTGAACGTGCTCATCATGGCCGTACTTGCCCTCACGTACCGGGTCTTCCCGTTCGACTTCTCGGCCTACGACTTCGATTGGGAGAAGCTCATACGAGTACTGATGGTGGGCGTCATCGTTGCCCTCGCGATTGCGACGATTGTCGAGATCGTGAAGCTGATCGGTCGCTTCGTCAACTACTAGGTGAGCGCCGACCCTGCCGCATTCCACCGATACTCAGCCGGAATCGAGTTTGCCCCCTCCCAGACGACCCGGCGGAACTCGTCCGGATCAGTGTTGCCCTCGGAGTTGATGAGGAGGACCTGGGAGTCCGGTCCAAGCTCTAGGTAGTCCTTCAATGCGGCGAACTCCGGATACTCGGTCACGAACATCAGGGCACCCAACGTGACTGCCCCCGACTCCCCCGATACCACGAACGGGTCCTCCGAGAGAGGTGTGGCGTACACGCGCATCCCCTTCGCCGCCACGTAGTCGGGGCACGCAAGAAAGGCATCAACGCTGTCCCAGAGCACACGCCATGCGATCGGGCTCGGCTCGCCGCACGCGAGACCGGCCATGATTGTCTGCAGGTCGCCGTCAACCGAATGCGGAGAACCATCCCCGATGCGGGCCGACTCGAGGAGGCACTCGGCCGTGGCCGGCTCCACGACCACCGTCGTCGGGCGATCCGAGCCGAACCGGGATGAGTAGAAGCCAACAGTGGCAGCCGCCAATGCCCCAACACCGCCCTGGACGAACACGTGGGTCGGTTTCACGAGGCCCTGCCCGGCAATCTGCTCTTGCGCTTCCGAGAGCATCGTCGTGTAGCCCTGCATGACCCATTTCGGGATGTCCTCGTATCCCTCCCACGATGTGTCCGAGATGACCTGCCACCCGTTCTTCTCGGCCTCCACGCTGGCGAGCCGCACCGCATCGTCATACGTTCCATCGACGACGCGAACATCGGCTCCATAACCGGCGATGGCATCGATACGCGCCTGCGACGTGTCCTTGTGTACGTAGATCACGGCCCGGCAATTCAGCTTGTCTGCAGCCCATGCGACGCCGCGGCCGTGGTTGCCGTCCGTGGCGGTGGCAAACGTGAGGTCCCCCAGCTTCGCTCGCGTCTCGTCCGAGATCAGCTCGCCGAAAGAGAGGGACTTGCCCTCGAGGCCGAGCACGGATTTGATGAAGCTGTAGATCGCGAACGATCCGCCGAGCACCTTGAACGAGTTCAGACTCAGCCGCTGAGATTCGTCCTTCACCCAGATGCCGCCGACGCCAACCATGGAGGCGAGGTTCGACAGGTTTCGCAGCGGGCTGATCTGATACCCCGGTATCTGCCGGTGGAAGCTGCGGGTCTGCTCGAAGACTTCCCTCGGGAATAGCTCCTCGACGGCCTCACTATCGGCGATGGCCCTTGCTCGCGGGTTCTCGACCCACTCGATCGGTATGACGGAATCCATGCCCCCACTGTATCGCATGCTCCTCCTCCCCGACGCTCGACTGGACGGCCCCGGGTGTGCGACGTACGCTCGGTGTTGTGAGCGATCGAGAGGGTGATATGCGCGTTCTGGTATCAGCAGGCTCGAAACACGGCGCCACCGCAGAAATCGGCGACCACATCGGTGAGATGCTTCGCCAGCGAGGGTTCGACGTCACCGTCGCCGAACCGGATGACGCCAAGCCGGATGCCGGCTACGACGCCATCGTGCTTGGCAGCGGCGTATATGCCGGCCACTGGCTCAAGGATGCGAAACACCTTGCCGACCGGATCGCCGCCAGTGGCACCGCTCCACGGGTATGGGCGTTCTCGAGCGGCCCACTTGGTGATCCGCCGAAGCCCGATGAGGACCCGGTCGACGTGGCGAGCATCGTCGAGTTGGTCGCTCCAATCGAACACCGGATCTTCGCCGGCAAGATCGACAAGAGCGACCTCAGTTTCGGAGAGCGAGCGATCATGGTGGCGGTGCGAGCCCCCGACGGTGACTTCCGCGACTGGGATGAGATCGCGGCGTGGGCACAACGGCATCGCAGACACGCTCGAGAAACCACTGGAAATCGCCTAGCGGCCGCTCGTCGGATCCTCCACATAGTCCCGCCATCGGTGCTGCGGCTGATACCCGAGGGCGTGTCTGGCCTTGTCGATCGAGAGCAGCGTCTGGTGACCCTCCACGGCCCCGTGAATCGGCACTTCGGGATAGACCTCGCGCATCAGGTCAAGGCTGTTGCGGGCCATACACGTGTCGGATGCTGCCACGATGAACGGCTCCGCGCCGACCACATCGGCCGTGAGTGAGAGCCGTGCGGCCTGAGCTACGTCTCGGGCGTCGACATAACCCCAGAGATTCCATGCGCGAATCGTCGGGTCGTCCCAGAATCCGGGGAACCGGGATTCGTATTCCCACTCCTCCATGATGTTCGAGATCCTGAGGGCTACGAATGGGATGCCGGACCAGCGGCTGAACTGCTCGGCGATGACCTCTCCTGCGAGCTTCGACACGCGTAGTGGAATTCGGGGAGCCTGGGATGCTCTTCGTCGATCGGTGCATAGCGGGGTTGCTCGCGCTCAAACGGAATGCCGATGAGCGTCTCGGAGGATGCCCAGACCACGCGCTCCAGACCCAACTGGGCTGCGGCGGAGAACACGTTGTACGTCGACATCATGTTGATGCGGAACGTCTCCCCTTCGGGGAGCACATGGGGAGCCGGGATCGCTGCAAGGTGTACGACGGCGTCCGCGCCGCTCAGCGACTCGATCGTCTGCCCAAGATCGGTGAGGTCGGCGACAAGGGTCGGGTCATCGGGATGCAGGGACGCGGCCACATCAACCGAGGTCACGTCGTACCCGTGCTCTCCAAGATCGGTGACCACAGCTCGACCCGCTTTGCCACTTCCGCCGGTGACCACCACACGCTTCATCCTGAAGCCTCCTCGTTCGGAGCAGCATCCTACGTCAGCGACGCTCCCATCCATCCGCACGCAAGGAAGCTGTTCGCTGATCGGGCACCGGACGGGTCTACGCCGGTTCGGCCGTGACCATGATGGTGTGCCACCCTTCGGCCCCATCCGGGGCAGGCTGCACCTCCGGCTCGGACTGCGTGAAGCCGGTGCGGTCGGTTGCGCGAACCCGGACCTGGTGCTCCCCATCGCCGAACACGGTCGGAAGCATCCACTGCAACCACGCGTCGTTCGAAAGTGGCTTGCTCAATTCCGCTTCGGTCCACGGACCGTCGTCGACCTGCACTTCGACACGTTCGATGCCGTTCGTCGGCGACCACGCCACCCCACCGAGGGTGTAGTCCCCGGTCGGGATCGTCGCTCCGCGGCTCGGGCGATCGATGCGCGACTGGGTCTTGATCGGCGCTTCCTTGGCCCAGCCTCTCGGCACCCAGTAGCCGTCGAACGCATCCCAGGTGGTCAATTCGAGTTCCGAGATCCACTTGGTTGCCGACACGTACCCGTAGAGCCCGGGGATGACGAGCCGGGCAGGGAAACCATGATCGGCGGGGAGCACTTCGCGGTTCATCCCGATGGCGAGGAGTGCGTCTCGCCCGTCGAATGCGATCTCCGTCGGGAACCCGGCCGTCCACCCGTCGACCGATCGGGCGACGATCTGGTCGGCACCGCCCTCCACACCCGCCATATCGAGGAGATCCTTGAGGTACACACCGGTCCACAGGCGTTCCGAACCAGTCCCCCACCAACCTTGTTGGAGACACACGACAGGGTCACATACCGTTCGACCAGCGGCATCGCTGCGATGTCCGCATAGGTCAGGACGACGTCGCGAGCAACCATCCCCTTGATGGTCAACGTCCACTCCTCGGGATCGACCGCCGGCACCACCAGTGCCGTGTCGATGCGGTAGAACTCATCGTTGGGAACCACAATCGGCGTCAGCGATTCGAGCGCGAAGTCGTTGGCGGCCGACGGGTCTGCCTGCCGTTCTACCGGGACCGGGAGGCCCAGGGCGCTGCGCTGCGCCTCTGCCCGGCTTCGGATCATCGAGCGGCCGATCCAGATCGTGATCGCCGACACGGTCACGGCACCGGCGAGCCCGATCATGAGGCGACGCCTGTCCGGGGTCGGCGGGAACATGATCTGTGGTTCTGGTCCGCCGGGTCGCCGTCGGCGGCGGCCCGTTCCACCGGCCGGCTCCACACCACAATGCCGTACCACGTCAGAAGTCCTGCACCCATGGCGACGGCTGTTGCGGCAATCACCGCAACGACGACCGCTCCCGGTTCTCCGAGTTGGGCGGCGACGCCGACCACGGCGGCCGCAGCAAAGGCAATCACCATAGGAAGCGGGCGCTGCGCGGACGACTTTCCGGCGAACCATCCGATCAGAAGCGCCACACCGACGATGCAGATCGCGAGCACGGCCTTGTCCGCGGTGCCGAATGTCGAGATCGCGAAGGTCTTGAGCCACGACGGCGAGAGGTCGATGACGAAGCCGCCGATCGCGGAGATCGCGGAGGGGACGGCCGTAGACCATCCGGCGAAGAGCTCCGTGAGTCCAAGGCTGACGGCCACGCCTGCTACCCCGGCCCATCCGGATCGGCGCTTGGCGATGTGCGAGGTTGCGGAATCGTTCACGGCGCCATTGAAGCCGATCCACGGTCGCTTTGTGGGCTTGCGGACGTGAATTCACCGATCGTTAAGACGTTGTCCGGCACCGTGACCGTAATGGATTCTGCCCCCGGATCTTCGTCGTAACATGGTCGCACGACCGATCAGCGGTGGCCCGGCTCGACAAGACAGCCGGGGATCGCCTGGGACAGGAGGCACACATGGACGAAGATGTAGCAACAAGATGTTGCGGATGTTCCTACGCAGCCTTGTGCTGGGTGGTCCCGACACTGCTCCTGCTGATCCTCGTGATCGTGTCGTTGTGCGCCCTCAAGTCGTTCGGAGTGATCGGGTAGGGACTCGGCCAGAGGACGACGCGAAGAGGGTTCGGCGACCGTTCGCCACCGAACCCTCTTCTACACTCACATCGCGGAACGGTTGTATCGACGACCGTTGCGATAGTGCTCTGTTTCTAGGCTTCTGCGATGTCGCGTCCGTGCACGGTGAGTGCCCAGATGATGAAGATCGACACGGCAATGAACACAATCGCCCACACCGGGTACCACGGCAGCCATGCAAACGCGACCAGCGCCCACAACACCGCAATGATCACACCAACCGTCCGCGCCCACACCGCACCACTGAACAGGTAGAAACCCGCCAACAGAATCACGATGCCCGAGAGCAGATGGATCCAACCCCACGTCGTGACGTTGAACTCGAAGATGTACTCCTCACCAACCACGAAGAACGTGTCATTCACGATCGCCACGATGCCGGAGATGATCCACCAGACACCACCCATCACCATCATGATCCCGGCAAACGCCGTCCAACCAATCGCCCAACCACTCGGATCGTTATCCATCCAGCCTTCTCCCATCTCGCTAGTTCACCCACACGGGCATTACCGGCCAGCCTCGTGACCTACCACTGAGTTCGACACCTTCCACCCGCTCGGGTTTCATCTGTCGACGCACATCGTCTCGTCGGCCCAGCCAACGCGGCGCACAGAATCCAGACCTCCGCGGTTGTTGCATTGCGTTCTTGGAGCACATCACAAGAAGCTTGTATCGTCTGGTTCAACATACGCGCCTCGCTGACAGACAGCTATCCAGTTGCGGCACAGTGCGCAATCACTCTGATCGTGCCGGCAATGATGGTTACCGGCTCTGCAGACAGTGGGACGAAGGGGTAGTTCACAGTGAACGTCGTACCGCTTTCGGGAAGGCTCTCGAATGGATTTCGCCATTGAGGTAGCGTTCTGTGAGCAGCCGCGCTCCGTAGGTTCTTAGGCCCCGACCGTCACCTTTGGTAGTGAAGGACCGCTGGAATAGCTGGAGTGCGCGTCCTCCGGGATGAAGGTGTCGTTGTGAACTGAGAAGCTGACACGAGAACCAGCCTGATCGCACCCAGGTTGACGGTACCACCCGCTTCCGTAGCTTCAGAGCATTCTTCACAAGGTTGGAGACAACCCGGCCAACCAGGGCCGGATCCGCCAGAAACTGGACACGGTCCATGGAGGGGTCATCACGACACTCTTCTGTCTCCCCACATCGTGGGCCTCATAGCACGTGCGATCTCAGCGAAAGCTCGCCCGAGTCGATCGGCCTGGGTCGAACCACAAGCTCATGGTTCTCGGCCGCGAGGAGTTCCCGCTGTGCCTTGATCTCGTGATGAGATGGTCGGAAGTGGACTCCAAGAGTTCGACGACGCTGCTCACGATCTGCCCGTCGACATCACAAACGATCGAAGACAAACCGCGAACACCGCTTGCGGTGTTCAGGATGTCGTGGAAGAAGATGCGCTCGAGAGCCCGCCGTCGCTTGGTGTCGCCGATATCAATGGCCGTGAACAGCGGAAGTCCTCACCGTCCAAGTCGAATGGGGTTGTCGTAACCCGGAGTTCGACGGGTTCCCCGTTGGTTCGGGTGGTTCCACAGTACCTCCCGGACCTGACCGCCCTGTGCGCTGCGATGGCGATTGCGGCACCACACATCGAACAGGACTGTGACGTGCCGCACCCGCCTTCGACACCGCGGCATTGCTGCACCCAATCAGTTCGCCGGGTCGTGGACCGAGGGCAATCGGAGCTAGACTCGCCGAATGCGTCGGTCATCGCACGGTTTGCGAAGACGGTCTGTCGGCGGCTATTCAGGACGGAATGAAGGCCTTGGAGCTGTCGACGACGCTGCTCATCAGCGGATCGTCGATCAGCCGCCGCAACTGACGCCGAACGTCTGCGACCGAAGACCTCTCTGCGGGCAGGAACTCAGTTGGCGGACAAGGATCTTCCACTGCCTCAACTCCTTGGGGCTGTCTGCGGAACAGGTTTATGAATTGTTCACAGCACAACCTGATTATCGGTAGTGGCGTCACATCCTTGAGAAGGGCAATCCACACCCGGCCGTTGCCCGCAAACGAACCTAGGCGTATCACTCCGCCACGCCACAACGTCCACAAGAGAACGGTTCCGGGGTTGTGCAGATGTCGAATCGTGCCCTCCTCATCGGGATGAGCCTGTCCACCACTCCGCCGGTGAGCTCCAACTGATCGGCGGAGGAACCCCGGCTGAGTAGGGCTTCCGCGGGGTGGTG
>CAWEEG010000051.1:0-58612 GCA_963808015.1 uncultured Actinomycetota bacterium
GCACCGACAGTGGTTGAGATCAACAGCGATGATGTGGCACAGTGCCGGACCACCCAGCCGTGGTACGAGACGTGTTACCACGTGCTGACGCGCCCGTGGGTCATGGCGCGTGCAAAGGGCTTCGTGACTATCACGCACGAGCTGGCGGCCGGTCTGCACGCGTGTGGGGAGCCGGTCGAGGTCGTGGCGGACGGCATCGAATGGCGGATTACCCGTGACGCCGGTGCCGGAGAACGTGCGGCCGCGGCTGGTGTCGATCGTGGCCCACCCGGCTAACCCGTGGGTCGGGTTCGACAACTTGCTCTGGCTGGCGGACCGCTTTACAGAGACATTCGACCTGGTAGGCCCGGACAAGGATCAGTTCGGCGCGGGTGACGATCAGGGTGCCGGGTGCTGCTGTTTGCCTGGGGGCCGTGTTGGGTTTCCTGGGACTGGCTTCCTTCTCTTTGGCGCACCAGTCATGGCACGTGGTTGCTGCCTGGTGGGTGTTCCTCGGGCCGGCTCAGGCAATGATCTACTACGAGCCGGCCTATGTAGCCATCGACCAGTGGTCTGCGCCGTGTGACCGGGCGTGGACGCTGGCCACCATCACGCTGATCGGCGGACTCGCCGGCATCGTCTTCATCCCTTGACGGCGGGATTGGTGTCGGCTTTGGGTTGGCGGCCTGCCGTACTCCTCCTCGGCGTTCTGTTGCTGGCTACGGGAGGAGCAACCGCTCTTCGCTCTGCCTCACCGCCGCTCCAGTGAGCCCTCGCGGAGGGCACTGGCTGGTTCGGGGTCATCGACATGGGGGTCATCCGGGATCATCGGTTCCTGCTGTACACGGTGGCCCTGATGCTCATGCTTCTCGCAACTCAGGGTGTCATCACCCACCGCATCGCCCGATTCGAGGAGGGTGGCTTCCCACTGAACACGGTTGCGCTGCTGGCGGCCGCCGCGTCGGCGATGAGCCTGCCCGGCAGATGGATCGCTCCAAGGCTCGCGGATCGATATGGAGCGAATCGGGTCCAGGCGATCATTGCGGTGATCGTTGCCCTCAGCGTCCTGCTGATGGTCGGCGGCACTTCGAAATGGCAGATGGTTGGACACTTCCTACTGTTCGGCCTGGCGTTCGGTGCCCTCCTTCCCATGCGGGCGATGGTCATGGGCGGATGGTATCAGGACCGATCTACGGAAGGATCATGGGGACGCAATGGACGGCCGTCGTCCTGGTTGGGGCGAGCGGACCCGTGATCGTCGCCGTGTTGCGCGATGCCACCGGCGGGTACCAGGCATCGTTTGTCGTCCTTGCGACACTCTTCATGGTCTCGGCAGGCGCCGTCGTGGCAAGCGAACGCGGAGACACCGGCTAGGTGTCCGAGGATCCCCGTCGGGCGCCGCTCGTCACGCATGTTGGCGGCAGACGGGTCACTCGTCGCCGTCGTTGTCTTCGTCCGAATCGGAAGTCCTGATGCGTCCGTAGGTGACTCCGAGTGCTGCTCCGATCGCCAGGCCGACGGCGATCCACACCGGATCCGATGTCAGCGCAAACAGAACAGCACCGAAGACGGTGCCGAGCGCGATACCTACGCCAACGCTGGTTTCCGGAGGTGTCTTGTCAGCCACCAGAGCGACTCTATGGCCACTTCGTGCGTATCGGCGTCGATACCAGGAGCAGGGTCCTTCGGGTGGGCGGCGGGCGGCGCTGAGACTGCAGGCGGGATGTGACTTTGTCCTTGGCCTGGTCCGGCGTCGGGTCGCACCATGGTTGCGGTGGGCCGCGGATGAGAAGTCCTGATGATGAGCCAGCGAACCTGCGTCCGGACCGTGATGCGCCTGGTGGTGATCGCAGCGCTCGCTGTTGTGGTGTCCGGCTGCGGCGGTGCAGCGCCGCAGGACTGTCCTTCGTCGCCCCGCCTCGATCTCTCCGACGTCGATCCGAACGACGACACACTGCCATTCCAATACCCGCTCGATGTCGTTGAGGATCCCCCTAAGACGCGGGTTTCTGCGAGCACCGAGAGTCGTCGGGAGGGATGTTCCATGCCGCGGAGGACTTCTGGCGGCCCGCCGGGGACTGAGGTCCGTTCGATTGCCGACGGTGAGGTCAGTTTCTCGGGAAGGATGGGGGGCTACGGATGGCTCGTCATCGTCGACCATCCGGAGATGAACGTCTACTCGCTCTACGGTCATCTCAGCCCATCGAGATGGCGGGTCGAGCCGGACCGGTGGCAAAGGGTGACCTCCTCGGCTATCTCGGTGACGAGTGGGAGAACGGAGGGAGTCGGGACGAGCCGCTCGTGGCCGCATCTTCATCTCGGCGTGCGGGCGGGGCCAGGCGCCGACTACCCCGGCAAGGGCGAGTGGCGATGGATGGCCGGGTGGATCAAGCAGTGTCCGTCCGATCTCGGGTGGCTGCAACCGTCGGCCGTCATCGCGGCACAATCGATCCCGAGCGGCGGCTTCGCCGGACCGGCTGGGGGGCTTTTCGAGCGGTGGTGGACGGAGCTCCTGCTGGTCGGCGGCCGTCGTGCTCGGCCCGGTCTTCTGGATCGTCAGGAGCGTTCGCAGACGCAAGCCCGTCTGGCTCTTCGCGGTGGCAGCAGTCGCCGGCGGTATCGCGTGGTACCTGACCACCCGGGGTGTCGTGCTCATTGCTCCCATCTATCTCGCGGCTGCGGTCAGCTTCGTCGCCGGCGTCGTGATCCTCGTCCGCCGACCGAGGGAGAACCCGAGCAAGTAGGCGGTGCCGATTCGACCGGTGCGGGAGGAGGCCGGGCTGGTCCTGATCGTCCGGCCAGCCGGGCGGTCGGTAGCATCTCGAATATGCGGATCAACGTCATCACGATCTTCCCGGAGTTCTTCGCGTCGCCCCTCGAGACCAGCCTCGTCGGCAAGGCCCGCGATACGGCACGCTCGAGGTCGTGCTGCACGATCTTCCGCGAACACGGCAAGGGTGTCCACCGGCAGATCGACGACGCGCCGTTCGGTGGGGGAGCCGGGATGGTGATGATGGTCGAACCCCTCGCGGAGGCGCTCGATCCGCTCGCACACACCCACCGCGGTGCTGCTCACCCCAGGAGGGCGGCAGCTCGACCAGGAGACCTTGGATCGCTGGTCCGGCGTCGAGGAACTAACACTCGTGTGCGGTCGGTATGAAGGGATCGACGAACGTGTCGCGGAGCACTTCATCGACGAGGAGATCTCCCTCGGCGACTATGTGCTGCTCGGCGGCGAGGTTGGAGCCCTTGCCATCATCGAAGGTGTGACCCGCCTCCTCGACGGAGTGGTCGGGAACCCGGAGTCGGTCGAGACGGAGAGCTTCCGCGACGGTCTGCTCGAGGAGCCCCAGTACACCGCGGCCGGCAGAGTTCCGCGGCTGGGAAGTGCCGGAGGTCCTGCGATCGGGTGATCATGGGAGGGTTGAGGAGTGGCGTGAGAGATGCGGCCGGAGAGGACACGCGAACGGAGGCCGGACCTTCTGAATCCCAGGTCGCCAGTCGTCAACCGCCCCACGAGCGTGGGGAGTGCGGGCTCGTAGCTCGCAGCTTCGCATCTCTGCGGTTTAGGTTTCCGGGTTGCTACCATCTGCGTCCGCTCTTCCCCCTGTCTTGGAGGACCCCGTGAATACGCTCGACCAGATCGAGGGCGCCCAGCTGCGCGATGACATTCCGGACTTCGGTCCCGGCGATACCGTCGCGCGTGCACGTTCGCGTCATCGAGGGTGGACGGGAACGGACCCAGGCGTTTGAAGGTGTTGTGATCGCCCGCAAGGGTGGCGGCATTCGAGAAACGTTCACCGTTCGCAAGATCAGCTTCGGCGTCGGCGTCGAGCGCATCTTCCCCGTACACGCCCCGATCATTCAGACCATTGAAGTTCTGCGCCGCGGTGACGTGCGCAGGGCCAAGCTCTACTACCTCCGTGACCGGGTCGGCAAGGCCACACGGATCAAGGAGAAGCGCGACTGACCGGCTCCCACCGGCAGAGCGCCGTCGATCACGACCCGTCGAACCGGCGGGTCGTTGTCGCGCCGTTGGACGAAACATCGCTCGCTGCCGCCACGGCCTCGCTTGCCGAAATGGACCCTGTGCTCGCGGAGCTTGCCGAGAGGAACGGCGTGCCGCCGCTGTGGCCGCGCGAACCCGGCTTCACGACGCTGCTGCGACTCGTCCTCGAGCAGCAGGTATCCCTGGCATCCGCGGACGCCGCCTATCGGAAGCTCGAAGGACGCCATGGGAGTGGTCGAACCAGCGCCGTTTCTGGATTTCGACGACGAGGAACTCAAGGCCATCGGATTTTCCAGACAGAAGGCCGGGTACGTGCGAGGCATCGCCTCGGGGTTGATCGACGGTTCCATCGACCTCGATCTGCTTGCCGACCTTCCCGACGAGGAAGCGGCCTCGCGCTTGATCACGATCCGTGGCATCGGGCCGTGGACGGCTGCCTGCTACCTGCTGTTCGCGCTGCGCCGCCCCGACGTGTGGCCGCCGGGGGACCGAGCGCTCGAAGTGTCGATCGGTCGCGTCTACGAACTGCCGGGTGCTGCGCCTTCGGAGGCGGCCAACGAACGGGCTCTGGACATGGAGGCCGTTTCGTGCCGTGGCAGCGCGTCTGCTGTGGCACGAGTACCTCGGGGGGCGTGGGTGAACGACGACTTGGAGAATCCCGCCGGTAGTGTGGAACCTGTGACTGCGCCGGATCTTGACCCTGTTGCACCCGTACCGGCAGAGATCGACGCGGCCCCAGCGTCGAAGAAGCACGCCCTGCCGTTCTGGCTCGAACTGCCGTTGCTCATCATCGCGGCACTCGCCATCGCGGTTGTCATCAAGACGTTCTTCCTTCAGGCGTTCTGGATTCCGTCGTCCTCGATGGAGGACACTCTGCTGATCAACGACCGGGTCATGGTGAACAAACTCGCCTACCGCGTCGGAGACTTGCATCGTGGACACGTTGTTGTCTTCGACGATCCCCGCGGTGGCGCGGCCCCTCAGGAGACGCTCTTCGAAGCCACCCGCCGGAACATCAACGAGGCGGTCGGACTCTCCGTCCCACGAACCGAGTTCATCAAGCGGGTGGTCGGACTCCCCGGCGAGCGAGTCGAGATCATTGACAACCAGGTACTGATCGACGGCGTGCCGATCGACGAGCCCTATCTGAAGACCGGATCGCTCATGCCCGACTTCGGACCAGTTGTTGTGCCCGCGGGTGAAATGTTCGTGATGGGAGACAACCGGAACTCGAGTCAAGACAGCCGGTACTTCGGGTCGGTATCCACCGACACGGTGGTCGGCAGGGCGTTCGTGATCATGTGGCCTCCGTCACGCTGGTCGGGCCTGTGACGACCGGGTTACCAACACACCACCGGTAGCATCGACTAACCGATTCCGGACGGGAGAGACACGAGTGGGCGAAGAGGATCTCGAGCGGTTCGAAACCGACGTTGAGTTGCAGATCTACCGCGAGTATCGGGACGTCCTCCCCATGTTCCGGTACGTGGTCGAGACCGAACGCCGCTTCTACCTTGCGAACCGTGTCGAGATGAACACGCGCTCCGCCGACGGTTCGGTCTACTTCGAACTCGAACTCGAGGATGCGTGGGTGTGGGACATGTTCCGGCCCGCCCGATTCGTCAAGCGAGTCAGGGTGATGACCTTCCGAGACGTCAACATCGAAGAGACGGACATTCCCTCGGAGTTCTGATTCTCGTCACACCCCGGTGAGACGATGACTCGATGTCAACGAAACGCTTCTCCGTCGGAATGGCCGGCGAGTCCGTCACCGCTCGATTCCTCCAGCGCCGAGGCGCCACGCATTCTCGATCGCAACGTTCGAGTCGGGCACGACGAGATCGATCTGGTCGCCTCCATCGCTGGTGTACTCGTCGCCGTCGAGGTGAAGACCGGGCTGGGATACGGAACCCGGCCCTGGGAGAACTTCGACGAGACGAAGGAGACGCGAGTTCGTCGTGCGGCTCGTGCGCTCGGTATTCATCGTGTCGACCTCGTGGCCGTGGAACTCACACCGGAGGGTGTGATCGTGCGATGGTCACCCGGGAACGGCTGAGCCGTGGCGACGGCGCTGGTCCTTGAACCAGCAACCGCGGTGCCAGTGACGTCGTAGGTCGGGGGCGAGCCGTGGAACAACAACGACGTGACCGACACCCGGCTCGATCCACGAGTCGCAGCCGGGACACACATATGACTTGCGGGCTTGGTACGGCTGAACGGAGTGCACGGCTGCATCGTCGAGCATCACCCGAAGAACCCCCACGCGACGAACGCGAGCGGTCAGCCACCACAAACACCACAACAAGCACGATGTCGGTTGCGGTTCGCTTCTGATCACGGAAGGGGTTGAGGCCCATATGGACAACGTAGCGCAGTCGAGGAGTAGGCGAGTGTCGGAGCGGTGCTAATTTCGGTTCATGGCATTTGTAGCGGTGGAAGACCGAGGGAGCGTTCGGTGGGTGACGATGTCGTCGCCGGAGACCAAGAACGCGATCCCACGGGCCGGGTGGGACGACCTCGCCGATGCTCTTGACGCGTTCGAGGCATCAGAACAACGGGCACTGGTGATCACGGGCGGCGGTGGCGAATTCTGCGCCGGCGCCGATCTCAGCGCCGACTTCTCCGGGTTCGGGACACCGGCCGCGAACGCGGAGTACATGCGTCGACCGAACAGGGCAGCCCTCGCACTCCACCGCATTTCGAAGCCGACGGTTGCTGCCGTCGACGGCGTCGCCGTCGGCGCGGGGATGAACCTCGCCCTCGGTTGTGACTTCGTGATCGCGAGCAGCCGAGCACGGTTCGCCGAGATCTTCGTCAAGCGGGGGCTGACCCTCGACTTCGGCGGGACGTGGCTGC
This sequence comes from uncultured Actinomycetota bacterium, assembly GCA_963808015.1. Lineage (GTDB taxonomy): Bacteria > Actinomycetota > Acidimicrobiia > Spongiisociales > UBA5794 > JAHEEL01. Next base: position 6,845 of record CAWEEG010000051.1, read on the forward strand.
TGCCCCGGCTTGTCGGCCTCGCTCGGGCGCGAGACCTGGCGCTCACCGGTCGGATCGTTGAGGCCGATGAAGCGCTGGCGATCGGGCTGGTCACTCGGGTCGTGGACCCCGACCGACTCGAGGCCGAGGTGACTGAACTTGCAGACGAACTCGCCGCCGGTGCACCGCTTGCGCAGCGGTTCATCAAGGTGGCGCTTGACCGTTCCGCGAGCATGACCTTCGAACAGGCACTTGCGTTCGAAGAACAGGCGCAGGCGACGCTGCTCGGATCCGAGGATCTGTTTGAGGGTGCGGCCGCGTTCTTCCAGAAGCGTCCGCCCGAGTTCAAGGGTCGCTGAGCCGGCCCTCCTGTCGCGGTGATGACCGGGCGGCATCGAGATGGCTGGCGCTGCGCGGGTTTCGTTCGGTCGGATTCGTGCCAGCATGGACGCATGTTGTGGGTGACGTTGATCGCCGTGATCGTGATTCTGGTGCTGGTCCTCGTGGCCGGCCACTTCCTGCTCACGTGGGCCGAGCGGCGCGGGTGGGTCTACTACCGATCGACCGATCGGCCACGACCGCATTCACTCGGCCTCTTCGAAGAGATCTACCAGCCGTCTGTCACCCACGTCATCGACCAACAGGTAGCGGAGGAGACGAAAGCCGACCAAGCCGAATCCGGTGAGGATCTCTAACTCGCGCGACGACGGCAGTCCCGATTGAAGTCGGGCCAGGGTCGAACGACCCTTGCCTCGTCCGGCTTCGAACGGTGAGTCTTGGCTCATGGGGGCAGTCCGTGCCAGATAGTCGAATCCGGATCGATCCGGAGTTCGACGCTCGGCCGGACAACGAACGTGGCCGCCGCACAGCATGGTTCGCAATCGCAGGTCTTGTGGTCGCTGCGGTCATCTTCGGGTGGTTCCTGGCGGTTCCGGTGGGAACCGACCCGATTGATCAGGAGGCGGTGGCGGCCAGCACGTCGCTCGCGACCGTGCCCACCACGGAAGCCACTGTGGTGGAAGCCGTCGTCGAGCCACATCCGCCCGTACTGCAGTCTTCAACCATGGCCGACGTTGGTAGTGCACTCTCGGATGCAATTCCGGGCTTCACGGACGAAATCACCATGTTGGCAACGCCACCAGAGAGCTTCAAGGTCGTGCGGTGGAGTCCTTCGGAGGCGGCGACGGAGTTGGTGTTCTCGCTGGATCGGATTGCCGAGTACGGCTGCTTGCCGGAGGGTCTGGACGCTTCGGGGAGCCGGTTTGCTCGCACCCGGCGTGACGGAACCCTGATGGTTCATTCAATAGCCGACGCTCCGGGCGAATCAGCGAAGTCCGAGTCGGTGGGTCTCAACGTCGGCTCAGTTGCCTGGCACGAGACCGTTCCGGGTTCGTTGGCATGGATCTCTTGTGCGCGATCGGAATCGAGCCCTTCCACGCTCTACTCGCTCGACGTCTCGGATCTCACCGCGGAGCCCGTGCCGCTGTGGACCTTTGACCAGAGTTGTTCGGACGGAGTCTGGCTGGAGAGTTGGACCAACGACGGCGCATTGGTGGGAAGCCTTCTCGAAGAGAGCTCCGAGCAGATCCTCATCGGTCCCGATGGGAAGATCGTGCCCTTCCATGCTGCGTCGCAGCCGCTTGTCACGGGAGCGGAGCATGAATACCGCCTCGCGGTGCCGGGCCTCGGAATCGACGAGCCGGTCGGCGATGTGGCCTGGGCTCCCGACGGGACGCTCGTTGCGGCGATTGTCGACGAGTTCTGGGATACCGATGTCCCGAGGCTCTGTGTTATGGATGTCGAGACTGGGCAGCAGATCGCCGAAGTGTCGGAGCACGGATCCGACATCATCGCGATGGCATGGTCGAGCGATAGCCGGTTCCTCCTCTACGAACTCTGGAACTTCGACAGCGAGCGCGGCGGGCTGGTGATGTACGACATGGTCACCAACACGACGACACGCGTGCCACTTGCCGAGATCGTCGACGAAATCAGGACCAGCGCGGCGAGCTAGCTGTGTTGTCCAACGTGGCCCGTCGCGCGGCTGACGGGCGGGCCGCCGAGAGCGGCGAGTGAGGCCCTAGTGCTCGTGGCTGTGATGGTCGTGTGAGTCCGAACCGGACTCGTCAGGACCCACTCAACAGCCGGGTTCCCCATGGTTCCCGCAACATGACGTGCCGTTCTTGATCTTGATGGCGTTGTTCTTCGCCACCAGACGGAGCTTCTCGAGGAGCGGCAGGTCGCTGTTGCTGAAGTTGTTGAAGTAGTCCCGTGGGTTGCGGTCGTGGCATGGGGCGACCGTAGCACGCCGAGGTGAGCGAGCGGTCCTCGCCGTCAAGGGACCGTCCAGCAAGGGTGATGTCAACGGCCGGCGTTGCTGCTGTAGGCCATCGTGCAGCGCTAGCCGGCGGGTTCGAGCACTCGAATGTTCGGCTCATTGTGGGATGTGTCCTCGTCATCCCGAAGGCGGAGAGGCGGGATCAGGGAGTCGACGGGGAGCCATCGTTCGACAGCGTCCAATCGATCCGGGTCCCGCTCGATCTCGGTTGACCGTGCAGCATCGAGGACTTCGAGGCCATTTGAAAGGGACTTGAGGGCTATGACGAACAATGCGAGCCACAGGAGGAATCCGGCGAAGCTCGTGTTCTCCGATGTTGAGCGGATCAGCCATGCCACTGAGGCGATGAGGAATACTCCGAAGTGGATCTGGAGGCGGAGGGTCCTGATGCGGCGCATCTCGTAGATTCTGGCGCTTGCCATCGCGCCGCTCTTCGTGCGATGGGTCGATACCGTCGGCTCAATCTGCCATCCGAACCCGCTGCGCGCGATTTCGAGCTGCCAACAGCGTTCCGTTGGCCCGTCCAATCGACTCACTCTGTACTGGCCGGCAGCCCATCCGAAAGGTACTTCCTGCCACGCCAGACCGCTCACGGTAGGTGTACTCCTCACAGCCTTGTCCTCCGGCCTGTGGGGACATCTTCCATGCCGATCGAGCAAACAGAAGTGCCTTCCCCTCGAACCCCGGTTCGAGAATCGCGGGTCTAGTTCGTGTCACACCCATGTCGTACGGTTGGATGAATGAACGCAGCCATCACATCAAGCGCCATCATCGGCGTTGAGCCGCATCCCGTGCGTGTCGAAGCACACATCGGTGGCGGGAGGGCCGGGTTCGTCATCGTTGGGCTCCCAGATGCCGCGGTGCGCGAGGCCAAAGAACGAGTCAGGGCCGCCATTGCGTCCACCTCGAACGCCTTTCCGTCGAAGCGGGTCGTCGTGAACCTTTCACCGGCAGACCTCCCGAAAGTCGGCTCCGCCTACGATTTGCCGATCGCTCTCGGCGTCCTCGCAGCGAACGGGAAACTCCCGCCCGGTGCGACGGACATCGTTGCGCTCGGCGAACTGGCCCTCGACGGTGGGGTGCGTCCCGCCCGAGGGGGGCTCGGTGCGGCGCTTGTGGCACGAGACCTCGGCAAGCCGTGTCTGCTCCCGCTGCGATCGGTGGCCGAGACGGCGGGCCGGCACGACCTTGGGGTGCAGGCCGTGCGTTCTCTGGCCCATGCGATGGAGGTCGCGCGCGGCCTGCACCCAGGTGATGACGTCGATCCGATCCTGCCCCAAACGCATGAGATTCCGGACCTCGCCGAGGTGCGGGGCCAGTCGGCGGCGCGGGCCGCCCTCGAGGTGTCCGCTGCCGGCGGCCACCATCTGCTCTTCCGAGGCCCACCCGGCTCGGGCAAGACGATGCTTGCCCGCACGATGCCCGGCCTGTTGCCACCCCTGGATGATCGCGAGGCGCACGAGGTCGCCCTCGTCTGGGCCGCTGCCGGGCGTCCACGGCCGGGTCCATCGATCCCGCCGTTCCGCGCGCCGCACCATTCCGCTTCGATGGCGGCGTTTATTGGTGGAGGATCCGGTGTTCCGACACCCGGGGAAACCGTGTTGGCCCACCGGGGAGTGTTGTTCCTCGACGAGTTGGGCGAGTACCCACCACAGCTCCTCGATGCACTTCGAACGCCGATCGAGGACGGGAGTGTGGTTGTCGCCCGGCAGGGTGCGACGGTCGAGTTCCCATGCCAGATCCAGGTCGTCGGCGCCACCAATCCGTGTCCGTGTGGTTTCGAGGGGGACCGGAAGAAGTCCTGCGAGTGCAGCGAGTCGATGAAGGCACGCTACAAGCGGCGATTCTCCGGCCCCCTGCTCGACAGATTCGATCTCCAGGTCGACGTACCGCGATTGCGGGTCTCGGAGCTATCGGGACCGCGAGGTGAAGATTCGGCGGTCGTCCGGGCCAGGGTGACGGCGGCCCGACGCCGCCAATTCGATGAACGGGGACGCCTCAACCGCGAACTGCGACGGCCTGACCTCGATGCGCTGGTGTGGACCGATGCGGCACTGCGCCGTCTCGCGGATGCAGCATCGGGAGATCGGCTCACCGCCCGCGGCTGGGACCGGGTTCGCCGCGTCGCGCGAACGATCGCGGACCTTGCCGGGTCGAGTCCGGTGGATGGGCCGCACGTCGACACGGCGCTCGGCATGCGGGTGACGTTGTGAGCGATGCACACCGCCTTCGGCTGGCGTTCTCCGGACTGCATCCGGAACGCATCCGCGATCTCACCGACCGGTTTGGTGGTCCGGAAGCGGCAATCGCTGCCATCACGCGACGGCGGGTGAAGGCGTCTGAGGCGATCCGCAGCAATCTCGCCGTTCCCGCCGTCCGTCGGGAAGCGGAGCTGGCATCACTCGGTATCAGCGTCGTTCGCCGCGGAGAGCCGGCCTATCCCGCCCACCTCGATCGATTCGAAGACGCGCCGGACCTGCTGTTCGTGCGCGGGGATCTACCAATCGTCCCGGGCGTCGGCATCGTCGGCACACGTCGGTGCACTGCCTACGGCCTCGAACTCGCCGATGCCTACGGCGTTGCGGTCGCTGAGGCAGGGTGGCCCGTCGTGTCCGGGCTCGCTCGGGGTATCGACGGCGCGGCGCACCGCGGCATGGTTGCGGCCGGTGGCCGCGGTGTCGCCGTCCTCGGCTGCGGGATCGATGTGACGTATCCGAAGGAGCATCGGCGGCTCGGCGATCAGATCCTCGAACTCGGAGGAGCGATCGTGTCCGAGTATCCCCCAGGGAGCCGGCCGGATGCGTGGCGGTTCCCGCCGCGGAATCGGATCATCGCGGGCCTCTCGGCGGCGGTGGTTGTTGTTGAGGCCGGGGTCACAGGTGGGGCGCTGATCACGGCCGTCAAGGCAGCCGAATACGGCATCCCCGTGTTCGCAATGCCGGGTGACGTCGATCGAAAGGCATCGGAGGGCACCAATCGGTTGATCCGTGATGGTGCGTTCCCGGTCTTCGACCCTGAGGATCTGGTCGAGGAGTTCAGCCTGATCCGCCACCTCGCGATAACGATGGGCGAGGGTGCAGGTTGATGGTGATGTATGACAGATCGTGATACCATATCGGCATGGCTCGAGCGATATCCGTCCGACTCGACAAAGAGGCCCTCCGCGCACTTGGTCAGCTCGAGGCAACAGGCATGACACGGTCCGAAGCTATCCGGGCGGCGCTCGTCGGGGCAGCATCGCGACTTCGTGACAAAGAACTCTGGCTGCTGAGGTGGCAACACTGGAAGCCGACAAAGACGACCGTGCGGAGATGCTGGCGGTGGCCGACCTCATGGAGAGTCTCCGTGCGTCGGGGTGACGTCTTCGTTCTGCGTCTCCCCAAGGGTGTTGGGCACGAACAGCGGGGGCGACGCCTCGGTGTTGTTGTGCAATCCGATGCCTTCCTCCCCGTTCGGTCGTGCTCGTGGCGCCAACTTCGGCCAGCGCGAGACCGGCGTCCTTCCGGCCGGAGATCGAAATCGATGGAGGCTCCACTCGTGTGCTCGTCGAGCAAATCGGTGCCGTCGATGTGCGCCGACTGGGCGACCTCGCGGGCCGTCTCACTCCCGAGGAGCAATGGGGAATCGACGCGGCGTTGCTGACCGTTCTTGGCCTCGCTTGAGCGTCGCGATCGCTACATACCGAGCCGAAACCCACAGCTCTCAGGACCCTCAGAATGCCGCCTCCCTGAGTGTGCGATCGCGATGCCGCCCGGTCGAGTGGAGGGCTAGCGCCGTCTGACCGGGCATCTTCTGCCTCGGTTGGTTACGCTCGGGTCGTGGCAGCGAACGGGAATCAGGCTCATGAGCGTGGTGAGGATCCTGTGGTCCGTCGACGCCGCGCACGCGATATTCGGCGTTCCGTTTGATGGTCGAACGGGACAGCACAACGCAATCACCGACGTGAGCGGTCTCGAGGTGGGTTATGCGACGCTGATCGAGGGCGACGGTTCTCTCGCAGTGGGAAGCGGACCGATCAGGACGGGTGTCACCGCCATCTGGCCACGTGGCAAAGACTCTGATCAGGGCTCGTTTGCTTCGTGGCAGACGCTTCACGGCAACGGGGAAATGACCGGATCGCTGTTTATCGATGATCTGGGTTGGTTGCTCCCCGGCCCGGTGATGATCACGAACACACTGAGTGTCGGGACGGTCCACGAGGCGGTGATCCGGTGGCAGACGGAGCGGAATCGACGGCTCACCAATCTGCCGGTCGTCGCGGAGACATGGGATGGCTACCTCAACGACATCCGCGGTCTCCATGTCCGTGCGGAACACGTCTTCGCTGCGCTCGATGGCGCCAACAGCGGACCGATAGCCGAAGGGAACGTCGGTGGCGGCACCGGAATGATCTGTCACGGATACAAGGGAGGCACCGGAACGTCGTCTCGGGTGGTGCCCGATGGCTACACCGTGGGGGTGCTGGTCCAGGCCAACTATGGTGCCGGGCCGGCCTTGACGATTGCCGGCGTTCCTGTGGGGCGCGAGCTTGGCTGCACGACCTGGCCCTGCGGCGGAGAGCAGGATTCGGCACCGGCCGGTGAGAGCTCCATCATTGTGATTGTCGCGACCGATGCCCCGATCCTCAGATCGGAACTCCGGCAGGTCGCCCGACGGGTCAGTCTCGGTGTGGGCCGGGTCGGCGGCATCGGAGATGAAGGTTCAGGCGACATCTTCTTGGCGTTCTCAACCGGCCTCGACGTCGACGGTGACGGTCCCCGCTACCCGTTGGAAGCGCTCTTGGAGCATCTGGATCCGCTCTACGAGGCGACGATCCAGGCCACCGAGGAAGCGATCGTCAACGCACTCGTCGCTGCCGAGACAATGGTGGGTGTCGACGGACACCGCGTCCAAGCCCTACCCCTGGATCGGGTGCGCGCAACACTGGAGCAGTTCGGACGACTCACTACACCACCGGGTGTCGACAGCCGCCGACCGTTGATCGACTAAGAGCCCTCGGAGCAGCACATCTGCGTGTTTCAGTGGGCAGTTTCAAGCCGAGATGACGGAGGGAGCGCGGGAGTGAAAGAGATCGGTTGTTTCGCTCCCCGGCACAGCTTGGTTGATCAGCTGTCTGCTCGACGCGTTAGGTAAACGAATGGTGGCCACGTGAACGCGTGTGTCCATCCTTCAGCCTCGTACTGTCTGATGACAGAGTTTCGGCGACGGATCGCACTGATCCTGGTGTTCTCCCACTCCCCGTCGCGGTGAGCGAAGTACAACTTGAATGGAGCGGCGCCGACCAATTCATTGCCATGTCTACCTTCTTCCTCCATTGCCGCTACCTCGTTGAAGGCATTCATCCCTGATCGGACTATGAGTCCGTCCCGTTCGACGCCGACCGTCCCGACCCCCATGAACGTGCTGGCGGGGGCGAAGCGTTGCTGCGCCGCTTGACGGCTTGTGCCCACCACTGCCCCGATGTCGGCCCAACTCAGGCCGGCCCGCTTGCCGCTGCTCACCCAGTCGTGGAGTAGCTTCCCGGATTCATCAGCAACCACAGCAGCGGCCGCGATCAGGCCCTCAAAGTGGTCAGGGTCAGCGTCATCGACGCTGACCCCGATGACCTGCTCGTGCCAATCCATCACGAGGTCTGATACCTGGTGCCGTAGCTCCTGCTCTTGTTTGGTGTCCACCATCGCCTCCTGTCAACATTATCTTGACGCTGGTGTCAACCTTATCTTGACACGACCGCAGTGTCAAGCCTTCATTGACAGACACGACAGGGTCATTGTTTGTCAAGACTCGGTCGGCGGCTGCTGCCCCGAAAGCGTGGGAAACTACCTTGACTCTCCCCCAAGGGGAGACCGGAAATGGACGGAAAGGAGGTACGAGTCGTGAATCTGGTTCCCATCGGGCGGTTCTCCGAAGATGACCCGGTTGTCGGTGAAGGCACTGCGGCTGTATGACGAAAACGGCCTGTTGCCACCCGCCCATATCGACCCGTCGTCCGGGTACCGGTACTACTCGCTCGGCCAAGCGAATCGGGCAGAAGCGGTGAGGATCCTGCGCTCGGTCGACATGCCGCTCGACGAGATCCGGGCGGTTCTGGAGACCGACGATCCGGAGTTGGTCCACAAGCAGCTGGTCGTCCACCGGGAGCGGCTGGCCGAAAGGCTGGCAACCCAGGAGCGCATGCTCGTCTACCTCGAGTCACTGATCCAACGAAAGGAAGGAATCATGCCGTACGACGTCCAGGTCATGGAAGCAACACCACAGATGGTGGCGGCCACCAAGATTCGCACCAACTTGCGCAGCATCGGCAACGACATCGGCGCCGGGTTCGGGACGCTGATGCATGCCCTCGGTCGGGAAGGCGTGTCACCGTCGGGTGCCCCTCTAATCGTTTACCACGATGTGATCGACGAAGAGACCGAGGGTCACATCGAGATCTGCGTGCCGGTCGGACGCCATCTCCGGCGACGGAGACGTCTATGGCGCGAGAATTGGAAGGCGGATCGATGGCGACTGCCATCCATCACGGGCCCTACGAGGAAATCGCTGCGGCCTACCACACACTGACCGGCTGGATCTCCGAGCACGGCCACGAAATCGCCGGACCACCCCGCGAGATCTACCTCAACGACCCCCAGACGGTACCTCCCGAGGAGCTTCTCACCCAGGTCGAGTTCCCGATCTGCTCCGACACCGACTGACCGAGCGGCAGCGGGGCGCTCTGTGCCCGCCGGTGAGCGTTCTCACCGCGGGTTGTTGACCTTCTCCAGCGATGACACGAGCATGGCGCAATGCAAGATGGGGGTATCGACGCGGCCGTCGAACAGTATCTCGTGCGTCTCGACGCGGAGCGAGGGCTGTCACCAAACACAATCGACGCCTATCGCCGCGATCTCAACCAGTTCACGACGATGTGCCACCGGCTCGGGGTCGACCGGCTTGCTGGGGTGGATCGGCGTACCGTCCGGCGATTCCTCTCGCAACTCACCACCCTGAAGTACCCGCGCCGCTCGGTCGCCAGGAAAGCCTCAGCGGTCCGCGCATTCCTTGAAGACGCTGCGCGCCGAGGTGTCATCGCTTCGAACCCGGCGGCGGGTGTCCCTCAGCCGAAGCGCCCGGGGACACTGCCGAAGTCGATCCCGGTTCGGACGCTGCAACGATTCCTTGACGACCTCGACGGTTCCGATCCCGTGGACCTTCGCGACCGTGCACTTCTCGAGGTGCTCTACGGAACCGGTCTGCGCGTTTCGGAGCTCGCTGCTCTGACGACCGGCGACGTCGACGGCGCCACCTTCGTCCGCGTGACGCGGCAAGGGGGACAAGGAACGAGCCGTGCCGCTCGGTGACCAGGCCAGGCAGGCAACCGAGAGATACATCGACAGGGGCAGGCCGACACTCGTCGGACCCGACAGCGGCGACGCCCTGTGGCTCGGTGTTCGGGGAGGCCACCTCGACCCGAGAGGCATCCGTCGCGTCGTCCGCGATCGGCTCGGCACGTTCCCGCATGCGCTGCGTCATTCGTACGCCACACATCTCCTCGAAGGGGGCGCCGACCTGCGTAGTGTTCAGGATTTGCTCGGACACTCCGAACTGGCGACGACTCAGATATACACTGCGGTCACTCGGGAGCATCTGAGAAACACCTACGAGCGGAGTCACCCACGTGCATGAACGAGGCGAAGAGGAGCTCGCCGCACTCTGGGAGCGTTTCAAGAGTGACGGCGACCAGCGTGCCAGAGAAGGCTTGATCCTTCATTTCTCGCCGCTCGTGAAGTTCGTTGCCGGTCGACTCGGTTCCGGCCTGCCCCGCAACGTCGATCCCGGTGACCTCGTCTCGTACGGGACGTTCGGGCTCATCGACGCGATCGACAAATTCGAGCCGGAGCGCGGCTACAAGTTCGAGACGTACGCGGTGAACCGCATCAAGGGTGCCATCCTCGATGAGCTTCGGGCCCTCGATTGGGTCCCGCGATCGGTCCGGGCTCGGGCTCGCGAGATCCAGCGATCGATATCAGAGCTGGAACACGCTCTCCAGCGGAGCGCGACCGAGCAGGAGCTCGCAGATCACATGGGTATGCCGGTCGAGACGCTGCGCGATCAGTTGGGCGAATTGTCGACGCTGGGATTCGTCGCGCTCGACGAGCTCCTGAATCCGGACGAACGAGACTCGGCAGCGGTGGGCGACGTTGTTCCCGATGTTACGGCGTTCGACCCGAGCGGATCGTTCGAGAAGGAGGAGACGAGGTATCTCCTTGCGGATTCGATCAACCGCTTGCCCGAGCGGGATCGACTCGTTGTGACGCTCTACTACTTCGAAGGCCTCACGCTCTCCGAGATCGGAACGGTGCTCAACGTCACCGAATCGCGTGTGTGTCAGATTCACACGAAGGCGGTTCTCAGTCTCCGGAATCGGTTCATCGAACCGTCCTTCTAGAGCGACTCGAGCGGGTTTCCGGCTACCCGGCGACGGTCGGTACACTCACTGCAACTTCGCACGTCCACTACAAACCCCCGAGGTCGGATCGCGCAGGCGATCTGTGGGGTGTACCGGGTGGACGGAGGCGTGAACCCGAACACAGGAGGAACCACATGTCAGTGGTGAGCATGCGACAGCTGCTCGAGGCCGGAATGCACTTCGGCCACCAGACCCGCCGTTGGAATCCGAAGATGCGTCCGTACATCTTCACCGAGCGCAACGGGATCCATATCGTCGATTTGCGTCAGACGCTCGAGCAGATCGGGACCGCATACACGCTCGTACGTGATGCTGTTGTTGACGGTGGAACCGTGCTGTTCGTCGGCACGAAGAAGCAGTCACAGGGCGCCATCGAAGAAGCGGCGGTCAAAGCCGGCATGCCGTATGTCAACAACCGTTGGCTCGGCGGCATGCTCACCAACTTCCAGACGATCCACAAACGCATCCTCTACATGCTCGAACTCGAGCAGATGGAGACGTCCGGCGAGATGGAGTCCCTTCCGAAGAAGGAGCGTCTCCGCCTCCGCCGTGAGCTGGAGAAGCTCCATATGGTGCTCGGCGGCGTCCGCGACATGAAGCGTCCACCAGATGTCGTGTTTGTCATCGACGTGATTGCGGAACACATCGCAGTTGCCGAGGCGAACCGCCTCAAGATCCCGGTGATCGCAATCGTCGACACGAACTGTGATCCAGATCCCGTCGACCTCGTGATTCCCGGCAATGACGACGCGATCCGTACGGCCTACCTCGTGGCGGACGTCATCGCGGAAGCTGCGAAGGACGGTCGTGAGACCCGCGAGGCGGCACGCAAGGATGCTCCTGCAAAGGATGCAGAGGGAAAGGGCTCCCGGGCCAAGGGCGCCAAACCCAAGCCGAAACCAGTTCCGAAACCACCGGTCGAGGCCGTCGTCCTGGATGAGATCCAGGCCGAGAACGCGGTCGTCGAGAGTGTGGTGATTGAAGAGACATCAGAACCGAAGGAGACCGCGTGAGCGATTTCACCGCCAAGGACGTTCAAGCCCTTCGCCAGGCCACCGGCGCAGGGATGATGGACGCAAAACGCGCCCTTGCCGAAGCCGGCGGGGACATCGAAAAGGCACAGGAGCTTCTCAGAGAGCAAGGCCTCGCCGACGCCGCGAAGCGCACCGGCCGGACCCAGACCGAAGGAGCCGTCGGTTCGTATCTCCATCGTCAGGCCGGTCGCCCGGTGATCGGAGCGATGGTTGCACTTGCGTCTGAGACCGATTTCGTCGCCAAGAGTGACGAGTTCCAGCAAGTCGCCAACGACCTCGCGATGCACGTCGCAGCCGCTCGCCCGCAGTGGATTGGACGCGAGGATGTTCCAGAAGACGTCGTCGCGGAAGAGAAGCGACTCATCGCCGCGCAAGCCATCAACGAGGGCAAGCCGGAGAACATCGTGGAACGAATCGTCGAGGGCCGCATCAACAGCTTCTACGAGGACAACGTGCTCTACGACCAGGTCTTCATCAAGACCGAGGTCTTCGACGGCACGGTCGACGAGCTGGTGAAGCAACTCGCCTCGAAGATGGGCGAGAACATCGGTATCACGCATATGTCGAGGCTCGCGGTCGGCGAGGAAGGCTGATGCGAAGGGTCGTTCTCAAACTCTCAGGAGAAGCGTTCGCAGATCCAGCGACTCGCTATGGGATCGACCCGACCATCGTCGCTCGGGTAGCCGACGAGATCGCGCTCGTCCACAACGAAGGGTACGAGATCGGCATTGTCGTCGGCGGAGGCAACATCTTCCGAGGCGTGTCAACCGCTGCCGGAGGCATGGACCGGGCCAACGCGGACTACATGGGCATGCTCGCGACGGTGATCAACGCTCTGGCGCTCCGCGATGCCGTCGAGCGGGCAGGTTCACCGGCGCGGGTCCAGACGGCGATCACGATCCAACAGGTGGCTGAGCCGTACATCAGGTTGAAAGCCATCCGCCATTTCGAGAAGGGGCGCGTCGTCATCTTCGCCGGAGGCACAGGAAACCCGTTCTTCACAACCGATACCACGGCCGCGTTGCGCGGAGCCGAAATCGGTGCCGCCGCCGTGCTCAAGGCAACGAAAGTCGATGGGGTATACGACTCCGATCCGGTCACGAATCCGGACGCCGTGTTGCTCACCGACGTCACCTACATGGATGCGATCCAGCGCCAGCTTGGGGTGATGGATGCCACTGCCATTACGATGTGCATGGACAACAACCTTCCGATCCGCGTGTTCAACATGAACCGCCCGGGCGAGATCGTCAAGGCGGTACGCGGAGAGGATGTCGGGACGCTGGTTCGTTGAGGAGGCGCCGTGATCGACGAAGTATTGAAAGATGCCGACCACAAGATGGATCAGGCGGTCGTACACACGACTCAAGAGTTCGGTGGCATCCGCACCGGCCGAGCCAATCCGGGACTCTTGAATCGAATCACTGTCGACTACTACGGGACGCAGACTCAGCTCCAGCAGATCGCTGGTTTCTCGGTGCCCGAGGCTCGGCTCTTGGTGATCCAGCCGTATGACAAGACGGCGATTCCGGCGATCGAACGCGCTATTCAAGAGGCGGATCTCGGACTCAATCCCTCAAACGACGGGAACCTGATCCGGCTCGCATTCCCCTCGCTCACCGAGGAACGGCGCAAGGAACTGATTCGGCTCGTTCGGCACCTTGCCGAAGACGGTCGCGTCGCGATTCGGAACGTTCGACGACACTGCAAGGATCATCTCGAATCGGAAGATGTCTCCGAAGACGACATTCGACGGGCGGAGAAGGTGCTGCAGGACATGACGGACCAGCACATCGAACACCTCGACGAGATCCTCCAGGCCAAAGAAGAAGAGCTCCTCGAGGTCTGACGGAGGCTGCCCACATGCGCACCGATGACGACCCGATCTCGGACAACGACGCGACCTCGACGTCGTCCGAGAGTGACGGGGTCTTCGAGGCCGAGCCGACGGCGCCAGATGCTGCATTCGAACCCTATTCCGAAGTACTGTCAGGTGTCATGGACGAACACGACTCCGATTCAACCGGTGAACTCGAGCTGCCGGGGATGAACGACGACCTCAAACCTCAACCCGCGGAGTCTGATCCCGGGTTCGACGGATGGCTCGACGATGACCAGGTTGTCTCATCCGGCGATGATCCGTACGCCGCTCTCGCCGACGATGACGACGACGCGGCCGCGGAGATCGCTGATTGGGTCGCGTTTACGAGCGCTACCGGCAACGAACCAGCCGACACGGGCGAGACCGATGTTGTCGTTGATGTGACCGATGATTCGATTGCCGCCGCCTCCGCAGCGGCCGACGACGGGGCGACCCCGAAACCCGACGAGTCCGCATCCGCGGATGAGGGCTCCGACGTCGCGGACGAGGAACCCCACGAGGACACGATCGAGTTCTTCCTCGACGAACCTGAGGAGGAAGACCCCGACGAAGAAGCAGCCGGTGCACCTGAGGTCGCAGAAGAATTGGAAGACGAACCTGCCGAGGAACCTGTGGGCGAGCCGGAAGACGAATTGGACGACGAGCCGTCGGAGGAACCCGCGGTGGTGGCCGCCGCTGCGCAGGCTGCCGAATCCGGAGACGATCAGGAGGACGAGCTGCCATCGGCTCCGGAGTCGGCCGCCGACGCCGAACAGGATGATGGTGACCGTCCGGTTGATCCAGACGAGCTTCTGGTGCTTCCCGTCGTTGCGGCCGCCGCCGAAGACCCACAGGCGTCGACGTCGCCGGGATCATCCGACGGCGAGGCAGAATCGACCACGAACGACGATGCGGACGATGACGACACAGGCGAAGTACCCATTGTCGGCGGATTCTCGCCTGATTCGACCGACCAGTCGAGCGGAGATGCCTCCGTTTACGAATTCAACGATTTCTCAGACGATCAGTACTTGCAGAAGGCGACACGGGAGCACCAAGACCTTGCCGCCGCAATCGACGCGGCCGACGCTGAAGACACGCAGCAGGTCGCCGTCTCCGCTGCGATACCCGGCCTGGAGTCTGGTGTGGTCGGGTTTGACGATGTGGTCGCGGCCGGCGAAGGCGAGGCAGCGGTGCCGGCAGCGCCAAGGCAATCGTCGGACCTCCTCGTTCGCGTCGGAACCGGTTTCGCTCTTGTTGCCGCGTTCCTGCTCTCTCTCCTATGGAGACCGGCCATCACGGTGCTGGCGCTGGCTGCCTTCGTTGTTGCGGCCGGGGAGTTCTACAGCGTGCTGATGCACCGCCGGTACAAACCGATGTCGATCTTCGGATTCGTTGGCATCATCGGTGCTGGGCTCGGGACCGTGGTGTGGGGTGTTGTTGCGATCCCGATTGCTTTCGGGTTGCTGGCAACGGTGATCTTGCTCTACGGCGCGGTCAGCCACCGACGGATGGGAGCCGTGAGCGGCTTCGCTCTGACAATGGTTGTCGCAGGCTGGATCGGGGGGTTCGGTGCATTTGCGTTCCCGATCATTGCTGCCGAGGACTTTCAGGTGTTGGTCCTCGTCGTGGTTGGCATTGTCGCCCTCGTCGACATCGCCGCCTACTTCGTCGGATCGTCGATCGGGAGCCGCCACTTCGCTCCGACGATCTCGCCGAAGAAGACCATCGAGGGTCTGGTCGGCGGCACCCTCACGGCACTCCTGGCTGGGGCCGCTGCGAGCTTCTTCATCGAAGCGATCGATCTACCGACGGGTCTCATACTCGGCGCCGTAATCGCCGTGATCGCACCGCTCGGTGATCTCGCCGTATCGGTGATCAAACGCTCGCTCAGTATCAAGGACATGGGATCAATTCTGCCCGGCCACGGCGGACTCCTCGATCGAATCGACGCGATCATCGCGGTGGTTCCCGCTGCTTGGGCCGTCTTCGTGTGGACCGGCCTTCTCTGATCCCGGTCGTCGTTCTCGGGGCAACGGGCTCGATCGGAAAGCAGACGCTCGAAGTTGCCGACCGGCTGGACCGTCAGGTAGTCGGGATCGCGACCGGTTCGATCTCGCCTGAACTTGCAGGCATCGCTGAGAGATATCCCGATGCCCGAATCGCCGTTGCAGAGACGCCGTCCGGAACGATCGATCCGGCCCTCGCACGCAGAGTCGAGTTCGGGCCGCAGGCGATCGCCGCGCTCGCTGGGATTCCCGGCACCACTGTTGTTAATGGAATTGTCGGCGCCTCAGGGCTCGAGCCTTCACTCGCCGCATTGGAAGCGGGAAACCGTCTCGGTCTCGCAAACAAGGAGAGCCTGCTGACCGGTGGCCCTCTTGTCCTCGAGGCACTTGCAGCTCACGGGGGTGAGCTGATACCCGTCGACAGCGAACATTCCGCGATCTGGCAATGCATGATCGGCGAGCCGCACGGAGTCGTGCGCCGAGTCATTCTCACCGCGTCCGGCGGCCCATTCCACGCACGTTCAGATATCGACCTTCGAACGGTGTCGGTCGACGACGCACTAGCTCATCCGACGTGGGACATGGGTCAACGGATCTCGATCGATTCCGCGACGCTCATGAACAAGGCATTCGAAGTGATCGAAGCCCACTTCCTGTTCGGTCTCGCCTTCGACCAGATCGACGTTGTGATCCATCCCAAGAGCTTCGTGCACTCGTTCGTCGAGTTCAGCGATGGTGTCGTCAAGGCGGAACTCGGCCAACCCGATATGAGGAAGCCGATCCAGCACGCGATGACGGCACCGGAGCGGGTCACGGGCCTCGCCGGGCCGTTCGATCCGGTCGGAGTGGATCTGACATTCTCTGCGCCGGATCGGGAACGTTTCCCGGCACTCGACATGGGGTACGCCGCCGGCCGGAGCGGGGGCAACGCGCCTGCCGTTCTCAACGCCGCAGACGAGGTCGCTGTCGCCGCTTTCCTTGCCCACCGGATCGGTTTCCACGAGATCACCGAGGTTGTCGCAGACGCCCTCGACGCGGTGCCGAAGGCACCGATAACGACCTTGGCCTCGGCGCTCGCTGCGGATGCGGCCGGGCGTGTGGCCGCCGAGGAGTCGATCGCGTCGCGATCCACCCGATAGGTGAGTTGCGTGGGTAGTTTTGAAGGTATGAGACCGCTGAGAGGGGTTCGCTGATGGGGACCGCAGTGATGGTGATCGGGATTGTCGCCATGATTGTGGTCCACGAGGGCGCCCACTTCGTCGCAGCCAAAGGCTTCGGCATGAAGGCCACCGAAGCGTTCTTCGGCTTCGGTCCTCGGATCTGGTCGACCACACGCGGCGAGACGGAATACGGCATCAAAGCCATCCCGCTGGGTGGGTATGTCCGCATCATCGGGATGAATCCGTTCGAAGAGGTCCCCGCGCGAAGACGAGGGCCGCACCTATCGAAACTCGGTGTTCTGGAAGAAGTCGGTCGTGGTTCTTGCAGGCGTCTTCAGCCACTTCGTGATGGCGACGCTCCTCCTCATCACCATCTTCCTGGTCTGGGGTGAGGTGGAGACCGACGAGTCAGGAGACCCGATCCCGACGCTCACCCTCGCCACGATCGCACTGACAACCCCATCCGGTGAAGATGCACCGTCGATGCTCGCCGGATTCGAGGCCGGCGACGTTCTGCAGTCTTACGAGGGTGTTCCTGTGACCTCCTGGTATGACTTCGTCGACCGAATCAGCCCCGATGGCGGCGAGACCGTTCTTGTTGGATTCTCTCGCGACGGGACGTCCGCCGAGGCGCTCGTCACACTCGCGTTCAGGGAGCAGGCGGTTGTCGTCGGCGACGAGGTTGCGACAGACGCAGCGGGCAACGTCGTGTACGAGGAAGTCGGGTACTTCGGTGCAGCTCCGGCTGTCGCACGCGTGCAGCCGGGGTTCTTCGGTGTGGTCGGCGCCGCATACCGCGGGATTGCCGAAGCCGCCGTCCAGAGTGTGTACGGCCTGTGGCGGTTGGTCGTCGGCTTCCCACAACTCGTCGTATCGGTATTCGGTGGTGCTGAAGAGGGTCTCGACGAAATCCGCCCGATCAGTCCGATTGGCCTCGTCCGGCTCGCCGGACCCATGGAGAGCACATTGACCCTGCTCGCTCTCGTCAACGTGTTTGTCGGGATCCTGAATTTCGTTCCGCTCTACCCGCTCGACGGGGGCCACTTCGCCGTCGCGCTGTATGAGAAGATCCGCGGACGGGTCCCGGACGTCCGCAAGCTCATGCCGGTCGCAGCTGTGGTGGTTGTCTTCCTGATCACTGTCGGACTTATGGGCGTCTACCTCGACGTCTTCCAGCCGCTCCAGTTGTAAGACCCGAGATCCGAGACCCGAGACCCGAGACCCGCGTCTCGAGTCTCATGTCTCATGTCTCATGTCTTGGTTCTTCCCTACCATTGCGGGCATGGCATTCGAACGGCGGGCGACACGGCAGGTCTTGGTTGGGGACGTGGCGGTTGGGGGAGGGGCGCCGATCAGCGTCCAGTCGATGACGACAACGAAGACCGCCGACGTCGACGCCACCCTGTCACAGGTGTACGCACTCAAGGGCGCGGGGGCCGACATCGTCCGCATCACGTGCAACGACACCGATGCGGCACAGGGTCTCGCTGAGATCGTCCCAAGGTCTCCGGTCCCGATCATCGCGGACATCCACTACCAGTATCGCCTCGCCTTGGCGGCGCTCGAGGCCGGTGTTGCAGGCCTCAGACTGAACCCGGGCAACATCAGGAAAGAGGAGCACATCAAGGCGGTTGCGCGGGCCGCCGCAGACGCCGGGGTCTCGATCCGCGTCGGGGTGAACGCAGGATCACTCGACAAGGATCTCCTCGAGGAATTCGGTGCTCCAGTGCCCGAGGCACTCGTCCGGTCGGCTCAGCAGGAGATCCGCTATCTCGAAGACGTCGGCTTCTACGACATCAAGATATCGGTCAAACACTCAACGGTGCCCCGAATGGTCGAGTCGTACCGGTTGCTCTCCGAGCAGGTCGACTACCCGTTGCACCTCGGGGTCACCGAAGCAGGGCCGCCGCCGGGAGGTCTCATCAAGTCGGTCGCCGGGATCAGCACACTCCTCCTCGAAGGGATCGGCGACACGATCCGTTTCTCGCTTACCGCAGATCCCGTTGAGGAGGCCAAGGCTGGCCGACAACTGTTGGAGTACCTCGGACTGCGAGAACGTACCGGCCTCGATCTGATCGCCTGTCCGTCGTGCGGGCGCGCCGACGTCGACGTCATCAAGGTCGCGGAGGAGGCCACGGTCGCGCTCGAAGCTGCCAACCTGCCGATCCAGGTTGCGATCATGGGGTGCATCGTGAACGGGCCGGGTGAAGCGCGCGAAGCCGACATCGGTATCGCTGCCGGTCGCGGGAAGGGTCACTTGTTCATCAAGGGCCAGGTTGTGCGGGTTGTGCCCGAGGACGAGATGGTCGAAGCGCTGCTCGACGAAGCTGAACGACTGGTTGAAGAAGGTGTGGAGGCACGGCTCGCTGCAGCCGACGTCTCTGCAGCGGATCTGGCCGAAGAGGCTCGCGTCGAACTCCTCGGCCTCCAAGGTGACGCAAACCGAGCGGCAGAACGCCGGGCAAACGTCGCCGAGGTTGCAGCCGGTGATCCGGGGTGATCAGACGCACGTTCGAATTGACGGTTCTCACAATCGCCCTTCTCGGCGCGGCGTGTACCTCATCGAGCGAGCCGACAACAACGGTCAGCGCCGAAGCGCCGGCTGAGACGTCAACGACCGCCCAACCGGCAGCGTCAACCGCCGAGCGGGTCTATGAGCAGGTTGGGCCTGCAATCGCGTCGATCGATACCGATATCGCGGGCGGCAGCGGAATCCTCATCGACAGTTCGACGGTGCTCACCGCCGCCCACGTGGTCTGGCCCTACCAGTCCGTCCGAGTCGTATTCCCAAACGGCACTGAGATCTGGGATGCTCCGGTCATCGGAGCCGATTTGTTCGGAGATCTCGCCCTCATCGACGTTTCGGGCGTCGCGAACGTTCCGGCTCCGGTGGAGATCGGGGACGGCGAGGCGATCCCGCTCGGCCGGCCGGTCTACCTCATCGGGTACCCAGGCGAGTCCGAGGCATTCCCGCAGCCAACCATCACCGAAGGCATTCTCTCGCGGACCCACGAATGGGAGGGCGAGCAGTGGACGTTCCTCCAGTCGGACACCACCGTGGTCGGTGGACAGAGTGGGGGAGCTCTCGTTGACGAGGACGGAGTGGTCATTGGCATCACCAACTTCAGCTTCCTCGAAGAGTTCGGCCTTTCCGGGTCTCTCACCGACGCAGCGGCGGCAATCGAACTGATGCGTTCGGGCGCTCCGAATGGAGAGCTGTCAAGCCGGCTACCTCCGCAGAGTCGGGGCACGGACGTCTATCGGCTCGAGTTCGAGAACATCTGGCAGGAGCACATCTTCGTGTTCGAATCCCCGTTGTACTCGGATGTCAGTTTCGAAGCGGAGAGCGACGCGGACGTGTCCCTCACCTTCTCAACGATCGACGGACTCGAGATCGCCTCAGCGGATGAAACGGCTGAAGGTGAGGAACGGATCGACGATTTGGTCTCATATTCCGGACCCCACGTCCTGCGGGTCGAGAACCTGTCCGGCAGCGGCGAGGTGCAGCTTCGTTCGAACGTCGATCTCACACCTTGGCCCGATCCCGACGACGGGCGCGTGCTGGTCCGGGATTCGACGATCACCGGAAACGCCGACTATCCGGGTGATTTCGACTGGTACCGCGTTGATCTTGGCAAAGGGCAGGCGATCACGATCGACGTTGACGCCATCGCCTTCGATCCGGTGCTGATGATTGATGCTCCCGGCGGTCTCGGCTACGTGCAAGCGATCGATGATGACTCCGGGGGAGGTCTCTTCGGCACCAACCCACGGATCGTTTTCACGGCACGAGAAGCCGGTTCGTTCTTCGTGATTGTTGGAGACACGGGAGCGACCGGCCCGGGCGCCTACCGCTTGACCGTCGACTGACGGCGGAAGCTGCCACTATCCTCTGCAGCCCCCGAGATCACTGGAGTCAGTGCGTGCGTTGGTCACAGGCGTTCATCCCCACCCTTCGAGACGACCCGGCAGATGCCGAGGCCGTGAGCCATCGCCTGCTCGTGCGCGGCGGCTACATCCGTCAGCTGATGTCCGGCGTCTACTCGCTGCTCCCGCTGGGATATCGGGTTCGGGCGAAGATCATGGCGATCATCCGCGAAGAGATCGACGCGATTGGTGGCCAGGAGCTGCTGTTCCCGGCACTCCATCCCCGCGAAATCTGGGAACGGACCGGTCGGATTGAATCGATGGGAGACATTCTCTTCCAGCTGAACGATCTCCGCGGCGGCGCTGCCGTCCTCGGTCCAACACACGAGGAGATCTTCACAACCATCGCCTCGGAATTGACGTCGTACAAACAGCTCCCGCAACTCTGGTATCAAATCCAGACCAAGTTCCGCGACGAGCCCCGTCCGAAGGCCGGCCTGCTGCGCGTGCGCGAGTTCACCATGAAGGACTCGTACAGCTTCGATCTCGACACAGCAGGTCTCGATCTCCAGTTTGATCGCCACTTCGCCGCGTACTCGAAGATCTTCGAACGGATCGGCGTGACGGCGATTCCCGTGGAGGCTTCCTCGGGGGCAATGGGAGGCTCGGACTCGATCGAGTTCATCGTGCCCTCACCCGCTGGCGAGGATGACGTGGCGCACTGCCCGGCATGTGACTACGCCGCCAACGTCGAGCGAGCGACATCAACGATCCCTCGGGTTGAAGATGAGCCCGGGCCCGATGAGGTGGAGCGCTTCCCAACGCCGGGAGTCCGCACGATTGTGGACCTTGTCGAGTTCGAAGGCGGGGCAGAAGCCAACCGTCAGATCAAAACCCTCGTCTACCTCCTCGACGGCGAACCGACCTTGGTGCTGCTGCGCGGCGACCACGACCTGCATGAGCAGAAGCTGCAAGATGGGACCGGCGCGATCGAGATCCGCCCCGCGCATGCGGAGGAGATTCGCGAACTTCTGGGAGCCGACGCCGGGAGTCTCGGAGCGGTCGGCGTCGACGGTCCACGGATCCTCGCAGATCTGCAACTCGCCGAGCGGCTGAACATGGTGACGGGCGCGAACCTCGACGATCATCACGTCCGGGGGGTAGACGTCGGCCGGGACATCGCGATCTCAGAGTGGCTCGACCTCAGAGCCGTGACCGCCGGTGAAGGCTGCCCCGTGTGCGGTGAGCCGCTCGAACTGTTCCGCGGGATTGAGGCCGGCCACATCTTCAAGCTCGGAACGAAGTTCTCCGAAGCTCTCGCAGCGACGGTTCTCGACGCCGCCGGAACGCCGGTGCCCATCGTGATGGGTTCATATGGCATCGGTGTGGAGCGGAATCTGGCTGCGGCCGTCGAGATGAACCACGATGAGCAGGGGATTGTGTGGCCGGTTGCCATCGCCCCGTATGAGGTGGTCATCACCGTTGTCAAGACCAACGACGAGGATTCGATGACGATCGCCAACCGTCTTTGCGACGATCTGGAAGCTGCAGGAGTTGACGTGCTGATCGACGACCGGGCAGAGCGGCCCGGTGTGAAGTTCATCGATGCCGAGCTGATCGGGATTCCGTTCCGAGTAACCGTTGGTCCTCGAGGTCTCGCGGACGGAGTGGTGGAGCTCTCGGTGCGCAGCACAAGCCAGAAGTCCGAGATTGCGATCGAGAACGCAGCGGAAGAGATCGCATTGCTAGTAGCAAGTAGGAAGTAGCAAGTACCGAGACTTGGGACCCGAGACTTGAGACCCGAGACTTGAGACGGTCTCGTGTCTCGGGTCTGTTGTCTCATGTCTCTTCCCACCGACAGGATGACGTCTCGCCTATACTCGTGTGCGCAACGGGATGTACGTGTCGAGGTGGGCCTGGCCCGCCTCGTTGTGTGATGTACGCAGTTAGGAGCACCGGGCGTGGCGGACGTCGCCGAACAGATTTGGGGCCTCGTGGGCCCATATGTCGCTGCCGAGGGCGTCGAACTCGATGATGTCGAGGTCCTCGGAGGTGGCAAGCTTCTTCGCGTCGTGGTTGATGCCGATGATCCGATCGGTCTGGACCGAATCGCCGATTTGTCACGTGGCATCTCTCGCCTGATCGAGACCGATGACCCGTTTCCCGGCTCATACACCCTCGAGGTGACGTCACCGGGGCTCGAGCGCAAACTCCGCAGGCCGGAGCACTTCCAGAAGGTGCTCCAAAGTGATGTGCACATCAAGACGTTCACGAAGATCGAGGAAGAGAAACACCATCGTGGTGCCCTGGTAGCTGCGGACGACGACGCCGTTGTTGTTGCCGTGGACGGAGTCGAACGTCGAATCGAGATGAGCGACATCTCGTCGGCGCGCACCGTGTTCGTGTGGAAAAAGGGCGAGAAGCCCGGCAAGAAGTCGTAGGGAGAGGCAACGATGGACTACAACCTGTTGGACGCGTTGGAGCTCCTCGAGCGTGAGAAGGGTGTCCCCGCCGAGACCATTCTCGACGCGCTCGCAAACGCTCTCGTCTCCGCCTACAAACGAACACCGGGTGCAGCGGAAGAAGCCCGTGTCACGATCGACGCCGACACCGGGGAGATCCTGGTCTACGGACAAGAACTCGATGAAGACGGGAACGTCGTTGAAGAGTGGGAAGACACACCCGAGAACTTCGGGCGGATCGCGGCCCAGACGGCGAAGCAGGTCATCCGACAACGCCTGCGAGATGCGAAGCGCGAGCAGGTCTACGACATCTATGAGGGGCGAGAGGGCGACCTGATCACCGGGATCGTGCAGCAGTCCGACCACCGATACGCGATTCTTGATCTCGGCGACGCCGAAGCCATCATGCCGTCGTCTGAACGGATCCCGTATGAGCGCCTCGAGCGCGGGAATCGCGTCAAGGGCTACATCCTTGAAGTGCGAGGTGAAGGCAAGGGGCCGCAAATCGTTGTCTCTCGCAGCCATCCAGAGTTCATTCGTTCACTCTTCGAGCTCGAGGTTCCGGAGCTCGTCGACGGAGACGTCGAAATCAGGGCCATTGCTCGCGAACCCGGTCATCGCACGAAGATCGCTGTTGCGTCGAACGATCCCAACGTAGACCCTGTAGGTGCTTGCGTCGGAGCGCGTGGCTCTCGCGTTCGACAAGTCGTGAACGAACTACGCGGCGAGAAGGTCGACATTGTCGAGTGGCGCTCCGATACCGAGGGCTTCATTGCAGAAGCGCTCAGCCCGGCCCGGGTAAAGGACGTGCGCCTTGATGAAGATGAACGGACCGCCGAGGTTGTGGTGCCGGACCATCAGCTGTCGCTGGCCATCGGCAAGGAAGGGCAGAACGCCCGCCTCGCCGCCCGCCTTTCCGGATACCGGATCGATATCCGGTCGGAGAGCCAGGATCTCGGTCTCGACATAGAAGACGAGGAAGAGCCGGCGGTCGCCGAGGCCGTGGAGGAAGCGGTGCTTGAAGAGGCCGTGGAAGGAGAGCGGTGCTTGAAGAGGCCGTGGAAGAGGCGGTGCTTGAAGAGGCCGTGGAGGAGGCGGTGCTTGAAGAGGCCGTGGAAGAGGCGGTGCTTGAAGAGGCCGTGGAAGAGGCGGTGCTTGAAGAGGCCGTGGAAGAGGCGGTGCTTGAAGAGGCCGTGGAAGAGGCGGTGGTCGAAGAGGCCGTGGAGGAAGCGGTGGTCGCCGAGACCGCGCTCGATGAAGCAGCAGGAAACGAGGAGAACTGAGTGGCGAAGCAAAGGGTCTACGAACTCGCACGAGACCTTGGGCTCGAGTCCAAGGATGTGCTGGCGCGCGCTCAGGAACTCGAGATCGAGGTGAAGACTGCGTCGTCCGGCTTGGACGAAGATTCCGCCGCGCTCGTCCGACTGTCCTACGAAGAGACTGCCGCTGAGCCCTCGGAGACGCCAAGTCCCGAACCAGAACTCGAAGCCGAAGCCGAAGCCGAAGCCGAAGCCGACGTCGAGGCCGAGGTCGAGGACGTCCTGGAGCCGGATATCGAATCAGACGTCGAGGCAGAGCCAGGTCTGGACGCCGAACCGGAGATGGAACCGGAGTCCGATGATGAGCGTGTGCTCCTGGTGGAGCCGGGCCTCACGACACACGAGCTCGCTCGACTGATTCAGACCCGGACGGTTCTCATCGTCCAAGCGCTCATGGAGATGGGTGAGATGGTCCCGGCCGGTGGTGAGATCCCGATCGATGCCATCGAGCCGCTCGGAAGGAAGTTCGGCTACGAGCTTCTCGTCTCCGAACAGGACGAAGAGGAGCTCGTCGACGAAGGCCCGTCACACAGTGTGGTGGAATACGAAGACGATCCGGCCAGCTTGAAGTTGCGACCGGCAGTCGTCACCGTCATGGGACACGTCGATCACGGGAAGACCCAGCTGCTCGATACGATCCGCATGGCCGACGTCGTCGCAGGAGAAGCCGGCGGTATCACCCAGCACATTGGTGCCTATCAGGTGACGAGCGGCGGCAATCTGATCAGCTTCATCGACACGCCGGGCCACGAAGCATTCACCGCACTCCGCGCTCGGGGAGCCAACGTCACCGACCTCGTGATCCTCGTTGTTGCCGCCAACGACGGGGTGATGCCCCAAACCGTTGAAGCCATCGACCACGCCAAGGCCGCAGACGTTCCGATCATCGTTGCGATCAACAAGATGGACCTCGAGTCGGCCGATCCGTATGCCGTTCGAGCTGCACTCACGCAGCACGGCATCGTGGTCGAGGATCTGGGTGGAGACGTGCCGGCAGTCGAAGTCTCTGCGTTGAAGGGCGACGGAATCGATGACCTTCTCGAAATCGTCGCGCTTGTCGCCGAGGTTGAAGAACTGACGGCGAATCCGAACGCACCCGCGGTCGGCACCGTGATCGAAGGCCAACTGGAAGTCGGCCGTGGCCCGGTGGCCACCGTCATTGTCCAGCGAGGAACGCTGAAAAAGGGTGACGCCATCGTCTGTGGCACCGTATCCGGAAGGGTTCGGGCGATGTTCGACGAGCGGGGCGGACAAGTGAAGTCTGCAGGTCCGAGTGCTCCAGTGCTCATCTCAGGATGGAGCGATGTCCCGCTTGCCGGCGACATGTTCCAGGTAGTGAAGAACGAACGCTCGGCCCGCAAGATGGCGGAAGAGGAAACAGCGAGAAAACGCGGCAAGGAGCTCACGGTTCCAACCGCCACGGAGCGGCTGACGCAGCTTCTCGAGACGCTCAGGACTTCCGATCATGCCGAATTGCGGATCATCGTGAAAGCCGACGCACACGGTTCGCTCGAGGCGATCCGAGATGCCGTCGCCAAGATCTCGCGAGATGACGCCGCGGTCACGGTCGTGCACGGCGCCGTCGGCGGGATCTCCTCCAAGGACGTGATGCTGGCCGAGGCATCCGAAGCTCTGATCTATGGCTTCAACGCACGGCCCGACGCCTCCGCCAGAACCGCTGCCAAGGAAGCGGGCATCGACATCCGGACGTTCTCCATCATTTACGAACTCCTCGACGACATCGAATCGATGCTCGTCGGCGAACTCGCCCCGGATGAAGTGGAGTCGTTCCTCGGAGTGGCCGAAGTCCGAGCGACCTTCCGTGCACCTCGCTTCGGCTTTGTGGCCGGTTGCTATGTCACCGAGGGAAGCATCAACCGCAACGCCAAAGCACGCCTCGTTCGCGACGGCGTGGTGGTGTGGGACGGCAGGATTGCCTCGCTACGGAGGTTCAAGGAGGACGTGCAGAGCGTCCAGACCGGATACGAATGTGGAATCGGCCTGGCCAACTTCCGCGATGTCAAGGAAGGCGACACGATCGAGTCCTACGACGTGAAGGAGATCGCCAGGACCTGATCTGGTGGTCGTCCGCTGAGGAGGCGCAGGGTGTACGTCGGAGCCCTTCACGTCGAGCTGCGGATTCGGGGTATGCGATCGCTCAAGGAGAAGCGCCGCGTGGTGAAGAGGATCATCGCCGATATCGGATCATCGCACCCCGTCGCGTTGGCCGAGGTGGATCATCAGGACCTCTGGCAGCGCGCCGACCTTGGGATCGCTGCCGTCTCGGAATCGCCCGGGCAGGTCGACCGTATGCTGACCTCGATCACGAGAGACCTCGACCAACGAACCGAGATCGAGATCCTCGACACCCACCGCTTCTACCTCGACGAGGGGGACCGATGAGTCGACCAGACAGTCCGCGTATGCGCAAAGTCAACGAACTGCTCCGCGAGGTCATCGCCGAGGCCGTGACCGAACTCAAGGACCCCGGGCTCGGCTTCCTCACTATCACCGGAGTTGATGCCACTCCCGATCTGAGGACGGCCATTGTCTACTACTCGGTGCTCGGGACGGATGAGGAAGTTGCGGAGACGGGAGCCGCCCTCGATCGCGCTGCTCCCCACATCCAATCGATTGCCGGAAGCCAAATCCGGATGAAGTACACGCCGAAACTCAAGTTCAAGCTCGACCCATCGATCAGCGAAGGGCTCAAGATCGATCAGTTGCTGCATGAACTCGAGGATGGATCCGAGGAGCCGCATGCCGCCGACTGAAGAGGTTTGGGATCAAGCGGTCGATGAGATCCGTGCGGCGCAGCGGATCGGGGTTGTTGGACACGTTCGGCCGGACGGAGATGCCCTTGGCTCGATGATCGCAATCGCACTCGGAGCGCGCTCGGTCGGGAAGGATGCCGTGGCATCGTTCGGGTTGCCTTTTGCTCTTGGTGACGAATTCCGGCTCCTTGATCAGAGTGTTTTGGTTCATCCGTCGGAGTTCCCCGATGATCTCGACCTCGCGATTGTGTGCGATACGGGGGTCTTGGATCGGATCGGATCCGTCGGCCCTGCGGTATCCAGGGCGAAGCGCATTCTCGTCATTGATCACCACGTGACCCCCGGCGATATCGGCGTTGTACGGGTAGTCGATCCCACCGCGGCGGCCACGACCCAATTGGTCTACGAATTCCTGCAGCGTCTCGGATGGGTGATCACGCGACCGATTGCAGAAGCCCTCTACGTGGGGCTGGTGACGGACACTGGGCGTTTCCAGTACTCGTCGACAACTCCTGCGGTCCACCGGATGGCAGCGGATCTCCTGGATGCAGGGGTCGAACCGGCACCGATCGGCCAGGCGCTCTACGAGGAGACCCCGTTCGGCTACTTCGCAGTCGTTTCACGCGTCCTCGGCGGCGCCCAACTCAACGCTGATGCCGGACTCGTTTGGGCGGTGCTTCGCCAACAGGACATTCAGGATGCCGGCATCGGGTGGGAGTCGGCGGACCAACTCATCGATCTCGTGCGACTCGCGCGAGAAGCAGGTGTCGCCTGCTTGTTGAAGGAGATTCAGCCCGGAATGCTGAAGGGGAGCCTCCGGTCTCGCGGCGACGTCGACGTCGCCGCAATCGCCGCCACATTCGGCGGGGGAGGGCACCGCAACGCCGCCGGGTTCACCTCGAATCTCACCGTCGAAGCCACGATCGACCAGATTGTTGGGTTGGTGTCGTGAAGAAGACGGGGATCGGCGACGGGTTCCTGCTCGTCGACAAGAACCAGGGTTGGACGAGCCACGACGTCGTGGCGAAGATCCGGGGACTCATCGGCGGCAAAGTGGGTCACGCCGGCACGCTCGACCCGATGGCCACCGGCCTCTTGGTCGTCGGCATCGGGAGATACACACGTTTGCTTCGCTACGTCCAAGGTTTCCCCAAGGAGTATCGGGCCACTGCGCAATTCGGGGTCGCGACCGACTCACTTGATGCCGACGGCGCCGTCATCGACCGCGCTCCGCTTCCGGTGACAATGTCGCAACTCGAAGCGGCCGCTGAACGATTCCGCGGCCCGATCCTGCAGATCCCCCCGATGGTGTCGGCCCGCAAGGTCGAGGGGAGGCGCCTCTATGAACTCGCGAGAGCCGGCGAGGTCGTCGAGCGAGAGGCTCGTCCCGTCGAAATCTATGAACTCACGTTCACGGACCTTGCCCCATCCGACTACCCGGAGGTCTCGTTCGACGTCGTATGCAGCACCGGAACGTACGTGCGGACGCTCGGCGACGACCTCGCTCGAGCGGTTGGCGGCCGCGCACACCTCACGGCGCTGCGCAGGGTTCGCAACGGTTCGGTCAGTGTTGGGGACGCAACCGGGATCGAGACGATCGAAGATGCGGTGAAGGCCGGGACGATTCAGGACCTGGTTGCGACCCCGGATGTCGTGCTTGCCGACATACCGGTCAAGGTGATTCCGCAGTCGCATGCGACTGCCGCGCGCAACGGCGCGGCGCTCCCGGTCGCCGTTCTTGAAGGTGGAGAGGGCGAGCCGATACCCGATCTCGTTCGGCTGGTCTCCGACGGATCCCTCGTCGGCGTGTACCGAATCGATGGATCCGCGGCCAAGGCAGAGGTTGTCACTGCATGATCGTCTACCAGGGAGACCCAGCCGGTTGGGAGACGCCCGAGCGCGGCTCAGCCGTTGCCATCGGCGTCTTCGACGGTGTGCACGTGGGGCATCAACGGGTCCTGAGTGCGCTCCGCGGAAACGACGATGACCTCACGCGCGTCGCGATGACGTTCGGCACCCATCCGGCCGCCGTGCTTGCCCCGGACCGCGCCCGACGCGCCTGAGCACCCTCAAGCGCCGCTTCGAACTCCTCGAAGCGGCGGGTGTCGAACGAATAGCAGTGCTGGACTTCGATGAGGCGATGCGCGACATGACACCCGAGGAGTTCGTCGACCGGTTCCTCATCGAGGGCCTCAACGCGCGATTCGTCGCAGTTGGAACCGGATTCAGCTTCGGACGCGACGCGTCCGGTACGACCGACACCCTCGCTGAGCTTGCGGGGAGCCGCGGCTTCAGCGTCGAAGTGGTCGAGATCGCCCGTTGCGGAGAAGATGAGATTCGATCCACATCGATCCGAGAGCATGTGGAGCGGGGAGACGTCGAGGGCGCGGCATCGATGCTGGGCCATCCGTATGAGATGGAGGGAATCGTCGTTCCAGGCGACGGACGCGGCCGGCAGTTGGGTGTGCCGACCGCGAACGTCTCGTTTCCCGCAGTGCTCACGGTCCCGCTTGAGGGTGTCTACGCAGTTGTGGTGGGGATCGATGGGTCGGACCACCGCGGCGTCGCGAACCTTGGCGTCCGCCCAACATTCGACGGGACCGAACGGGTCCTCGAAGTTCACGTGCTCGACGGCGACATGAACCTCTACGGCAAACAGATCCGAGTCGGCTTCGTTGGGCGCATCCGTGAGGAGCATCGCTTCGCCTCCGTCGATGAGCTGCTTGTCCAGATCCGCACCGATATCACGTCCGCCGCGCGCATCTTGGATGAACAGACATCTTGACGGCGCCGGGCTGTGGCCTCATCGTGGCCACATACCTCGCACTCCCCGGGATTGGATCCCATCGTGCCGGGTGCCCTCCTCGCTACCGCCGCCGTCGTAGCGTCACTCCTGTCCACCATGCCGCCGCACACCGATAGTCGGTCGGTCGGACTCGAACAGTTCGCGGTCACCAGTACTGGGTCGCTCAACGCAGACACTGCGGGAATCGAGGCTCCGGGGGACGCTCTCGGATTGTCGCCGGGTGAACCGGACAGGCCACGACCCGGTCCGATGCGGCTTCCGCTTGCCCCGGCGAGTGGCGCAGGCATCGGAGGTGCTGTGATCGCAAGTGCTGTTCTTGCGAGACGACGGCACACCGGGTCCGCATCGGACCCTCGGGATCCGCTGTTTGTCTACGTTCCCGGCCACGGCGGTGATCCTCACGGTTTCGACGATCTCGCGAGCCGCATCGGCGTGGACGGCGACGATGTTCGCGTTTTCGACTATCGATGGGCGTGGCCGTCGAACGACCCGCTTGAAGCATCCCGGCGCGCAACTGCCGACGACGCCGCCGACGCTCTCGGCGCCTACCTCGCGGCACTCGGCGCAGACGGCAGGCCGATCTACCTCGTTGGACACAGCAAAGGTGGCGCCGTGATCACCGAAGTTGTTGGCCGATGGGATCAGCATCCGATCGTGGGGGTTGATGCGGTCGTGGGTGCGGCCATCCTCGATCCGCCGATCTCGAGCGGCCCGCTCGGACTGCTCCAGAGCTTGGGCTGGTTTCACGGCAGCACAGCCGACGATGGTCTGTTCGATCCCGTTCGGTGCGGTTGGAGTGGCTGCCGGGATATCCGCGACGGTCTCGGGCAGAAGTCGGGAGTTGAGGTCGTGATCGTTCGGAACCCCGACGCAGGGTTCACGAACTTCCGCGATCGGCCGGATGGGGTCCGGGTCTACGACCTCGACGACGGTGGTGGTGGCATGCTGAGTCGGTTCCCGAACATCTTCGGGATGTGGGGTCGGATGGGAGATGCGCACAACTCCGTGCTGCACAGCGACACCGTCGCCGCCTGCATCGCGGCCGAGGCGAAGCAAGTTGGCTCGTGCACGTGGCCGACCTCGAATCCACCCGAGACGGTGCACTCGCGCCGACGCCTCGACGCGGATGCGGTGAAACGGCAGCAATCTGAGCGCGACGCTGGGCGGCACGGACACCGGACCTCACGAACGTCTGGGCGTGTCGGACGCCGCGGCTGGGGGATGCTGGGCGGACGATGAGTTGACGAACTGAAGGTTTCGGTGGTTAGCGTCGAGTCTTGCTAGTATCCCGCATCGGGCGATCGCCCGCGTACTCTGTCGCGAAGGAAAGACCCTCGTGAACGACACTCAAACCGTCGTCGATGAATTTGGCACGCACGCAACCGACACCGGCTCGCCGGAGGTCCAGGTTGCGCTGCTCACCGAGCGCATCAACCACCTAACCGAACATCTCAAGGTCAACAAGAAGGACCACCACAGCCGAAGAGGGCTGTTGATGATGGTCGGGAAACGCAGGCGCCTTCTCCGGTACCTCCACGATCAAGATGTGGAGCGCTACCGGTCGCTCATCGCGAAACTGGGATTGCGCCGATAGCGCAGACGGAGGCGGCTTTCGAGGCCGCCTTCGGCGTATTCGACGCTCCCTCGCATATCAGTGCGGTGGTACCAGTTGTCAGTGGATAGGCCTCGGCTCCGTCGAGACCTGCCCACTGCCAATTGGTCGCCGCTTCAACGAAGGAGAGATCCAATTGGCTGAAACTGCCATTCGTGGGCTCATCGGAGATGTGGAAGTCGAATTCCGCGCCGGTGAACTTGCCCAACTAGCCGACGGCTCCGTAACGGTGCGCGTCGGAGACACCGAAGTCCTCGTCACCGCAACCGCATCAACGCGGCTGCGTCCAGGCGCCGACTTCTTCCCCCTGACCGTGGACGTCGAAGAGCGTATGTACGCCGTCGGCAAGATCCCCGGCTCGTTCTTCCGCCGTGAGGGCCGTGCGACCGAGAAGGCCATCCTGACGTGCCGTCTCATCGACCGCCCGCTCCGGCCCAACTTCCCGAAGGGCTACCGCAACGACACCCACGTCGTCGCAACTGTCCTCTCGGCCGATCTCATCAACGCCTACGACCTTCCCGCACTCAACGGTGCCTCAGGTGCCTTGACGCTGAGCTCGCTACCGTTTGATGGGCCGATCGGCGCTGTCCGGCTCGCCCTCATCGATGGAACATGGGTTCCTTTCCCGACCTACGAGCAGCTCGAAGGCGCCGTCTTCGATCTCGTCGTTGCAGGCAAGCGGAACGACAACGGTGAAGTCGACATTGCCATGGTTGAAGCCGGAGCCACCGAAGACGGGTATCGACTCGTCCAAGATGGCCAGCAGGCAAGCGATGAGGCGACCGTTGCTCGCGGACTCGAAGAGGCCAAGGGCTACATCGCCACGCTGATCGACATGCAGCTCGAGATGCTCGAAGCCATCGGCCCCGCGCCGGCCACCGAGTGGCCGATCTCCGAGGACTACTCCGACGAGATGTACGAGCGTGTGGCAACGATCGCCAAGCCGAAGCTCGAAGCACTTGGCACGATCGCCGACAAGACGGAGCGTCTCGAGGCCGAAGCTGCCACGAAGGAAGCCGTTCTTTCCGAGCTGGCGCTCGACGAAGACGACGCGGACGCCGCAAAGGCGGCGTCGCAGGCCTATCGGAGCGTCCAGAAGCAGGTGATGCGCTCGCGTGTCGTCGCCGACGGCGTCCGCCTGGATGGTCGCGGTGCCACCGACATTCGCGAGATCGACGTCAAGGTCGGGATGATTCCCGAAGCGCACGGCTCCGGTTTGTTCCGGCGCGGTGAGACCCAGGTCCTGAACGTCACAACCCTCGGGATGATGAAGATGGAGCAGATGCTCGACACGATCTCCATCGAAGACTCCAAGCGCTACATGCACCACTACAACATGCCGCCGTTCGCCACCGGTGAAGCCGGCTTCATGCGTGGTCCCAAGCGGCGTGAAATCGGACATGGCGCCCTCGCCGAAAAAGCGCTGCTTCCGGTCATCCCCGACGATGAGCAATTCCCGTATGCCTTCCGCCTCGTCTCCGAGGTGCTGATGTCGAACGGGTCGTCGTCGATGGCGTCGGTCTGTGGATCATCGCTCTCGCTGATGGACGCCGGTGTTCCGATTGCGGCGCCCGTCGCCGGGATCGCCATGGGCCTCATCAACCACGACGGCGAGTTCGTCACCCTTACCGACATCCTCGGGGCCGAGGACGCGTTGGGAGACATGGACTTCAAGGTCGCAGGTACCGAGGACATGATTACGGCGCTGCAGCTCGACACGAAGATCGAGTCGCTTCCTGCCCAGGTTCTTATCGATGCGATGAACCAGGCACTGGATGCCAGGCTGTTCATCCTCGGAAAGATGACGGACGTGCTTCCGGCACCGCGTGAGGATCTTGCTCCGACCGCACCGAAGATCGAAGCGATCTCTGTCCCCAAGGACAAGATTGGTGAAGTCATCGGGCCGAAGGGCAAGACGATCCGGGAACTCGAAGAGGAGACCGGAGCGACGATCGAGATCGAAGACGATGGAACCATCCGCGTCGGTGCTCCAGATACCACGTCGTTGGAGCTTGCCAAGGAGCGGATCCTCGCCATCGGTTATCCACCGGAGGCGAATGTGGGAGAGACGTATGAAGGCGAAGTCGTGAACATCACGAAGTTCGGCGCCTTCGTCAACATCCTCCCGGGTCGAGACGGCCTGCTGCACATCTCAAAGATCGGCGGCGGGAAGCGGATCGACAGGGTCGAGGACGTACTCGCCCTCGGCGACAAGATCGAAGTTGTTGTCCGCGAGATCGACGATCGCGGGAAGGTCAGTCTCGACCTTGCCAACGCTCCCGAGGCCCCCGAAGGTGGTGACTCGGAGCGGAAGAGCGACGACCGTCCAAAGGACCGTAACGAGGGACGCGGGGACCGTGGACGTGATCGTGACCGTGGACGCGACCGTGGTCAGCGTGACCGTGGACGCGACCGTGGTCGGCGTGACCGTGGGAACGACCGTGGAAACAGCGGCAGTGATGAGGCCAAACCCGGCCGAACCGTGGTGTCCTTTGAAGACGAATTCGAGGACGGGCTCTCCTAGCGAGAACCGACCGAGAACAAACGGAAGCCCCGGGTGATACCCGGGGCTTCTCGCGTGTGAGACGAGGGGAGTTCAGTCGTCGAGCACGAACGTGAGTTTCATGTCGACGCGGAAATGTTTGATGGTCCCGTCTTCGGCGAGCACGACCTTCTGCTCCGATATCCAGGCGCCCCGGATATGGTCGACGGTCTGCTGTGCCTTGGCGATCCCTTTACGGATCGCATCCTCAAAACTCCCAGGGGATGTAGAGGTGATCTCGACCACCTTCGCAATCGACACGAACCTGCTCCTTTCGTTGGTACGCCTCTAGGATACCGCACTTGTAAATCGAACATATGTTCGATAGGGTGTGTGTCCGGCAGACCGCCGGAGAGAGGAAGGAATCCGGCGAAATGGCGAGAGAACAGGGAGTCGCCAATCGCCAACCGGTTGGATCTGAGAGCCTAGATCGCGCAGATGAGGCCCGGCGCGATACGGACTACGGACTACGGAGTACGGACTACGGCGCGCAGCACCCTGACTACGGACTACGGACTACGGACTACGGGCGGCAGCGCCCGGACTACGGCTTCGATCTCCCTTCCCTCGGCCCCGGCCAGGTTGGAGTTCTTGCCGGGGATGCGGGGTTTGGGATGACGCGGCTGGGGCTGGTCTTGCTCTCCGACCATGCCAGGGCAGGCTCCGTTGCCTACCTCGACGTGCGCGGATGGCTGAGTCCGGTTGCAGCGTGGGAAGTGGGCATCAAACCGGATCGGCTGGTAATTGCCCGTTGCCGAGATGTTGTCCGGTGGGGGAAGGCCGTTGCCGCGCTTCTTGATGGTGCAGCGGCGGTGCTGGCTGAGGTCCCAAACGGGGCGAAGGATGCATCGATTCGGAAACTCGCGGCGCTCGCCAGGAACCGGGGGACTCCTCTGCTGCTGCGTCCTCTTGATCGGGCGGTACCAACGGGTGTTGCTCACTTGACGCTCGAAGCACGCGAGACCTCATGGAGTGGGGCTGTTGATGGACACGGTCGGATCAACCGGAGGAGAACGCTGCTGTTGGCTTCGGGGAAGGCCATGCGGGGAATGACCCGAACGATTGAGATGGAGGACGATGGCTCGAACACTCTGCGTGTGGTATCCGGAGTGGCCGCTGCGGAGACCCGGAGCGTCGCAGGATGATCCCGGCCAGGCGATCGGCGCCGAGGGTCGGGTCGAAGCAGTAAACGCTGCCGCGTTTGCCGCCGGGGTTCGTCGTGGGATGCGAAGAGGTGAGGCCGAGGGGATTTGCCCGCTGGTCGTGACGGTTGAGCGCGACCACTCGGCCGAGATGGTTGCGTTCGAGCGGGTTGTTGCGGCAATCGAGGAACTCATCCCGAACGTCGAGGTCGTAGAACCGGGGTTGGTCTTCGTGCCGGTCGCTGGAGCTGTTGGTTACTACGGTGGCGAGGGCCCGCTCATCGAACGGGTCGTCAAGGAGATTGATCGGGTGGCCGGAGACGGGTTCCGGATAGGGGTCGCAGAGGGTCCGTTCGCTGCGAAACAAGCGTCGGTCAACGCGACCGGTGATCCACCGGTGTTCCTGGTAGAAGATGACGAGGCATTCCTCGCTTCGCTCGACATATCGACGGTTGGCAGGGAAGAGCTTGTCTCGACGTTCCGATGGCTCGGGATATCAACACTCGGGGAACTTGCCCGTCTCCCCGGCAGCGCCGTCGCCTCTCGTTTCGGGGCGGCAGGACTGGATGCCCATCGGCGTGCTTCCGGCTGGGACCGTGATCTGAACCCGCGCGATCTCCCCGTCGATCTCACCGTCTCTGAGCGGTTCTCGCCCCCACTCGAAGACCTCGAGCAAGCAGCATTCGTGGCTCGGGCGATGGCCGGTCGGCTTGTTGAAGCTCTTGCTTCGTTTGGGGCTGCTCCATTTCGGATCGTGGTGGAAGCAGAAGCTGCCGACGGGACCGTTCGGTCACGAACGTGGTTGAGCGCCGATCCGTTGGATGATCGGGCGATTGCTGATCGAGTGAG
Organism: uncultured Actinomycetota bacterium; assembly: GCA_963808015.1. Classification (GTDB taxonomy): domain Bacteria; phylum Actinomycetota; class Acidimicrobiia; order Spongiisociales; family UBA5794; genus JAHEEL01. Next base: position 43,048 of record CAWEEG010000051.1, read on the forward strand.
ATGGCAACTCCGTGCCTGGGTTGATGGAGTCGGAGCGGGTATACGGGGCGGCTTGGTCGCTCTTCGCATCGAGCCGGCGAATCTCTCGGGTGCAGGACGACAGCTCGCACTCGGGGAGGATGCGCGAGCGGCGTCTGAGACTGATCGCGCGTTCACCGAGACGCAGGCGATCCTCGGCCGGGACGAGCTGCTCCAGGCGCACCCGCAGGGAGGCCGTGAGCCCGGCGACCGGGTTGCCTGGCACCGGTGGGGTGAGCCACCGGTCTCCCGGCGAGATCCTGATGCGCCGTGGCCGGGGCGGATTCCCGGCCCGTCACCGACGCTGGTACCACCCGCACCGCAGCCGTTTCACATCGAGTGGGATGGAGGAATGCCGACCCGGGTTCGACTCGGGAGCCGGTGGGTGACGGTCCGGTCGTGGGCAGGTCCCTGGAGGCGGGTTGGACGTTGGTGGAAAGGTGAGGAGCCAAGTGATCAGTACCAGATCGTGACTTCGGCGGGTGCGTTCCTCTGCGAGATCAGGGGTGGATCAACCTGGCTGACGGGGATCTATGACTGATCCTTCGGTGTCAGGAGGGTGCGTTGCGCATTTCCTCGTATGTTTCGAGCATCCGGTCGTGCAGCTCGTTGGTGAGCGGAGTGATATCACGGAACGTGTAGTCGGCTGTATCAACCGTATCCAGGATCTTGACGTTCACATGGCCCGGGTACACGAACCACGACCCCGGCGGGTTGATGTCAAATGTCCCGCAGATGACCACCGGCAGCAAGTCGGCACCGTTGTCGATTGCCAGGCGAACAGCACCCTTGTGGAACGAAGCCATATCTCCGGTGCGGCTCCTGGTCCCCTCGGCGAAGACCATCAGCGAGTACCCGCGGCGGTAGGTCTCCTTGGCTGCATCGTTGATCGCTTGCCTGGTCGATATCGCTCCGCCGCGGTCGACTTTCACGATCCCTGCTGTATCCATGCCGGGTCCGAGGATCGGGATCTTGTAGAGCTCCTTCTTCGCGAGGAACCGGATCGGGGTCGGGATCGCTCGGAACAGCACGGGAATGTCGAAGTTCGACGTGTGATTCGCCACTACGACGTAGCGGCGGTCGGGGTCGACTTTGGCGGCACCCTCGACCGTCATGCTGATCGGCGGGATCTTGAGGAAGTGCCCCGACCAGCGCTGGATCGTCTGCTCGATCTTCGGAGTGTCGCGATTGCGCTTCCCGACCCAGATCACCCAGGCTGCTTGCGACAACGTATAGAAGAAGAACAGGGGGACGAGGACGAATGTCCTGACAGCTGCGCTGAGAGTTCGAACCATGGATCGGTAGCGTAGCGATGGCGGAGGACCCTACACGATGAAACAACGACAGCTCACCGCCGGTCAGGCGCAACGGATCGCTCTTGCAGCCCAAGGGTTCACGACGCCGCGTCCGAACGGTCGGGTCGATGTTCGGCATTTCCGGCGCGTGCTCGATCGCGTTGGGCTCATCCAGCTGGATTCGGTGAACGTGCTCGAGCGGTCGCACTACCTCCCCGTGTTCTCCCGCCTCGGCCCGTACGAGCGATCGGCGTTCGACCGGTGGACGGCCGGCTCGGGAGAGCTGTTCGAATACTGGGGACACGAAGCCTCGCTGATCCCCGTCGGCTTGTATCCCGCGTTCGGTTTCCGGATGGACGAGATGAAGCCATGGGGGAGTGTCCGACGCCTCTTCGACGAGCGGCCGGGGTATGTCGAAGGTGTTCTGCAGCAGGTTGCCGACCGCGGCCCGATCGCGGTGCCGGATCTCGACGACCCCGGGGAACGCGGCGGACCCTGGTGGGGATACGCCCCGGGCAAACACACGCTCGAATGGCTCTTTGCCAAGGGTGAAGTCACCGCGTACCGCACCCGCTCGTTCGGACGCGTCTACGACCTACCGGATCGGGTGCTCCCGGAATGGGCGATGCAGCAGCCGCGTTTCGACGAGTCCGAGGCGTATCGCCGCCTTCTCTGTGATGCCGCGCGCCACCACGGAATCGGGACAGCGGCGGATCTCGCCGACTACCACCGGCTCCACACACCGTCCGCTCGGTCGATTCTCGCTGCTCTCGCGGCCGAGGGTGCCGTTGTCCCTGTCGAAGTCGAAGGGTGGCGGAGCCCCGCCTACCTTCATCCGGCAGCCGTTCTGCCGCGGCGATCCATGGGAACAGCTCTCCTCAGCCCGTTCGATTCCCTGGTCTGGAACCGGGATCGAGTTGAGCGCACCTTCGGATTCCGATACCGGATCGAGATCTACGTTCCGAAGGACAAGCGGCGGTTCGGGTACTACGTGCTTCCGTTCCTTCACGATGGGGATCTCGTGGCTCGAGTCGACCTCAAGGCCGACCGCAAAAGGAGGCGACTCCTCGTGCAGGCCGCACACATCGAGCCCGGCCGTGAGCCATCCCAGGTCGCTCCTGCTCTTGCGGCAGAACTCCAGACGATGGCCTCGTGGCTCGACCTCGAGGAACTCGAGGTTGTTGACCGGGGTGACCTTGCGGCACCACTTCGGGGAGAGGTGTGACGGGACTGTCCGGTACCGGTGTTCGCTATCGTTCGATGCAACCCAACGGGATGCAGCCAAACGGCAAGGAGCAGGCAGGATGATCGATTTCCAGGACCGTGTTGCGGTGATCACGGGCGCCGGCGGAGGATTGGGACGCGAGTATGCGCTTCTCCTGGCTTCGCGCGGTGCATCGGTGGTCGTGAACGATCTCGGCGGTTCGGTGAACGGCGAGGGAGCCGACGCGAATGCGGCAGATTCCGTCGTAGATGAGATTCGCTCGAACGGTGGGACCACGGTCGCCGAGTACAGCTCTGTTGCGGATCCCGATGGGGGTGCGGCGATCATTGCGCGGGCTGAGGAGGAGTTCGGTCGACTCGACATCCTCATCTCCAACGCGGGGATTCTGCGGGATCGTACGTTGGCGAAGATGGAGGTTGCCGACCTCCAAGCGGTTCTGTCCGTGCATCTGGAGGGGGCGTTCTACGTGACCATGCCCGCGTTCCGTCTGATGAAGGCGCAGCAGTACGGGCGGATCATCCTTGCGTCATCTGGAGCGGGGGTGTTCGGCAACTTCGGACAGACGAACTACGCAGCTGCCAAGGCAGGGCTCGTCGGGCTCATGAATGCGCTGAAGCTCGAGGGCGCGAAGTACGACGTACTCGTGAACGCCGTCGCACCGATCGCCCACACCCGAATGACGGAGGAGCTCCTCGGGGACAGGGCCGATCGTTTCGACGCCGAATCCGTCGCTCCCGCGGTCGCCTACCTCGCGTCAGAGATGAACCAGCTGAGTGGCGAGCTTTGGTCGGTCGGCGGAGGTTCGGTCAGCAGGGTCTTCACGGGGCTGTGCGAGGGCTACTTCAAACACCCGGATCGTGATGGGCCGCTCACTGTTGAGGATGTGGCCGAGCACGTCACCGAGGTGCGGATTGAGGACGGCTACATCGTGCCGGTCTCGTCTCGCGACGAGTTTGCGAAACTCGGACCGATGCTCTACTCATGACCGACTGGAGCGGGAGCACCGCACTCATTGTTGTGGACGTCCAGAAGGGGTTCGACGATCGGGCCGCCTGGGGTGATCGCAACAACCCGGAATGTGAAGCCAACGTTGCTCGATTGATCGAGGCGTGGAGGGACCACCAGTGGCCGATCGTCTTCGTGCGCCACGACTCGACCTCGCCGGGTTCGCCGCTGGCGCCGGGCAAACCCGGCAATGCCTTCAAGGATGTGGTCACCGGTGAGCCCGATCTGCTCGTCAGCAAGAACGTCCATTCAGCATTCAAGGGGACACCCGACCTGGCGGCCTGGTTGACGGAAAACGGGATCTCCGGGATTGCAGTCTGCGGAATCCAAACGAACATGTGCTGCGAGACCACCGCCCGCGACGGCAGCGACCTCGGGTTTGAGATGCTGTTTGTTCTCGATGCCACACACACGTTCGACATCATCGGAGCGAACCATCAGGTGTATCGGGCCCGGGAGATCGCTCGCTACACCGCACTCACCCTCGGAGCCGACTTCGGGCGGGTCATGATGACGGCCGAACTACTCGACTGATCAGTCGTCGAACCAGCTGACTCGTTTGGTGTTGATATCGAATCGAGCGGTCGAATCCGGGTCAAGGCGTGTGTGCTGACCACGCCACGAGTTGGAGGTTGTCGTCGAGGCTGAACTCGATCCGGTAGACACCACCGCGAAAGTGCGCACCCGCCACGGTTGCGGTCAGCGATCCCGCAGGTGTGAGCGTGATCGCTTCAGGCGGGACAACGCCGGTGGTCACTGCGGCCGACGGGGGCTGCAGCCCGAGCGTGGCGAGTGTGGACGCCGGCAACAGATTCTCCAGGCCGATGAAGCGAGCGGTCCATCCGTCGGGCGGCTGGTTCCACAGATCTTCCGGTGTGTCGTCGGCGACGATGGAACCATCGCGGATGATCGCGACCTGGTCGGCGATCGTGAACGCCTCTTCGCGGTCGTGGGTCACGTAGAGGACGGTCGCGTGGACAGCCGAGAAGATCGAGCGCATCTCGATCAAGAGGTGCTCTCTGAGGGAGCGGTCGAGTGCTCCGAGCGGTTCATCCAAGAGTATGAGCCGGGGATCCGGAGCAAGCGTGCGAGCCAACGCGGTCCGTTGCTGTTCTCCTCCGGAGAGAGTGCCGATGCTGCGGTTCTCGTAGCCGGGGAGACCAACCAGGTCGAGCATCTCGGCCACCCGTGTGCGGACGTCTTCAGCGCCGAGGCCCTGCATCTGGAGGCCAAAGGCGACGTTTCCCGCCACGGTTCGGTGAGGGAACAGGGCATAGTCTTGAAACATCAGCCCGAATCCGCGCCGGTGCGGTGGAACGTCCACCAGCGGCTGCCCATCCCACGAGATGTTTCCAGAAGTTGGAGGCTCGAGTCCGGCGATGGCTCGCAGCATGGTCGACTTCCCGGAGCCGGACGGGCCCATGAGGGCGTGAATCGTCCGATCTTCGACCTCCAAACTGGCCCCATCGACTGCGGTGGTCGAGCCGAACCGCACGGTGAGATCGGAGACATCGAGCATCAGACGCCGCCCGAACGGGTGCCGCGAACCGCTTCGATACCCAGGGCGACGACGGCAACGATGGCCATGAGTATCACGGACATTGCCATTGCCTCCCCAAACGTGCCGGGACGGCCGAGGAGGCGGAAGATAGCGACGGGTATGGTGGCCGTTGCCGGGCGTGCGATGAATGACGTTGCGCCGAACTCCCCGACGGAGATCGCGAACGCGAACATCGCTGCGACGGCGAGTGCGCGAGCGATGAGCGGCAAATCGACCTCTCGCCATGCGCGGCGCGGCGACGCTCCGAGTACGGCCGCCGCCTCGCGTAGACGGCGTTGGATCGACTCCATTACCGGCACCGTGCTGCGTACGACGAACGGAATCGCCACGAGTGCATGGGCGACCGGGATAAGAAGGATTGAAGCGCGCAGGTCGATCGGTTGGTCGAGAGCCACGAGAAAGCCGAACCCGATTGTGACGGCGGAGGTTCCGAGTGGAAGCATGAGCACGGTGTCGAAGAGGCGGCCGCTGCGCCCGCTCGCCGACACAATCACGGTGGCCGCCATGAGTCCGATGCCGCTCGCGATCAACACTGCAGGAATGGCGAATTGCAGGGTGTTTGCGATTGCGTCCATCGGTGATACGAATACCGCCGTGGCCCTCGGGGGGTTGAATAGGTGCGCGTAGTTGGAAAAACCCAGGCCATCCGGTGTTGAGAGTGACCTCCAGATCAATACGGCGAGCGGCGTTATGACGATGATCGCCAGCATGCAGAGCGTGGACACGACGACGGCCCACTCTCCCTTCGTTCGAGGGGCGCGGGCGACCTCGCTTGTTGGACGCAGCGCGAGTTCGGCTGCTCGCCGCTTTCTGGCCTTGCCGTAGAGGATGAGGAGCACCATCACGCCGATGAGTTGGAGCACCGCGAGCGCCGCGGCGAGATCGAGACGGAGGAAGGCCGTTGCCTGGCGCCAGATCTCGACCTCGAGGGTCGTGTGCCGGAGGTCACCGAGCACGAGGATTACGCCGAACGATGTGAACGAGAAGAGGAACACGAGCGCCGCGCTCGACAGGATGGCGGGTCGGAGCAGGGGGAGGGTGACGGTGCGAAACACGCGGAGTCTCCCGGCGCCGAGGATGCGGGCCGCATCTTCGAGGTGCGGATCAACCTGTTCCCAGAATGCTCCGACGCCGCGGATCACGATGGCCAGGTTGTAGAACACATGGGCGATGAGGATCGCCCAGATCGTGCCGCGCAGGTTCACGCCGAACGGGCTCCCCGGGCCCAAAACGGCCAGGAAGGCGACTCCGACGACGATCGTAGGCAGCACGAATGGGACCAAGGTCAGGGAGCGAAGGAGCGATCGGCCCGGGAATCGATATCTCGCGAACACGTACGCGACCGGCAGCCCGATCGCCACGGTGAGGAGGGTCGAAAGCAGTGCCTGCCACAGCGTGAACCAGGCGATGCCCAGAACGGTTGAACTCGTCAGGGCTTCAGTGAATGCCGACGTGGCGATCTGCCCGTCGGGGACCAGCCCGGTGTACAGAATCGTCAGCACCGGATAGATGAAGAAGTAGCCGAGAAACACCGCCGGAATCGCGCCGATCAGGAGGAGGGAGCGCTTCGATCTCATCGAACGGTCGCCGCCCATTCGGCGAGCCAACGATCGCGGTTCTCCTCGATGGCTGCCGGGTCCATGATGACCGGGTTTGCGGGGACCGTGGCGTATTCGATGAAGACATCCGGGAGCGTCGCGTCTTCGTTTGCCGGGAAGACGAACATGTTGAGTGGGATGTCTTCCTGGAACGTTCGCTCGAGGAGGAAGTCGACGAGTTGCTGTGCTGTCGATTCGGCCTCGGTCCCGTTGAGGATTCCTGCGTACTCGATCTGGCGGAAGCAACCGTCCTCGACGATTGTCGTCGGCGCTGCGTCGAGATCGCTGAAGTAGACCTCGGCCACCGGCGACGTCGCGTACGAAACGACGGCCGGCCGCTCGCCTTCCCCCGACCCTCCGGAGAAGTCGCCGTAGTACGCCTGGTCCCATCCGGACACGATCTGCACGTCGTTCGCCACGAGGTCGCTCCAGTAGGCCTGCCAGGGGTAGTCGCCGTCCTCGCCGAACACGCTGATCGTCGCGAGGAGGAACGCCAGTCCGGGCGATGACGTGGATGGATCCTCGACCACGAGGACGCCGCGGTAGGCAGGGTCGGCAAGGTCGGCAAGGCGCTCCGGCAGTTCGAGCCCCCGGTCATCGAGTCCGGCCGGATCGAGGTTGATGCAGACGTCGCCGAAGTCGATGGGCGTGACCTGGTTTTCGGGTTGCTGGAGCGCCTCCGGTACCACGTCGAGACTCGATGCCTCATAGGGGATGAAGAGGTCCTCGGCGATCGCTCTCGAGAGGAACGTGTTGTCGATTCCGTAGAGGACGTCAGCGATTGGATTGTCCTTGGTGAGGATCGCCTGGTTGACCATGGCCCCCGCATCGGCGGACTGCAGCACGGCCACGGCTACACCGGTCTCCTCCGTGAACGCTTCGAGGACCCCCTCGGATACGGCGAACGAGCCGTGAGTCACCAACACGATCTCGTCCGGTGTTGACTCGCCGAACCCGCACGCAGCGCCGAGGAGCGCTAGGACGGTGATCACCAACGTCAGGCGCAAGCGTCTCATGGTCGGGTCCTCTCGTGAACGATCAATAGGGTTCCTTCGTCGACGGTGATGGAAGCCACCGGTGCGTCCATCACGTTGCTGACTCCTCGAGTCGAACCAGCGGCGAGGTGCTCGCCGTCGAGGCTCCATCGGAGACCGTCGGTGGTGACACCTGCGACATCAGCACCAGTTGGCACAAGCGAGAGCCGGTCGCCGGCGCGGCCGCCGATGGTGGCGGGGTGGCGCGGTGTACACGCGGTGACGACGGTGCTTCCGTCCGTCCAAACAATCTCGTCCACGAGCTGAGCCGTCGCGGCGAGGAGGCCCATGGAGCCGAGGAGATGATCGAGACGGCCGGCGTGTGACCCAACTACAAGAATCCGCTGGGCTCCCGTTCTGAGCGCCGCTTCGAACGCGAGTTCGAGATCCGTGTGATCCTTGTCGGTTGGATGCCGCTGCATCGACGAGCCGTTCCGGACAGCGTCGTCGAGTACGGCGGGGTCAACCGAGTCCATGTCGCCGATCACGAGATCAACAGCGAGCCCGAGCGTCTGTGCGTGGTGGAGGCCACTGTCGGCGGCGATCACGTAGGCGTTGTCTGGGAGATCGAAGTCGCGGTCGATGGCAATCGGCTCGCCGCCCGATAGGACGATCACCTGGTTGGTGTGGCTTTCCACGTGCTTCCTCCGCTGGCATGACCCAGTTCAGGTTCCGCGGGTCGGAGGCGTTCGCAGCTGTGCTGCATCGGCCGCCCTCTCAGTTCGGCGTTCCCGAACTCCCCGGAGTGGTCGTGCACATCGTAGGCCGATTCGGGATCGTGTGGGCCAAGAAGAGGGGGTTGACAAGATGACATCGTTATGACATCATAATGATGTCACGCAGGCGAGTGTACAGAGAAGGAAGAGCACCATGTTGTGTTACACGAATCTTGAAGCGGAACGAATCATGGTCGAGATGACGTATGGTTCAGACGATCAGAAGCGGCGTCGTTCGATGCTGCGGCTCACCGGCCGCGCCAACGGGCGCTGAGTAGGGAGATCGAGATGGACGCACATGTCGTCACAACCGAGATCGAGGAATCGCTCAGCGCTCAGTTGAGACTCGCCGGCGACGATCCGCATGTCGTGGAAGCCAGTGAGGCGATCATGGCCGGTCTTGCACCGGCCATCGACCGCGCCGTCATGCACCTGGCGGAACAAGCGGCGAGCGAGATCGACGCGGAGCTACCGAATCAACGTGTGAGCGTCGAGCTGCGAGAGGGCGCACCGGTGCTCGTTGTTCACGGAAACGAAGACTCGGTGAGAATCGACACTGACGATCTCGAGGCACGTATCACGCTGCGGCTCTCGGAGAAGCTCAAGGGGGTTCTCGAGGACGCTGCGGGAGAGGCGGGAGAATCCGTCAACACGTTCGTCGTCAAGACCCTGTCGGGCAAGGCCAAGGAACGAGGCGCCGGTCGCCGATACAGTGGGACGATCGAGACATGAGCACGTTGACGCGCGAATTCTCGGTCGGCGACCACCCCGAGGTGGCCGTGACGGTCTCCTCTGCGGGTGTGGCGGTCGTCGAGGGCGACTCGGAGACGATTGTCCTTGAAGCTGAGGGACCGGAGAACGAACTCGAACAACTCACCGTGACGCAGACCGGCGACGTCATCACCGTCAGCACACGGAAGGGCGGTCGGAGCTGGGGGCGTGGCAAGCTGAAGATCAAGCTCGCCGTTCCGGCGGGCGCCGCGATCGGAGTGCGAGCCGCCTCCGGCGACATCAAGATTCTCGGGCCGGTGTCCGATGTGGCTATCGAGGGCGCATCCGGGGATATTCACCTCGCGTCGTTTGACGGCCGTGCCCGTGTCAAGACGGCGAGCGGAGACCTCACGGTCGGCAGCGCCGCGGGTGGGCTCCAGGTCGCGACAGCTTCGGGTGACGTGCGAGTCGATTCTCTTGACGGAGATCTTGTCGCCAGCACGGCATCCGGCGATATCTCGATTGGATCGGCGGAAGGATCAGTCTCGATCAAGACCGCGAGCGGCGATGTCGCGGTCCGTCGCTTCTCGGGTGTGCACTTCGATGGCTCGACGATGTCGGGTGACTTCGTCATCGGACTCGTCCCGGGCATGTCGATCGACGCCGATTTCCAGACCCTATCTGGGAGCTTCCGCAACCTCGCGCCTGCCGGATCGGGTGAACGCTCGATCAACGCGACGATGCGGATCAAGACGATGTCCGGAGATATCACGCTGCGGTAGCGGGCGGGCACCGAGCAGCGGCGGCTCGCAGGGCCTAGGATCGACGGTATGGCGTTCGACCTCGCATCCCGGTTTGACCACGCGGCCGCATGGCCCCACGGCGAGGAGGAGGAACATCCGCTCGTCATCGGGATTGCGGGTGGTTCCGGCTCCGGCAAGACGACCATCGTTCAGAGTGTTGTGGACATCGTTGGACCCGAAGTTGTCATCCAGCTTCCGCACGACGCCTACTACCGGGACCAGGATCACCTCACGTATGAGGAACGGACCAAGATCAACTACGACCATCCCGACTCGCTCGAGAACGAGTTGATGATCGAACACATTTCCGCGCTTCGGTCGGGACAATCCGTCGACCGACCCGTGTACGACTTCGGGACACACACGCGCTCGCACGAGACGCTGCGCGTAGAACCGCAAGCCGTCGTCATCGTCGACGGGATTCTCGTTCTTGCCGACCCGGAGCTGCGCGAGTTGATGGACCTCCGAATCTACATCGATACCGACGCCGATCTCCGGCTGATGCGGCGTCTGCAGCGCGACATTGTCGAACGGGGGCGTACCGTCGATTCAGTGTTGGACCAATACGAGATGACGGTTCGTCCGATGCATCTGCAGTTCGTTGAACCCTCGAAGCGCTACGCCGACATCATCGTTCCCGAGGGCTACAACCCCGGAGCGATCGGGACGGTTACGTCGATGATCCGTCACTTCATGACGGAGCGAAACGCGCCCGTCTGAGTGCTTCATCGACGAGCGGGTTCGCAGCGTCGGCATACATGGCGTGGCCCTCTCCCGATGCGTGGAAGAGGTCGCCGGACCATACCGCCGGATCATATTCGAAGCGGGCGAACTCCGGTCCCCACGCTCTCGACTTCGGAACACCGTATTGAAAGGCAACTCGACCGATGGCGTGGTCGATTGAGCGTCCACGCACCCGGGCGATTCCTCGTGCGGGAGCCGGAAGACGCGGAATCGTTCCGAGATCGCCGACCCCGCAGACAGCCACGGCCGGGAACGCCTCGATCATCGTCCGCACTACCTGGTCATAGGACGACTCGAATCGGTTGACGGGGGTCCCGCGCAGGGCGTCGTTCCCCCCGACGGACAACACCGCCAGGTCGGCGCCGAGCACGATCGCTCGATGGACCTGGCTGTCGCGAACGTCGCTGATCCGTGATCCACCGATCGCCACCGAGATGAGTTCGACGTAGTACCGGTCCGTGAGATGGTTGGCGGTTCTGCGGATCCACGCGTCGTCGAGCGGTTCGACGCCCGGGGCTGTGATGGTGCTGTCGCCGAGGGCGATCATCCGCAACGGGGGGAGGGAGGGGTCGCCGAACAGTCCTGACGGGTCCTGGTCGGTGTAGCTCTCGAGGTCGGGGCGTTGGATCGCCTGCACCATCTGGGCGGCGAGAACACCGCCGATCGCCATCGGTCGTCGCGCAGTCTTCCAGAACTTCTTGGCCATGGGCACAGGCTAACGGGGACCCACATTCACTTGGTCGACCAACCGGGAACGCGAACCCAGGGTTCTCCACCCTGTATACGGCGCCGTGAGCCCGCAGAATAACGTCGGGTCCCGCGGGCTGGGTGCGCCGCATAGGATGCGGAGAACCCTGGGTACACGGTTCTATACCTCGGCAGGTTTCATCCACTCCGGGGCGACGGATCGGTAGCCGCGACGAAGGAGTTCCCCCATCGCTGCGGAGTTCCGTCGCATGGCGCCGGCATCCCACCGGCCCGGGTAGCCATTGTGTGACTGAGGGGTGACGGCTGATTCGAAGGTCCGGCCGTACTCGCTGATCAGCTCGTCATCCGTCAGAATCCTGACCGGCAGCTCCTGAACGCTGCGGGCTCCCATAGCGCCTCCATCGCTCGGCATACCCTCCACGTCGGCATTTGCGCCGTCAATCTTGAGCCGCCAGGCACGTGTGCCAGCCGGTCGCCGCAGTTTCGGTGTCGGCTGGGGTGATGCGGGAGGGCGCATGCTCCATCGGGTCGGTTCGAGCGGATTGTCCGATCCTGACTACCGATTCAATCCTGGTCGGCGCCGTCCGGGTGGACCTCCACCCACACACCCTTGTCGATCTGTCGCAGGATCATCTCCCTGCCGCCGAGACATTCCGGTTCCTGCCACCACTTCGCTTCGGCGGCGTTGACCCAGTGTGGCCAGAGCGAACCGTGTTCACACGGCCGGTCGTGATCGTGCACCGTGATCGTGTCGTTCGTGTCCACCCGAACGTACCTCCCGGTCGAGGGCTTCGAGGCTGCAGCGCAGCTGGGAGTGTGCTACTCGTCTGTGAGCTCTGAGATGTGCTTCTTGTAGGACTGGCGGTCTCTCCATGACTCGCCCATCCCTTGGAGCATCTGCGGTGGCATCTGGTCCATCGGTACGACGAGGTCGCCCTCCACCGGCCAGTCTTCTAGGAGTTCTGGGTGGTAGTCGGCGGGGTAGTACTCCGAGGGGTCGATCTGTTTGTCTCGGACGAACGGCTCCTGGATTTCCTCGCGGCTGGTAGGCGGGTGCGGAACGACGAGTTGTCCTCCATCAAAATCGAACTGTGGCGCACGGCTATTCGGATAGTCGGGCAGGATGCCTTCACGGACCCAGATGTCATCGGGTGTGACATTGACGACGATCCCGTCCGGTGCACCGAAATGGAAGGGGCCTTTCCAGTGCTCGCGGACCTCAGCGACGGTCTCCTCGTTGATGTAGGGATCAAACGGCATGTGGGTCGTCATGAACAGCCGGGGCTGGATCTCATTGGCGAGATACCCGGCTGCATAGCCGGGTGTGTGGTGGGTGTCGATCGTGTAGCGGCCGAGGAACGGCGGCACGCCCTGCACCCCGGAGCTGATCGCGACCAACTCCGTTTGCACCTCGGTGATGTACACGTCGGCACCAGCCGCATATTCGATGTCGAGTTCGCTCGGTCGGCCGTCGCCCGTCCACACGACGCTCATCCCGTTCCAGTTGAGCCGATAGCCGGATGCCCCGTCCTTGGCGTGAGACCGTTGCCAGTGAATGACCTCGACGCCGCCCTCGTCGTAGATCACACCGCCGTTGTCCCGGAAATCGAACTCGTTCACCTCAATGTCGTGTCCCTGGCCGACGGGGAAGACGCTGAAGGCGTCCATGTGCCATCCGAGCATCTTCTTCATCCCGTCAACCATCGATGCCGTCCCGTACTCCTCGGTGCGGCCCGATGGACCGAACACGCGCAGTGGCTTGTGCCAGCGGCCCGCCCACCCGCCGAACATGTACAGGTACGGCAGCGAGCCGAAGTGATCGATGTGCAAATGAGTGATGAAGACCTTGTCGAGTTCGTTCAACGCGAATCCGGCAGCGATGTAGTTCGCGATAGAACCTTCACCGAGATCGAAGATGAAGTTCTCGCCGTTGCCGAGTTGGACAAAGACCGACGTGTTCATCTGGCCGGGGCGGATGAACGGTGCGGTCCCCATGAAGATGATCCTGATCTCGTCGGGCCCGAGCTTCTCGGTTCGTGGGAACCAGTTCGCCGCGCTCCTCAACCCCGGAGTCGGATTGATCCCCTCGAACATGAGGCCCTCTTGCCATCGTCCGAGCGGTACGCCTCCGGTGAGCGCATTGTTGATGTCTTCGGGTGACGAAGGACGGTGTTCATCGCTCATTGGTTGAGTCCCCTCAGGATCGGCTGCTATCGGACCATCCTATGGAATGCCGTTCGGGTAGATGCACGATCCGCTCCCGGCACACTGTGGCGGGCTGTTCCACCGGGTTCCACTGATTGCAGAATCGGGTCGAAACCCAGTGAGAACAGTGAGTTCAGAGCACTTCGGCGAGGGCCCTGAAGCACCGTGAAACGGACTGAGACAGGGCCACGGGTGCAGTCGGGCATCATTGTCAGCCCTTGCCGGCACCGGCATGTCGCTATTCGTCCGGCATGCTGAGGCGCTCAACGAGGCTGTGGTGGAGGTGCCGGTTCGATGAGATCCATCCGCCTTCGTTGGTCGCGGCTGGGCTGCCATCCCAGCCGGTGATTCGCCCGCCTGCCTCGGGCACGATGGTGAACATGGGCGCTATGTCCCATGGTTTGACGGGGGGTTCAATCATCGCGTCGGCCCGGCCGGTCGCGACGAGGGCGTAGCCGTAGCCGTCACCCCACGTCCGGGTTTGTGCCCCAGAAGACGCAATCGACAACAAGGCTTCGTTTCCCCACCAATCTGCATCGAACGCAGACGATGTCAGCAGTGCTTCGGAGAGCACGTCGGTGGTCGACACATGACATGGCGAGCTCGTTGAAGAAGGCACCCAACCCGCGGCCCGCTGCCACCGTTTCGCCCAGCGCCGGCAGGCAAATCACTCCTACCGCTGGTCCGCTGTCGTCAGTCAACGCCAGCAGCGTGCTGTAGAGGGGGACTCCGCGCACGAACGAGATTGTCCCGTCGATCGGGTCGATGATCCACCGACGGCCCGATGTTCCTGCCGACTCGCCCCGTTCCTCACCGAACACTTCATCGTTCGGGAACCGATCCTTGAGTTTCGAGCGGATCAAGTCCTCGGCTGCAACGTCTGCTTCGGTGACAACCGTTCGTCCTGCTTGGTTCTCACGCCCAGGCCAGACCCTTGAAACCATCTCAGCGTCAGCTGAGCCGCCGACTCAGCAATGCCGATGGCCTCCGCAAGAAGTGATTCATCGATCGGTCTCTCAACGGGCATCAGAACTCTCCCTGCGAGTTCTCGAATACACATCCGCCATTCTCACATCCGTCTTGGTTTCACACACATCCACCCAGTGAAATCGACTCCGGGGTGTTGAGTACTCGTACCTGGGGCTCACCCAGCGGTTGCCACGAGTGGTACTTGCAGGCCGAAGAACAGCCGGCGTTCGAGCCGACACCGGATATGGGCGGGTTGAGAGTGGGGGTGTTGACACACAGTTCGAGGTTCTTCGACCGATGCAAAGGTCTTTGTCCCCCCTTTGGGGGTGGTTGAGCGAGTTACCTTCATAAAATAGGGACTATGGATGTGATGCGACAGTATCGGCCGGATTCTCAGGGCGTGATTTCGGATTCGTTCGCTGAGTTCTATCGCCGCCAGTGGCGGGATGTGGTTGGTCTCGGGTTCGTCTTGACGGGTGATCGGTGGGTTGCCGAGGAGTTGGCGCAGGAGGGCTTCGCAGCGGCGTGTCGCAAGTGGGACAGCGTGGGGGTCATGGATCAGCCGGGTGCGTGGGTGCGTCGAGTGGTGGTGAACCGGTCGGTGTCGCGCCCTCGTCGTCGTGGAGTTGAACGGCGGGCGCTTGCGCGGATGGGCACACCAGGTGTCTCCCAGGATCTGATTGTCGACGCCGGTTCGGCGGAGGTGTGGGCTGCGGTGCGGGCTCTTCCAAAGCGTCAGGGTCAGGTCGTTGCATTGGTGTATTTCGATGGGATGACGCTTTCCGGAGGCGAGCCAGGTGATCGGGTGCAGCTACAGCGCCCAACGCATCTGAAGAGCGGCAAGAAGGCTCTTGCCCTGCGACTTGGGGGAGGAGGACGCTGATGCTTGAACAACGACTCACCGATGCGGCCGAGGGAGTGAAAGAAGCGCTGACCGATCTCGTCCGCCACCATCACGGACCTTGCCGGAGCA
>CAWEEG010000052.1:0-37847 GCA_963808015.1 uncultured Actinomycetota bacterium
CCTTCACTTGGTCGACCAGCCGGAGAAGCCTGCGAACCCGGGGCGGTTTCAGGTGGTGGTCGCGACGAGTTCGTTGAATCGTTCGGCTGGTGTGTCCCAGTCAAGCGTCTTTCTTGGTCGTCCGTTCAGCATCTGTGCAATGTGATCGAGTTCGTCTTGGGTATGGACCGAGAGGTCGGTGCCTTTCGGGAGGAACTGGCGGACGAGGCCGTTCCACTTGTGCTTGATCCGCGTCGCCACGGCGAGTGCGGGTCGCAGAAGTAGACGGGGATCCCGGTCTCGATAGCTAAGTTGGCATGGTTCGCGAGTTCGGTGCCTTGGTCCCACGTCAAGGACCGGACCAGATGGTCGGGCAGGGTCGTAATGTGCTCAGCAATACGTTGGGTGACATGGTTGGTGGTCTTGTTCTTGAGACGGATCAGCATCCCGAACCGGGTCGAGCGTTCCACCAGTGTCGATACCGCCGACTTGCCTTGTTTCCCGTTGATCAGGTCGCCTTCCCAATGGCCAGGGACAGCACGGTCCTCTGCCTCGGGGGCCGCTGCGAGATCATCACCTTGTCACGGATCCTGCCGTCGACGTGCGCTCCGCGTCCTGCGGCCGACGCCGGATCCGCCCGGAACGCAACGCCACAGCGAATTTCTTACGTAGTCCGCCCTTGGCCTGGACATAGATCGCTTGATAGATCGTCTCGTGAGACACCCACCATGATGGATCATCAGGATGGTCTCTGCGCAGACGCGCAGCGATCTGCTGCGGCGACCAGCACGGCCCCGTCAGATACCCGACCACGACATCCCACAGCCACGGCCTCTCCTCAATCCAACACGGCCGCCTCCGACGAGCCGCCTCATCAGCACGTTCATCAGCCCGCACCGCCCGATACGCACCCCGGCCGCCATTGGGACGGATCTCTCGCCACACCGTGGAACGATGCCGCCCAATCCGGCCACCAATCACCGCATCCGACTCGCCACGATCAATCCCCACCCGAATCTCTTCACGCTCTCCCAACGTCAACACACCCGACGACGCGTGTCTGTCGTCTACTCATCGGCAGATGATCGTCGATCAGACGATCCACACTCCGCGCACCGATCCCCGCAACCCGCGCAGCGTCATCGATGTCGCCCCATCAGCCAACACCACCAACACCCACGCACTACACGTAACGGGATCCTCGGCCGCGCCATAACCCACCTCCATGAGTCACCCCGTCGCGACCACCACTTGAGAACAACCAGGGTTCGTGGCCTTGTATATGACGCCGTGAGCCCTCAAAATCAACCCGATCGAGCTGCCGCCGCTGGATCGCCGCATGCGATGCGGAGTGGCCTCGATTTTTCACAGTTCTATGTATCGAGCAGGTTTCGTCCACTCCGGCCGACGTCGATTCGGTCGCCGCGACGAAGAGTTCTCCCATCGCTGCAAGACTTCCGTCGCATAGCACCGACGTCCAGCGACCCGGTACGCCCGTTGTGTGGCTGGAGTGTGACCAGCTGATTCGAAGGTCCGGCCCGTCTGGCTGATGGGAGCGTCATCCGTGGAGTCCTGACCAGCAGCTCCTGGACGCTCCAGCTCCATACGCCTCCATCGCTCGGCGTACCCTCCACGTCGGCGTTTTCACCGTCGATCTTGAGCCGGCTCGGCAGGCATTTGTCCAAGCCGATCACCACAGTTTCAGTGTCGGTTGGGGGTTGATGCGGGAAGGCGGCGTGCTCCATGGGTCGGTCGAGCGGATTGTCCGTCCTGACTACGATTTCGATCCTGGTCGGCACCGTCCGGGTCGGCTTCCACCCACACACCCTTGTCGATCTGTCGCAGGATCATCTCCCTGCCGCCGAGACATCCCGGTTCCTGCCACCACTCGCTTCGGCGGCGTTGACCCAGTGTGGCCGAGCGAACATGTTCACACGGCGGTCGTGATCGTGCACCGTGATCGTGTTGTTCGTGTCCAGCCGAACGTACCTCCCGGTCGAGTCGAGGCTGCAGTGCAGCCTCGGAGTGTACTACTGGTCTGTGAGCTCTGAGATGTGCTTCTTGTAGGTGGCGGTTCGCCATGACTGGCCCATGCCTTGGAGCATCTGCGGTGGCATCTGGTCCATCGGAACGACAAGATCGCCGTCACCGGCCACTCCTCCAAGAGTTCGGGGTGGTAGTCGGCGGGGTAGTACTCCGAGGGATCGATCTGTTTTCCCGGACAAAGGGCTCCTGGATTTCCTCACGGCTGGTGGGCGGTGCGGAACGACGAGTTGTCCGTCGTCGAAGTCGAATTGTGGCGCACGGCTGTTCGGGTAGTCGGGCAGGATCCCTTCACGCACCCAGATGTCGTCGGGTGTCACATTGACGACGATCCCATCCGGTGCGCCGAAGTGGAAGGGCCCCTTCCAGTGCTCGCGGACCTCGGCGACGGTCTCCTCGTTGATGTAGGGATCAAACGGCATGTGGGTGGTCATGAACAGCCGGGGCTGGATTTCGTTGGCGAGATACCCGGCGGCGTAGCCGGGTGTGTGGTGCGTGTCGATCGTGTAGCGGCCGAGGAACGGCGGCACGCCCTGCACACCCGAGCTGATCGCGACGAACTCCGTTTGCACTTCGGTGATATACACGTCGGCCCTGCCGCGTACTCGATGTCGAGTTCGCTCGGGCGGCCGTCGCCGGTCCACACGACGCTCATCCCGTTCCAGTTGAGCCGATAGCCCGATGCCCCATCCTTGGCGTGCGACCGCTGCCAGTGAATGACCTCGACACCGCCCTCGTCGTAGATGACACCGCCGTTGTCACGGAAGTCGAACTCGTTGACCTCGATGTCGTGGCCCTGGCCAACCGGGAAGACGCTGAAGGCATCCATGTGCCATCCGAGCATCTTCTGCATCCCCTCAACCATCGTCGCCATCCCATACTCCTCGGTGCGGCCCGATGGTCCGAACACCCGCAGGGGCTTGTGCCAGCGACCCGCCCACCCGCCGAACATGTACAGGTAGGGCAAGGAACCGAAGTGGTCGACGTGCAAGTGAGTGATGAAGACTTTGTCGAGTTCGTTCAGCGCAAACCCTGCAGCGATGTAGTTCGCAATGGAACCTTCGCCAAGGTCGAAAATGAAGTTCTCGCCGTTGCCGAGCTGAACCATGATCGAGGTGTTCATCTGGCCGGGGCGGATGAACGGAGCCGTCCCCATGAAGATGATCCTGATCTCGTCGGGACCGAGCTTCTCGGTTCGAGGGAACCAGTTCGCCGCGCTCTTCAGCCCCGGAGTGGGTTGATCCCCTCAAACATCAATCCCTCTCGCCACCGCCCAAGAGGAACACCGCCCGTGAGCGCATTGTTGATGTCTTCGGGTGACGAAGGACGGTATTCATGGCTGATCGGTTGAGTCCCCTCAGGATCGGCTGCTATCGGACCATCCTATGGAATGCCGTTCGGGTAGATGCACGATCCGCTCCCGGCACACTGTGGCGGGCTGTTCCACGGGTTCCACTGATTGCAGAATCGGTTCGAAACCCAGTGAGAACAGTGAGTTCAGAGCACTTCGGCGAGGGCCCTGAAGCACCGTGAAACGGACTAAGGCAGGGCCACGGCTGAGTCGGGCATCATTGTCAGCCCCTGCCGGCACCGGCATGTCGCTATTCGTCCGGCATGCTGAGGCGCTCAACAAGGCTGTGGTGGAGGTGCCGATTCGATGAGATCCATCCGCCTTCGTTGGTCGCGGCTGGGCTGCCATCCCAGCCGTGATTCGCCCGCCTGCCTCGGCACGATGGTGAACATGGGCGCTATGTCCCATGGTTTGACGGGGGGTCAATCATCGCGTCGGCCCGGCCGGTCGCGACGAGGGCGTAGCCGTAGCCGTCACCCCACGTCCGGGTTTTGCCCCAGAAGACACAATCGACAACAAGGCTTCGTTTCCCCACCAATCTGCATCGAACGCAGACGATGTCAGCAGTGCTTCGGAGAGCACGTCGGTGGTCGACACATGACATGGCGAGCCGTTGAAGAAGGCACCCAACCCGCGACCCGCTTCCACCGTTTCGCCCAGCGCCGGCAGGCAAATCACTCCTACCGCTGGTCCGCTGTCGTCAGTCAACGCCAGCAGCGTGCTGTAGAGGGGGACTCCGCGGGGAACGAGATTGTCCCGTCGATCGGGTCGATGATCCACCGACGGCCCGATGTTCCTGCCGACTCGCCCCGTTCCTCACCGAACACTTCATCGTTCGGGAACCGATCCTTGAGTTCGAGCGGATCAAGTCCTCGGCTGCAATGTCTGCTTCGGTGACAACCGTTCCGTCCTGCTTGGTTCTCACGCCCAGGCCAGACCCTTGAAACCATCTCAGCGTCAGCTGAGCCGCCGACTCAGCATTGCCGATGGCCTCCGCAAGAAGTGATTCATCGATCGGTCTCTCAACGGGCATCAGAACTCTCCCTGCGAGTTTCTCGAATACACATCCGCCATTCTCACATCCGTCTTGGTTTCCACACATCCACCCAGTGAAATCGACTCCGGGGTGTTGAGTACTCGTACCTGGGGCTCACCCAGCGGTTGCCACGAGTGGTACTTGCAGGCCAAAGAACAGCCGGCGTTCGAGCCGACACCGGATATGGGCGGGTTGAGAGTGGGGGTGTTGACACACAGTTCGAGGTTCTTCGACCGATGCAAAGGTCTTTGTCCCCCTTTTGGGGGTGGTTGAGCGAGTTACCTTCATAGGGATCGGACTATGGATGTGATGCGACAGTATCGGCCGGATTCTCAGGGCGTGATTTCGGATTCGTTCACGGAGTTCTATCGCTGCCAGTGGCGGGATGTCGTTGGTCTCGGGTTCGTCTTGACGGGTGATCGGTGGGTTGCCGAGGAGTTGGCGCAGGAGGGCTTCGCAGCGGCGTGTCGCAAGTGGGACAGCGTGGGGGCCATGGATCAGCCGGGTGCGTGGGTGCGTCGAGTGGTGGTGAACCGGTCGGTGTGGCGCTGCGTCGTCGTGGAGTTGAACGGCGGGCGCTTGCACGGATGGGCACACCAGGTGTCTCCCAGGATCTGATTGTCGACGCCGGTTCGGCGGAGGTGTGGGCTGCGGTGCGGGCTCTTCCAAAGCGTCAGGGTCAGGTCGTTGCATTGGTGTATTTCGATGGGATGACGCTTCCGGAGGCGAGCCAGGTGATCGGGTGCAGCTACGAGACGGCCCGAACGCATCTGAAGCGCGGCAAGAAGGCTCTTGCCCTGCGACTTGGGGAGGAGGACGCTGATGCTTGAACAACGACTCACCGATGCGGCCGAGGGAGTGAAAGAAGCGCTGACCGATCTCGTCCCGCCACCGGTCACGGACCTTGCCGGAGCAGCCCGCACCAGCGAGCCGTCGCCGGTCGCCGGTCGTTCACCGGCGTGGCGGGGGCCACTGATCGCCGCAGGAACAGCTGCGGCGATCCTCGCGATTGCCGCCGTGTCGGTGCTTCTTCTCTTGCCCGACGGTGGCGAATCGGTAATCCAGCAGGCACCAACGACAACCGTTACAGCGATCGAAGACGACCCGGTGGCCGTGGCAACGACCATCGGCGCGGCGTGGACGCTCGAGCGCACCGTCGAAGGCTGGTTGACCGAACCGGTCCTGGTCGACGGCACGTACTTCGCCATGCACAAGGATCTCGTGGAGGGTGTTGCCGAAGGGACGATTCTGGGTTTGGGCGACCTTTGGACATCACCGGACGGTGTGACCTGGGTACCTGCCGAAGCGGGTGATCAGAAGCCCTCAGCTCCAGCCGACGGCCCGGCCGTCGGGGCTGCTGTCGAGGTGAGGCGCAACTCGGCCGCCAACGAGTTCGGAATGCTCGTTGCAGAGGGTCTATGGGCGACCGTAGACGGAGAAACGTGGCGAGAGATCGCCCTCCGACCCTCGAACGACAACTGGATGCCGACCGTGACTGCTGGTGGGCTCGGCTGGGTCGTCTACTCGCCGCCCATGGAAGCAGGCGTGACCGAGTTTGAGGGGAATGGCTACCAAGGTCCCAGGGACGGAACCTCGGGTTGTGGTACACCCCGGATACAGAGGCCTGGCTGGAGGTGACCGATCTCGGACCTCTCGCCGACACCATCCACCAAATCGGAGAGGCCGGAGTCATCGACACCACCCTGATCGTTGAGGACAACGACATCCTCGTGTATGCCTTGATTGCCAGGAACATGGGTTTCGGGGTCGTGGGCGATCCCCGCACGGAGATCTGGCGGCTCGAGCTATCTGCCGACACGTCTCCCACAACCGAGGAGACGGTCCCTTCCACCACCAGTCCTGCGGTAGCGGACGACGGGGTCGCCTCACCCGACGAATCCGGAGAGGTGGGGTGGAGTCCGATCCTGTCCACCACGAAAGCTAGGACCGCACCCGCCGCAGCAACATGCCCTGAGGGTACGAACCCGAATGCACCCGGCCCCGTTGATCAGAACCGGCCCCAACTAGCTGGCTGGACGAGCAATCAGTCGGGGGTTTTCGACGAACGCACGGGTTGGGTCATCCACGCCGACGACAACGGTGAGACCTGGGCTTTCGACGTCTGTGCGAACACCTGGCGAGAACTCAACCCAACGGTAGACCTCCACGGTCTTGTTGCATCGCCCCAGTTGATTCAAGGCGAACTGGTTTACGACGTCGACTCAGACGTCACCCTCTACATCCGCAAAGGACTGGTCTTCGTCTACGACGCAGCGGACAACACGTGGACCGCCCAACAGACACCACCGAAGTCGTACACCATCAACTACCCGGGCCTCGGGGCCGTCTACGACCCCATATCAGGCCTCGTAATAGTCCAGACCGGGGAACATGGCCTTGTCGCCTATGACGTCGACACCAACACCTGGACCGAAATCGGAACGCTGCAGAGCAACTACCCGGCCAACCTGGTCGGATACTCGGCCACAACCGACCGCCTCTACTTCCTCGGGAACGACCATGTGGCAGTTGACCCACGTACCGGACAGACCGAGCCCCTCGACCAGCCGGATGTAATGGGAGGATGGGGCGCCTACGAGTTCGCCACCAGCACCGAAACAGCCTATGTCTACGGAGGAGACGGCGTCTGCCGACTCGACCCAACAAGCCTCGACTGGACGTGCACCGGGACACCCGACATCCCACGAGAAGTCCAGAGCTTCGAGTCGATGGTCGCCGACCCGATCAACAACCGACTCCTCCTGTTCCACGGAAGCTGCTGCGGCGTCTACCCCACAATGCACGACGACGTTTGGGCATTGGACTTCGACACCGGTGAATGGTCACTGGTGCTCGAAGAAGCAAACCAGAGAGTGCATCGGTGATCGATAGCGGCCGTACCCGATCGCGACTGCGCTGACAGAATTGCAGGAATCATGAAGAGAATCGTTCTCGCCAAGAGCCTGACGATGTGGGGGAGTCTCGATGATGCGTTCACGATCTATCCGCTGGATCGCTTCGACAGCTGCAGTTGTGCTACCCCTGCCGGGATGCGACGGCTCCGACTCCGCCGCCGCGGACACGACACCTGTATCAACAACCGTTGCACCGATCACGACGACCGCCGCTGCACCGACCACAACTACGACCGAAGCGCCGACCACGACTGCGGAACCGGCCACAACGACCACGACGCTCCCACCTGTGCTAGCCGAAGGCTCGGGAAGCGGTGATGATGTCGTCGCGATCGACATTCCGAATACAGCGGTCATCGAAACGTTCACTCACAACGGTGACGGCAACTTCTCTGTATCGAGGCTCGACAGCTTCGAGAACATCGACCTACTCGTCAACACAATCGGTGGCTACGAGGGGGCCCGGCCGGTGCAGTTCGACGCTGAGTATGACGGTGAGGGAGTCAGGGGCTTCGAGATCACGGCTGA
Organism: uncultured Actinomycetota bacterium; assembly: GCA_963808015.1. Taxonomy (GTDB): domain Bacteria; phylum Actinomycetota; class Acidimicrobiia; order Spongiisociales; family UBA5794; genus JAHEEL01. The sequence continues at coordinate 7,853 of CAWEEG010000052.1, forward strand.
CGGCGATTGGTCCTACTTGGTCGCTCCCCTTTCTGAGGCCGAGCCGGTGGATTGCCCACTCCAGGGCAGGGGTGACGATGTGGTCGCAGTCACCAACTTCGTGTCATCCGGCGGCCCCGCAAACCTGGCATTCGACGCAGACACGAACTTCACTATTTCGACGTGGACCTGGGGATTGGACTGGCACGACCTCATAGTGAACGAGATCGGTCCCTACAACGGAGTGGTGATGGTTGGTTCAGGTCACTCCGTCTGGGACAACGCGAACGGAGGCAACTGGACCATCGACTGCGACTGATCCTGGGCTCGTAGCGAACCCACCAGAAACGGGGGCCAAGACATGACAGACATCCTCTCCGGCCCCGACGGGACCACCGCCACGCACCGTCCCAGATCAGCCACCCACCGTCCACCCAACCCTCGGATGGATGACACCATCAGACAAACTCGCCGGAGCGATGCAATGACCCCTCGAAACCACCGCCGTTATGGGCGGCCTGTGGCAGGGATCGTGGCCGATGGGGATTGGCTGACGTCGGGTAGCATCGTTGACCGGTGTCGGTCTCGACGCTTCTGCTGCCCGCCAAAACATGGAGGAATCAACCTTGCACGACGACGCTGATCCCATCCGTGGCGATTCGGAGGAGCTGGACGACTTCAGCGCACTCCACGATGCCATCCAAACCCTCACCCGTATTGATCCGCCGGATCGCTGGGTCGAGATCTTGGCGGCGACGGTTCTCGCTCTGGCAACGATTGCGTCTGCTTGGAGTGCCTATCAGTCAACCCGCTGGGGAGGCGTGCAAGCAGAGGCCTATGCGCAAGCCGGAGCTGCCCGGGCAGAATCGGTTCGGGCATCGGACCTCGCAGACGCAGACTTCACTGTTGATGTCGAGTACTTCGCGATATGGCTCGACGAGGCCGGTCAAGGAGGAGACACAAGAGTCCTTTCTCTCTTGGAGAGAGCCTTCAGACCCGAATTCCAGTCGGCATTTGAGGCGTGGCTAGCGACAGACCCACTCCACAATCCGGATGGACCGGCCACACCCTTCGATATGGAGGAGTATGTGGTTGCTGCGCAACGGCAGGCCGAGGAACTCCGATCTGAGGCTGAGGCTGCCGCTGCGATCGCTGCTGATGCAAACCAGACAGGGGACAATTACGTTCTGACAACGGTTCTGTTCGCCTCTGTTCTGTTCTTCGCCGGAATCAGTACGAAGTTTCACGGACGCTGGGTGAGGTTCACCCTGGTCTTGCTTGGATTCCTCGCGTTCGGGCAGGTGGTGTGCTCCTGCTCACGTTCCCCGTGCACTAGCAGGCTTCCGCCGTCGTCGAGCAGTGCCACCGGAGACCTGCCTACCGAGCATCAAACGAGACCAGCTCGCCGAAGCGCAATGACCCCCTGAGACCACGACCGATATGGGCGATCTGATGAGCGCAAGGGTCGTAGTTGTGGTCTCGTCGCTCGTGGTGTCATCGCTTTGGGAACAGCGCCCGACAAGATGACCGGCAATCACAGCGGTCGGGACCGGTGCTGTCTCGCGGGTCGGAGTCCGGGATTAGTCTTGTGCGATCTGAGGAGGCTGATCTGCTGCCAGATTCATCTACGGGCCAGACGATGATGTCCGCATCTCGCGACGTCCCCTTGAGCTTCTCAGCCACGGTGCTGAGGCGGCCGACGTTTGGTGGTCTTGTCGGCGCTTTGGTCTTCTTCTGGTTCTCTCTAGGGCCATCGCTTCTGCCGCGGTGGTGGGTGATGCAGGCGGTGATCACGGGGCTCACGTCCGCTATTGGCTATCTGATTGGAACGACGGTCGAATCCGGGGTTCGAGCCGTCCTGAGCCGTACCGGCAATGCGACAGTGTCTCCTCGGGTTGCGAAGGGCGCATGGGTCGGCCTCGGCGTGTTCGGCATTGTCGCCATCGGCGTCGGGTTGGCCCGCTGGCCCACGGTCCAGAACGCGTCGCGAGACCTCGTCGGCCTCGAGCACGTCTCGTGGACGTTGGTGATCGTCATCACACTGGTAGCTGCGGTGCTCTTCCTCGTCGGCGTGGTGCTGGGGCGTGTCATGCTCTTTCTGGTCCGGATGGCCGAGAGATTCGCGCAGCGGTTCATGCCACGAGTAGTCGCCTGGGTCGCGACGGTCGTTGTGGTCGCCCTGGTGGTTGCGTTCCTGAGCGTTGATGTCGTTGGGAAAGGGCTTGTCGGATTCGTCGACACCCGCTTCGGGGCGGCAGATACGGGTACCGCGACCGGTGTCCAGGAACCGACGGCTGCGGAGTACTCCGGCAGCCCGGAGTCCATCGTGGCCTGGGACACTCTCGGACTCGAGGGCCGCAACTTCGTGGCCGGTGCTCCGACGCCACACCAGATTGAGTCCTTCTCGGGAAGCAGTTCATCGCTCACGCCGATTCGTGTCTATGCCGGCCTGGACTCCGCCGCAACGCTTGAACAGCGAGCCGCCCTCGTGGTTCTCGAACTCGACCGTACCGACGCGGCAGAACGTGAGGCGGTCATCGTTGTGACCACAACGGGGACCGGTTGGGTAGATCCCGACGCGGCCGACGCGATCGAATACATGTACGACGGCGACACCGCGATCGCCGCGATGCAGTACTCCTTCCTCCCGAGCTGGATCCAGTTCCTCGTCGGAACCGAACTCGCCGGGGAAGCCGGAGCCGCCATCAACGCAGCCGTCTACGAGTGGTGGGTCGCCCTCGAGGAGCCGCGCCCGAAGCTCCTTCTCTTCGGCGAGAGCCTCGGATCGCTCGGGCTCGAGACCGCGCTCGCCGGTGGTTCGATCGACGAATCCCTCAGCATCCTGAGCCGATCCGACGGAGTGCTGATGACCGGCCCCACGGCCTCCAATCCGATGTGGCGGCAGCTTTCGGAGGTTCGCGACCCTTCGTCGCCGGTATGGAAGCCGGTGTACGACGAGGGGTCTTCGGTGAGGGTCGCGAACCAGCCTCAAGATCCGCCATCGGCAGGAACCGCGCGGTGGTCGGAGCCGAGAATCCTCTACTTCCACCATCCTTCTGACCCCGTCGGATACTGGAATCTCGAAACGCTCTGGTCGCGTCCCGAATGGGTGGACGATCCGGTGGGCTACGACGTGTCTCCAGATGTCGCCTGGTTCCCCATCGTGACGTGGGGCCAGGTATCAGCCGACCTGATCGCTGGATTCAGTGCCGGACCGGGCTTCGGGCACAACTACTCGATCGACTTCGTGAGTGGGTGGGCATCGGTGGCGCCTCCCCCGGACTGGTCGACGGATGACACGGTGCGCCTGACCGCCCACCTCGATGCCGGAACCGACTAGCAGGCGTCCGCGGTCGCCGAACAGCGACCGGGGTCTCACCCAGTTGTCCGACATGGACGGGTGTGGGAACGGTTGCGGACGCGGGTGAGGGAACCCGGTTTGAATGTGGGTTCCCTCACGGTCGTGTTGGGTTCGATGGTGCTCGGTCTAGGGATGACCTTCGAAGTAGGCGTCGGACTCGTCGTTCCCGTAGAGGGCCCAGAGTACGAAGATACCGATGCCGACAGTGATGATCGCGTTCCAGTTCAGAGCGCCGCCGAAGTGGGTGATCATCCACCAGACGGCAACCACCATCCGCAACCCGACGACGATCGCGACTGCTATCCGAGCGAACTTCGCGCCGCTCATCAGATACCACGCGACAGCGAAGAGCAATACCGCGAGGACGAACTCGCCGATCGCTGTACCGGCGATGTAGTCGCCGTCGCGGCCCGTTGCGTCGAGCAACGCTGAGTTGTTCTTCTCGACGAGCAGCGCGATCCCGACGATCGCGGCAAGTGCCGCCTTGATGTAGAGGACGACGGCGACGAACGTCACAACGCCCGGACGCCGAACTGACACAGAACTGGTCACAATACCATCCGAGGCCATAGACCTCTCGAATGCCGGGCACGCTGCACCAGGCCCGGAAGCCGGAAGCTCTTCTGTCGTGGGTTGATGGCCCCGGTGTGCCTCCAGGCCTAGGCAGCTACGATCGGAGTGGCGCACCCACAGCTCAACCACTCGGATCGTCTTGCGAATCCTGGCCGTGGGTGCGCCACCTTCCGTCACAGCCGGAATCCGAGTGGAGACCGTTCGGGACTAGTCCAGATCGTCGGCAGCGGACGGTTCGTCCTCGGCTTCCTCTTCGTGGTGCTCGTCGCTCATCATGAGCAGCCCGACGATCGCCTTGGCGTGATAGAAGTTGAGGCGCTTCACCTCGAGAGGGAACCTGTGTCCGGTCTCGAGATCCTCCAGCACAACCGTCCGAACCGAGACACGTTGATGGACCTCGACACCGAGCTTGTCGCGATCGATCTTGGCGATCGGATCGACGTGGTAGCCGTGCGCCTTCATCCCAAGCAGGTAGACCTCGTCGGGTGAGACGGCAACACAGATGCGGGGTGGCAAGTCCTTGCTGAGACCCATCATCGCGCGGCCAGCCGCAAGGCCACCCGCCGCACCGACTGACTTGCCCCAACCGGAGTCGCCAGTCGCTGCCCCACCGGCCAGCGAACCAACCGCCGCCCCAGCGCCAGACGCAGCGGCTGAACCCTTGGGATTGAACTCTGCGACATCGAAGATGGTGTCATCGCCAGTCGCTTCGATTACAGCCCTCAATAGCTTCTCTTCCTTGGACATCCTGTGTCTCCTTCGGTTCGTTCGATCTAGAGCGACACTCCCCGTCGCACGAGCCACGATCCTACCTCTGCCGCCAACTCATAAGCACTGTACGACGCACCCGACCGCCCATATCCGGCTGGGTGTGTGTGATGCGATGATGTGCGTGGTGTTGCACGCCCCGGTCGGGCGGTGAGGGTCCGGTTGAACTGTTAGCAGCAGTTCGGTTGGCCTCTTGGTCCGCCGTCCCGGTGGCGTGTGCCACCCCTTTGCCCGTTAGCGAGAGAAAGGGGCAGCCATGTTGATGGTATCTGGAGTGATCGGTGGTGTGGATACGCATGCCGATGTGCATGTGACAGTGGCGCTCGATGAGAACGGTCGTTGGTTGGGTGTCGAGTCGTTCAGGGTGAACGGAGCCGGCTATCGGCGTCTTGTGGAATGGCTCACATCCTTTGGTCCGGTGATCCGTGTTGGTGTGGAGGGGACGGGGTCGTATGGCGTTGGCCTGGCTCGACACCTCCACGACGCTGGTGTTGAGGTCGTTGAGGTGGATCGGCCGAATCGGCAGAAGCGTCGCAGGTTGGGGAAGTCGGATCCGATCGACGCTGAGGCTGCAGCACGTGCGGCCCTGTCCGGTGAGGCTTCGGTGACGCCGAAGTGGCGTGACGGGACGGTGGAACAGATCCGGGTGTTGATGATTGCGCGCCGTTCGGCACGGATGCAACGGAATCAGGCACTCAACCAGCTCCGCCAAATCGTCTTCTGCAGCCCCGATGAGGTGCGGGTCCGTTTCAAGGACCGATACAAGACCGGCCTTATCACTGAGGCGGCTGCGATGCGGCCCTGCAAGGGTTCCGACCCGGTGACCTATACGACGTATGTCGTGATTCGGGGTCTCGCTCGTCGTATCCGGGACCTCAACGACGAGATGCGCACCATCGACGACGCCCTCACCGAGTTGATCGGCGCCACGGCGCCGTCGCTCCTCGCGTGCTACGGCGTTGGTGTCGTCACCGCCGCGACCCTGTTGGTCACCGCGGGCGACAACCCGGACCGGTTGCATACGGAACGCTCGTGGGCGCACCTGTGTGGCGTTGCCCCGGTCCCGGCCGGCTCAGGCAAGACCAGCGGCCGGGTCCGTTTGAGTTATGGCGGGAACCGGCACGCCAACGCGGCGCTCTACCAGATCGTCCTCACCCGCATGTCATCGGATCCCGAGACCCGCAACTACGTCAGAAGGCGAAGGGCCGAGGGCCTGTCAACCCGAGAGATCATGCGGTGCCTGAAACGCTACGTTGCGCGCCAAACCTTCAAACACCTCCCACGGGCCGCATGAAAAATCCGCGGGTGGGGTCTGACCCAGTAACCGGCTGACGCGTCTTCGGATGCTGTCCTCATATTGACCTGTCGACCCCACCCACCCATCCGCCAGGGCGGTGTGACCTCATAGGAGCCTGCCACCACGATGGTGTCGCTCAACCCAGTCCTGTCCACCCAACCCGAAAGCACCTTGACAATACAACCCACATAGGAGATTCAATATGGCTGGGGCCCGAACTCACTTCGAGTTCACCACAAGGATGCAAGGCCGGGCAAGCTGCTGATCGACCCTCGATTCGCTGGGTGCGATCTAGCGTCAGCAAGTTCGTCGGCAAGCAGCTGCTTTGCCCGACCCTGAACGAGAAGAAGACCTTGCACCGCAAGGGTTTCTCTCTCAATGGTGTCGATTCTTCGTCAGACGTTGAAGCGGAAGAAGATCAGGTCGCCTTCTTTGACGACGTAGTCGCGGCCTTCGAGGTGCCACTTGCCGGCATCCTTCGCCCCCAGCTCGCCGCCGTACTCGACGAAGTCGTCATATGAGATCACCTCGGCCCGGATGAAACCCTTCTCGAAGTCCGTATGGATCTCTCCTGCGGCCTGCGGGGCCGTCGCCCCCTGCTTCACCGTCCACGCCCGAGCTTGTTTGTCTCCAGCGGTGAAGAATGTCCTCAGCCCGAGTAGGTGGTACGCGGCGCGGATCACTTTGTTCAGCCCCGGTTCGTCGAGTCCGTACTCGGACAGCATGTCGTCATGGTCGTCGTCATCGAGCAGCGCAAGTTCCGCCTCGAGGTTGCCGGAGATCACAACAACGTCTGCGCCTTCGTGTGCCGCGTACTCGTGCACCGCGTCGACGTAGGGATTCTTGCCGAGGCCCGCTTCGCCGACGTTCGCGATGTACATCGCCGGCTTCGCGGTCAGGAGGAACAGATCACGCACGATGAGGCGCTCGGCGTCGGTGAACGTCATCGATCGGACCGGACGGCCATCCGACAGATGGTCTTGGAGGCGTTCATACACGGCGAGCATCGCGGCGGCGTCCTTCTCCCCGGCTCGTGCTCGGCGCTCCGCCTTGTCGATGGCCCGCTCCACACCCTCGAGGTCGGCGAGGGCCAATTCCGTGTCGATCGTCTCGAGATCCGAGATCGGATCGATATCACCCGACACGTGGACCACATTCGGATCATCGAAGCAGCGCACCACCTGCGCAATCGCGTCGGTCTCGCGGATGTGATGGAGGAACTGGTTGCCGAGGCCTTCACCCTGCGAGGCACCTTCTACGAGGCCTGCAATGTCGACGAACTCAACCGCCGTCGGCACGATCTCCTCGGGATGAACGAGTGCCGCGATCTTGGCAAGACGTTCGTCCGGCACAAACGCCACACCGAGGTTCGGCTCGATCGTGCAGAACGGGTAATTCTCGGCCTGGATCTCACCCCGAGTGAGCGCGTTGAACAGCGTCGACTTGCCGACGTTCGGGAGTCCAACGATGCCACAGCGGATACCCACGGGAGCCTTTCGGGAGGGGAGGGGGAAGACTAGGACGACTCGGATGGCACCACGCTTCCCTGGCTCGGTGCCTTCCCGTTGTTTCGCCTAACGTCTGCGTGTGCAAGACGACGCGTTGACCGCGCTCATCGAATCAAGCGACCTCGACGGTCTCGTCCGATTCGTCGACGGTCTCGTGACCGCCAGCGACTGGAGCGGGATCGAAACCATGCGGGATCGGTGCCGCGAAGCCGTCGAACGCGGGAAACAGGTGTGGGGTCCCGCCGAGTACGCCGAATACCGACTCGCACTCGACGGCCCGCCGGATCGAGCCGTCGCGGTGCTCGGGGACGGCAAGGGCCGATACGGCCCTGGGCCGTTGTGGGAGGTTGCAGCGTCGCGCCACTCGTGGGACGAACTGGAGCCGCTCGTGAACGTCCCCACCTTGCGGGCATTGATCGCGCACGAACGATCGATCAGTGGAGATGTGGTGGTGCCGGATTCGATCGACGGTCGCATCCTCGAGGTTCCGCCGACCATCGAGCCGTGGGAGCCGGAGTACCCCACCGCGGTGTACCGAGCAGACGGCGCCGACTTCCCGGAAGGTGACCGAAGCCCACTTGAGTGGGTCGACCTCCCGGACACGTTCGACGTCGTCGACGACGAAGGAGCCGGCGATGCGTTGCTGGCGCTGGTCCGTCCCTGGTGGGACGAGTCGAGTGGTCACGCCGATGTCATTCAGGTCGAAGGGGACGCACTCGGTGCGATCCGAGCTCTCGGGCCTCATCGTGCTCGGGTGGCCGACGTGAGTCTTGCTGACGCGCTCTCGGCAATGGCCTGGACCGGCGCAAGCGGCGGGGCGTTTGGGAGCCGGCGTGGCACGCCGGTTGGCCGGATGCTGGCGTGGTGGGTCCTCGCGGCACTTCTCGGCTACGACGAGATCCCGGATGATCCGTCGGTGCTCGAGGAGGCATCCGAGCTGCGATGGGTGCTCTGGGATCCGGGGGACGCCGTCGGCGGGTGGGCGCTTCACCTCGCTGTTGAGGATCCGCAAGACGGGATGGCCTGGGCCATCAGCGCCGTCGATATGGTGTGAAAATCCACCGGGCGGTGCAGACCTCGGCATCGTGGCGTAACGTTGGGACATGACCGGAGGGCGTACGGTGGGAGGAAGGTCAGGGCGATCGCCGATCGTCGCAGCCGTGCTGTCCGCCGTTCTTCCCGGTGCAGGGCAGTGGTACACCGGCCGCCGCCTCCGGTCACTGTTCTTCCTCGTGCCGATCCTGCTCGTGATCATCGGACTGGCGATCGGCATTGCTAGCGGTTCGCTCGGGCTCCGTTCGCTCCTCGGCTGGGTCGTCCAGCCAACGCTGCTGCGGATGTCACTCGCAGCGAATGCCGCTTTGCTCGTGTGGCGTGCTGTCGCCGTCATCGACGCATACGTAGTCGCGGGAGGGCGCCGCCCGTCTCTCGGGTTTGCCGCGTCGCTGGTCGCCATCCTGGTCGTCGTGGTGGCGGCTCCCCAGGTCGCCGCCGCGTCGTACACGGTGCGCAGCATCACGCTGCTCGAGTCGGTATTCGTGGCCGCGGAAGAGCCGATCCAGGAGGTTCTGACCGTCGAGATGGTTCGCGAGTCCGAGCCGCCCGAAAAGCGTTCGGAACCGCCAGAGCCCGTGGTCTTCGAATCCAGCCGGTCGGCACGCAACCTCGTGTTCCGTCCTGGTATTGGCGATCCTGAAGCGGTTGAGGTGTGGGTCGACATCGTCGCCCCCCCGGTGCCGGACGCGCCGCTCCTCCCGTATGAAGAGCGAGCGGCGGGGGATCGGCTCACCGTGCTGCTCGTCGGCGCAGACGAAGGGCCGGACAGAGAGGGGTTGCGGACCGATTCCATGATCGTCGCTACCTTCGACATCGAAACCGGTGAGTCGGCGCTGTTCGGCCTCCCGCGCAACTTCAAGCGGGTGCCGCTCCCTCCTGGATTCCGAGACTCCTTCATCGACCTCCAGAAAGAGGCGATCGAGAAGGAGGCGGTCGACGACGACGGCGACGGATTCCCCGACACGTGGACCGACCGCAACGGGGACGGAATCCCAGACAAGCCACGGTTCAAATCCTGCCGATGTTTCCCCGAGATGCTGAACCGCGTCCACGAACACACTGTCGATTGGACGGACACCTACCCGGACACACCGGATCCCGGTCTCGCCGCTCTCCGAGATGTGGTCGCCCACCTCATCGATCTGCGCATCGACTACTACGTGATGGTCAACATGGAGGGTTTCGTCGATGTCGTCGACGCGATCGGCGGTGTTGACGTGATGGTCAGCGAGCCGTATCACGTCGCGGTGTCCGCCCCTTCGGAGGGATCGCCGAAGGCGCGTGTGAACGTGGAACCGGGGATGAACCATCTCACAGGCCTCGAGGCCCTCGCCTACTCGCGTTGGAGGATCGGGTCCTCCGACTACGACCGAATGCAGCGACAACGGTGCCTGGTTCGAGCAGCTGCCGATCAGTTGGACCCGCTGACCCTTGCCCGCTCGTTCCACACGCTCGCTGATGTCATCGAACGCTCCGTCGTCACCGACATCCCCGTGACGTTCCTCCCGGATCTCGTCGACATCTTGGGAGGCGTCAATCTCCAACAGGTCTCCACCGTTGGCCTGGTGCCTCCCACATACAACAGCGGTCGTACCCCGGGCGGGTACCCCGTTCCGAACGTGGACCGAATCCGGGCGAAGGTTGCTGAGGTGCTCGAAGGTGGGAGCGCTGAAGCGGGAGACGGCCACGTCGACGAATGCGGGATGTAGCCGGGCCATGGGCGCAGGGGTGGAGTGGGTTCAGCGTCCGGCGACGCTCTGCAGCCGGGTAGCTCAGCCGAGGTTGGCGCGTGCCGCCTGAGGATCATCCACGGTCACCGCGAAGTGAAGGCCTTCCGCGTTGGAGTGGAGGAGGTAGATCGAATCGATGTTGACGCCCGCGTCGGCGAGCCGCTGTGCGACCTCCGCGAGGGCTCCGGGTTCGTCCGGCAGGAACGTGTCGAGGACGAGACGCTCTTCGAAATGGAGTCCGGCCGTTTGGAGCACCCTGCGGGTGGCGTCGGCATCGTCCGGCATGAGGCGGACGAGGCTCTCGGTGTCGGTGCCAATTGCGGCGAGCGACTGGATATGGACTCCCGCATCCGAGAGACGCCGGGCGAGGGTGGCGAGTTGGCCCGGCTGGTTTGCGAGAGTGACGGAGAACTCTTTCATGGACCCATCCTACGCCAAAAGACATCTGCGTGGATCGCGATCACGGTGTCGGGGGCGCGTGTGGGGCGCACGATCCGAACGATGACCGGGAAGAGGAGGGTGGCCACCATGGCGACAACCACGACGACGACGATCACGGAGCGGACAACACGCCGCCTCCGGATCTCCTCGAGCTCCTCTGGTGTCAGGTCATCATCCACCCTCTGATTCTGGCGCATTCGCGAACCCATGTGAATCGAACATATGTTCGATTAGGGTGGCGCTGTGGCACGGTACGCAGAACTCCACGCACATACGAACTTCAGCTTCCTCGACGGCGCTTCTCATCCGTACGACCTCGTTGCTCGCGCCGCTGACCTGGGCTACACAGCGCTCGCTGTCACCGATCACGACGGTTTTCGCGGTGCCGCCAAGGTTCACGTCGCGGCACGTGAGGTCGGCCTCCCGATTGTGTACGGAACGGAAGTGGGCTTCGAGAGAGAGACTCGAGATTCGAGACTTGAGATCCGAGATCCGAGATCCGAGATCCGAGACTCCAGACTCGAGACTCCAGATGCCCCCCCTGCGTCGTCGCTTCGCTCCTCCGCGTCCCCCCCACTGCGTGATAGAGCAGATGCCCCCCCTGCGTCGTCGCTTCGCTCCTCCGCGTCCCCCCCACTGCGTAATAGAGCAGATGCCCCCCCTGCGTCGTCGCTTCGCTCCTCCCCCCCCACTGCGTGGGGGGGACGTAACACGGCGGGGGAGGATTCGGCGGATGCATGGGAGCAAACCCACGGATCATCCGCAGACCGACCACCTCGTTCTCCTGGCCCCCGACCCCGCCGGGTACGCCGCCTTGAGTCGCTTCGTCACACGGGGGCAGTTCCGTGGGAAGAAGGACCGGCCCCGCTACGACTACGCCGATCTCGACATTGCGTCGCGCGACGGGAAGTTGGTTGCGCTCACCGGATGCCGCGACGGGGCTGTGCCGCGTGCAGCACAGGCCGGTGATATCGCTGGGGCGATGACCGCTGCAGCGAGGTTGAGAGACATCTTCCCCGGTCGACTCTTCATCGAACTCACCCACCATGGGATGCCGGACGATGACGAGCGCAACGATCTCCTCTTCGAGGTTGCCCGCAGGCTTCACATCCCACACGTCGCGACGAACAACGTGCACTACGCCTGTCAGCACGATGCAGATCTCGCCGAGGTGCTTGCCGCTATCGGCGGGAGACGCGACCTCGACACTGCCGATGGTTTCCGACCTGCGACGGATCTGCGTCACCTCCGTTCACCCGATGAGATGGTTGGTCGGTTTTCCCGGTATCCGGGTGCGGTCGACCGCGCAGCCGACCTCGGGGAGTCACTCGCTTTCGATCTCGACCTCCTGGCTCCGGAGCTTCCGGATTTCCCGAAGCCGGGTTCGTTCACAACCGAAGATGAATACCTGCGACACCTTGTCGAGGAGGGAGCCCGCGAGGTCTACCCGGGGCGAGACGACGGTATCGATGGCGCCGCCCGTCGCCGGCTCGACCATGAACTCGAGGTGATCGGTGATCTCGGTTTCTCAGGGTTCTTCCTCGTTGCGTGGGATATCGTCACCTTCGCTCGGTCGCAGGACATCTACTGCCAGATCCGTGGATCGGGAGCCGACTCGGCGGTGTGCCGGTGTATCGGACTGACCCGGGTTGATCCGATCCGCCTCAATCTGCCGTTCGAACGATTCCTCTCGGAAGAGCGTGGCCGTCCTCCAGACATCGACATCGACTTCGAGGCCGAGCGGCGTGAGGAAGTCATCCAGTACTGCTATCGCCGCTACGGCAGGGAGCGGGCAGCGATGGTCGCGAACGTCATCACCTACCGCGCCAAGTCCGTGCTCCAAGATGTCGGGAAAGCATTCGGCCTCACCCAGGCACAAGTGAACGGCCTCACACGGTATCTCGACACCCGCGACCCCACGGCGATCGGCAGTGCGGTCGATCTGCCAGATGGGCTGACAAGTGATCTCATCGTCGACGTGTGCAGCCGTCTCGACGGGTTCCCGCGTCATCTCGGCATCCATTCCGGAGGGATGGTCGTTGCCCGTCGGCCTCTGTGGGAGACCGTCCCGATGGAGTGGGGGAGGATGGAAGATCGCTCGGTACTCCAGTGGGACAAGGACGATTGTGCGACGATGGGCATCGTCAAGTTCGACCTGCTCGCGCTCGGTGCTTTGAACGCCATGCACCTGACCGTTGACCTCATCGAGGAGATGCACGGTCTCGACATCGATCTCGCGACGATTCCTCAGGAACCCATCGTGTACGACCTGCTGACCCACGCCGACACGGTCGGGATCTTCCAGGTGGAGTCACGGGCACAGATGGCGACGCTCCCGAAGCTGAAGCCGAGGAGCTTCTACGACCTCGCGATCGAGGTGGCGCTGATCCGTCCCGGACCCATCCAGGGGCAATCCGTCCATCCGTTCCTCCGCCGTCGCAACGGAGAGGAGGAGATTCGCTACCCGCATCCTTCTGCAGAACCGATCCTGAAGAAGACGCTCGGTGTTCCGGTATTCCAAGAGCAGTTGATGGAGCTGGCAAGGATCTGTGCAGGATTCACCCCCGGCCAGTCAGACCGGTTGCGTCAGGCGATGACCCACAAACGAGCATCGGAGGCGATGGACCGACTGCGCGATGAGGTGTTCACCGGAATGGCGAAGAACGGCATTGTTGGTGCACCGGCAGACGAGATTTGGGAGAAGCTCCAGGGGTTCGCCTCGTTCGGTTTCCCCGAGAGCCACTCCGTCTCGTTTGCGTACATCGTCTACGCCGCCGCCTGGTTGAAGTACCACTGGCCGACCGAGTTCTTCGCAGGGCTGCTCAACGCCCAACCAATGGGCTTCTACACCCCCAACTCGCTGGTCCAGGATGCCCAGCATCACGGGGTCGTCGTGTTGATCCCCGATGTCAGCCGGTCGGCGTTCGACTGCACGATCGAATCGATCGAGACCAACCCGGCAGACACGGTGGAGTACCTCCGGGGCACGTGGAGGCGGGGGAGGGGGCCGATCGACGATCCCGTACGACCGGCCGTTGCCCTCCGAATCGGGCTTCGATATGTCAGGAATCTCGGAGAGGGTGAGATCGCTCGGATCGAGGCTGCCCGGATGACGGGAGGGATCTTCACCAGTCCCGAGGATCTTGCACAGCGGACCGGCCTCGCTCTCGACGCCTATGAGGGCCTTGCCGCGTCCGGTTCGCTCGCACCCGTTGGCCTTGATCGGCGAGACGGGATGTGGGCGGCCGGGATGCTCACCGAACTCGGGCCAGATCGGTTGTCGCTTCCCCCCGATGGCGATCCTCCACCACTCCCGGACATGACAATATCGGAGCAGGTCCAAGCCGACCTGTGGTCGACCGGGATTTCGACGACCCACCCTGTCTCCCTTGCGCGAGACACGTTGGACACCCACGGGTGTGTTCCGATCGACGCGGTCCTTGCCGATCGCCGGCATGGCACACGCGCCCGGGTAGGTGGAATCATCACCCACCGACAACGTCCCTCAACGGCGCGAGGTGTTCGCTTCCTGAATCTTGAGGATGAGACAGGCCTGCTCAACGTGGTCGTATTGCCTCAGGTGTGGGAAACCCACTACGAGGTAGCGAGGAAGGCGGTCGGAGTGGTGATCGACGGTGTTATCGAACATGTCGACGGTGTGACGAACTTCGTCGCTCACCGTTTCGAGCGCTGGTCGGTTGACGGCGTCCGGTCCCGAGATTTCCGATAATGCACTTCATTTTCGATGCCCGATCTGCCGATGAAACCCTGTAGTCCACATGGAGGACCGATGACCAAGACGTTCACCGGAGCGGTGATGCTCCCAGGAGAGGCAGGAAACGGCCTCGAAGCCACGCTGTGCCTCGACCCGGAGCGTGTGACCCTCACGGCCGGCGACAGTCAGCTCGGGTCCTGGGATCGCGCCGACTACCTGATCACGCCGGAAAGCAACGGATCGTTCGGCTTGACCCTCGGTGGGGAGACGCTGGTCTTCCGCCCGGATTCACCGTCCGAGTTCTCAAGCACCTCCGCCGTCCCTATGGCAGAGCCGCTCGACATCAAGGCTGAGCGGAAGGCCAAGTCAAGGCCAAGTCCAAGTCCAAGTCCAAATCACCCGCAGCAGATGCCGAGGACAACTACGTCAATGCCGCGATCGCGAACATCCGTCCGCTCAGTGACCCGAATGATGACGGCGGACTTTCCAAGGGGTTCGTCACGATCATGACACTGCTCGCTGTAGCGATCTGCATCGCCGCCGTGGTGACCGCCGCCCTGGTCTAGAACCCACGAATCCGAAGGCCGACGTTCTTGTGGCCGGTATTCCTCCTCCGGCAACCAGAACGTCGGTCAATTCGCCGCCCACTCAGCCCCGGGCTCGGCCGGCAGCTCACGGTCAGGTAGAACGATAGCTCGCCTACGTCCCGCTTCTCAACGCTTCGATAGGTTCGAGTGAGGCAGCACGCCACGACGGGTACAGCCCGGCGATGAGTCCGATGGCCGCCCCGACCAGCGGTGCGGCAAGCGGCACCCACGCGTCGAGGACCGGCGTCCACTGCCGAACGGCGGACACCACAACGATGACCAGAACACCGATGGACGCCCCGATGATTCCCCCGACGAACCCCATTGCCGCGGACTCTCCGAGGAACTGGGCGGCGATCTGGCGCCGTGTGGCGCCGACGGAACGTCGGAGACCGATCTCTCCGACACGCTCGATGACCGAAACGAGCGTGACATTGGCGATACCGATCGCTCCGACGAGGAGCGCAACACCGCCGAGGACGAGGAACAGGGTGTTGACGTCAGACGCTACCTGTTCCTTCACGGCTTTCGGCTCGGGCGGCAGTGAAACACGCAACAGCGACGGGTCGTTGGGGGAGAGGGCGACGGCCGCCTGCTCTCCGATGAGGCGGGTTGCTCCGATCTCGGTGCGGATCTGAACCTCTGCGGGGGCGAGAAGGCCGAAGAGGCCTTGGGCTGCTCCGTTGGGGATGATGATGGCGTCGAGAAGGACCGGCTCTCGTTCCGTGTCCTCGAGGATGCCGATGACAACAAGTGTTGTGTCACCGACGAAGATTGCCGGCTGCTGATCCACGCGAGTGATGTTGAGTCGCCTGGCCGCCCCCGGACCGAGCACCGCTACCGGTTCGCGCCGCTGGTCGTGGCCCGCGTCGAATAACCGTCCGGTGTGGAGTGTGGTGCCGATCGCCGCGAATAGGCCGGGCGAAGCCGCATACACGTCAACGGAGAACTCGGACTGGCCGAGAGGGTCATTGATCGGCACCGAGCGGACGAGTTCCCTTGCGGTATCAACAATGCTCTGGGTTCCGGCGGCGACTACCCCGTTGAGGCGCGTGAGGCGGTCCTCGGCGTCCCATGGGATGTGCGACTCCCGGGGTTCTTCAGAGAACGAGAATCCCTGGCTGCGATTCGAGACGGTCACCGAGGTCGCGGCGAGAGCGTCGAACCGGGTGACAATCTGGTTGCCAGCGGTCTTTGCCAGCCCAAGGGTCGCCACCAACGCCGCGATGCCGAGCACCGTGCCGAGAACCGTGAGGACGGTCCGTCCGGGGCGTGCGAGCATCCCCGCCGCAGACTCCGAGACGAGGTCACGGAGTGAGAATCGGGAACTCGGGATCGAGCCGGCCTTCATGCCTCGACCTCCGAAAGGACACCATCCACGATTGTGACCCTGCGGTCGGCGCGGCGGCTCACGGCTTCATCATGGGTGATGATGATCAACGTGAGTCCACCGTCGGATCGAAGCTCATCGAACAGGTCGAGCAGGGTCTCCGTAGTGCCCGAGTCGAGATTCCCGGTCGGCTCGTCGCAGAGCAGGAGCGACGGTCCCGGTGCAATAGCGCGGGCGATGGCGACACGCTGGCGTTCACCTCCGGAGAGTTTCGTCGGAGTGAAATCCGTTCGGCTCTCAAGACCGACGCGTCCGAGGGCTTCGGTTGCCTGTGTGCGGCGCTGGCGCCTCGGTGTGCGGTTGTAGAGCATCCCGGTGGTCACGTTGTCGAGGACGGTCCGATGTGAGAGAAGGTGGAACGACTGGAAGACAAAGCCGATCTCTCGGCCGCGCAGGGCGGTCCGCTTGCGGTCGGGAAGCGCACCGACGTCGATGCCGTTGAGGTGATACGTACCGTCAGTTGGCTGATCGAGGCAGCCGAGCAGATGCAGGAGCGTCGACTTGCCAGACCCGGAGGGTCCGACGATGGAGACGTATTCGCCGGCGGCGATCTTCAGATTGGCGGCCTTGACCGCCTCCACGGGCGGAGACCCCGGAAACGTGCGACTCACGGCATCGAGCGAGACGGCCGAGGTCTTGGGATCTGTCGTGATGCTTGTCACGACCCGAGCTGGGTGCCGACGACGACGCGGTCTCCCGCATCGAGGTCGCCATCGATCGGAGTGACTTCGACCATCCCGCCGGGAGTCGAGAGACCCGGATCAACAACCACCGCCCGCGTCGATCCATCGGCGTCCTCCACCGTGACGATGGTGTCTCCCGCTCCGGTCGCCGACAGCGCCGCGGCGGGTACGGCCAGTACCTCCCCAGACGTCGATCGCGATGCCACCGGAATTGTGATCTTGACGTTCGTGTTGTTCAGGTCTGCCCGCACCTCGTCGGGGAGCACTTCGACGTAGACCCGGTCGATCGGGAACTTCGTTGGTGCCCGGTACGCCCGCGATCTCGGACACGACTCCTGTTGTCGCGATGTCGAGCCGGTCGAGCTCGATCAGGACCGGGGCGCCGACCTGCACGTACTCGGCCTCCTCGGTCTTCACCGACGAGTCGATCGCCAGCCTGGCGCCGGAAACCTGCATGATCTCACCTAGGGCGACGTCGCCCCGTTCCACGAAGACCGAATCAACTCGGATCGGGAACGCATCGAAGAACAAGAACTCGGTCTCCGGTGCCGGGTACCCCAGAGCGGAGCGTGCCTGGCTCAAGGCCGCTCCTGCCGTCGAGCGGGAGCGCTGCGCTCCGGTGAGTGCGGACTCGGCCGAGACGACCTGGGCGCTGGCTTCCGCGTAGACGGTTTCCGCGGCGTCAACCTGAGCTTGGAGTTCGGCCAGCTCTTCGGGAGTTGGTGGGAGGCCCGTCTCGGGATCAATGGAGCTCTCGGCTTCGGCGAGCCTCGCTTGCGCAGCAGCCAAATCGTCGGCGGCATTCGCCTGGGCGTCCTTGGCTGCCTGCACCGACCGCTGGGCGTCGCTCGACGAAGTCCTTGCTCGCGTTGTAGGAGTCGCGCGCTGCGGTGTAGACCTCGCGCTGGGCATCGGTCGGCTCCAAGGGTTCGTAGCCCCGGGACTCGTAGAACGCAACGACGGCGTCTTCGGTTTCGTCCCCGTACACGCCGTCGAGTTCTCCCGGCTCGAATCCGAGACGTTTCAGCGCCAGTTGCAGCTGAAGAACATCCTCGCCCTCGTCGCCGATCCGCACGGTCCGGAACAACGGCAGATCACCTTGGAGGACAAACGTCGGCCGTCCGGCGATCTCGTAGAGAACGTCGCCCTCCTCGAACTCGTCGCCGATCTTGGGGACATGGGTCACAACCGGGGAGACCCCTTCGAGGGCCACCGATGTCACCTCGATGCTCTCGGGTTGTTCGAAGCGCACCGACCCCCGGGTGACGACGTCATTGGAGATGACGAGCAACTCAACCGGTACGGTGATCAGCGACGGCTCCGGAGGTTCTGCCTCGGCGGCCACCTGTGCGGGAGACCTGATCTGCCCCGCCGCGATCCAGCCGATCCCGGCGGCCGCAATCACAACGAGGATCGCCACCCCGATCGTGATGCGGCGTTTCATCTACGAGTGGTCTGTTTTGAACTGCTCGAGCTCGGCAAGGTTCTCCTCGATGAAGCGCTGCTCGGCCTCCTCGTACACTTCTCGATACACCTCGTCTTGGTCGGCCGAGCACACGAGGTCGGCCTTCGCGATGAGGATCTCCTCGTCGGCGATTTCCTTGATCGCGGCCTCCATGGGACTCCCCGGCTCGATCGGTCCTTCGCTGCCGCCGTAGCCGTATCCCATGCCCTCTGGGTCGATGTCCAGGTCGCTGATCGCTCCAACGTCTTCGAGGCGCTGCAGGAGGTAGATGTCGACGTCATATCGCTTCGCGAAGTCATAACCCTGGTCGGCCATACACGCCGACCACGTTGCTTCGAGGTCGACGATACGCGGGTCGGATTCGACGCCCATGAAGATCTCGTCCATCAGCGGGCCGAACTGCTCGTAGAACGCCATGTCTTCTCCGCCGCCCCACAGCTCTTCGTAGGCGTCGTTCCAGCAGCCCTCCGGAATCCAGTTCTCGTAGAACTCGTTGATCTCTTCTTCGGTCATCGACTCGTAGTCGATATCCGGCTCGGCGCCGTGGAGCGCCGCGTAGTACTCCTGCTGCTCGTCCTCCGACATCACCTCGACGATGGCGTTGTTCGGATCCTTCGCCATCTCCTCTTCCATCGCCGCTTCGTCCATCTGCTGATCTTCGAGAATCATCGTTGCGATGCCGAAGCCGTACAGCTCTGCGAACTCCTCCTGGCTTTCCGGCCCGACGAACCCACCGATTTCCTGGGACGGAACATACGGGATGTATTCGAAGCCCTGTTCGGCCATACAAGCGGCGATCGATTCCTGGGCCTCGCGCTCCATCTGGAGATATTGCTGTTCGGCGTCGTCCTCGTTGAACGCGATGGCACCCGGGATGAAGTCTTGGATCGTGAGTTCCCCATCGGACGCGTCCGAGGGCTCGTCGGTGCCTTCGCCCCCGCCGCACCCAGAGAGGATCAGAACGGTCACCATCACGAGGATGAACTGCCGCATACGCAACCTCCTTCTCTGTACACCAAACGCTACCCGCGAATCCGTGTTTGGGGAAACGCTGTGCGTGTCCGGCCCCGGAAGGATCTACGCGGCGGCGACTCGGTGCAGGATCTCGATTCCGCGTTCCGTATCGGCCTCCGACACGTCGAGATGGAACACAGCACGTATGCGCGATGGCCCGACGGAGAGCGTGTCGACGCCGCTTGCTCTGAGAGCTGCCGCGAATTCGAGGGCGTTCGGTACATCGAAGAAGACGATGTTCGTCTGGACGGCGTCGAGATCTATGTTGAGGCCGGGAATCCCATCGATCGCCTCGGCAAACCATCGGGCATGGGTGTGGTCCTCGCCGAGACGGCTGCGGTTGTTCTCAACCGCGTAGAGGGCTCCGGCGGCGATGATGCCGGCCTGGCGGAAACCTCCGCCGAACATCTTCTTGAACCACCGGGCCCGGTCGATCAGAGGTTTCGGGCCGGCGAGGGCGGAGCCGATCGGGGCGCCAAGGCCCTTGGAGAAGCAGACGTTGACCGTGTCCGCAGTCGCCGCGTAGGCGTCGAGCGGGACACCCGTGGCCGCGGACGCGTTCCAGAGCCGCGCGCCGTCGAGATGGACGGCGAGGCCGAGGTCTCTCGCCGTCGAGCTCACCGCCTGCATGTCCTCGAGCGGCCAGATCGTGCCTCCGGCTTCGTTGTGGGTGTTCTCCATCGTGACGAGCGTGGTCGGGTCGAAGAGTCCCGGAGGGAATTCGGGAGATGGTCCCGGAGCCGCGGCGGTGAGTTGCGCTGGTGTGAACACACCGAGCTCCCCGTCGACCGGGACGATCGAGACGCCGGAGAGTGCAGCAGGAGCACCACTCTCATGAATCCGAATGTGGGATCTGGCATCCATGACGATCCGGTCGCCGTGGCGGGTGTGCACGCGAACTGCGATCTGGTTCGCCATCGAGCCGGACGGGACGTACACGGCGTCTTCCTTGCCGAGGATCTCGGCGACACGGGCTTCGAGCCGGATCACCGTCGGATCGTCTCCGAGGACATCGTCGCCCACCGGGGCGGATGCCATGAGTTCGCGCATCTCGGGCGACGGCCGGGTCACGGTGTCGGAGCGGAGGTCGATCACTGGAGTGCCCATTCACTCTGGTCGAACATCCGCGGGTGAAGGGCGTAGGCGAGCGTGCCGCGCGAGCGCGGAGCCTCATCCCAGGAGCCTGCGTCGAGATCGAGTGCCAGCACGGTGGCGGTTCGAACGGCGATGCGCCCCCCGGTGATACGTTCCGCAAGATACGACCAGGTGGGCTCGTGGCCGACCAGCATGAGGCGTTCGGCATCCGCCCCGCAGCGTCGAGCGACCTCGAGCGCCGCCTCCGGCCCGGCTCCGTAGAGATCCTCCGCGATCTCAAGAGGCGAATCCCATCCTCCCGAGAGCCGGGCAATCGTGGCCGTCGCTTCGGCCCGCAAGGCCGGCGAGGAGATGACCCGGTCTGGGATCTCGCCCATCTTCCGCAGGACCAGTCCCATCGTTGCCGACGCTCGTTCCCCACGACGGCTCAGCGGGCGGTTGCGGTCACCCCGATTCGTGGTGTCCCAGTCGGACTTTCCGTGACGCAGCAGCATGAGTCTTGGCATAGGGCGAGGTTACCCGTTCGCTTCACCCGCCCGCCGTCGAGGCGAGCAGCACCTGAGCGAGGTAGTAGAGCGGCAGACCCCACATGCGGTTCACGACCCCGGGAGCAACAAACTGGTTTCTGGCCACCGCGATGTCGGACGCGTAGAACAAGACGGCACCGATCGGGATGAAGACGGCGGCGCCTGCCCCGAATGCGGCGAACGCCATCACGACCATCACCGTGATCACCACGACGTAGGCAACAACCGGGCCGGTCATGTCGCCCACATATGGGCCGAGCCAGCGCCAGATGAAGAATCCGATGATCGTCATCACGATCGCTGCCACTACGGCGATCGCTGCATCCACTCCGAGGACGCCGAACGCAGCCGAGTAGGCAACTTGGCCGAGGAGGAAGGTCGACGAGACCTCCAAGAAACGCTGGTCGAGAGGCGAACGTCAGCAGCAGGTCACCTGCCCACGAGAACACGAGCGCCACGAGGACGATGCGGCCGTATGTGTTCGACAATCCCCCAACCGAGAGTGCGATCGCGATGAAACCCGTCGACGCCGCCATTTTGAACAGGCGCACATCAGACGAACCGGTGGCCTCAGCCCGCACGAGGAGAAACGCGCACGTGCCGGTGAATACCATCGCGAACATGGTCATCGGCGGCCAGCCTATCGACGAACCCGGTAGCATCCACATCCGGACGAAGGGAGCCCGAATGCAGATCAGCGAAACCATGAACGCTGCGTTCAACGACCAGATCACGATGGAACTCCAGGCCGCGCACAACTACCTCGCGATGGGGGCCTGGCTCGAATCTGCAGGTTTCTCCGGGATGTCCACATGGATGCAGGCCCAGTCGGCCGAGGAGACCACACACGCCATGAAGTTCTACCAGTACGTCCTGGATCGGGGCGGCCGAGTGGTGCTTGGCGAGCTCGGGGCCCCTCCAGCCGAGTTCGACTCGGTGGTTGTCGTCTTCGGCGCGGCGTTGGCTCAAGAGCAAGAAGTCACGGCGGCAATCAACAATCTCTACGCTCTGGCGACCGAGGAACGGGACTTCGCTTCGGTCCCACTCCTTGACTGGTTCGTTACCGAGCAGATCGAGGAAGAGGCGACGTTCTCACAGATCCTTGACGATCTAGCCCTTGCAGACGGAAGCCCACAGGCCATGTTGTTCCTCGACCGCGAGTTCGGGGCGCGAGGAACCGTCGAGTAGCCGCACCGGGATCCGTCACGCTCAACGTGCGGTCCCGCCGCCGGCAGATCAGCCCGTCGTTCGATGCAGCGGACGGGTGAGGCAGGTTGGGCCGCCTTCGCAGGGAAGGCAGAGCTCGTCCGCCGCAAATACGGTGACCTCACATCCGGCGGCTCGCATGAGGTCGAGGGTTTGCGGGAATCCGTCGATCGCGATGCATCGACGCGGGCCGACAGCGAGAACGTTGAGACTGAGCCCGGCGCTCGCCGCGTACTCGTCGGCGGGGACATCGATCAACGTGTACCCCATCTCGACCATGCGTTCATGGAGTGCCGTCGGCAGCAGCGGCGCATGGACAAGAGCAAGGTCGTCGTCGAGAGGGTTCACGAGCGAGAGGAGATGGAGGCACGCCTCCGGCCCATTCCAGTAGGGCAGGTCGTAGGCCTCGACATCGATCCCGTACGGAGCCACAATCGCAGCCAGCTGATCGATGCCGGCATGATTCGTACGGAACCCTCGTCCAACAGCGAGCGTCTTCGCATCGAGCCAGCAGCAGTCGCCACCTTCGATCACCCCGGGCTCCTCGATGGTCCCAACGATCGGAATCAACCCCTCGTAGAAGGTGCGGTGAAGCCCTGCTTCTGAGCGCCGAGCCAGTTTTCCCGGCCGAAGGATGATTGCTCCATCCGGAATCACGAAGGAAGGATCGTAGGTGAACACCGAGTCGGCAAGGCCGTCGAGGTCGTCTTCGGGTAGCCAGTGGATCTCGGCACCGCCGCCTTCGATGAGATCGGTGAACGCCTCGTACTGAGCGGCGAGCGCGCCAGCATTGATAGGTTTGGAATAGTGCCACTCGCTCGCTTCGGCGGTGAGGATCGCTCCCGGTCGGCGCATGGCTACGTGCCGGAGCTGACCGACCATGGAGTCCACCCCGAACTCATCGATGACCGTCCGATCAGGATCCATACGTTCCGGCACCCTCTCTTCAGTGTGCGTCCTTGGGCACACCAAGGAACACCCGGGAGGCTAGAGGAAGGTGCCGTCCTCGGAGAAGGTGATATCCCTGACGGCGGCTGGTCCTTGCGGCTTCAGCCGAACGCTCAACAGCGGCGTTGCCTACCTCGGCTACCAGCGGAACGATGGGATACGTGGCATCGACTCCTCCGGAAGGCCATAGCGCACGAGCACGAAGGACATCAGCACGGCGCCAAGATGCACCGGGTGCGACGCGTCAACGGAGAGTGGGTACCGAGTGATGGTCGCGAGGTCATCTTCGAACCGACGCAGATTCCAGGTGTTCGCGCGGCCGACCATCGGTTTGTCCACCGGGGCGAGGACACACGAGTAGTCCTTCCCGTTGATGCCGTAGCTCCCGTGGGACATACCCGCGAGGGCGACCTTGCGGCCGCTGGAGTCAACAATGAGGGGGGAGAACGCTCCACCAATCCCAATCGATCGAATCGTCCAGCGGTCTCTGTTTGGGATGTCGATTCGTTGGCCGGAGCCCAGGTAGACCTTGAACCACCCCGTCCGACCCATCTGAGCCAGCACGTTCCCGTCTTGTACGAGTTCGAAGACCGGGAACTTCCAACGTCTGAGGCGCCGCACCGTCGCCTTGCCTGCGAGCCAGAAGGCATCGTTGCCCGCGGCAGCCTGTGGTGACACCGCCGCCGTCATGAGATGCTCTTCGGTGAGCACCGGCGTTTCTTCGTCAAAGGCACCAAGAACCTCTCTGCACTTCCCGCTCGATGGCTCCGGAAAGCCATTCCGAACGTTTCCCACTCTCGCTCTCACCGTACCTTTCCGACAGAGGACAAGGACCCGCCCGACGCACCTAGGCCGATAGTGGCGGTCTCCGGTCGACCCACGGTTGTGCGCTCTCGAGTTGCGCAGCGAGTGACAGCAGACCCTCCTCGGATCCGAACCGGCCGAGGAAATGTGAACCTACGGGAAGCCCGTCCGGCGTCCAATGGAGAGGAACCGACATTGCGGGGAGCCCGGCGAAATTGCCAAGGGGCGTGAACGCGACATACCGATACACCATCTCGATCAACTCGTCCCACGGGAGGGTCTGATCGAACGTGCCGATGGGCACCGGCGGTGAGCCGAGAACCGGGGTGAGGAACACGTCGTGGTCGGTGAGGAAGTCTCCGGTTTGGTGCGCGACCGCCTGGAGTGAGGCTTCGGCGTTCTGGAGATCCGCTTGCGAACGGCCACTCGATCGCTCGGCAAGTGCGAACGTGAACGGTTCGAAGGCCGGCAGCCCGGACTCCCGCTGATCGAGGAGGGCGATCAACCGCATCGTCCGTCGGTCACCGACGACGCGCCGCATACGGCGTACAACGGTCATGCGTTCGGTTGCCGTGTCGAGCACGAGGCTGAAGGCGTGCGCCGCAAGCGCCGCCCACATCTCGATGAACGCCTCGGCCATTGTCGCACCGTCGATGCCGGGGTCGGCTTCGACCACGGTGTGCCCGAGGCCCTCGAGGATCCCGGCCGTCTCGAGAACGGCGGTCTCACACTCGGGATGAACGCGGTTTCCTCGGAAGTCCCGGACGCTGAATGCGACCCTCAATCGCCCGGGGTCACGATCCACAGCCTCCGCGAATGGTGCAGTCGGAGGCGGAGCCCAGTATCGGTCCCCGGAACGGCACCGTGGACCGCGTCGAGGAACGCAGCGCTATCGCGTACGGTTCGCGTCACCGCATGTTCGGTTGAGAGGTAGTCGATGGATCCGCCCGGCCGTCGCGGGCCGCGACCACGCGAGGGTTTGAGCCCGAACAGGCCGGTCGTCGACGCCGGAATTCGAATCGACCCGCCGCCGTCGCTTGCCTGAGCGAGCGGGACGATTCCAGCTGCGACGGCCGCGGCCGCCCCACCGCTCGAGCCTCCTGCGGATCGGCTCAGATCCCAAGGGTTTCGCGTTGGGCCGTGGAGGACCGGTTCGGTGGTGGGGAGCAGTCCAAACTCGGGGGTGTTGGTGCGGCCAAGATCGACGAATCCCGCGGCGTGATGCGGTGGCGGAACTCCGAGGTCTCACCGCCGACGTAGTTGCGCAGGAAGGCGGACCCGAACGAGACCGGGACACCCTCCTCGACAACCAGATCCTTGATCAAGATCGGGACCCCTCCGAACGGGCCACCGTGGACGCCGGACGCGGCTTCGAGACGGGCGGCATCGATCCGTTCCCAGATCACGGCGTTGATGGCAGGGTTCACCGCCGCAATACGTTCTGCCGCGGCTTCGAGGAGTTCGAGGGGATGGACGTCGCCAACCGCGACCAGCGTCGAGAGGCCAACCGTGTCGTAGCGGTCGTAGTCTGCAAAGGGTTCCATGGGGGCAATCTATCGTCTCCGAATCGCCGAAGGATCGTGGAATCGTGGCGTGACAATCAAGTGCCTATCGTGCGTGTTTCCTCGAGAGAAGGTGGCTATGGCTTCATCCGCATCAGCCGTGTCAAGACGAGCGCTCGGCGTGGAAGCGTCGGCAACGCTGGCGATCACCAACCAGGCAAACGCCCTGCGCGCCGCCGGACATCCGGTCATAGGCTTCGGGGCCGGCGAGCCGGATTTCCCGACACCCGCATATATCGTCGATGCCGCTCGCGTCGCTGTCGACGATCCCGCTACTCATCGCTACACCGCAGCGGCAGGTCTCCCGCCCCTCCGTGCCGCCGTTGCGGCCGCGATGGCGCGCACGTCGGGGTTTGTTGTTGAGCCCTCACAGGTTGTCATCACCAATGGGGGAAAGCAGGCCGTCTACCTCGCGCTTCAGGCGCTCCTCGATCCGGGCGACGAGGTGTTGCTCCCCGCACCGTATTGGGTCACCTACCCGGAGGCGATCCGGCTCGCTGACGGGGTGCCGGTTGCGGTGCCGACGAGCGACCGCGACGGGTTC
This sequence comes from uncultured Actinomycetota bacterium, assembly GCA_963808015.1. Classification (GTDB taxonomy): domain Bacteria; phylum Actinomycetota; class Acidimicrobiia; order Spongiisociales; family UBA5794; genus JAHEEL01. The sequence continues at coordinate 34,106 of CAWEEG010000052.1, forward strand.
CAGGTCACGGTCGAACAACTCGAGGCTGCGACGACCGATCGTACGAAGGCCCTGATCTTCGTATCGCCGTCCAATCCAACAGGCGCGGTGTACTCACGGGAACGAATGGCCGAGATCGGGCGTTGGGCGGCCGACCGAGGCATCTGGGTGCTCACCGACGAAATCTATGAGCACCTGGTCTACGGGGACGCGGTGTTTCACTCGATGCCGGTTGTTGCCCCCGAAATCGCCGACCGAACCATTGTCGTGAACGGCGTCGCAAAGACCTACGCCATGACGGGATGGCGTGTCGGCTGGTTGGTGGCACCCCAGGAGATCGCCTCAGCGGCAATCAGATTGCAGAGCCACATCTCCTCGAACGTTGCCAACGTATCGCAGCGTGCCGCACTCGCCGCTGTGGAGGGATCGCGGATGCCGTTACGATCATGCGCGAGGCGTTTGATCGGCGGCGGCACACGATGGTTCGCCTCCTCGGTGAGGTCCCCGGCGTGGAGTGCCTCGATCCCCAGGGCGCGTTCTATGCCTTCCCCAACATGACCGGTCTGCTCGGTCGCGACCTTCAGGGACGCAGGGCCGAGACGACGATGGATCTCGCCGCATTACTGCTCGATGAGATCAACGTCGCGATCGTCCCGGGCGAAGCTTTGGGGCACCGGGGTATCCGGGCTGTCATTTGCCCTGGCCGACGAGGACCTCGAAGAAGGCCTCACCCGCCTCGTCGGACTCACTACCTGAGCCGGTCGACCTCGTCGATAACCTTCTCCCATGCAGGCATGGTCGGGTCGGTGAGTGCTTCGTGGCCGACACCTTCGAGTCGTGATAGATAACCGTGTCGCCCTCGTCGGCGGCGCGTCCGGCGAACGAGCGGCTGATCGCAGCCGGGATGTGCTGGTCCTCGTCGCCATGAACAACGAGGAGCGGCACACCGATTGGCAGGTTCATGATTGGGGAAGCAGCGACATGCCGCTCCGGCGATTGGTCGGGGGTCCGACGCATGAATGCCTCAACCGCACCATCACCAACGCCGGCCTGGTGAGCGGCCTCCAGATCTCCGATCGGAGCGAGCGCCACGACGGCGGAGATCGGGACCTCGCTCCTGGCGACCGCGGCTTGGAGTGCGAGGTGACCGCCCGATCCGTGGCCGATCACCACGACGTGATCGAGGTCGAGATCGTGCCCCTCGGCGAAATCGGCGAGTGATCCGATCGCCAGAGACATCGGCGGTTGTCGACCGGAAGCCCCCACCCGATCCGACACGAGCAAACTCGATGTTCCACGTCGCCCAGCCTCGACGGGTCAGGTCGACGGCGGCCGGATCGAGGAGGTCGCGCGCTGCTGTGTTGCGCCAGAAGCCTCCGTGGATGAGAACCGCAACTGGATGCGGGCCTTCGCTGCGGGGATGCGAAGGTCACCAACGTTGTCGGAATCGGGGCCGTATGTGATGGTCTCCACCGGCCACGCCGAACGAGCGACAAGGTGCCGGATCGCGTCTCGATAGCCAATAACACCGCGCCCGAAAATGGTGGTGACACACACTCGGATACCACAGAGATTCGCCGCCATGGCTCACGGTCACGCACGTTGGAGATGTGCACCTCGACCGTGGGCAGCCCGATGGCGTCGATGGCGTCCCGGATGGCGTAGGAGTAGTGGGTGAATGCGCCGGGGTTGATGACGACACCGTCCGTGTCACGCGCCGCGTGGAGGCGATCAATGATGTCGCCTTCATGGTTCGATTGGAACGTCTCGATTTCGCATCCCACTTCGACCCCCCAGCCATGGCACGCGGCATCGAGCTCCTCGAGGGTCGTGGTGCCGTAGATCTCCGGCGAACGTGTGCCGATGAGGTTGAGGTTCGGACCGTTGATGATGACGATTCCATGGTCTCTAGTTTCGGCCGGGAGCGTCTTCGGCAAAGGCCGATCGTCACGGGATGTGGAGCGGTGCAAGTTCGCGAGCGCTGGCAAGAGTTGCCGCGTCGACCGACGTGGGCACGATCGAACGTTGTTCCGCCAGAACCTCGACGATGGCGTCGATCACGTCCCGCACGTCGATCTCGGAAGCGATGTCATTGATCGAGCCGACGGTGCCGGGATCCCTCGATCCCGAGGGAGCGATACGTCGGACAAGCACGTCTCGTGTTCCTTCGGTGTCACCGACCACCAAAACACCGCCGACATGTGCGGCATGGCGGGCGAGGCGCTGTCCGATTCCGGCGAGTTCATTTCCCCGGCGGGGTGGACGCTGAATTTGCCGGGGCAGTACGCGCGAGGATTTCTCCGGTGGTTGCAGGAACGCCGACGCCGGCCGCAGCGCATCGGTGATCACGCCGGCGGCGGGCCTCAACGGGCTGGCGAAACGCCTCGCACCGGGTCGGAGGTCGGGATCGTCCACGAGAATGCCACCGTCTCCTCATGGAAGACCGCTGCCCGACCACCCGGCATGCGGATGATCGGTCGAAGCTGTGATTGCGCGCGACCTGAACGGTCTGTGTGAAGCCCTCGGCCAGCCGATCTTGCTTGCCAAACGCCATGACACGGGTCGGTTGGTAGATGCGGAAAGTCTCCGCGAGTTCGCCGGCCGAGACCCGATCCAGAAGAGCGTGCGAGACGCCCGTATCGAGGCCGGTGGAGTCTTCAAACCCCGAGCGAACTACGGCGATCGTGTGATCGGACATCGAGCGAGCGTAGGGAGATGGTCGTCGGTATTCGTGGAACGGTGGCACACTTGACGCCGTGTCGAGCGTGCGTGCCCCATTCGTCGTCATGGTGATCGCCACACTCGCGCTCGTAGCGAGCGCGTGTGGCGAATCAGGTCCGCTCGAAGGCGTCGGCGACCGAGCCGGCGCCTGGGTTACGGCTGCAACCCTTCCCACGCCGACATCGCCCCCCATCGTCATCGAAGTCGGCAACGAGGGCCTCGTCGGTGCGACCGACACTCTCTGGGTGAACGACGACATCGGACCGGCACAGCCCCACGACGACCCGCGGGCGATGATCGCCACCGTCTGGAATCGTCAGCTGGGCAGTCGATTTGTGCAAGCGAGCCGCGTGGAGATCGCGACGGCGCTCCCGACGATCCAATTCCCCGAGGCGGTGCCGGAAGACGTGCGGTGGGTCACGAGCCAGCTCGTATACGACCCGGCTTCGGGGCTCCTCGACCCAGACACGTCCGCCGCATTCGGGTTCTGGACCGTTGAGCCGTACACGGCAGACAGCGGTCAGCTTGGTGTGCTCCGGGTCGGTCCGGCGCCCGATGGAATCGGCGCGGCGAGGAGCGATGTGGTGCCGATCATCGTTCCAGATGGGCTGAGCCTTGGTTGGACCGAGGCGGGCCTCCGCTACGAACTTTTTTGCCAGGCGTCAGTTACGGACGCCGTGTGTGCGCGCGATAGTGGATTCGTTCGTGTCGCTGAGCGATCTGCTGGGTTCGTGAGACGCCTGGCCACCCTTCTCACTGCCGGCCTCGTGATCGTATCCGCGTGTTCGGGTGGTGGGCTCTCGGTCGACGAGTATTCGTCGGCGGTTGAGACTCAGAGCCGCGGCGAACGCGGATGAGATCACCGCCCTGGCGGATCACAACATCTCCGAACTCGAAGTCGCCGTTGCGCGCCTCCAGCGCGAGGTCGAAGAGGACGAGCTCGCGGAGGCGGTAATTGCCGAGACGGCAATGCTCACCTCGAAGCTCTTCGCAGGAATGGGTGACGCTCTCGATCGTTATGTGCAAGACCTCGAGGTGCTCG
>CAWEEG010000053.1:0-20041 GCA_963808015.1 uncultured Actinomycetota bacterium
CCGAAACCCTTGCAGCGCACGGGTTTCTATCGTTCCTGGGTCCAATTGCCGCCGGAGACCAGGCTACGCGGGGGCAGGCGCGGGGGCAAGAGGACACTCCCAGCTCAGAGGGAGTGGAATCGGTCGGTAGGTCCGCTCATAGGTGCTGCGATATGGGCGGGTGCGGTCTCGGATCTTCTCTACTCTTGTGCAGCGTCGATTGCGTCGAGGATGATCTGGACGACTTCCTTGCCGATCGGGTGGTTGGGAGCGGTCACCCACTCGCCATCGACAACACTCCAGAAGACGACGTTGCCGTGGTCCCCGCTGGGCACGTCGACAAGCCTGGCGTTGTATCCGGCAGCTCGCAGAGCTTCGGCTGCATCTTCGGATTGCCATGGCTGGCAGGTTGGGTCGTCCTCCCCAACCACCAAGACAAGGTCGGCATCCAGCTTCTTCAAGTCGAGGCTATCGATGAGCACATCCACCACGGACTCCGGGAACTCCGCACCCTCGTATTCGTAGTAGCAACCTGCGATGGCAACGATCACGTCGGCCCGCGGTGCCCCTGTGGAGCACACCTCGTAGCTGCCGCCGGGGCCATATGCCCCTTCCGAGAGTCCGCCAAACAGTGCCATCGACGCGCCATACGAATCTCCGACGAACGTGATCGGCTGGTCGAGGTCGCCGCCATACTCACCGGCAACGCTCCTGACGAAGCGGTAGCCGCACTCGAGGTCTTGCTCCTGGCTGAGTTGCGAGTGGGTGAATCGGTAGTCGGGCGCAAACACCACTTTCCCGTAGCTCGCCAGCCGAGTGGCCATCTCGGCCAAGTCCTGACCAGTCCCTGCTGCGGGGACCAGGTACACCACCGACCACGACCCATCAGCGTTGGGTGCCCACACCGAGATGTCTCGAGTGGTTTCATGCGACACAACCGTCGTCGTCACTTCGAACGGACCGAGTTCCTCCAGCGGAACAGCAGTAGTGGTGGTGGTCGGAGCAGAGGTCGTGGTCGGTGTAGCAGTCGTGATCGATACTGCAAGCGTCGTGTCAGCAGCAGCGCCGTTGTTGGTGTCGTCGCATCCCGGCAAGAGCAACACGACTGTGGCGAGCGAAGCGACCCAACGGACGGATCGTGAACGCATCATCGAGGCTCCCTCACATCGTCAGGCTCCTACCCAGGTAGACCATCGGCCACCGGGCTTGGGCGACACGCCCGCAGGCGGCAAAACAATCCCGTGGCCCCGATCCTTCAGGACCACCGCCGAAATCTCCTGTCCCACAAGGGATTTCGTCGTTTCGAAGAACCCCCCCCGGGGTGACCCGAGACGCGTCCAGGGCCTCGCATCCTGATCACCGGCTCTTCGGATCGGTCACTCCCGAACCCGACACCAAACCTCCACGCCCCCGGCCGGTCCCCGCCGTCGCGCCTCGAGAAACCCCCTTCACACAAAGAGGCTTCGATATGACCGACGATGACACCGGGCTCGAGTTCAGCGCCACGCCGCGGCATGATGCGAAGTCCTCCGCCAGAAGCTCCCTCGGTCGCTATCGACGGGCCTGCACCTTGGATTCGTCCTCGTCGCGGGTGCGCGGCCACCGCGACCGGTGTCGAGTGCGCCAGGTGTCTAGGACGGTGAGATCGCCGGTCAACGTGATCGCTGCGTCATCCCCTCGATTCCACACGGCGAGGTACAGGTCGGAAGCGAGTCCGGTGAGGACGAGGTCGGCGGGGCCGTCAGCTCGGACCGTCTCGATCCCGTCTGGTCCAAGAGTGACGAGCCATCGGTCGTCGACATCGCTGGGGGAGATCGCCATCGACATGCGGGACTCGAGTGGGAGGTCGTCGATCCTGGGAGCCATGGCGGTCAGGATCTCGTCGATGCCGTCGGAGGCGAATGTCGGGTCGAACCCGCTGACCGACGAGGTTGCCGACTCGGCGTCGAAGCGGTGAATCGCCGTCTCGTGGGCTTGGCGGCGCGCCCACATCTGGCGGGGTGATGGCGCCGGGAGGAATGTCCAGGTGGCGAGGTCCGACGGCGCCGACTCGAGTTCGGCCACGAGGTTGGTGTTGGTGGCAAGGTAGTAGTCGACCAGGGCGTCGTCATCGGGCCAGAAGATCGCCAGATCCGGCCAGGCGGCCTCGAGGTCGACCAGCTCTGGGACGCCCTCTCGCACGGCACATCGCGCGACATGGGACGCCGCCCAAAGGTGGATCTCGCTCAGATGGCGGAGCAGCTCACGGGTGTCCCAACCGGGGCACCACGGGATGGGGTCATCGAGCCGAGCGTGGGACGCAGCGGTGGCGAGCCGCTCACCCTCTCGACTGATTGCCTCGATGTGGGCATCGACGTGCATCGGTGTCCTCCTTGCAGGCCTCGAGTGTCTTGAAGCACAACGGGCGGTGCTCCAAGGTCCAGCAGGAAACGTATACTGCAAGTTGCAGCAAGTCAAGGAGTACAGCACGGTGAGCGAAGTCTGCGATCGCCTTCCAGAGCCACGAAAGATCGTCCGCAACTCGGCTTCTCGCTCATCCGACGGGTTAGTGATTACACCGCCCATATACGGCTGGGTGGGTGATGCGGTTGGTGTCGCACGCCCCGGTCGGGCCGCTCATAGGTGCCGATTTTTGCGGATTCTGTTGCGTAGTCTCATGAGATGACACCGGACGACACCATTGATGCTCTGCTGAGCAGATCAAGGAGCCGACTGGACCGTGTGCCGCCCAGCGATCTGGCGTCCGCGGTGCGTGGAGGAGCCGTTGTCGTGGACGTTCGTGACTCCGCCCAGCGGTCCGAACAGGGGGAGCTTCCGGGTGCGCACGTGATTGATCTCACGGTTCTCGAATGGCGACTCGCACCGTCAAGTGAGCATCGCTCAATCGACGTCTTGCCGAACCAGCGGGTGGTCCTCGTTTGTAGCGAAGGTTTCAGCTCCTCCCTTGCAGCCGTTCGGCTCAAGAGTCTCGGCGTTGGCGCTGACCCAGCTTCAGGCGGATGCGTTCATCACCAAGGACGAAGCCCTCGCTCGGAATCTGCGGGGCGTCGTCGACATCGCACCGATAACCACAGTCGCCTGAGCCAAGGCGCAATATGGACGGCACGTGGAGGTGCCGAGATGTGTGGGCTCATAGGGTCGCAGCATGACATTCACGGTCAAACCTCTCGACCCGTCGACGTGGGACGCGTTCGCCGCTCTGGTCGAGGCGAACAACGGGATCTTCGGTGGCTGCTGGTGTATGGGTTTCCATCCGAAGGACGACACTCACGCCGATGCAGAAGAACCCAACCGACTCCGCAAGCTCGATCGAGTCCGCGCCGGAACCGCTCACGCAGCACTCGTCTTCGAAGGTGACGATTGCGTTGGCTGGTGCCAGTTCGGTATTCCCGAGGAAGTACCTCGCATCAAGAGCCGTCGAGAGTACGACAAAGGCCTGGGCGAACTGCCGGATTGGCGGATTGCGTGCTGCTACGTCGGCAAGGGCCGCCGCCGCAAGGGTGTCGCCACAGCTGCGCTTGCCGGGGCGATCGATCTCATCGCCGGAATGGGTGGGGGTCGGGTGGAGGGATGTCCGGAACCTGCCGATGCTGTTCCTGCCGGATTCCTGTACAGCGGCGCACTCTCGACCTTCGAAGCAGCGGGATTCGCCAAGGACCACCAAATCGGCAAGCACCGCTGGGTCGTCGTCAAGGAGGTCAAGGCGACGAACAACTAGCCAGCGGGATCGACCTGGTCATCCATCAGCGCATGTCCGGTGCGGCCGGTCCGGCGTGTGCCAGGTGCCCACCAGGTGCCTTTCGGCGGACTCGAGGGGTCTCACTACGTCCCAGTACGTCTCACGAACCCGCTGAAACTGACCCTATTGGGATGTAGTGAGACGTACCGGGACATCCTCTATGGGTCTGAAAAACCAGAGGTCGGCAGTTCGACCCTGCCCCTGACCACCACCGAAATCCCCTGTCCCGCAGGGGATTTCGTCGTTTCGGAGAACCCGCCGGGGCGACTCGAGGCGCGTCCAGGGCGCGCTGAGGGCGCGATATTGAGCTGGAACCGTTCCAAGGAGCAGGCCGAGAGCGCGGCTACAGCCCGCGGTGGATTGCCTGGAGTCGCTGTGCGATCTCGTCTTTGGTGTCCTCGTAGAGGTGTCCGTAGACGTCCATCGTGACTCGGATGCTCGAGTGGCCGAGGTGTTCGCGCACGAGTCCGGGGTGGGCGCCGGGGGAGATGAGCATCGAGGCGCGGGTGTGCCTCATGTCGTGGATTCGCAGCCCCTCCTGACCGATCTGCAGGTGCCAGTGAAGCACCACTCGAACCGGCGATGCTGGGTCAGGCCCATCGCAGGGGAGAGCCGGAATGAGATCCACCGGGTCACGCACCGTGCGACGTGCTGCGCCCTGGCGTGGCGCAGCTCAGGGTTGGACGTCGTCGAGCACTTCTGAGACGGCGGCGAGGTCGTCGACGAGCTGCTGGAAGCGTTTGTGGCCGAACGCGTCGACCAGCCGGGTGGCGAAGTCGGCCTGCTGGGGGGCGATCTGCTGCACCGCGGCGAGCCCGACCGGTGTCGGCGACAGCAGCGGCGATCGCTTGTGGGCGGGGTTTGGTGATGCCTCAAGGAGCCCGTCGTCGATCAGCCGGTTGGCGACCCGCTGGACGGCCTGGCGGGTGATCCCCATCTCGCGGGCGATCCCGGCGGCGTTAAGGGGCCGCCGCAGGACGGCCCCCAACACCTGCCACCATGCCACGGTCAGCCCGGCTGGGCGGGCGAGCTGTTCGCCTGCTGCGAGCATTTGCCCGCTGACCTTGAAGATGCTCAGCGCGAACTCGGCGCCGAGTCGGGGTTCATCCGGCATGGCCGGCCGCCTCCATGAGCCCGAAGAACCCGGCTGCGTCGTGCTGTCCGTAGAGCAGGTACCAGTTGTCGTTGATGGTCCGGTTGTAGAACGCCAGCCGCTCGAAGATCGCCCTGGCGAACTCGACGGGGGCGATGCCGCTGGCGGTGATCAGGTCGCCGTCGGTGACGGCGAGGTCGTAGCGATATCGGTCGTGGCCCTGGTACCCGTCCGACTCGAGGATCTGGGCCGCGTTGGACGTGTGGTCGCGGTCGTTGAGGAGCCCTGCGTTGGCCAATCCGACGGTGGCGCCACAGATGGCGGCCACGGGAACGCCGGCCTCGAGAAACCGAGATGCGGCGTCCACGAACCGAGTGTTGCGGCCCGCCAGCCACGTGTCGGCGCCGGGGAGGATGAGCATGGCGCTGTCGGAGGGGTCGAGCTGCTCGACGGTGATGTCGGGGGTGAGCGTCATGCCGCCCTTGGTCGTGATCGGGTCCATGGTCTCGCCGACGGCGACGATGCGGTACCTCTTCCCGTCGGGCTGCCAGTCGCCTGAGCCGAGATGCGCCAGGGCGTAGCCAGGCTCCCAGTCGGCCCACGTGTCGTAGATGCCAACGTGGATGGTATCGCTGCTCATCGTGTGCGCTCCCTCGTGTTGAGTGACAGCATATTGACATAACGACAGCATGTTGTCAACTGACGAATGAAGGCGAGTGCATTGCACGGTCGTTCACACTGCCAGCGGTTCGGAAATGCGTTTCCCGCTTCTGGTTGGGCGGCGTCAACGCCGAGCCACGCCGGGGCGGCAAGGTCGGTTCGGCCGCTGTCAAGGCCTTGACCACCAACACAATCCCTGCGGGGCAATGCCCGTGGTCCCTGCTCCGACGGGGTGCCGCCACAGATCAAACATCGATTACTCCTGCGGCATCTCGCCCAGAGGGCAGCCGACGACCACGCGCTGCGGACACATCCTGCCTTGGAGAGTGGCTACCGATCCGGGTCATCGACACCGCGATCGCGCGGTGACACGCCCGTCTCGTCCGCGTACGCCATCACGGCGACTCCGAGGGTTTCGTAGAAGAACTGGTCGCCGATCCTGTCGTACAGGCCGTAACTGCGCAGGCGATCCTTGACCGGACCTTTGAGCTCAGCGAAGGCGAACTGGATGCCTCGCACATCGAGGTCATCAAGGAGCATTTGCAGCATCTCGGCGCCGGTGCTGTCGATATCGCTGATCGGTTCGGCGGCAACAACAACCCTGCGGACACCGCCGGGTGTCGCGTCGATGGCTTCACCGAGTTGCTCTTCGAAGAATCCCGCGTTGGCGAAGAAGAGGGGTGCGTCGAAACGGAAGAGCAACAGTTTCGGCACGAGATACGCGTCCGGATGGCGTTCGGTGTCGTGGTAGCCCTTCGTGTCGGCAACGCGACCCAAAACGGCCGTGTACGGCCTCCACCGCTTCCAGATGAACACAGCGAGCGAAACACCGATAGCGATGAGGAGCCCCTCGAGGACGCCAACGAGGACGACACCGAGCATCGCGATGACGGCCGCCACGAAGTCGGTCCGACGAACGCGGGCCAGCCATCGGATCGTTGCGAGGTCGAAAAGGCCGAACGAGGCAACGATCACGACAGCGGCGAGGACGGACGAGGGCAGGTCGGCAAGCAGGCCGTTGGCGCCGACCAGCAGAATGATGATGGCCAGTGCCGAAAGGACCCCAGTGAGTTGCGTCTTCGCTCCAACCGACTCGGCGACGACCGTCCGCGACGAGCTTGCGCTCATCGGGAAACCTTGGAAGAGACCGGCAGCGACGTTGGATACGCCCAGGCCCACGGCCTCGTGGTTCTGATCGACGCGCTCACCACGTTTGGCGGAGAAGCTACGTGAGAGCGCGGCCGTGTCGGCGACGGAGACGATGGCGATTGCGAGCGCCCCTGCCAGCAGCGGTCCAAGGTCTTCCATCGGCACACTGGGGAAGGTCGGGCTCGGGAACCCCGACGGCAACACACCAACGACCGAGACCCCTTCGTCCGCGAGACCGAGCAGGGCGACAACAGCGATCGAACCGATCACGGCAACGAGCACCCATGGGATACGCCGTGCGAAACGGCGGCCAACGAGCATCACCACAATCGCGCCGATGCCGAGGAGAAGCGAAGCGACAACGGTGTCCCCGTCGGCCACACCCTTCACGAATTCCACGATGTCGGAGATGAACCCGTCACCATCGGTGGAGAAGCCGAACAGCTTGGGGAGTTGGCTCACCAGCACCAGCAATGCGATGCCGTTGAGGTAGCCGACGCGCACCGGCATCGAAAGGAGGTCGGTGATCGTTCCCAACCTGACGAGCCCAACCAGGACCTCGATCAACCCGGCAAGGATGGCAAGCATCCCCGCCAACGCGACGGCCTCGGCAGGTGAGTCGCCAATGACCAGCGGAGCGATGATGGCGGCGATCAGCGGTGCAAGCGAGGAATCGGGTCCGAGGACCATGATGCGCGACGGGCCAAAGATCGCATAGCCGAGGAGAGCGGCGACCGTTGTGTACAGACCGGTGACGGCGGGAAGCCCGGCAAGTTCGGCATAGGCCATCCCCTGCGGAACGAGCAGGGCGGTCAGCACCAGCGCCGCAGTGAAATCCTTGCGCAACCACTGCTTCTCGTAGGTACGAACAACCGTGATCCCGGGCACCCACCGGGCCACAACTCCCATCACACCACTCTCCACGTCAGACGTGCGCACTCACGCTCTTGGCTCCTAAGCATCGGCTGCGACCCTAACCAAGGTCCGGGGGAGGTACGAATGGACCGCGTCGTCGATGGAGACGGTCTTCCAACTCGAGATTCACGGCGGTCAACGGTCTCGGTGCCATGCTCCTGCCCGTCGCCGGTGTTGCTACTCGGCTCCGGCATCGAGGTGCGCGACCAGGCGCACCGTGTCATCCGCCGACCAATCCGGGGGAGGTGCCACCGATGCCCACCCACTCACGAAGTCGATCGAGTAGTTGTGCCCGAACCCCGGTCCGGCACTGAATCCAGCGATCAGGTCGGCAGAAACCTGGCCCCACGTCACGATGGGGAACCAGGTGACATCCGGAGACACGTCGTAGCCCACCGGATCGTCCACCCATTCGGGACGTGACCAGAGCGTTTCGAGATTCCAGTATCCGACGGGGTCCGACGGATGGTGGAAGTAGAGGATTCGCGGTTCCGACCACGGTGCGGATCCTGCCGACGGCGGATCCTGAGGCTGGTTCGCGACCCGCACCGAAGACCCCTCGTCGTATACCGGCTTCCACACCGGCGATGAAGGGTCGCGAACCTCCGAAAGCTGCTGCCAAATCGGATTGGAGGCCGTGGGGCCGGTCATCAGCACTCCGTCGGATCGACTCAGGGTGCTGAGAGATTCGTCGATCGAACCTCCGGCGAGCGCGGTCTCGAGCCCGAGCGATCCGAGGCTCTCGCCGAAGAGAAGGAGCTTCGGGCGCGGTTCCTCCAGGGCCACCCACCACTCGTAGACAGCAGCGTTGATGGCAGCTCCAGCTTCCCCGGCGAGTTCGGTTCCGACGAGGAACTGGATCCAGCTCGGGAGGAAGGAGTACTGCATCGCGGCGATCGCGGTGTCACCGTCGTACATGTATTCGATCGCGTCAGCCGCGTCGGGATCTACCCAACCGGTCCCCGTTGTGGTCACAACGACGACCGCCTCACGTTGTGCCGCGTCGGTACGGTCGAGTTCGAGAACCACGAGGGCGGCTCGTTGTTCGAGTGTCGCGGCGGAAGCCAGGCCGGCGTAGACACGAATCGGCGCGAGCGATGAACCGCTTCCCGAGAAGGACTCAATCTGCTGCGGCGTCGAGGCACCGGCTACGAAGTTGCGGCCCTCGAGTCCGAGGGTGTCCCAGCCCACGATGGACTCCGGGCTACCGGAGTACTCCGCAGCCGCCGGTTGCTGGATGCCGGGCGCGGTGCCCGTATCCGCTGCCCCAAAGCGGGTGTCGACGAATCCGATAAGCCCTTTCCCAACCACATCAACGCCTAGGAAGGCAACCACCAGCACGACCACAACGATCGTCGCGACCCAGGCGACTACTCGTGGCATGAACCGCTGCGCGAATCTCTCCGCGATTCGGACCAGAAAGAGCGCAACGCGCCCCAGCACCACGCCGACGAGGAAGAGCACCGCCGCTGCCAATGTGATGCCAATCACCAACGTCCACGAGATGTGCTCGAGGCCGACGAGGTCTCGCGAGGTATTCTGGACCGTGGGCCAGCGGGCCAGCCCGATGCCGATGGCGACAATGCCGAACACCCCGAGGCCGACCCATGCGCCCTTCGCGACCCGCGGAGACACAGTCGCGTTGCCGATTCGCTGCAGGATGGCTCGGACTCCGGATTCGACCGCTGTTCCGACTAGATAACCGACAGCAGATGTGAGACCCGTGATCACCGCCTGCATCACCCACCAGCGCGGCAGAAGCGATGGCCCCAATGAGAACCAGAAGAAGACCAAAGCGCCGACAAGACCACCAAACGTCGGCCGTCGCAGGACTGTGGCGCCAAAGCCCAGGGGGACGTCGCGAGATGCGGTCATCATCGTTTGGCTCGTCGATGGGTCTGATTGCACAAGGGCCTCCGTGGATGGCGCGAGACTAATCCCGGACTCAGATCCATGGACTGAAGGAAGAAGACCGGGTGGCCCGTTCTGGTCGCGAGGAATCAGCCCTTTTCTGGCGCCGTATCCAAGTCGGCCCAGAGCGGTCGGGTGAGAACGGTCCACGTGAGCCCGAAGACAATGGCCACAACACCGAGGCCGACGAGAAGCGGGCGGATGGCGACGGTCTGGGCAAGGGCGCCGAGTATCAGAGCTGAGATCGAAATCGCCATCATGTCGATTCCGAAGTCGAGGGCGAAGATGCGCCCCCTCACATCGTCGGGCATCAGTTCCTGTAGCCCATAGGTCGAGAACGTGAACTGGGTTCCGCCGCCCATGTGGGCCACACAAACAGCCGCCGCCGCCAAGAGCAGGGTCGGCGAGAACCCCACGAAGATGTAGGCCACGCCCCACACCGTCATCGCCCACCCGATCGAGCCGAGGATGCGACGGCTCGACCGCCCGACGATCGCGAGTGCAACGACCGGACCGATCATGTTCCCGAGGCCCCGCGCCCCGAAGAGTGCGCCGGTTCCGGCGTCGCCCGTTTCGAACAACATGATCGACATCAGGGCGAACAGCGCAACTGCGCCGCCGGAGGTCAGGGAGTGGACACCTTTCGAACTCAGCAACGCTAGGGCTCGCACATCGCCGAAGATGTACCGGAACGCATCTCGGTTCGACTCACGATCAGCTCCGGCTGTTGGCTTCCTCGTAGCCTGCAGGTTTTGTACGACACGCCCGACAAGAAAGGCCGACACAGTAAACGACACAGCGTTGAGAACGAAGGCTGCGTCGCGGACACCAGGGTCGCGAACACCCCACCCGTCGCCGCACCGACCGCCGCCATGGTTCCCCATGCAGAAGACATCAGCGTCGTCGCACGGGCAACTCATGTTCGTCGACAACATTGGGCAGTGCACCAGTGGATGCCGGATAGAAGAACGCTGCGCCCGCTCCCTCGAGGAGCATGATCAGGAGCGGGAACCAGACCCCTCCGACGGCATCGGCGGCCAGGAGCGACAGCGCAAGCCCAGCACGGAGAAGATCCGAGATGATGAGGATCTTCTTGCGATCGAATCGATCCGACACCGCCCCCGTGAGCGGAACCAGGAGGGCGGCGGGAAGGGCTTGTGCTGCAAGCACGGCGCTCGCGGCGAGCGCGGAGTCGGTTGCTTCGTACACGAGGCCGAGAAGCGGCACCACCAGGAACCAGTCGCCGGCGAAGGAAACCAGACGAGCCAGGTAGAGGCGACGGAAGTCGGCGTTGTGCCGGATCAGGCTCCAGTAGGTGTGGAACTGGGTCACAGGAGGACGCTACACACCGATGGGGAGTCTCCAGCGTCGGTTCACAGGGGCCACCCGGTCGGCAGTGACTTCGGATGATGCGCCGCTCACCCGAAGTCACTCTGGAGCCAACCGGAAAGGTCGCGATCCAACCGCCGCCAGCGGTTCACGGACTGACGACCTCGACCTGGGCCGGTCGCCACAGGTGGTCCTCGGTCGTGCAGTCGATCAGGTGCGTTCCGGCCGACATCGGCCAGGCCCGTAGCTTGGAGACACCTGGCAACGTGTACCAGCCGAACACCAAGTCGCCTTCGGGCATTGGATCAAGGTCGGTTACCTCCATGTCACTACCCACAGGTAGGTGCTGGAGTTCCGCCTCGAGTGCAGCGCCTGACATGAGCCATCCGCCGAGCCCGAAATCAACATCTCCCGAGTTGGTAATCGAGAACTCGACCAGTGCCCTCTTCGATCTGCGTCGGCCCGTCGTAGGTGCACGTTGATCCGTCGAATACGACAACCGGTGCAGCGTCTGCTGCGGCGACAGGTCCCGAATCGCTGTTGTTGATCAACAGGGCGGCGATCAGGCCGATCACGATCACGACGGCGAATGCTCCCGCCGCAACAAGGATGTTCCGGCCGGTGGTGCGAGCAGCTGGCTGCTCCTTGGTAGGTTCTTGTGTCTGCATGGCTTGGCTCCCTTCGATTGAGAGGAGCACGGCTTCGTCCCTCGTGAGCGGCAGCAGGTCCGGGTCGGGTACCGGATTCGCCTGGACATACAACGCGTAGATCTGCTCGGCGTCCTTCACGACTCCTCACCTCCCACTGCGTACGGCCGATCCCGGTCATAGCCGAGCGAGGCGTACTGCTTCGCCAGTCGTTGTTTGGCGCGGTGTAGTCGCTGATCTACTGCGTCGATCGAACAGCCGAGGACCTCTGCGATCTCGCGATGTGGGAGACCCTCCCACGCAGCGAGATTGAGAACCTCACGATCCTGAGTGCTGAGACGAGATGCCGCAATAACAACTGCGTCGTATTCGGCACGCTGGACGATCACGGTGGCCGGGTCGGGCCCACCGGTCGGTCTCAACGATCCCATTCTCTCAACCAACCGGTGGAAGCGCCTCGAACCTCGCCGCCTCCGGTAAAGGACTCGCTTGGCCACGACGTAGAGCCACGGCCTGGCTGAATCCGCTCGGGGGACGTCTTCGATCCTCCGCCACGCGATGGCGAAGACCTCGTTGGCTGCGTCGTAGGCGTCGTCGCCCTGACCACGTCGCAAGCAGTAGGCGAGCACTTCGCGGAAGTACCGGTCGTACAACTCGTCGAATCGGCGGTCGTGAGAGTCTGCCATCGACCTCACCCATCCTTGGAGGGACGAATACCCTCTCCTAAACACTACGTCTCCGGCAGGACGGTGTTCCTGACAGGTGATGTCTTGTCTGGTCAGACACTTCGGCCGGCTCTCGTTCTCTGGATTCTCGGCGTCTGCCACGGCGGCGATCTCGTCCGAGAACTCCAGACCTGATAGCCCTGTCAGGTGGCATCCTCACCGACCTACCGGCTACCCACTCCACCCGCTCGATATTCGGTGGTGATACGCATGGTGAGATTCCCCGGAGAAGCTCGGGGCGAAAGGCGGACGTGTATGTCGAGTCCAAGACACTCAACTACTTCGGTCGGCGAGGAGACGGTCGTGCCTCAAGACTTCGGCGGCAAGATCGGACGCAGGACGAGGAAGCCTGGAAATACAACGTCTACCCGCTGTACGACCCACCGGCCCCACGGAGCTGAAGTTCAACTTCATCAAGACCGGGGAATTCGCGGGTACGGGTGAGCTACGTCAACGGCGAGAGAGTGGACCAGGTGGACATGCCCTACATGCACAGATTCGAAAACAGCCGCCGCCCATGGCCGCGAGGCGCTCGACACCGCGGGCCTCATCCTCACGGCCACGACCGACAGCTCAGGAACCCTGTGGGTGTTTGTCGGAACCTACTCGGGGTTCGAGGGACCGACCGCTCTCTACGTCGACACCATCGGCGTGCAGCTCGAGCGGATCGGCGAGTGGGGCACGCTCAACCTCGGGTCGTGTGCAGCGCTAGCTGCACACGACCGTACCCCCGTTGTCAACGTCGCTCGGTGGTAGCTCGTAGGAGGCGAGCCCGGGCTCGAATTCCGGCGTTGACGTGATGTCGGACTCCGCGATCGAACTCTGTCCGTCGCCGACACCGGCCCTGACGATCTCGAGGGTGCCGAAGAGCGTCCCGACCGTTTCGGTGGGTATCTCCGTCAGGTAGTACAACAGTGCTCCACACGAGTACACGCCGGACGGCGCGTCGGCCAGCTTCGGCACGCCATCACAGATCTCGTCGACGGTTCCCTCGTGCGGCGCATTGGAGATGTACTCGAATTGGCCGTCCGTCTCGAGTATCGAGTTACCGGCGCAGATCGGGTCGCCGAGCAACGCGTTGAATCCCCGGTACAGGACGACATACAGCCCGTCCCACTGGTACCAATGCGCCTCGACCGACTCGGCAGGGAACATCGATTCCCCACCCGGCCCGTAAGCGGAAAGGACACCGACAATCGGCGTTGCGGGCACAGCGGTGTCCGAACCTTCCGTCGTGGTGGTGGTCGCAGCGGCCGTTGTTGTCGTTGTCGGTGCGGCAGTTGTGGTAGTTGCCGTTGTAGTGGTCGTTGTTTCGGCCGCGGTTGTGGTCGTTGTTGCCTCGCTGGCCGTGGATGTCGTAGAACTGTCGTCACCCGACGAACTGCAGCCGGCAGCAATCAGCACAAGCGCTAGTGACGCGCCAAATGCAAGTCGAATTCTCACGGTGACCCTCCCCGGTCTGAATGAACCATCACACGCAACCCCACGCGGCGTATGTGAGATTGGGCGTCGACGATGCTCCCCGATGTACTCGAACGCACGGCGATAGAGCGGGAACTCCCATCGCACCGCGAGATGGTTGAAGACCTCGCCTACGACGACAGTCGTCGGGCCCGAGCCGAACCGCTGATAGGCGATCCGGACACCGTCGGACGTCTCAACGAACCGGAACTCGGGAATGGACACCACCCGATTATGCCGCAGAGCGGCGGCGCACGTCGGCACGATGCGGAGGCGCCCTTGCCACAGCCGCTGTACGCTCCGCCGATGCGTGGCATCTGGCTGATCTTGTTTGCCGCGATTCTGTGGGGCACCACGGGGACGGCCCAGGAACTGGGACCCGAGGCGGCCAGTCCGCTCGCCGTGGGATCGCTGCGGCTCCTGACGGGAGCTGTTGTGTTGATCGCCCTCGCCATCTTCACGACGTCCGAGCCCGGATGGAAGTGGTTGGTGCGCCCGGCGACGCTGTTCGCGGCGGTGGGAGTCGCAGCGTTCCAGCTGTTCTTCTTCTCGGGTGTGGACCGCACCGGTGTTGCGGTGGGGACGCTCCTCGCTCTCGGGTCTGCTGCGGTGTTCGTCGGTGTGATCGAGTCGGTTCTCACGAGGACGCCGCCGGATCGAAGATGGATCATGGCGACGATTCCGGCGATCGTCGGTCTCGCCATACTTGCTATCTCGACAACGAGATGCCGCCGTCGATGGCACCGGCGCGCTGCTGTCGCTCGCCGCCGGGCTCTCATACGCCACCTACATCGTCAGCGCCGCTCGCCTGGCCCGACTCGGTTCGGTCCGCCGTTCGACATCTGCCGTCTTCGGCCTGGCATCCGTGATGCTGCTCCCGGTTGCGCTCTCTCAGGATCTGTCGTTCGTCGGCACCGTTGAGGGCATCACGATGGTTCTGTGGCTGGGCCTCGCGACCCTGGCGGTCGCGTATCTGCTCTTCACCTCGGGACTCCGCACCACCGATTCGAGCACCGCAGCGACGCTCTCTCTCGCCGAACCCGTCACGGCAACCGTGCTCGGCGTTGTGGTGCTCGCTGAAAGGCCCGGTCTCTTGGCCTGGGTCGGGATCGCCCTCATCGTTCTCGGCCTCATCCTGGCCGCTCGGTCGTCGAACTCTGACGTTCTACCGGTGCCCGGCTAGGACCGAAGCGAGCGGGCCACCGATGCACCTCACGTCGTCGGAGCCGGCTCCGCTTCTCCTGCGGCCGACTCTGCGTTCGGTCAGGAGGTACCTGGCGACCGCTACGACCAGGTACGACGTGACGACCGCGACGGCCACGGGAGCGACGCTCTCGGGCCCGAGGCTCATGGCGATGGCGGCGATGAAGGTCAAGCTGACCGGTGCGCGAAGGTACGAACCGGGAACCGCGGCGAGCATGCACGAAACCGCGAGTGCATACGGGATGTCCGGGAAGACGAGATGCATCAGCACGCCGGCCGTCCCGCCGATGAAGATCAGCGGGAAGACGTTGCCGCCCATGAATCCGGCACGCAGGCTCAACGCCATCGCCAGCATCTTGCCGATCAGCACCGCAACCAGCAGGCCGATGCCGAGTCCCGAGGCCCCGTCAACCACCGTCCCAAGCTGGGCCTGGCCTGAACCGAGTGTGAGCGGGAGGGCCATCGCGATGAGACCAACCAACGCTCCGCCGCCCAGGCCCCGCACGTACGGATTCGGCACGAGGGCCCCGATCCACTTCACGCCGAGGAGAATCACAACGAAGCCCGCCATCACAACCGCCGCGAAGACGCCCAACGCGACCGCTACCGCCAGGTCGGCGATCTCGAATTCGTAGGCAGGGAGCTCGTACGACCCGAGAAAGGTTCGCCCCAAAACGGCATAGAAGATGGCGAAACCGATCACCGCAGCGATGAGCTGCGGGATGATCGCGACCACGTAGCGCTCCTTGCGCGTGGGCCCGATCTCGGACACGAGGAATGCGCCAAGGATCGGAGACGTGAACGCTGCACCGAACGCACCGGAGATTCCCGTCAGGGTGTAGTCCTGATCTGCCTGTCCCTCGGCCCATCGACGGTTGGCGATCCACGAAGCGAGGCCTCCACCCATGACCACCAAGGCGAACGACGGACCGAGGCTGGCACCGGCGACGGCGGACACCGCTGCGATGACTGCCCACTGTGGCGCGGTCGTCTCGTCGACATGACCCGATTCGATGATCGCCACACCGCCGGGCACCTTCTCCGGTACCCGCCACATCTGACGCAGGGCCGCAACGGTCAACCCACCCGCCGCGATCAGAGGTATCCACCACCACTCACCGGACCACCACGCCGTTCCCGCCTCGCCGAAGAAGAGATCGATGGCCTCCCCGGTCACCCCGAGATAGACCAAGCCAAGGATGCCGCCGGCGACTCCGAGAATGACTGCCACGCCGAGAAGGCGCCGATACCAGTCCGAGCCGAATGGGAGCATCTCAGGACCTCACAAGTCGATGCTCAGTCGAGAGCGGGTCTGGGATGGGTCGTGCACAGTGGCCCTTACGTGGTGAAGTGAGTGCCGATCGTAGCCCCGGCGCTGTGTGCGCCCGCAACCTGCGACGGCATCAATCCCGGGGTGAACCGGGACAGCCGGACACCTCGGTGACTTTGTCCTCTTTTCCCGATCGGACCGCCTGATAGGTTGCAGACACTATGGACGAGACCTCAATGGATCGTGGCGACGACCTTGTCTACGAAGGGGACCAACCACCTTCGACGGACACGTCATCTCCGAAGGGCTTGCGCTGGTTGTGGTTGCTGGTGCCGATTGCAATGGTCATCGGTCTGGCTCTCTGGATCCTGATCTAGGCGACGGTTCCGAAATCAAACAGTCGGGAAGCGGCTTTGTGAAGGTGCTTGATCCCGCCGCAGCCAACACGACCCTGAGCTGACGACCTCAGTGTGAAAGGCTTTGGGGCGCAAAGCCTCTGGTTCCCCACGTGCTGAACAATCAGTGTGACAGCGACTCATACAGGAGATGAAGATGGCAGAGGCCGACGCCAGCACTCCGGAAGAAAGAGCACGCAAACGGGCCAAGAGCTACACCAGTTTGCTGTGGCACATCGGGGCGTTCATCGTCATCAACGGATTCCTCTGGATTCTCGACCTCACCACAGGTCAAGACGGTATCCAGTGGGCCTACTGGATCACGATCTTCTGGGGGGTCGCCTTGGCGTTCCACGTGGTGGCCTATCTGGTCGGCGACAGCGGTATCGAGCAGCGGAAGTACCAGCAAGCGCTGGCCGAGGAGAAGCAACAACAGCCGGACGACTCGTAGGAACGACCTTCGCTGCCCACAGCCCGGCAGGAAGCGGCGCCTCGATCGCTGCTTCGTTGAACTCCTATGGCGACCAGCGAGTCGCACCCGCCTCATCGCGAGGTCCACCCCCGACGGGTACGCTCGGAGAGACCAATCGACCCATACGAGAGGGAATCCGATGAAGGCGATCGTCCAGCGCGAATACGGAGGAGCCGACGTCCTCGAACTTGCTGAGGTAGACAAGCCTGATATCCGCGACGATGAAGTGCTGGTTCGCGTGCGCGCCGCCTCGGTCCATGCTGGTGACGTTCTTCTCATGCAAGGAACTCCCTACGTGATGAGGGCCGGACTCGGCCTGAGCCGCCCTCGGAATCCCACGCCCGGATACGACGTGGCAGGTACGGTGGAGGCTGTCGGGTCCAAGGTCTCGCGCCTCAAGCCTGGTGATGAGGTCTTCGGAAACGGCAAGGGCACGCTCGCCGAGTATGCCGCAGCCAAGGAGAGCCAGCTCGTTGCGAAACCACCCGGCCTCACTTTCGAGGAGGCCGCGGTGCTGACGATGTCCGGTTTGACAGCCCTCAAGGCCGTTCGTGACGTCGGCAAGGTCCAACCGGGCCAGACGGTCCTCATCAACGGAGCCGCTGGGGGTATCGGCGTATACGCCATCCAGATCGCCAAAGCGATGGGAGCCGAGGTCACCGCAGTGTGCAGCGCGGGAAAGGCAGATCTGGTCCGCAGCCTCGGCGCCGATCATGTGATCGACTACACCGAGGAGGACTTCACCCAAGGTGACAATCAGTACGACTTCATCCTGGACAACGTCGGCAATCGGTCACTGTC
This sequence comes from uncultured Actinomycetota bacterium, assembly GCA_963808015.1. Taxonomy (GTDB): domain Bacteria; phylum Actinomycetota; class Acidimicrobiia; order Spongiisociales; family UBA5794; genus JAHEEL01. Next base: position 17,750 of record CAWEEG010000053.1, read on the forward strand.
CGACTGCAGGCGTGCGCTGAGCCCAAACGGCACTCTGATCCCGAACAGTGGGACGGCTGGGGGCAAGTGGATCGGCCCGCTGGTCTCGATGGGCCAAGCGTGGGTGACATCCCCCTTTGTGAGCCAGAACCTCCGAACGTTCCTCTCGACACCGAACGAGGAGGATCTCAACGCTCTCGTCGAACTCGTGGCCTCGGGGAAGGTCGCTCCGGTCATCGGAAGCACCTACTCGTTGGGCGATGCAGCCGAAGCTCTCCGGACCGTCGCCGACGGCCACGCGGAAGGCAAGATCGTCGATCACGGTGGCACGAGGACTGAGAGAGCGAACAAGGCGAGGCACCTCGGCGGTGTCGCGCCGATCTGAATCGAACTCGGCCGGCGTCTGGCTACGTGTTGGCGACGAGAACCACCTTGCCGGCGTGTCCGCCGGCTTCGAGCATTTCATGGGCACGGGCGGCCTCGGCCAACGGAATCCGTTCAGTCACAACCGGTCTGATCTCGCCGGCCTCAAGCAGGACGAGAAGTGCGGCACAAGGCGATCCCGCTGGTCGGCCTCGCCTGCATTCGGAGTCATGGGTGCCTTCTTCCCATCAGGGATGAGCGCCAGGAAGAGGCGAGTCAGCAGGCTGGCCGGAATGACCCGCAGCCCGTACTTGGCGGTCGCGGCCACGCCGAACCACACCAGCCGCCCGCCCTTGTCGGAGGGCTTGGTAGGAACGCCAGAGCTGCCGTGCGCCGCCGATCGGGTCGAACACCACATCCACACCGTCGCCGGTCAAGCTCGCGGATTCGCTTGACGAAGTCCTCGGTCTGGTAGTCGATTGGTGTGGCTCCCAGGGCAGACACGAGCTCGTGGTTGTGTTCGGATGCCGTGCCGTACATCTCGAGATCAGACAGGCTGCCGAGTTCGAGCAGGGCAGTCCCGACACCTCCCGCTGCGCCCTGGACCAGGATGCTCTCGCCGCTCCGAACCTCAGCCGCCTGGTGCAGCATCAGATCTGCGGTGAGGTAGTCCGACACAACACACACGGCCTCGGCCGAATCCACGCCGTCCGGCACGGGGACCAACTCGTCGGCCGGTATGCAGACGAACTCCGTGTAGCCGCCGCCCTCGAGCGGGCCCGGCAGCAACCCTGCCCCCAACTCGACGGCCTGGGACCCCCGGCCAATCTCGTCGACGTGCCCAACGACGTCTAGCCCAAGGGTGAACGGCACCTTCGGCGTTCCTGGGAGGCGACCCGAACGTCGGTGCATGAGGTCGTAGCCGGACACGCCGGCGGTCAGGACCTTCAACCGAACTTCGCCGTCCCCAGGTTCGGGGAGATCCTCCTCCACCACCTGCAACACCTCCGGCCCGCCGTGCCGAGACACAACAACGCGATGGTTCTTCATACGAGCATCCGATCACCGCTGATGACGGAACAAGCGGACGGCGTGACATCCGGCTCCGCATCATGAGACCCTTGGCGGTGGGAGTGGATCGTCTCCATCGAAGTCTCCTCGGTCGTCTGCGGCGCCGTGCCGCGAAACCCACCCCACATCATTGCTCGCCCGATCGGGAGCCGGTAGGGCCCGACTGCTCTGTGGCCCACGCTTTCGGGCCGACCGGCAGGGGTTGTGGGGACGATCGGCTCTACCCGATGGCAAGGAGCTGGGCAAAGCTGATAGCGACTCGTGAAAGGAAGGCTGTGCGTCGACTGCGGGCGTGGATATGTCTCACTGTGGTCCTCGGGGCCTGCGGCGGGGGAACCCTCACCCCGTCCGAGTACGCCGAGCAGGCCGAGACGTCTCGTCGCCGAGATGGCGGCACAGTTTGCGTCGCTGGACGCCGAATGGGAATCGCAGGTCCCCACCGTTGATGGTGCTCGGGACTACTGGGAACAGCGGCTGGAGATTCGCACCGAGTTCCTGGAGGGTGTCCGGGGTCTCAAGGCGTCGGAGGGGGTGGCAGCCCAGCATGCGGCAGCCCTCGACGTATTCGAGAGAATCACGGCGGCGGATGAAGCGCTCGCGGCTCGCGTTGCCACCTTCGATAGCGTGACCGAACACTGGCAGTGGGTCGACACCCCCGAGGGTCAGGCGGCGGAGGCGGTGCTCGAAGATGTGTTCGCATTCTGCCGATCCAGCCAGGAGGAGTTCGACGCCACGGCAGGGCGCGAATCCTTGGAAGACGTCCCATGGGTTCCACCGGAGATGAAGGAAGCCATCAAGGTCGCATTCGGCTGTCCACCGTGACGCGACCAGAAACGAGGCGATTGAACCATGGCGGACGTGAGGATCATCCTGTCGGGG
>CAWEEG010000054.1:0-20962 GCA_963808015.1 uncultured Actinomycetota bacterium
ATCTCGCGGTCGTGAAGCACGAAGCCGTCGGCAAACCACTCGAGACGTTCGAACGCCTCCTCGTTCCCGATGACGATGGGTTCCTCGGCCCGATTGCCGGATGTCATCACCCAGACGTCGCCCGGCGCCAGGAGGAGGTCGTGGAGTGGTGTGTAGGGGAGCATGATTCCGAGGTGTGCGTTGCCGGGGGCGACGAGATCGGAGACAGTTGTGTTTGGGCGTTTCGCGAGCAGGACGATCGGCCGTTCCGTCGAGATGAGGAGGCGGGTTTCGTCGGCATCGATGTCTACGATCGAGCGAGCGGTCGCGAGATCGGCGACCATCACGGCGAACGGCTTGTCGACCCGGCCCTTTCGCTCCCGTAGGGCCGATACCGCCGATTCCGACGTCGCGTCACAGGCAAGGTGGAAGCCGCCGAGGCCCTTGATGGCAACGATGTCACCGTTGGCGATCCATTGCCGGGCCCGGAGAATCGGGTCGGCTGCCTCCGGCACGGAGCGCACCTCCGGACCACAGGCCGGGCAGGCGTTCGGCTGGGCGTGGAAACGGCGATCGGTGGGGTCGTCGTACTCGGCCTGGCACGCGTCGCACATCTTGAAGGGCCGCATCGTCGTCTCGGGACGGTCGTAGGGGGTCCGCAGGGTGATCGTGAAGCGAGGGCCACAGTTCGTGCAATTGATGAACGGATAGTTGTGGCGGCGGTCGTCTGGATTGTGAACCTCGGTCAGGCATTCGTCGCACGTTCGAAGATCCGGCGAGACGAGCGCTGTCCCGGTTCTGGCGTGGTGGCTCGCGACAATCCGGAAGGAAGTTGTGTCGACTGGTGGGACGTCCTCGGACTCGATCCGCTGGATTCGCGCTGCGGGGGGAGCGCAGCGTTCAAGATCCGAGACGAAACCGGACACGGCGTCAGGCTCACCCTCAACTTCGATGAAGACGCCGTCGGTGTCATTCCCCACGAACCCGCCAAGGCGGGCGGAGGTGGCGAGGCCGTAGACGAACGGCCGGAATCCAACTCCTTGGACGATTCCGGAGACACGCAGACGTCGGCGAACGGGTGGAGCAGGTATCACATGTCGCATCGTACGCGGGGTTCCGGCCGCACGGCAGGGGAGGACGGCCCGCGGATGCGGGTCAATGGTCCCGGAGTTCGGACACCGCCGGTTTGCGGCGACGATGCTCGGCCTCTCTCGATTCGGTACGATTCGTGCCATGACAGATCTCATGACCTCAGCAGCAGAGTGGATTGCCGGAGACCCTGACCCGGTGATGCGGGCCGAACTGCAGGGCATCGTCGATTCCGGCGACATGGAAGAGCTCACCGAGCGGATGGGAGCGACACTCCAGTTCGGAACTGCGGGCTTGCGCGGCCGCGTTGAGGCGGGATCGAACCGCATGAACCGCGCGACCGTGATCCGAGCGACGAAAGGGCTTGCCGACTACCTCCTCGCGACGATGGGAACCGAGCAGGGTCCTGTGGTCGTTGGGCGCGATGCCCGGCTCTCGTCGGCGACGTTCATGGACGATACGATCTCCGTGCTGGTGGCGGCCGGATTCAAGGTCCGCTACTTCGCAGATCCAGCCCCGACCCCGCTCGTCGCCTATGCCTCTCTCCACCTCGGTGGGGTCGCCGCAGTTGTCGTGACGGCGTCGCACAATCCTCCTGCCGATAACGGATACAAGGTCTATGCCCAGAACGGAGCCCAGATCATCCCGCCGACGGATACTGACATCGCGGCAGCGATCGCAGCCGTTGGGCCTGCCAGCGATGTGCCGCGCGCGGAGATCGTTGGTGCAGCAGCGAAGCCGATCGGGGAGGACCTGTTCGCCGACTACCTCCTCGACGTCGCGCAGAGCCTTCCCGGAACGACGGGAGATCGGAGCATCAGCATCGTCTATGCCGCGATGCACGGGGTTGGTGGCAAGTACGTCGTCGCCGCCCTCGACCGGTTCGGGTTCTCGCGGGTCCACCCGGTCGCCGCGCAGTTCGAGCCGGATGGTCACTTCCCGACGGTCGCGTTCCCGAATCCCGAAGAGCCGGGAGCGATGGATCTGTCGCACGAACTCGCCATGTCGATCGACGCCGACCTGGTGATAGCGAACGATCCGGACACCGACCGGCTGGCGGTTTCGATCCCAGAACCGGGAGTGGGCTTCCGCCAGCTGACCGGGAACCAGATCGGGGTGCTACTCGCCGACTACCTGCTCGCCGGCGGCGGGACCGAACGCCCGCTGGTCTTCAACAGCATCGTTTCGTCTCCCATGCTCGCCTCGATTGCCGACGAATACGGTGCCGGCTACGACCGGACGCTCACCGGGTTCAAGTGGATCTGGAACGCTGCACTCGACCTCGAGGCCGAGGGGCGAGGATCGTATGTCTTCGGCTATGAGGAGGCGCTCGGCTACTCGGTAGGCCAGACCGTGCGAGACAAGGACGGGATCTCGGCGGCCGTTGCATTCGCCGCTCTCGTTGCAGGCGCCAAGGCCGACGGGAAGACGGTGTGGGATCGCCTCGCCGACCTCTATCACCGCAACGGCCTCTGGGTTTCTACGCAGAAGAGCGTCGTCCGGCCTGGAGCCGAGGGTGCGGATGAGATTGCGGCGGCCATGGAACTGCTCGGCGAGCGGACACCCGAGATCCTGGGTGGGCTCGCCGTCACGGGGGTCACGGACTACCGAAGTGGGGCGGACGAGCGGCCCCGCTATCTGGCGGCGACACCATTGGTCGAACTGTCACTCGGCGACGCCGGTCGGGCGCTGATCCGGCCTTCGGGCACCGAGCCGAAGTTGAAGATCTACGTGGATCTTCGAGGAGATGCCGGGGATGACTGGCTCGGGGCGGAGGAGCTGCTGCTGGAGAAAGCAAACGCGGCAGCCGAGGACGCGGCCGCGTTCCTGGGCCTCTAGAGCGGCGAACCCAGGGTTCTCCACCTTGTATGCGGCGCTGTGGGCCCGCGGAATGGGACACCCCCCGAACTGCGGGCTGGGGGCGCCGTATACGGTGCTGAGAACCCTGGGTTCGCGGCTTTCTCCATAAAGAATTCCCGTCAGTGCTCGCGTTCCGCGATAATCACAGGGACACCCCCCTCGCAAGGAGTTTCCATGGACATCCAGTCACTGCTCGGCGCCGACGCCGACGCCCTGCTCAACTACCAATCGACCGGTATCCCGAAAGAGGATCTCGTCCTTCCCGGTCCCGATTTCGTCGACCGCGTCTTCGGTCAGACCGACCGCAACTCCCAGGTGCTTCGCAACCTCGGTCTTCTCTTCAACAGCGGCCGCCTTGCCGGCTCCGGCTACGTCTCAATCCTCCCGGTTGATCAGGGAATCGAGCATTCGGGTGCGGCCTCGTTCGCTCCGAATCCGGCGTACTTCGATCCGATCAACATCATCGAGCTCGCCCTCGCCGGCGGCACGAACGCCGTCGCCACGACGTTCGGCGTACTCGGAATGGCGTCGCGCACGTACGCGCACAAGATTCCGTTCATCGTCAAGATCAACCACAACGAGTTGATGACGTATCCGGCGACCTACGACCAGATCATGTTCGGCTCCGTGGAGCGTGCCTGGGACCTTGGCGCTGCCGGCGTCGGCGCCACCATCTACTTCGGCTCCGAGGACTCCAACCGCCAGATCCAGGAAGTCGCCGAGGCCTTCGAAGCCGCCCACGATCTCGGGATGTTCACGGTGCTGTGGTGCTACATCCGCAACTCGGCGTTCACGGTCGACGGCGTCTCCTATGAGGCTTCCTCCGACCTCACCAGCCAGGCCAACCACCTCGGTGTCACCATCGAGGCCGACATCATCAAGCAGAAGCAACCGGAGAACAACAACGGCTACGGAGCGGTCGGGTACGGAAAGACGCATCCTCTCGTGTACGAGAAGTTGACGACCGACAACCCGATCGACCTCACCCGTTGGCAGGTCGTGAACAGCTACATGGGTCGCGCAGGGCTGATCAACAGCGGCGGCGCCTCCTCGGGAGCCGGCGACCTCGAGCAGGCAATTCGGACGGCAGTCATCAACAAGCGTGCGGGTGGCATGGGTCTCATCTCGGGCCGCAAGGCGTTCCAGCGCCCGATGGCGGAGGGGGCGGCGTTGCTCCACGCCATCCAGGACGTCTACCTGGATGACAGCATCACGATCGCCTAGACGAAGCGACGTACAACCTAGGGAGGAACAGCGATGGCAATCAAGCTGCCACATGCGAAGTCGGTCGCGAGGAATCCGACACAAGCCGAGATGCGCGAATGGACCGTCGAGTACATGCCGCGCATCATCGAGACCGAGTTCGGGAATCTCAGCTATAAGGCGCTGATCAAGGCCAGGCTGTCCAAGTCGACGTTCTTCGTTGATGACAATGAGAGCTTCAAGCCGGCGATGAGCCGTGCCGAGTACGAAGAGTGGGCCGCGAAGCAGGACGCCTACATTGCGGACAAGGACATGATTCTGATCGAGGGCTACATCGGTCCCGATCCGGACTTCCGTACCGCGAGCCGTCTCTACATGGAGAAGACGTCCGCGAACATACCGGCGATGCAGCAGCAGCTGTTCTTCCCCAAGGATGATGCGTACGAACCCGAGTTCACGGTCATCTACACGCCGGGTCTCCCGGCGCCCGGCAAGTCGGATGACCGACTCATTGCCGTTGACCACGAGAACTACGTCACCCGCGTATTTGGATCGGACTACTTCGGCGAGTCGAAGATGGGTGGGCTCCGTATGTGGAACTACCTCGTCTACGAAAAAGGCGGACTGGCGCTCCACTCCGGCCTGAAGACCTTCCCCGATGTCGATGGCGAAGAAAAGGTTGCTTTGATCCTCGGACTCTCGGGTACCGGGAAGACGACGACAACGTTCCGTCAGCAACTTGGTTCGCTACCGGTCCAGGACGACTTCGTCGGTCTGTTCCCAGGAGGCAAGGTCTACTCGACCGAGAACGGCTGTTTCGCGAAGACGTTCGGTCTCGACGAGGACGACGAGCCAACGATCTACGGCGGCACCACCCGGCCAGATGCGTGGCTCGAGAACACGCACACCGAACCGGACGGCAAGGTCGACTTCTTCGACGATTCGTACACCGCGAACGGGCGTTCAACGTTCCCGCTGGCGAACATCCGCCACCGTGACCCGAAGAACCTGCCGCCGGTCAACTATCTGCTGCTGCTGAACCGCAACGAGAACATCATCCCCGCGGTGGCGAAGCTCAAGCGGGAGCAGGCAGCGGCGTACTTCATGCTCGGTGAGACGAAGGGCACGTCGGCAGGTGGCGCAGCAGAGGCAGGCAAGAGCCTGAGAGTCCCGGGACCAACCCGTTCTTCTTCACGAACGACGCGCTCCAAGGACAACGGTTGCTCGAGTTGCTCGAGACCATGCCGGACCTCGAGATCTACCTCATGTCGACCGGCCGGGTCGGCGGCGAGGATGACGACGAGCGTTCCAAGAAGGTCAGGATCAAGCACTCGTCCGCCGTCGTGCAGGGGATCGTCGAAGGTTCGATCGAGTGGGAAGAGGATCCCGACTTCGGCTACTACGTCGCAGCCGACCTGCCGGGTTTCCCGGATCCCGAGATCCTCCAGCCGAGGCGCCTCTATGAGCGTCAGGGTCGGATGGACGAATACAACACGATTGTGAAGCAACTCACAGCCGAACGACGGGAGTTCTTGAAGAGCTTCCCGGGGCTCGACGAGAGCATCGTCAACGCCATTTAGGTCCGAATCGCAACCAACGAACGGGGCGGTCTTCTGACCGCCCCGTTTTGCGTTGCCGACCGGGGGACTACGGCGATCGAAGCTGACTAGTTTCCCCATCAAGGTGATGAAGGCGTTGGCCGATAACACGGTCGTGAGCGAGAAAGCCCCCAACCTCCCAGAGTCCATCGACACACGCGAGTTCTCCACGACCCGAAAGGGCTACGACAAGCGTGAAGTCAAAGAGTTTCTCCGTGAACTGGAGTCGAACTTCCGCGAGCTCGAGCACTGGGCTCAGGAGACGAAAACCCGGCTCCAGAAGGCAGAGTTCGAGGCCGACAAGAGCCGCTCGTCGGAAGGGCAGTCGGTTGACAGTGCCATGGTCGCCGTCTTCGATGCCAAGGACCGAGTACTCAGTCGCGCCCGCAAGCAGGCGGCGAAGATCGAAGCTGAAGCGCGCGACAGGGCCGCGTCGATCGAGCGTGAATCCAATCGGCTCGCCGAAGCGCCGCATGATGCGGGCGACGGAGCTGACATCGTCGGTGAAGCGCAACGGCAGGCCGATGAGATCGTTGCCGCGGCTCGTCTTGAAGCTGAGAGCATTCTTGCTGCTGACCGGAGCGCCGAGCAGGAGCGACTCACCGAACTTGAGGTTGAGCGCGATCGACTGATCGCCGAACTGGAGCAACTCGCCGCCGACGGTGCTGTGCTGGCCGAAGAGGCCCAACAGCAGGCAGAAAGCAAGCTCGCCGCTGAGCGGGTTGCTGACCAGGAGCGGATTGCCGAACTCGAAGCCGACCGCGATCGTTTGGTGTCCGAGTTGGAGAAACTCGATGCCGACGGGGCATCACTCGTAGAGGAAGCGCAGCGGCAGGCAGACGAGATCATCAACAAGGCGAAGCGTGAGGCTGAGAGCGTTCTTGCTGCTGAACAGGCCGGTGAGCAGCAGCGGATTGCCGAACTCGAAGCCGATCGCGACCGGCTGTCGGCTGATGTGCAACGGCTCGCCGATGAACTGGCTGCGACCCTCGCCCCAGATTCCGGTCACGATGCCGAGGTTGCGCAAGCAGCGGATCAGATCCTGGTCGAGGCGCAGCTGCGAGCCGACGAGGTGGTCGCCGCCGCCGAGGTCAAGAGCGCAGAACTCGAAACGCAGGCGGCAGAACTCGATGATAGGGTTCGACTCCTCGAGTCCGAGCGGGAATCGATGGTCACAGAGCTCGAAACTCTCCGAGCCAAGCACGAAGCTGAAGCATCCCAGGTCATTGCCGACGCCCAGGAGCAGGCCGCAGTAGTCCTCGCTGAGGCAGCCGCCGAGGCTGCTGAGCGAGCAGAGGCGATCCTCACGGAAGCGGGAGCTGCCGCTGCAGCCGATGCGGCTGTGCCCGGTGAAGAATCAGACGGCGGGGCAGCCACAGATGTTTCCCGAGCGCTCGCCGAACAGGAGTCCCGACGAATCCTGGAAGAGGCTCGGGAGGAAGCGGACCAACTACTCCAACGGGCGGAGAGCGAGGCGCAGAAGGTCGTCGATCTCCAGGCCGATCTCGAGGCCCGGATCGCCGTTCTCGACGATAGTTCCGTCTCGGCATCTGAACGAGCGGCCGCCATCGAGGCAGCGGCACGTGAACGAGCTCAAGGCATCATGGACCGATCCGAGGATTCGGCCCGGGCGATCAAGCAAGCTGCAGCTCGCACACGGGATCAAGCAGACCAGGATCGTCTTGAGGCGGCCCGCAAGGTTTCCGCCGCGCAACGCGACGCCCGCGAACTGATCGCAGACGCGGAAGAGCGCATGCAGTCGATTCTGTCCGGCTTCGACGAGCGAGGCGCCCAGATCCGCGAAGCCGCTGAAGAAGACGCAACCCGGCTCGAGGCCGAATCCCAAGAGATGCTTGCACAAGCTCTGGCCGAGAGCGCAAAGACCCGGTCCGATGCGGAGACCGCTGCGCGAGAGATGGTCGCCGAAGCGGAGAAGCACCGTACACGCGTTGAGGCCGAGGCGAAGGCGGCCGAGGAAGCCGCCGAAGCCCTCGTCGCTCAGCAGGCCGCTGAGATTGAGGAACAGAAGGCCGAACTCGACCACCGGCTCGCCGAGGTTGTGGCGGCCGAGGAACGGACGGGCGCTGCCATCGCCGAAGGGCAGGCACGTGTCGATCAGTTGCGAGCCGACGCGACGAGGATCGAAGACGAGACGGCGGCGATCCGTCAGGAAGCCGAGCACCTCAAGGCCAACGCCGACCACGAGGCGGCGGCCATCGTCGATCAAGCGAAGCGCGATGCACAGACGATGCTCGACGAGGCCGAACGCCAGCGTCACTCCGCCGAGGCGCAGGCTGAAGAGATAGTGGCCGATGCGCGTCGGCTTCATGAGGAAGCCGAGTCGGTGCGCTCCGCAGCGCGGGACGAAGCGGTCGAAGCCAAGGAAGAAGCGGAGCGAGCGCGTCGGGACGCCGAGGCAGCTGCCGAGGTCCTCCAGAGAGAGGCCGAGACCAATCGTGCCGAGGCCGAGGAATACGCCAACGCCGCGATCGCTCGCGCTGAAGCGGAAGCCGAGCAGACGTTTGATCGCGCCTACCGTCGTATCGAAGCTCGCTACGCCGAGGCCGAGACGGAGCAAGAGCGAGCCCTGCAGCTGCTCGTTGATGCGGAGATGTCGTGGGAGGCAGCCACCCAGCAGCACGCCATCCTTGCCGCCGCCGAGGTTCGAGCGGAAGAGCGGATCGCGTCGGTCGACGAGATTGCCCGCCAGGCCGAGGACGCTGTTATCGCCGCCTACGAGGAAGCAGAACGTGTCCGCAGTGATGCAAATACGGAGGCCGACGAGATTCGTACGGGTGCTCGCGAAGAGGTTGAGCGGCGCTTGACGGAGGCGTCGGAGGAGAGTGAGCGGCTCCGTGGAGAGGCCGAAGCCCTTCTCACAGCAGCCAATGGAGAGGCCGACGAGATTCGTACGGGTGCTCGTGAAGAGGTTGAGCGGCGCTTGACGGAGGCGTCGGAGGAGAGTGAGCGGCTCCGACGTGAGGCCGACGAGGCCGCGACGGCGATGCACGCCCGTGCCGAGGAAGCTGCACAGTCAGCCCAGTCGGATGCCCAGATGGCCAGTGCCGCGGCGGAAGAGCAGGCCATGCTTCTAAGGACCGAGGCCGAAGAGCTCCTTGCCGAGGCACGGGACTCCGTCGAGGCGATGACGGCCACCACGCGAGACGACGTAGCGAAGATGCGGGAGAAGGCGGCTACGGTCCGGCACGAGTACGAAGAGCAGTTGCAGGTTCTCCAGAACGCGGAAGCCCAAGCAGCTCAGGTCGTCGCCGAGGCCGAAGGGACGGCAACAGCGAAGCTCGAAGAAGCGGAAGCCCGTGCCGAACAGATTCTCGCCGACGCCACGGCCCGGATTGAGCAAGCCGACACTCGTGAACATGAGGTCGCTCGGATTATTGAAGAGTCCGAGGACGAGGCCCGCGGCTCGGCGCAGATGATCGCCGATGCCGAAGCGCAGGCCGACAAGATCCGGCTCGAGGCGAACACGCTCCGCGACGAGGCGGATCGGGTCCTGACTGCGGCGCGTATGCAGGCTTCCGACCTCTCAGAGGCGGAACACCAGGCCTTCTCGATCGTTGAACAAGCCCAGCGCGAGGCTGTGGGCATTCGAGCGTCAGCGGAGGGGGAGGCAACAGCGGCAAGGGCAGAGATCGAGCGCCTCCAGGCCGAGATTGCCAGCCTGGGAGATACGAGGGGCGATCACGAGTCGACGCTTAAGGAAATCGAGCAGATGCGCGCCGAGTTGGCGGGAAGGCGTGAGGAGTTGAATCGCCGATCCGCTGAACACGACGCCGCGGAGGATGACCTGCGTGCCCGACTTGCAGAGATCGACCGACGCGATGCCGAGGTGGAAGAGCGAGCGGCTGCCGTCGATGCTGCCGGTCTCTCCCTCGATACTGCAGCAACGGCGAGCGAAGAAGCAGAAGAAGCGCTCCGGGTGGCAAACGAACGAGCAGAGCAGATCCTGGCCGAGGCTTCGGCTCAGGCCGAGCAAGTAGCGATCGAGGCGAATCAGTCCGCAGAGACGGTTCTGGCAGAAGCCGAACAGCGCCAGGCGGAAGTCGAGGCGCAAGCAGATCGCATCGAACAGGAACGCGTCCGCTTGGCCGAAGAGCGAGCGGCAGCCGAGGAATTGGCCTCGGGCGCGAGACCTGAACCGACTCAGGTCGCGGAATCGGACTATCCCCGAACTGTCGAGTCGCCGGACGAAGCCCCCGCGACGACCGAACCGGGAGAGGCGAGCACTCCCGACCCCTCTGAGGACGGAACCGAAGCTCCGGAACCCGAGGAACCGGAAGTCAAGGCCAAGAAGCCAGAAGACGACGAGGGCGGACGACGACGAGGTGCAGCGGAGCCGCTACGAGCGAAACTCGGCGAAGCTTCCCCGCATCGGCGACGACGCCGCCAACGTGGTTCGATCGCTCGAGTCGTTCAGGCAGTCGCTTCGCGGTTCATAGACCGCACACGACGTTTCGGCAGGTGTCGCCTAGTCGATCGCGGGGATCGTGGCGGTAGAGCTCCAGAGCGCCTCGATCTCATCGGGATCGACCGGCACTCCTCGTGAGAGGTTGTCGCACCCTGACTCAGTGACGAGCAGGTCGTCTTCGATCCTGACTCCGATCCCGAGGTACTCCGCTGGGACATCGTGTGTGATCGTCTCGGCCCCTGCCTTGCGCTCCTCGATGATCCGTTTCGCCTCTGCTGCACCTTCGTCGTAGGCGAGGTCTCGCTCCGCATCCATATCGAAAGGGGCCTTTGCAAGCGTAAGCGTCGTCTTCTCGGGAGCGATGTAGATGCCCGGTTCGACGGTGAACGCCATTCCCGGTGCGAGCGCACGGCCGATGCCGTCGACGCGATACGGCCCGGAATCGTGGACATCCATCCCCAGCCAGTGCCCGAGTCCATGGAAGAAGAACTCTCGGTACCACCCGTACTCGATGGCATCGTCGACAGGCCCGGGCAGAAGACCGAGGTCCACCATCCCTTCTGCAAGGACACGAACGGCGATGTCGTGCATGTCGGTGTAGGGGAGGCCCGGCCGGCAGACGTCGATCACAGCCTCCTGCGCGGCGAGAACCACGTCATACACCGCTCGCTGGGGGGCGGTGAAGCGACCGTTCACCGGGAAGGTACGTGTGATGTCCGATGACAGATAGCCGATCTCAGCGGCAGCGTCGATGAGGAGGAGGTCGCCATCTTTCATCAGCCGGTCGTTTTCCGTGTAGTGGAGGATGCAGGCGTTGTCCCCCGAGGCCACGATCGATGGATACCCCTCCCTCACCGCGCCGGAAGACCGGAACACATATTCCATCGCTGCCTGCACTTCGTGTTCGGTGCGACCGGGGGCTGCGAAACGGATAGCTTCGACGTGTCCCGCCGCGGACACCCGGCAGGCCTCCTTCAAGGCCGCGATCTCGTCGGGTGATTTGATGAGCCGGAGTTCGTCCAGAATGGTGGATGGGTCGGCGATCATTGACGGAACGGTGACGCCCGTTCGATTTCGCCATCCTCGCGCCTGTCTCACCGCTGCGAGCACACGGGAATCGATCGAAGAGCCGACGACGTACCACAGCGTGTCTCGGCCCCGCATGCGGTCGCGGAGCACCTTGTCGAATTCCGAGATCGGGAACGCAGCATCGGCACCGAAACGTTCGACGGCGCCTTCAACGCCTGCTCGCCTTCCGTTCCACGCTTCCATCTCCGGGTCACGGGGGCGCACGAAGAGCACATACGGCTCTTCGTGGGCGGGATCGAACAGTGCGATGGCATCCGGTTCGTCGAAGCCGGTGAGGAAGAAGAAGTCGGACGACTGTCGGAACACATGGTCGACATCGTCGTTGCGCACGGCTTCGGTTGATGCGGGAATGACGGAGATACCCCCATCGAGGGCCGCGGTGAATTGGTTGCGACGGTGCGTGAAACGTTCCATGAGGGGAGTCTCGGGCCCTTGCCACTCCTGCGCAAGTCCTGCTTCACCGGGGTGGAGAGGGAAGCGCCTAGAGTGGCAGGGCCGGGCCACCCGACCCGGTTCGAATGGGGCAAATCCAATGGGAGGATCGATGACGCGACAGAGACGATGGTTCGGTCTGCTGGGATTGATGGCAGTCCTGGCGATGATCGCCGCAGCGTGCAGCAGCTCGAGCGATGACACCACAACAACCGCCGCAGCCGCAGCGGAGACGACCACAACCGCCGCTGCCATGTCGGGCGAAGGTCTCACCTTTGGGATGATTCTCGTCGGACCGGAGAACGATACCGGCTGGTCGCAGGCCCACTACGAGGCTGGCCAATACGTCGAGGAGAAGACGGGAGCGACGATGATCTCGCTCGACTCGGTCAACCCTTCTGATCGACCCGAAACGTCGGTCGAACAGGTGGTCGACGACATGATCGAGCAGGGAGCCACCCTCATCTTTGCCACCTCCGACGACATGAGAGACGGCATCGAGGCCGCCGCAGCTGCCCACCCCGACGTTCCGATGATCTGGTCGTCAGGAGACAACGCGTGGGAGGAAGGCGAGGCCTACCGAGCCGACCTGCCCAACCTCGGCAACATCATGGGGAAGATGACCTACGGCAAGATGATCGCCGGATGTGCCGCGGCGTTGACCTCCGAAACAGGCAACATCGCCTATCTCGGTCCCCTCATCAACGACGAGACACGCCGGCTCGCCAGCGCCCTGTACCTCGGTGCCCAGTACTGCTGGGAGGAAGCGGGCAGGGACGTCGCCGACCTCAATGTCGAAGTGAACTGGATCGGATTCTGGTTCAACATCCCCGGTGTCACGCTCGATCCGACCGAAGTCACCAACGCGTTCTTCGACGGCGGCGCAGATGTGGTGGTTTCGGGCATCGACACCACCGAGGCTCTCGTGGTGGCCGGACAACGTGCCGATGCAGGCGAAGCCGTGTCGGCGATTCCCTATGACTTCGTCGGGGCGTGCTCCGAGGCACCGGACGTGTGCCTCGGTGTCCCCTACTTCAATTGGGGTCCGGCGTACCTGGATGTGACCGAGTCGGTTCTTGCCGATTCGTTCACCGCCGACTTCCAATGGATCCCGCCGGACTGGACCGACATCAACAATCGCGACACGAGCATGATCGGATGGATCAGCGGAGATGGTCTTGCGAGCGAGGCCGAAACGGTTCTCGACACGTTTGTGACGGGGCTGGGCGACGGCTCGATCAACCCCTTTGTTGGTCCGTTGAACTACCAGGACGGATCGGTATTCCTCGAAGATGGGGAAGTCGGAACCGACCCGCAAATCTGGTACATGAAGCAGCTCCTCGAAGGTATGGAGGGCGCAAGCTCCGCCTGACCTGGATTGATGGGAGGACCGATGGGGGAGGCCGTGGAGGCCTCCCCCATCTCTCTGTCCGGCTCACGCCCGTCGAGTAGCCTGCGGCGCATGGGCCTCGAGATCCGGGACATCTACAAACACTTCGGTCCCGTTCGAGCGAACGACGGAATCACCTTCACGGTCGAGAAGGGTTCCCTGCACGGGATCCTGGGCGAGAACGGCGCAGGTAAATCGACCTTGATGAAGATCCTGTCCGGGTTCTACGAGGCCGACTCCGGTGAGGTGATTCTCGACGGGGACACCCTGACCCTCAGGTCTCCCGCGGACGCCATCGCTGCCGGCATCGGGATGCTCCACCAGGATCCGCTGGTCTTCCTCCCCTTCACGGTCCTCGACAACTTCGTGCTCGGGAGCCCCGGTCCGATTCCGCTCGATCGATCAACTGCACAAGACGAGCTGGCGAGGATGAGTGAGCAGCTTGGTTTCGAGTTCGACCCGTCGATGCTCGCTCGGGATCTCACCATCGGAGAGCGCCAGCAGCTTGAGATCACCCGGTTGATCTGGCTCGGAGCGAAGGTCCTGATCTTTGACGAACCAACCACAGGAATCTCGGCGACACAACGCATGCAGCTCTTCGCCACACTCAACAAGCTCGCCGAGACGGGGCTGATCGTCCTCTTCGTGTCTCACAAGCTCGAAGAAGTTGAGGAGTTGTGCGACTCGGTGACCGTGATCCGCCAAGGCAAGGTTGTATTCGAGGCCGACATGCCGGTCCCCTCCGAGCTTCTGGTCGAGAAGATGTTCGGAAAAGTGTTCCACGAAGAGGACCGCCAGCCGGCGACGTTGGGCGGACCGGTCTTGGAGCTCGAAGGAATCGTCCTCGAAGAGGGAACCACCCGCCTAGATGATCTGGATCTGCAGGCTGCGGCGGGTGAGGTCGTTGGGCTCGCTGGGCTCGAAGGCAGTGGCCAGCGGACGCTCCTCCGTGCGTGCGCCGGTCTGCTCGATCCCTCTTCGGGCCGGCTGCTGGTCGACGGGAATGATCTCACGAAGACCTCCTACCGCGGGCATCTCGCAGCCGGCGTCCATTATCTCCCTGCGGGGCGTCTCGAGGAGGGGCTTGTCGAGGGCATCTCAATATCCGAGCACCTGGTGCTCTCAGCTGACGACTCCAGCTTCTTCGTCGATTGGAAGGCCGCGGACGAAGCGGCGCGACACGAGATCAGCAAGTACTCGATCAAGGGGGTGCCGGCTTCCCCTGCGGAAGCTCTCTCGGGCGGAAATCAGCAGCGGCTACTGCTGGCGATGATCCCCGACGTGGTACGGCTGCTGCTCCTCGAACACCCGACGCGAGGCCTCGATGTCGAGTCTGCCGCCTACGTGTGGCAACGTCTCTTGGAGCGGCGCTCCGACGGCACCTCGATCATCTTCGCCTCAGCCGACCTCGACGAGCTTCTTCGCTGCAGCGACCGAATCGTGGTGTTCTTCGCCGGCGCCGTATTCGCAGTTCGAGACACATCCGAGACCGACGGTGAGGAGCTCGGCTACCTCATCGGCGGGAAAGAGCGGGTGTGACAAGGTGCGATCCGCGACCCCAACGCTGATTGCGCTCGCCGCCGCTCTCGGAGCGGGCATCGTGCTGCTGCTCCTGATGGGTGCGCCGCCGTTTGAGGCGCTCTGGCTCCTCGTAGAGGGATCCTTCGGCTCGGCATCGAAGATCTCGGCCACCCTGCTCGCGTGGTCGCCGCTGCTCCTTGCATCGGCGGGTTTGGTGGTCACGTTCGCCGCCGGTCTGTGGAATATCGGCGTCGAGGGCCAGATCGTGATCGGCGCCGTCGCCGCGACGTGGGTAGCGCGGTCGCTCCCCGGACCGGGATGGGTTGTGATTGTTGTGGCGATCCTTGCCGGTGCGTTCGGCGGGATGATCTGGGCACTCCTCGCCGGGGTCCTCAAGACGTATGGCGGCGTTCACGAGATCTTCGGCGGCCTCGGACTCGACTTCGTTGCAGCCGGCCTTGTGGTGTACCTGGTTTTGGGCCCGTGGCAGCGAACCGGAGTTGCATCGACGAGCGGCACCGACATCTTCCGAGAGGAAGCATGGATGCCCACGTTCGAGGCGCTTGGCACGGACTGGCCGATCATTCCGGTTGCTCTCGGCCTCGTCAGCGTCCTGATCGTCTGGGTGCTGCTCCGCGGTACGCGGTTCGGGCTGCGGCTCAAAGCAGTAGGGAGCAACCCCAAGAGTGCATTCCTGATCGGAATCCCGACGAACGGCTACCTTCTCGGAGCGTTCGCGATTGGAGGTGCACTCGCCGGGATCGCAGGGACGGTGCAAGTGACGGCGTTCCACCACAAGCTTGTTCCGTCGATCTCCGGGGGATATGGCTTCCTTGGAATCCTCGTGGTGCTGTTGGCCTCGTTCAGCGCTGTCTGGGTCCCGCCGATCGCGCTCTTCTTCGTGGCCATCTCGGTAGGGAGCACGCAGTTGGACCTCCGACTTGGCCTCGATTCCGCATTCGGCGGGGTGCTCCAGGGGACCATTGTGCTCTTCGTCATGATCGGCGGGGCCTGGTCGGCTCGGCGGAGTTCGGTATCGAGCAGCGCTCCCGGGGAACCCTGATCATGGACGCCACACTCAATTCGATCATCGCTGCTGCCGCTCCGCTCATCATCATGACGATGGGGGAGACCATCACTGAGAAGGTCGGCGTTGTGAATCTCTCGCTCGAAGGGAGCCTCCGGCTGTCGGCCATGACGGGGTTCGCAGTTGCGTTTTGGATGGGTCATGCGCTGCCCGGCTTTGTGGCTGCAGCCATCGTCGGAGCGGCCATCGCAGCGATCATCGCCTCGACGAGCATCCGTTTGAAGCTGAATCAGATCGCCGTCGGGTTTGTCCTGACGCTGTTGGCGGCGGACCTGGCTTCGTTCCTCGGTGACTCATTCGTTGGTGAGCGCGGTCCACGAGTTCCGCCGCTCCCCATCCCGGTGCTCTCGGATATCCCGTTTGTCGGCAAGGTGCTGTTCGACCACGACCTCGTTGTGTACGGCAGCTTTCTCGCCATTGGTCTCACCTGGTGGTTGTTCTATCGGACGCGACCCGGTCTGAACCTCCAGGGTGTGGGAGAGCGGCCGGAAGGTGCGTTCGCCAGAGGTGTCAAGGTCAACACGTTGCGCTTCTGGTACACCGTGCTCGGCGGGGCCATGGTCGGGATTGCGGGCGCCGCGTACTCGCTCGACATCAAGCTGGGATGGCGAGAGACGCTGACACTGAACCTCGGGTGGATCGGCCTCGCGATCGTCATCTTCGGTGGGTGGCACCCGTTGCGTGTGGCGTTCGGCGCCTATCTCTTCGGGGCGCTCCAAGTGCTCGCATTCCAACTCCAAGACGTCTTCCCCGGTCTGGCACAGGTGCTTCCGATCGCTCCGTTCCCGCTGATGATCCTCGCGTTGTTGTTTGTGTACTCCAGCTGGTTCCGAAAGATCGGTGACCGTTTCCCGCGCCTGCGGAACCTCTTCGGGAGTGAGGCGCCTGCCGCGATGGGAACCGTCTTCGAACGCGAGTGACCCTCAGCTGCTCGTCACGGCATCCAGGTCGGCGAGGAGCGCATCCTTCTCATCGACGGAGAGGAACGCCGCCTCGATCGAGTTGCGCGCCAGGGTGATGAGGTCTTCCCGGCTCAGATCCAGTGCTTCGGCAATCGCAACGTAGTTGTCGAGCACGTAGCCGCCGAAGTAGGCCGGATCGTCGGAATTGATCGTCACCCTGACACCGCGGTCGAGCAGGTCCTTCAGGTTGTGATGCTCGAGGCGATCGAAAACGCGGAGCTTCACGTTCGAGAGGGGACACATCGTCAGCGGGATCTGTTCGGCCACGAGACGTTCAACGAGGGCGGGGTCTTCTGCGCTTCGCACGCCATGGTCGATGCGTTCCGAGCCGAGGCTGTCGAGTGCTCCGATGACGTAGGCGGGTGGCCCCTCCTCACCGGCATGCGCAACCGCGCGGAGGCCGGCATCGCGCGCGAGTTGGTACGCCTCTGCGAACCACTCGGGTGGGTTCCCAACCTCGGACGAGTCGAGGCCGACCCCGATCATCAGGTTCGCGTACGGAGCTGCCTCCGACCATGTTTCAACGGCTGCCTGACCGGGGAGGTGACGGAGGAAGCACATGATCAGTGCGGCAGAGATCCCCCACTCAGCGTGGGCAGCTTCGATGGCCCGCGTGAACCCATCCATGAACACGGAGAAGCCGATGCCGCGCTCGGTGTGAGTTTGCGGGTCGAAGAAGATCTCCGCACGCCGCACACCGTCGGCAGCGGCCCGACCGAGATAGGCGTACATCAGATCGAAGAAGTCCTGCTCGGTCACCAGGACGGCCGCCCCCTGGTAGTAGATGTCGAGGAACGACTGGAGGTCGGAGAACTCGTACGCAGCACGCACCTCCTCGACGTTGGCGAACGGCAGGTCGATGCCGTTGCGGGCGGCGAGATCAAACATCATCTCCGGTTCGAGGGTCCCCTCGATGTGGAGATGGAGTTCAGCTTTCGGCAGGGAGCGAACGAACGATGCGGTATCCATGGGCCCCATTCAACCTGCTCGACGCACGGCGAGCGAGTCGCTCATGGCCGGCGTGGTGTCAACTGCTCTCCTGCAACCGGAGGAACCAGTAGATCCCGGCCACGGCGAGTGCGAGCTGGATGAAGAGCTTGATCCAGTCGATACCGGACGTATCCCCCACGCCGATGATGTCGGCGATGAAACCACCGACGATGGCGGCGGCGGCACCGACCAGGATCGTCCAGCCCAGCGAGATGTTCTGTGTGCCGGGCATGATCAGCCGTGCGAGGGGCCCGATGATGAGGCCCATGATGAGGCCGCCGATGATGGTTCCGAGGAAGGCTCCCATGAACTGTCGTCTCCTGTTGTGCCGCCCGAGTGACCTTTCCCGGCCCCGGATCGCCACTATGAAAGCACAACAGATCGCGGTAGCGTCGAGCAAAAGCCGCGTACCCAGGGTTCTCCACCCTCTATTCGGCGCCCCCAGCCCGCGGAATGGCGGTATCGACCACGCAGCGTGGGGCTTGTCAGGGAACCCAGAACCCGATGTGCGCGACCGCCGCCTCCTCCTGGCGATTCGGACCGTCGAACAACATCGGAGGTGTGGCCGCTCCTCCGATCTCGGCGGCCGTGATCGTGAATCCGACCGGAGTGTCTCCGGGAGCCGTCGCCAGCTCCATGAGTCGCGTGGTCGAGAGTCCGTACACGACCCGGCGGACACCGGCCCAGAACATGGCACCGACACACATCGGGCACGGCTCACACGACGCATAGAGCGTGCCGGCACCGGCTTGATCGAGAAGGTCCTCCCGTTCCATCATCAGAATGAGGGCGGTCTCGGCGTGAGCGGTCATGTCGTGATCGGAGTAGATCCGATTCCTGGCTTCCGCGACAACGTGCCCGTCGACCTCGAAGAGCGCTCCGAACGGATGGTCGCCAGCCGCCGCGCTTCGGCGGCGAGTTCGAACGACCGCGTGAGAAGTGCATCGTTGTGTTCCATAGGATCCAACCTAGCCACGGTGAATCTGCTCACATCACGGGGCGCGTGTCATGTCGGCGCATGATGTCGGCGATACGAGCAGGATCAACGGGAAGGCCAGGAGGGAACGTCTCCACGAGTTCTCGGAAGTAGCCGTCGAGGGACTGTGGCGTGTCCACCTGGAGCATTGCCGCCGCCGAGTCGTCGCCGGTGCCAAATGCGTGCGGTGTCCCGGCGGGTACGAATAGGCATGATCCTTGTGCGTACCGGTCCCGACGTCCGTCGATGGTGAGCACGACTTCGCCCGCCAACACGTACCACAGGTGATCGACGCGTTCGTGGACATGAGCCGGGGGTCCGTCCCATCCGGCCTCGAGGTGCATCTCGACCGCCCCAAGCCGATCCTCGGTTGATGTCCCTGCCACCTTCACAACACTCACGGTAGGACCCGCTCGTAGTACCTCACCCTCGCCCGGCTGGCGCACGATCGCCGACGTCATGGACTGCTGCCTTCCTTGTTGAGAACACGGACAAGTATGGACGAGCCGAGGAGGCCGCGTGGCATCGATTTCGCGTGTCCTCGTGGATCGCGGGATCACCTCGTCTACTCGTTGATCGACGAGGTATCTCCTTGGTGGGCCTTGAGCAGCGCGAGGTGTGCGACGTCCTTCGGCCGGGCTGCAATCTCCTTGTAGCGGACCACATGCTCGAGCCGAACAAAAGGGATGCCGTCGATGACCTCGGCCGTGTTGATCAACTCGTCGATGTCGAAGTCCCCATACGCCCAGCTCCTGCCGATGGTCACTGCGCCGTCAAAGCAGCTCACGATCTCGTCCCCGTCCGGGAGCACGACCAATTCTCCACGGCTCAGTGCACGTTTCCATGCACGACCGCGGCTGATCACATCGAGATCGTTCGTGGCTTCGATGATCCCCCGGACGATCAACGGTCCGCTTCCGAATACCGCGTGGTCCCCGATGGGGAGTTCGACAGAGCGTAGGAGATCGAACAGATCCTGTTCGCGAGCCGACATGGGTCCAATCGTAGAACCGAACGGACTCGAGCACGCACCGAAGCTCCACGCAACCCCGTTTGGCTGGATGCTGTGGACGTTCTCGATCTACGATCACGAGATGTCTACCAATGCTCCTCTTACCGGCGGCAGAACGGGCAACTCCCTGGCCGCTGACCCCGCAAGCCTGGCCCGACACTTTGGTGACGGCGCCGGCTTGTTGCCGCTGTGGATCGCCGAGCCCTACCTCGAACCCGCTCCGGAGATCATTGCGGCCCTGGAGGCGAGGGCGAGCGGCGGGTGGTATGGCTATGAGACGCGACCGCGGAGCGTCTTCAACGCATTCTGGACGTGGATGGCGGCCCGTCACGGATGGGACGGGTCTGGCATGCGCACATCGGTGAGCCCGAGCGTGGGGACATCGATTGGCGTCCTCATCGAACAGCTCACCGAGCCCGGCGAGGGTGTGATCCTGCAGCCTCCGGTGTTCACCGACTTCAAGCCACTCGTTGCGTCGGCCGGCAGAACCGTGGTTCGCAACCCGCTGGTCCTCACCGGGGATGGGTACCGCATGGATTTCGACGATCTCGCTGCAAAGGTCGCCGACCCTGCCAATAGAATGTTGATCCTGTGCAATCCGCACAACCCGGTCGGTCGCGTGTGGACACGAGACGAACTCGCACGCGTTGCCGCCATCTGCGCCTCACATGACGTCTTCGTGATCGCCGACGAGATCCACGCCGATCTCGTTCTCCCACCGTTCAGATTCACACCATTTGGCTCAACCGCAAGCGGCTCCGGCGTCTCGTGGGCCGCTATCCATGGGCCGATCAAGACCTTCGGTCTTGCCGGCGTGTGTGACACCCTCCTGGTAACCGACGACGAGAACCTCACACAGCTGTTCCAGTCGAGGAGCTCACAGCTCCACCTCACCCGCAACAACGTGTTCGGAATTGCTGCGTTTGAAGCTGCCTATCACGCCGGCGGGTCATGGCTGGACAACCTGCTCGAGGTTGTCGCCGGCAACATCGCGTTGCTCAAGGATCAACTTCCGGATGGTATCGAGCTGATCGAACCGGAAGGTACCTATCTCGCCTGGCTCGATCTCCGACAGCTCGACATGGACGTGCCTGCGTTGGCCGGGTGGCTAGCTTCTTCGTCGCGGCTTGCCTTGAGCCCCGGCCATTGGTTCGGGCGCGAAGGCGCAGGCTTCGCTCGTATGACCATCGCTGCACCCATCGAAGAGATCGAGGAAGCGATCGGTGGGCTCAGGCGCGCCGTAGCGGAGACCCGAGGCTGAGTCACGGTCCGAGCAGATCGAACAGATCCTGTTCGCGAGCAGATATGAGGCCAATCGTAGAGACCCGACGGGATCCCCGGCGTCGGA
>CAWEEG010000055.1:0-14004 GCA_963808015.1 uncultured Actinomycetota bacterium
GCTCGGTATCGAAACCGTGGCTGACGGGTTCGAAGCAGGCCTCGCCACAGCGGCTTGGATCGAAGCAGCGAATGAGTGGCACGGCCGATTCTTAATAGAAGGTGTGTCTACGCCGCTCGCGAGCGGCTTTGCGGCTTCAGCGACTGCTGATCTCGCTCGTGCTCACGGGCAGAACGATCCCGATCTCTGGCGGGCTGCCGTCGAAGCGTGGAGCGAGGTGCCGTACTTCGAGGCCAAGGCCACGTGGCGCCTGGCTCAAGCACTCGTTGAGCGCGATCCGGGCGTTCCGGAAGCCGCCACGCTGTTGGGCGACGCAGAACGAACCGCTGTCAGGCTCGAGGCGACACCGCTCCTCGACGCTGTAGGGGAGACGAGAAGAGCGGTCGCTCCCTAGATAGATCCCAAGCTGCCGGGGCGCACCGCGGTTCAAGATCCGGTCTCGCTCTGACCGAGTAGTCGCCGGTTTCGGCGACATCCGCCGGCGTACTGGCGTAGATTGTCGGAAGCAGCGCCGTGAGTCGAGAAGGAGTCTCCATGCCATTCGAGCCGATCCCGCAGCAGATCTTCAACGCCGGAAAGGTGCGCGGTTCCGCCAACGTGTACGGCGTGCGTCGTGATGATCAATGGGTAATGACGAATTGGCAGGACTACGTCAACCAGGTCAAGGCCGCAGCGCGTTCGCTGATCGCTCTCGGCGTCGAGCCCGGTGAGGCGGTTGCGATCCTCGGATCCAACACGCCCGAGTGGGTCATCTTCGACGTGGCGGCCATGGCGGTGGGCGCCACACCAGCGGGGATCTATCCGACCAACGCTCCTGAAGAGTGCGCGTACGTCCTTGAACACTCGAGGTCGCCGGTGATTCTGGTGCAAGACCAGATCCAGCTCGACAAGATCCTTGCAACGCGGGGCGAGCTACCGAACCTCCGGCACATCGTGCTCATGCCGGGAGCGACCTCGGATGTCGACGGCGTGATGAGCGTGGGACGAATTCATCGGGCGGGGTGCGGGTGTTGACATGAACGCGGTCGACGAGCGTCTTTCGGCGCTCGGACCGCGCGATCCGGCAACGCTGATCTACACGTCGGGCACGACGGGCCCGCCGAAGGCCGTGGTCCTTCCGCATGAGGCAATGGTCTCGCTGATCGAGTCGATCCATTCCTTCATTCCGCTCGATACGTCGGACTCTGCCGTTTCGTACCTGCCGCTGTCGCATATCGCCGAGCAGATCGTCTCGATCCATGCCCCAGCCGTCATGGGGCTCACCGTCTACTACGAGCCGGACATCTTCCGTCTCGCCGATACGCTCAAAGAGGTGCGTCCGACGGCCTTCTTCGCCGTGCCCCGTGTGTGGGAGAAGTTCTATGCCGGTGTGTCCGAGAAGCTCGGCGAAGCAACAGGCGTGAAGGCGTCGATCGCCAATCGCGCGATGTCGGTTGGGCGCCAGCACACGACGGCGCTCAATCAGGGTGACCAGCCCAGCGGCTGGCTCGCTGCCCAGTACGGGATCTTCGACAAGCTGGTGTACGGAAAGGCGAAGGAGGCGATGGGCCTCGACCGATGCCGGTACATGTTCTCGTCGGCGGCACCGTTGTCGCCGTCGATCGCCGATTTCTTTGCCGGTCTGGGCATGCAACTGCTTCAGCTCTATGGCGAGTCCGAGTGCACCGGTGTGTGTGCGTTCAATGAGCCGACCAAGAACAGGGTCGGATCCGTCGGTTCTGCAGTACCGGGTGTCGAGTTGGCTATCGCGGAGGATGGTGAGATCCTCACGCGTGGTCCGAACGTCTTCCTCGGATACCTCCGCAACCCCGATGCCACAGCTGAGGCGCTCAGCGACGATGGGTGGCTCAGGACCGGCGACGTTGGTCACATCGACGACGACGGATTCCTGTTCATTACCGATCGCAAGAAGGACATCATCATCACTGCCGGTGGCGAGAACGTCACTCCTTCGCTGATCGAGACCGCGTTGCAGACGAACCCGCTGATCGCAACCGTTGTGGTCATCGGCGACCAGCGGCCATTCCTCACGGCACTCGTTTCGATCGACCCAGAGGCTGCAGAGGGGATGAGCGACGATGAGGTCCAGGCCAAGGTGCAGGCAGCTGTCGACGAGGTGAATGCCTCCAGCTCTCGTGTGCGTCAGTTGAAGAAGTTTGCGATCCTCGAGGAGCCGCTTTCGATCGAGCACGGTGAGTTGACACCGACGCTTAAGGTGAAGCGGAAGGTCGTCCGCGACCACTTCTCCGACGAGATCGAGGCGATGTACAGCTGAGGCCTACCATCAGGAGATGAGCACCACAGCACCCTACGGCTCCTGGGAGTCGCCGGTTGGCGCGGCCGATACCGTCGCCGACATCGTTCGTTTCTCTGACCTCCAGTACAACGAAGGGACGTTGTACTGGCTCGAGTCGCGACCGTCCGAGGGCGGCCGCGCTGTCCTCGTTCGTCGGACTGATGCCGGCGAGATCGGGGACGTGCTGCCCGACACCGCGAACGTGCGGACCATGGCGCACGAGTACGGGGGCGCTCCGTATCGGATCGAGTCTGGAGATCTCGTCTATTCGGAGTTCGGCGATCAGCGGCTGTACCGAGTGGCGTCCGACGGGTCTGCAACGCCCTTGACGGCCGAACCGCCACGACCACAGTCGGTTCGTTATGCCGATGTTGCTCGATTGAGCAGTGGTTCCTTGATTGCGGTGCGAGAGACCCACCCGGCAGAGGGTGAAGCGGTCAATGAACTGGTCACGATCGGTGCTGACGGCACGGTTGATGTGATTGCGTCGGGGTGCGATTTCTACTCAACACCGCGATTGTCTCCCGACGGCGCGCAATTGGCATGGATCGAGTGGGACCATCCCAACATGCCGTGGGATGGGACCCGGCTCGTGGTCGCGGACGCTGCGAAGCACGGGCGATCGGAAGGTGATCGCAGGCGGAGACAACGAGTCGATCGTGCAACCCGAGTGGGCACCGGACGGGACCCTCGTCTTCGCCTCCGATCGCACTGGATGGTGGAACCTCTATCGATACAACGGTTCGGAAACGGCGCCGGTGCTCGAGATGGAGGCGGAGTTCGCGGGCCCGGCGTGGGTCTTCGGAGAGTCGTGGTACGGGTTCCTGTCAGACGGGAGGATCGCTGACCTCGTTCTACGACAGCGGCCGGAGCAGGTTCGGGATCATCGATGCCGATGGCGTCCTTGAGCGGATCGACTTGGGATTCTCGGACTACGGCTATCACCTCATCACCGACGGCGAACAGCGCAGTCTGGTTCGTCGGCGCCAGGCCCGACAGACCGTCCGCGATCGTTGAGTTCGATGCTGGCTCCGGATCGATGACCATCGTTCGGTCGAATCCGTCGATCGTCGATGCCGGCTATGTGGCAGTACCACGTGTCGTCAGCTTTCCCACAACCAATGACGACATCGCCCACGCCGTCTACTACCCGCCCGCAAACCCGGAGTTCGAAGGTCCACCCGGAGAGCGTCCGATGCTGATCGTTCACATTCACGGCGGTCCCACTTCGAGTGTCTCGCCGGTGCTCAAGCCGGAGACGGTGTTCTGGACGTCTCGTGGCTTTGGGGTTGTTGATGTCAACTATCGCGGGTCAACCGGATTCGGCAGGGTGTACCGCGAGAAGCTCGAAGGACAGTGGGGTGTCGTTGACGTTGATGACGCCGGTCGCGGCCGCCGAGTACCTGGCATCGATCGGCGAGGTTGACGGCAACCGGCTCGCCATCAGCGGCGGCAGCGCCGGTGGGTATACGACCCTCGCGGCACTTGCGTTCCGGGACTCGTTCGCGGCGGGTGCGTCGTACTTCGGCATCGCCGACCTCGAGATGCTGATGGGTGACAGCCACAAGTTCGAGTCTCGATACGAAACGCCGCCTGATCGGCACCGATCCCGTCGTGTGGCGCGAGCGGTCGCCGATCTACTCGGTCGATCAGATCAGGGTGCCGGTGGCGTTGTTCCAGGGTCTTGAGGACAAGGTGGTGCCACCAAACCAGGCCGTGGTTATCGCCGAGGCGCTTGCGGAGCGTGGTATCCCGTACGTGCACATCGAATACGAGGGGGAGGGTCACGGGTTCCGCCAGGCAGCAAACGTGATCCGCAGCCTCGAAACCGAACTCGCCTTCTACGGCTATGTCTTCGGATTCACGCCGGCCGGGGACGTATCCGATGTGGATCTCGGCCCAGGTATTCCCGATGGCAAGAACGATGGGTGAGGCCCCTGCTGTTCAGGACACGTACCCCGATGACGTAGCGCATTGCTACGGGTGTGGGCGGCTCAACGAAGTCGGCCACCAGATCAAGACTCGGCCGGTCGACGATGGAACGGTGACCGAATTCACCCCGGAGGATTTCCACACGGCGATCCCGGGGTATACCTACGGCGGACTGGTCGCCTCCATCATCGATTGCCACTCGACCGGATCGGCGGCGATCTTCTCGATGCAGCGGGACGGCAAAGGTGTTGGGAGCAAACCATCACCTCGGTTCGTCACGGCACGCCTCGAGGTCGACTACCTCCTGCCGACGCCGCTGGCGGCCATGGTGCTCAGCGGCCGGCTCGTTGAGATCAAGGGCCGGAAGGTCATCGTGGAGACCGATCTCTCGGTCGATGGGACCGTGACGGCAAAGGGATCGGCGGTGTTGGTCGAGATCCCGGAGGACCGGTTCAGAGCCGGGATCTAGCTCGGGGATTTCCCTTATCCAGATCGGTGTCGCTATCTGGGCCTCTCGATACCATCGGAAAGGTTCTTCGGTGACGGGCTTGGGAAGGTCGGTCACGCCACACGTCGGGAGGCACTTGTGTGCCTGTCCGCCCTGTGAGGACCATGCAGTCAGATGTTCACCGGACCGGGCGGCACTCTCCCCCCTCCTTCCTCCCACAGCCCGGACCGGTGGGCTGCGGGCGACCGCCGGCCCCAACCGCCGGTCGTCCGGGTCGACCGCCTCGTGCCGTGTCCCCCCTTCGGCGCGAGGCGGTCATTTCGCGTACCCAGGGTTCTCCACTCCGTATGCGGCGCTGTGAGCCCGCGGAATGGCTGGCGCTACGAACCCAGGGTTCTCCACCTCCTATGCGGCGCTGTGGGCCCGCGGAATCAGGGAGTCGCTCAGCGGTTCTGGAGACACGAATGGGACGTCTCCAACTCCCATGCGGCGCTGTCGGCCCACGGAACGGTCCCAACCGGTCCGGGGCACTAGCCTCAACGTATGGACCGAACCCTCCATGCTGTCAACGGTGTACAGCTCGCAGTCGTCGACGAAGGAGCGGCGACCCGGTGGTCATGATCCACGGTTTCCCAGAGCTGGCCTTCTCCTGGCGGCACCAAATCCCGGCCCTTGCCGAGGCCGGATTCCGGGCGATCGCCTACGACCAGCGGGGTTACGGCGACTCTTCGAAGCCGGAAGACATCGAGGCATACGCCCTGACGAACCTCGTCGCGGATGCCGTCGGGCTGCTTGATGTCCTCGGCCTCGAGCGAGCGACGCTTGTCGGCCATGACTGGGGAAGCATCGTCGTGTGGACGGCGGCGCTCATGTACCCCGAACGTGTCCAGAGGGTGGTCAGCCTGAACGTGCCGTATCGCGGCTGGTGCGCCGGGTTCCCATCGACCGAGGTCATTCGCGAGAAGCTCGCCGATCGGTTCGGGTACGTCCTCGGGTTCCAGGAGCCCGGCGTAACCGAAGCAGCGTTCGAGGCCGATCCCGACGCGTGGCTCCGCACCATCTACCTCGGTATCGCAGCCGATCGCGAATTCATGACCGACGACGAATTCGCTGTCTATCGCGACGCCTTCGTGACTGGGGGGCTGTTCGGACCCCTCGGGCCTTACCGCAACATCGACGCGAACGCCGCTGTCACGGAGCACCTCGCGAACGCACCGATCACCCAGCCGACGCTGATGATCACCGCTGATCGGGATCCGATCCTGCCTCCGATGCTCGCGACCGGCATGGAACGCTGGGTCTCGAATCTCGAAGTCGCAGACATCAGTCACAGCGGACACTGGACGCAACAAGAACAACCCCGGCAGGTCAACGAAGCACTCATCAGCTTCCTGCAGAGCGAAACGAGCGAACCATGAAACAAGTCAGGGACTGGATCTTCACGATCCCCACCGTCGCCGCGTTCGGCCTGACGCTCGGCGTGTTTCACTTGATCGGCCTGTGTGCACTCCCGTTCGGGCAGCGGCCGTTCGAGAAGGTCATGGCGGGCCTGCAGCGGACCCTGATCGGTGTGTTCAGAATCGCAGGGATCAAGGTGGTGACCGAGGGGACCGCCGGCTTCTCTCCCAACGCCGGCTACATCTTCGTCTCGAATCACCAGTCGATGTACGACGTGCCGATCTTCGGAGGGCTCCTTCCCCGCAACTATCCGAAGTACGTCGCGAAGAAGCAACTCGCGCGCGGCCTTCCGAGCGTGTCTCTCAACCTGCGGTACGGCGGCAATGCGCTCATCGATCGGAACCACCGAGACCAGGCGATGGATGCGATCGCCGAAATGGCCTCCGAAGCCGAGCGCCGCGATGTTTCCGTCGTGATATTCCCCGAGGGAACCCGCTCTCGAACGGGTGAACTCGGCGAGTTTCGGGTCGGCGGACTCGCCGCGATCATGGAGGCCGCGCCCAATCTCCCCGTCATCCCGGCGGTCATCGAAGGCTCATGGAGGGTGTTCCAGAAGAACATGTTCCCGGTCCCGTACGGCGCGTCGGTCCGCATCCGTTTTGGTGAGCCGATCCTCAGGGCGGTTGGCGAGTCTCCCGTGGAAATCCTCGAGCATTGCCGTGACTGGATCGATGGCACGCTCGACGAGTGGCGAACCGCCGAAGGCGCCGCCTGATACGCTGCGGGTATGGAAGAAGAACGCATCGGCCTGTTCATCGACTACGAGAACCTCGCGATCGGCGCACGGGAGGACCTCGGCATCCAGTTTGATTTCAAGCCGGTGGCCGACGCCCTCGCCGAGCGCGGCCGTGTGGTTGTTCGCCGTGCCTACGCCGATTGGACCTACTTCGAGAAGGACCGGCAGATGCTCACGGTGAACCAGGTCGAGCTGATCGAGATTCCCCAGCGGAAGGGTGCGGTTCGGAAGAACGCCGCCGATATCAAGATGGCGGTGGATGCGGTGGAGCTCGCGTTCGAGCGCGGCTACGTGACGATGTTCGTTCTCTGCACCGGCGATTCTGACTTCACCCCGCTGGTGCACAAACTTCGCGAGCTGAACCGACGAGTCGTCGGCGTCGGATTGAAGGCATCGACGTCGAAGCTGCTCCCGGCTGCGTGTGACGAGTTTCTCTTCTACGAGAACCTCTCCGGAGTCGACGTTCCCGATCGCAAGCCCAAGAAAGAGCGTCCAAAGGCGGAGAAGCCGGCTCCTGCGACAACCGAGTCACCCGATGCCCTCATCGTCCCGACGCTGGCCGGGCTCATCCGCGCCGGGAACGGCGACGTCCGGGCATCGAGCCTCAAACGGGCGCTGCTCCGCAAGGATTCCACGTTCACCGAGACCGACTACGGCTTCCGAGCTTTCGGGGAACTCATGCGGCATCTGGCGGACCGAGGGGTCGTGGAACTCGACTACGAGGACTCCCAGGGTGATCCGGCCGTTCGGTTCCCGAAATCCGGCAGGGGAGAGGAGGCCGGCTTCGGCCTACTCCACGACGCCGTCGCCAACCTCGGTTCCGGCGGGTCGGTCGTGGCGCTGTCCGGACTCAAGAACGAGCTACGCAAGCAGGACAGCGGCTTTTCGGAGAAGGCTCTCGGCTACTCCGGCTTCCTCCAGTTCGTCAAGGCCGCGGCGGCGAGTGGCTACGTCGACCTGCTCTGGGACGACGAAACCGACGACTACGTGGTGTCGGCCCCGTAGCCGGAACGCCTAGAACTCGACGTTGCGCGGTGTACGCGGGAACGGGATGACGTCGCGGATGTTCTGCATCCCCGTCGCGAACTGAACGACTCGTTCGAGCCCCAGTCCGAAGCCGGCATGCGGGGCGCTGCCGAACCGACGGAGGTCCAGGTACCACCAGTAGTGCTCTTCGTCCATGCCCTTGAGGCGCATGCTGTCGGCGAGGACATCGAGCCGCTCCTCGCGCTGGCTGCCGCCGACGATCTCGCCGATGCCCGGGACGAGCACGTCCATGGCAGCGACGGTCTTGCCGTCGTCGTTGCGCCGCATGTAGAAGGCCTTGAAGTCGAAGGGGAAGTCGATGACGATCACCGGCTTCTTGAACACCTTCTCGGTCAGATACCGCTCATGCTCCGACTGCAGGTCTTCACCCCATGCCGCAGGGAACTCGAACGTCTCGCCGGACTTCACCAGGAGATCGACGGCCTCGGTGTAGGTGATGCGCTCGAAGCTGCTGTCCGCCACCGACGTCAGCATGTCGAGCAACCCCTCGTCCACCCACTGGTTGAAGAACTCGAGGTCCGTCTCGTTGTGGTCGAGCACATAGCGCACGAGGTACTTCACGTAGTCCTCGGCGAGATCGCTGTCGTCGTGGATGTCGGCGAACGCCATCTCCGGTTCGATCATCCAGAACTCGGCAAGATGCCGGCGGGTATTCGAGTTCTCCGCTCTGAACGTGGGGCCGAACGTGTAGACGCGGTCGACGGCGAGGGCGTAGGCCTCGGCGCTCAGCTGGCCGCTGACCGTCAAGAACGCCGCCTGGGCGAAGAAGTCCTGGGTGTAGTCCACCGCTCCGTCTTCGTTGCGTGGTGGCGAGGCCGGATCAAGCGTGGTGACGCGGAACATCTCGCCGACACCCTCGGCATCGCTCGCTGTGATCAGCGGGGTGTGGAGGTAGAGGAAGTCGCGGTCCTGGTAGAACCGGTGGGTGGCGTACGACAGCGCGTTGCGCACCCGCGCCACGGCCCCGATTGTGTTCGTGCGGGGTCGCAGGTGTGCGATCTCGCGTAGGTGCTCGAACGAGACGCGTTTCTTCTGGAGGGGGTAGACCTCGGGGTCGGCGAGGCCGAACGGCTCAACCTCGGTCGCCTTGATCTCGACGCGTTGCCCCTTCCCGGGTGATTCGGTGAGGATGCCGGTGATCCGGACCGAGCTCCCAATCGTCAGGCTGAGAACGTCGGTCTCGTAGTTCGGCAGGTCGTTGTCGGCAATGGCCTGGAGGCCGGTCATCGTCGACCCGTCGGTGAGTTCGATGAACGAGAAACCGCCCTTCGAATCCCGCCGAGTTCTGACCCACCCGGCCACGGTGACGGTGGTCCCGAAGTCTTCTCGATTGAGGACGTGCTTGATGAGTTCGCGCTGCATCTGGTGCTCCTTGACGAATTGAGACGATAGCCCCGGCACGCTCATGTGGCAGGCCGGGCGAGGGGCTGCCGCCGTTTCGGCAGGGACGATCCGGCAGCCGGCTCCTCCCGGCATGTCGTGAATTGTTGCTGCGTCGCTGCCGAATTCCTTTTGCTTCAAGGGTTCCATCGAATTACACTCGTGTAACACACGGAGGGGATTCATGGCGGTAGCAGTACAAGAATCGACGATCACTGATGTTGATCGCGTAGCGGCAGCGACACTCGACGTCTACGCGCGTCGCTGCGATCTGGCCACTGAGATGCCGCTCGCAGAGCTCCTCTCCGTCCCGTCCGACCTTGGGGCGCTCCGCGCCGTGGTTGGCGCAGCCGACCGCACCGTCGAGATCGTCCTCGACGTAGACGTCGACGCCGCTGCCATCGCACCGGCCACTTGGACTCTCGCCTCAAAGGGGTTTGCCACGATCGTCCTTGTGTCTCTCGATCGCCTCGGCGAGGCCCATGAAGGGCTGCGGGGCACGCCATGCCATCTTCAGGGATGGTGGGCATCCGAGGACGGGGTCGCATTCGGGGCCTTCGAAACGGCTTGATGGGCTCGCTCAGCGGTCCGCAAGAGTCCTAACCTCACAACCATGCCGGTTCCCCTCTACACCCAAACGGTCATCGCCCTGGTCTGGGACTTCGACCGAACACTCATACCGGGGAACATGCAGGACCCCATCTTCGAGAAGTACGACGTTGATCCTGCTGTCTTCTGGGCGGAGGTCGACGGACTTGTCGAGTACTACCAGCGGCAGGGGATTCGGATCCAGCGAGACATCGCCTACCTCGGACACCTCCTGACGTACGTTCGTGAGGGTATCTTCGACGACCTCACGAACGAGCGACTCTTCGAGCTCGGTGCCGACCTGGTGCCGGCTCCCGGAATGCCCGAGTTCCTCGAAGAGACCCGGCAACGCGTCAAAGACATCCCCGAGTTTGCCGCAGAGGGAATCGAGGTCGAACACTACGTTGTATCGACCGGGATCCTGCCGATGATCGAGGGCAGCGTGTTCGCAGATCACGTTGAGGGCGTGTGGGCGAACACCCTCATCGAAACCCCGGCTCCGGCCGGCTACCTCGACCAGCTCCCTGTGGCGGCCGCCCCTTCGCCGGTCACCCACCTCGGATACACGATCGACAACACCGCCAAGACACGGGCGCTCTTCGAGATCAACAAAGGCATCAATCGGAACTCGGACGTTGACGTCAATGCCAGGATCGGGGAACAAGAGCGACGGGTGCCGCTCCGACACATGGTCTACATCGCAGACGGTCCGTCCGACGTGCCGTGCTTCTCGATCCTCAACCAGAACGGCGGGAAGACGCTCGGTGTGTACACGCTGGATCCGGTCGACAATCACCGTCGCGTGAAACAACTCCAGGAGCAGGGGCGGATCCAGGGGATGGCCGAGGCCGACTTCCGTCCCGGCAAGGCAGCGTATCTGTGGCTGATGGACAGCATCGAGCAGATCGGGTACGAGATCATCGAGGCCCGCCGTCAGGCGTTCGCGTCGATCCCGAAACCACCGG
Source organism: uncultured Actinomycetota bacterium (assembly GCA_963808015.1). Lineage (GTDB taxonomy): Bacteria > Actinomycetota > Acidimicrobiia > Spongiisociales > UBA5794 > JAHEEL01. Next base: position 10,851 of record CAWEEG010000055.1, read on the forward strand.
GGCACGCGTAGGCAGACACGAGATCCCAGATCCGAGACCTCGGAGTTACGCCTCGATGCGGCGGGCGCCGTTTGACTCGAGCACACGCTGGAGTTGGTCCTTCATCACGAGTCCGGATGCGCGCCAGCGCTGCGTCGGCCGTGCCGTCATCCGCTTTTTGGTGCCCTGCGCCTTCGCGCGAGCCTTCTTCGACATCTTGTCCGGCGGCCGCGCAATCACGACGGTCGTGGGTGTCGAACGGATCTTGTACGTTTCGATCGCGCCCGGGACCTTGCCGATGTCGGCCTTGACGACGTGCGCCGTCTCGCCGTATTCACGGGCCAGTTCGTTGACGATTCCGTCCATCACTTGACACGGTGCGCAGCCGACTTGGAAGAAGTTGATCAGCACCGGACGGCCGGAGGCAACCATCGGCTGGAGCTCGTTGAGGCGGTGGATCTTTTGTGCCTTGGTTTTGCGTTTGAACATCGTCGTCCTCTCCGGTGCCTTCGTTGTAGAGGGAGGGGTCGGGGAAGTATGCCCGTCTTGTGCGCTAATGAACGAGCCCAGGTCTGGAACGTGGTGTCAGCGGTCCTGCCGGTGGCCGACGACCTACAGCGCCACGAGTGCGATGGCGCCGAACGCGATGCAATAGATCCCGAAGGGGGCGAGTCCGGCCCTGGTGATGACGCGAAGGAGGAATGCGATCGCCCAGTAGCCGGTGATTGCCGCCACCACCATGCCGACGACGGTTGCCACCGTGATCCCCGACCCATCGGAGACCGCCCGGGCGACCGAGAGGAGTCCGGCACCCGCAATCACCGGGATGCCGAGAAGGAAGGCGAAACGCGCTGCCTCGACTCGCTGCATCCCGCGAACGAGTCCTGCCGAGATCGTCATGCCCGATCGCGAGACTCCGGGGATCAGCGCGAACGATTGGGCGAGGCCGATGAGCCCGGCGTCGGTGGGGGTGAGTTCTTCGGTGGTCCGGTCGCCCGGTCGGAGGAGCATCGTGGCGAGGAGGATGAGGCCCGTGACGATCAGCATGGCGGCCACGACGGACGGTCGCTCGGTGAGTTCGTCGAGTTTGCTCTCGAACGCCAGACCGAGAATCACCGCGGGGATCGTGCCGATGACGATGATCGTGATCATCCGGCGACCGGCTCGATCGAACCGGGCCATCTCCACGAGGTCCTTGCGGAAGTACACGAGCACGGCGGCCAGCGTGCCGAGGTGAAGCATCGCAGACGTTGCGAGGTCGGGGCCATCGCGTCCCAGCAGGGCAGGAATGAGGACGAGGTGTCCGCTCGAGGAGATCGGGAGGAACTCGGTGAGGCCCTGGATCACTCCCCACAGGATGGCGTTCAGCATTGGGGGCAGGTTAGGAGCGTCTCATGGCTCAAGGAGTATGACCAAGGTTCCTTCGCGGGCAGCGATGGCGATCAGCGTGGCGGCGTCGGGTGGTACGGCTGCCAGCCCCGAGACCTCGAACGACATCAGGTCGTCACCTCCCGCCGCCACGACGATGCCGTCGGTCTCGAAGCCTGAGGTCGCGTCGATGAGGTGAACAGGAGTTCCCGGCATGGCGGTTGCCGGCAGCGGCACGGGAACCGACCACCAACCTTCCGGGATCGTCGTGGCTCCGGCCACCGCGGACGGCACGATCGGTTCCCCCGCGGGGACGTCTCGGGCGGCGACCGGGCTGGAGAGATCGGGGAGGGCCATCGTCCCCTCGGGGACACGACGCCAGTCGACGTCGAACTCCGTGATCGGCGCCCCGGCTGCGATCGCGCTCGAAGCGAACGGATAGAGAATGTCGCTGCTGCCCCGCAGATCCCACAGGAACGCGGAGACGACGACCGCGACGGCGGCTGCCCATCGCAGGTAGGGAGGCCGGGTCAGCCAGAACACGGATCGAATGTATCGAGTCTCGGAGATCGATGGAAGAGGTTCGTTCAGTGACCCCTCCCCGCGGTCGCCTTACGCAAGCAGGGGGAATGGTGGGGGGCCTGCGTTCGGTTATCCGCGGAGAGGGATCTCTTCCATTGTTGCGCGTTGTGTGGCGATGCGGAAGGTTCTTCGCTCCATCGGTCGCATAAACTTCTCTCAATGGACGTTCTCATCCCCCTCGCAATTGCGTATCTCATCGGCTCGATCGACTTCGGAGTGATCGTTCCGCGGATGCTCGGCGTCGACATCTACAGCGTGGGCAGTGGAAATCCAGGCACTTCGAACGTCTTGCGCTCGCTCGGGAAGGGCCCCGCTGGTCTTGTTCTGCTCGGCGACGGAGCCAAGGGTGCGGCGGCAGCCGCGATCGGAACAATGTGGGCCGGATCGATCAGCAGTTCTATGTCCGCGGAGACGCTGGCAGTTGCATGTGCGTTCGCCGCTGTTCTCGGACACATCGCTCCGATCTGGTACCGATTCCGGGGCGGCAAGGGTGTGGCCACGGCAATCGGGGCCGCGGTCTACCTCGCTCCGGTCTTCGGATTGGTGCTCGCGATACTCTGGCTGATCGTGACCCTCGCCTTCAAGGTGGCATCGATCGCGTCGCTCGGAGCGATGGTCCTCTACGTCCCGGTCTCGCTCTCTCCGGCTATCGCGGATGGGCGCTCGTTTGGGCCGCAGGAATTGCTGTGCTGGTCATCGTCCGCCACATCCCGAACATCCGCCGGCTGGCTGCCGGTTCGGAGAGAACGGTCGCGAATTGATGCGACGCCTCGCCGACATGCAGGCCGAGATCCTGGATCGCATGCCCCGGATGGAAGTAGTCGAAGCCTCTCTCGATGACGCCGTCGGTTCGGTCTTGGCCGAAGACGTCGTCGCCCCGGAGAATCTCCCGGGATTCGAGAACGCTGCGATGGACGGCTTCGCAGTTGTCGCTTCGGATCTCAATCGGCCATCCGTCGAACTCGACATCGTCGACGATGTGGCCGCCGGATCACTTCCCTCGGCAACGGTGACGTCGGGCACGGCCGCCAGAATCATGACGGGTGCGCCGATACCGCCCGGTGCCGACGCCGTCGTCCCGGTCGAGGCAACCGAGATGATCTCCGATCGTCGAGTCCGCATTCTCGAATCGGCGACGTCCGGCGACCATGTACGGCCGGTGGGCGGGAGCGTGCGCGTCGGATCCCTGGTGTTCGAGGCGGGCTTGCGTCTTCGCCCGCCCCAT
>CAWEEG010000056.1:0-9686 GCA_963808015.1 uncultured Actinomycetota bacterium
TTCGTTGTGAGCAGCCGTGCGCTCCGATGAGGCGTCTTCGACCGCGTCGGCATCTCCGATCACTGATGCGGCGATGAACACTTGAGTCGCGGCCTCGAACCTTGCGAGCGCTTCGGTCGACTCGGTCAGTTCAGCGGGAGTGAGTTCGTTCGCGAGGACTTCGAATCTGCGGTTCAGTTCGTCGGCAGTCTGGCCGAGCGCACCAACGGCCGCTGGCACGATGTCCTGGGCGGCGCCATCACTCGCCGTGGCGAGCGTCACGGCGAGAGCCGTCTGGCTGGCTGCGTTCTCAACCGATGCAGCCGCGCTGAGTGTTCCCTCCGCGAGAATTGCAGTGCGGGCGTCGTCGGCCGCACGTGTGGCGTCTTCGCGATTGATGAGGACGACTGCGAGAGCGACAAGGCCGATAACTACGCCAGCTGTTATCGCGAGTATCGCGAAGTCACCAACCGATCGAGTGATCCGCCATCTCGTGAACTGGGTACGAGAACTCTGCTGCACTGTTCTACCTTCGGCATCTGGGCTTCCGATCTTGACCGCGCTGCGATTGGCGATGGCAGAATCTGATTGCTGGGGTGATCAAGAATTCCGTGCCAAATGCCGACAAACTAACTATGCGTAAATGGTGGGCGGTATTCGTTGCTGTGGCGGTTGTTGTGGCCATCGCCGGGTCGGGCGTCGCTGAGGCTGCGAAACCGGGGGGTGGCGAGTCGGCCGAGGCCGAGACAAGGCCGAGCGAGTCAGCGCTCTTATCTGCGGCGTCGGCGCTATACGACGATGCAGCGACGCTGGCGTTGATTGCCTCGATCCTGTCAACCGCCCAGGACACGATGGCGGCGATAGCCGATGGGCTCGTCGCCGAGGCCCCCAGCGCGGAATCGCAGGCCGAGTTCGACGCGATGCAGGCGGCAGCAGCGAGCCTGATCCGGGACACACAGACCGCGGCGGCTGACGCGCTGAGGATGATTCGAAATGAGACCTGGTCCGATGAAGTGTGGGAAGCGGCACACGCGGCCCTCCCCGTGCTCCGAGCGAGCATGGTTGCCGAACTCGCCGTAGTCGACGCGCTCCAGTATCCGGGTTCGGCGCCGACCACGACCTCCACTACCCAGCCCATTTCGACGACGACCACATCCACAACGACCACGACGTCTCCCACGACCACAACGACCACAACGACCACCACGTCTCCCACGACCACAACAACCACGACGTCTCCCACGACCACAACAACCACGACCAGCACGATTCCGGGAGCTTCCAGCACGACGACTGTTCCCGGTAGCTCCACCACGACCAGCGTCCCGGGAACCTCCAGCACGACGACGACCGTGCCAGCGAGCTCAACCACGACGACGATCCCGGCTACATCTACAACAACCACGGTCGCTGTCGCGATCGTGGCGCCGGACAGCGGATCGAGTGGAGGGGACGGTGGGTTCGCGATGGTGATGCCCCCAGAGGACGCCATGTTCGGCACGGCCGCGGCTGCGCCGGAGCCGCCGTCGCCTGTTGAGGACCTCTCCGGTTGGGTCGCTTCGATGCTTGACGTTGTGCTGCCGCCGATGGTGGTAGCCGTTGTGCTCTCGCCGCTCATCGTCATCGAGGTGATTGGTCGGACGATGCTAAGGAGCGGTTCGGCGATCCTCCTGCCCATTGTCATGCTCAGCTTGACGCTGCTGTTCTTCCGTTGGAGGGACCGCAAGCGCGCAGCGGCTCACGCGGTTGCGACCGAAGGGCCGGAAGCTGCGACCGCCTGACGTGGCAGCGGCGCAAGCGGATCGAGCCAAAGGGGAGTCGGTGACGGTGAACTCTTCGAGGAACGCCGACCTATCGGATCGAAGAGGCGGCAGCACCGAAATCGTCAACTTCGACAACGAGAAGCTCCGGATAGAACTCCTCGAGCACCTCGTCAAACGGTTTCGTCGCTCGGAGGATCGATTGGCCTGAGGTCGTGCGCCCGAGCTTCACGGGCACCACAAGCCTCTGGATCGTGGTGACATCGATGTCTCGGAGGCTCCACGCAAGGGAGAGGGTGTCGGAGAGACTGAGCCCGTCGTCGACGACGAAGGCGTTCGAGAGCTCCTCGATCTTGCTCGAGAGATCGGTTGGTGACTCGAATGTTCTCAATTTGGTCGCAAGCTTGATGAGGACATCCTGCTGGTGCTCATTGCGCAGGAGGTCGCTCGCTCCCGGGACTGAGCGCCAACTGCCGTTGACCAACTGTTGGGTCTTGCGCGAACGGACCCATGCAAGCGCCATTGCTCCATCTGCGTTCACGCACCCGCCGGGGAAGTCGAGGTACGACTTCGCGTCGCGCAATGGATACTCCGAGCAGATCTCGACACCACCAACTCCGTTGATGACCTGCTCGAAGCCGCCGAAGCTGAAGAGTGCGAAGTTGTCGACCTTGATACCGGTGAAGTCTTCGACCGCGAGGGCGAGCATGGTGGGTGCGTTGACATCACCACAATCGCGGTAGGCCGTGTTGATTCGCCCGTAGCCGTTCGTGCATCGGTTCGGGACGTAGAGATCACGGGGGAGTGACACCATGAATGGTGCAAGATCATCATCCGCAGGCAGAACGGTGAGCAATATGACATCGGCGAGGTCGGCTGCCTCGTCGCTACCGATGAGCAGCAGCGAACGGTACGCGCCCTCGATCGTCGGTGCTGCAACCACGACGTCTTCAAGGGGTTGAACGTCCGGGTCGTCGTCTGCGACGACATCGGGCACGGGCGGGGTCGAGGTCGAGGGCAGCGCCTGTCCTGCTTCGGACGTAGCGAGGGGCTTCCGGTCAACGTTCGACCACGAGTCGTAGATCTGGAATGCCGTGAATGCCGAATACACAATGGCGATAGCGGCGAATGTGACGGCGATGCGCTTGAGCATCCGGACAAATGGAATCCGCCAGAACGTCGGTGGCACGGAGCGGTTCGCGACGTAGCCGATGACCGGTGCCCCGGCGGTGGCAAGCCGGTCACGAGCGTCGGCGATGCTCGTGTCGGTTGCGCCCTCGGTGATGACGAGGACGGTGCCGTCGGCGTGCACGGCAAGTGGGACCGTGGCCCCGTCCCAAGCGATCGGTGGAGCGTCGATCAGAACCGCATCGGCACGCTCGGCGATCTGTTCGATCGAACCGGCCAGTCCGGGTCCGGCCAGAGCGGCTTCTGAGGGAAGGGTCGACGATCCGGAGGGCACAACCGGAAGGACGCTGTCTTGACCGATGGTCCACAATCTCGAGGCATCCGCAAGTGTGGCGGCGCCGTCCGCAAGGTCCGTGAGGCCCGGTTCGCTACCCGTCGAGAGGAATCGGGAAACACCGTCCCCTTCGATGTCGCCGTCGATCAGGGCAATCCGTCGGCCGCGTTGTGTCCCCGCCACGGCGAGATTGAGAGCGACGGTTGAGGCACCCTGACCGGGGGCAGGAGACGAAACAAGCAGGACGTGCCCACTGGTCCGTCCCTCGATTTCGGACAGCACTTCGCGATAGGCCCTGCTCGAGGTCGACGAGGTGTCAGCGAGGGTTGGCGCCGGGCTTGTGTTGTTGTCTGGGATGGTTCCGAGGCGTGGAGTACCGAGCAGTCGATCGATATCGGACGGGCCGGCGACGTACCACCACATGAGCCACACCACACCGGTGACGATGGCGCCGGCAAGGGCCGCCACGAACACACCGCGGTTGGTGTTCCACGCCATCAGGCCGAGCACGAACACGATCACACCCGCGGTAACAGAGATGACGTTCGCGGGGGAGAACACGCGACGCCACCACGGTGTGTCTGCGGAATTCACTCGAACCCCCGTCGTCGGATGCGCACGGTGCAATCCTAGTTTGAGGAACGGCTATCGGCCCTACGATGAGCAGGCGTCGGGGGAGTGGATCCCTTGAACGCGTCCAGAATCCTCGATCGATGAGACTGGCCCCCACAGCAGCAGGCCCTGTTCATCTGAGAGGGCGAACAGGTCGATTCCACCATCGGAGACGTAGTCGATCTTGTATGCGGCGTAGATTTCGTTGAGCGCCGAGACTGGGTCGCCGACGCGAAGTCCCGATGGCGTTGCAAGGTCGAGGTGCATGGTTGGCACTGCCTGCTCCTCAAAGCGGTATCCGGCGAACACTCCATCCTCGAGTGTGCCCGCCACGACGACGGTGAGGCCAGCCCACCGCACGAATCGACCGTCCTCACCCTCGCACAGGCCCAACTCCTCATCGCCGGCGCCGATCTCCTCAGGTCGGCCAAGACTGGCCACGAGACGTCCGACGGCATCCGGAGCGGCATCTCCGATCACCAATGGACCGATCCCGCCTGCCTTCAGTGTGAGCGACGACATCGGGATCGCGTTGCCAACAGATTCGATTGACGAGAGACCGGGGATCGTTGTCGAGGTGGTCGTCGTGCTGGGGGCAGCCGTTGTGGTGGGTGCCTGCGTGGTGGTTGTCTGAGCCGCAGTGGTCGGGACTGGGGCTGCAGACGCCACCGGGGCAGTTGTCGGTTCACTCTCGTTGTCGAGGAATCCAAGCCCGAAGAGGCCAACCACGATGACAGCCGCACCTGCGATCAGCGCCGGTATCAGCCATACGAACCGCTGGCTCGGATCGACACCTGGTGTCTCCTCCTCGGCGGCCGCCGGGGGCGGGGGAACGACGTCGGCTTCCGCTTCCGTTGTTGGTGATGACGGTGCGAGGGTGGTGTCGGCGAGCGTGGAGGTGGCGTCGTCTTGAGTGGCGGCGACGGAGTCATCGACCGTGGCCGCCGGCAGGGCGGCGTCGCTCGAGGTGTCCTCGGCTGGCTCAGTAGCGATCGCGGTGCTGTCGGCCGTACCTTCGTCGAGTGAACGTTCTGTCGGTGTGTCGTCAAGGGTGGTGGCTGCGGCGGTGGTGGCAGCGAGAGGTGCGCTGTCGGCAGGGGAGTCGTCGGGTGTGTGGTCGTCGACCGCGGTGTCCGGCGACAGCGTCGTACTCGCGGCCGCTGAAGCGCCGCCAACCATGGCGGGTATCCGGGCTTGGTCCTGCGCCGCGGTGGGGGATCCGACACGTACATCGATCCAGGGGCGACCACATTGAGGACAGCGCGTCTCGTCCGCCGAACGGGCGGTTCCGCAGTACACACAGAGAGGAAGGTGGGTCGAGGTTGACATCGGCGATGAGGATACGGATGGACCTCGGGAATCTAAGCATTTCGTCTCGATCATCTCAATTCCGCGGCGCAGTCGTCGCGGACAATCCTCGCTGTCCGTCGGACTCACCACCGGATACACGATCTCGGTCCCCGGTTCCGTGGTCGACGGAGAGTTCGACGAGTCGGCATGGCGGAGCGCGGAGGAGCAGTGCGGCGTCGTGTCCCCCAACTTGTTTGCCGGGATGCTGGTCGGATTCTCGGGTGATTGGTTCGAGATCATTCCAGATGGCTCTTTGGTGGGCACCGTTTCAGTTGAGGGAATTGTGGAGATCGACGAATTCGATGGCGACCAGTTCCGCGGACATCCTCGGATCGCCGGCCGGGTGCCGACGCGCCGCAGGAGCGTGAGGCGCCGCTCGATGATCTGGAGCGTCGTTGCGAGCGACTCGCGGAGGAGAAAGGCTTTGATAGCAGCGCTTTCGGGCCCCGAATCGACCGCCTCCGCAGGCAGTGCGAGCGCCTCGACCGTTGACGTCGCGCTAGGCGCCGATGCTCCGTACCCTCAGCGAAGCGAGGCAATGCACCACCCGGTGGTTTTTGAGCGTCCGGAACATTCGGGCTTCACAAATCGGTCTGGATGTGTGATATTGAATTGCTTCCCGCTTTGTGGCGCTTCACGAAGCTGGAACGGGTGGAGTGCTTGACGTTGGTGGAGGATCACTCGATGACAAACGGCTCGAATCCGAGCAAGGCCGTCCTGAATCGCGTGGCCAGAGAACGCGAAGAGGCGAAGGAGCGGGTTGACCGCGATACGCTGACTCGTACCCGGCGCGACCGGGACCGGAGCAAGCTCACCGATGAACGAGGTCGATTGACCACCGACTTGGTCAGCCAGTACCTGACCGCCATCGGCGAATACGAACTCTTGACGGCCGAGAAGGAAGTTGACTACGCCCAGAAGATCGAGGCCGGGCAGACCGCCCAGGACCGCCTCGACGCCGGCGAACACGCGGGACGTGCCGAGCAGATCGCCTTGCGGCGCCAGGCCCGGCGCGGGCAGGAGGCCAAGGACGCCTTCCTGACGGCCAACCTCCGTCTCGTTGTCGCCAACGCTCGTCGATATGCCAACACGTCGGGAATCGACTTCCTCGACCTCATCCAGGAAGGGAACCTTGGGCTCATCCGTGCGGTTGAGAAATTCGACTGGCGCAAGGGTTTCAAGTTCTCGACGTACGCAACGTGGTGGATCCGGCAGGCCATAACGAGGGCGATTGCCGACAAGTCACGCACTGTTCGTATCCCCGTTCACCTGCACGACACTCTCGCTGCGGTCCGGGCCGCTCAGGCGAGCCTCAAGGCTGAACTCGGTCGCGACCCGAAGCCTGAAGAGATTGCTGAAGAAGCCGGTGTTGATGTCACCAAGGTCGAACTCGCTCTGAGCGTTGCCGACACCGTTTCTCTCGAGCAGCCGATCGGCGAAGATGGTGCGCAGCTTGGGGACTTCATCGAAGACGAGGAAGCCGTCGATCCGGTTCGGGTGACCGAAGAGATGGACATCGCGAACAGTCTTCGCAAGTCGATCGAACGTCTGCCCGAGCGGGAGGGCCGCATCCTGGCACTTCGCTACGGGTTCTACGACGGTGTGCCGCGCACGCTCGAAGAGATCGGCGACGAGTTCAACCTCACGCGTGAACGAATCCGCCAACTCGAGAAACTGGCACTCTGCAGGCTCCGCCATCCGAGCTTCGGGATTCGCGAACAGGATCTCGTCTAGCGGCTTCCCTGAGCACCGGCCCGACATCGACAGGTGTGTGTTGGCTAGCCTGACTTGCAGAGCATCCGAAGGGAGTCGCGTTGCGGGTCGAAGCACTGGTGAGCGGAGCATCCGACGTCGTTGGTCCAGAGACGACCCTCGGCGACGCTGCCAACGTGCTGATCTCGCGATCCATCGGCGCACTCGCGGTCGTTGACGGCCGTCAAGTCATCGGGATCCTCACCGACCGAGATGTCGTGCGCGCTGTTTCTCGAGGGCGCGGACTTGGATGATCCGGTGACGACCTGGATGACCGACTCGCCCGATACGGTGCCGCCGGAGGTCAGCGTCGCAGAGGCGGCGGACTGGCTGCTCGAGACGGGGTACCGCCATCTCCCGGTGACGGCCGGTGAAGAGCTGTTGGGGATCGTCGACATCAGAGACGTCCTCTGGGCCCTCCGCAAGAGCTAAACCCCGAACCCAGGTTGTTCTCAAGTGGTGGTCGCGACGGGGTGACTCATGGAGGCGAGTTATGGCTCCGCCGAGGATCCCGTTACGTGTGGCGCGTTGTGCGTTGTTGGCGTTGGCTGGCGGTGCGACGATTGATGAGGCTGCTGTGGCGGCGGGGATCGGCCCACGGTCGGTGGATCGCCTGATCGACGATCATCGTGCGATGAGGAAACGACAGACACAGCGGCGCCGTGACGCGTTGACGCTTGGTGAGCGTGAGGAGATCCGTGTCGGGATTGACCGCGGTGAGTCGGATGCGGTGATCGGCGGCCGGATTGGGCGGCATCGTTCCACGGTGTGGCGAGAGATCCGTAGCAATGGCGGCCGGGGCGCGTATCGCGCTGGGCGGGCTGATGAACGCGCTGACGATGCGGCACGTAGACAGCGGCCGTGTTGGGTTGAGACGAGGCCGTGGCTGTGGGACATCGTTATTGACGAGTTGCGGGAGTTGACGTGGTCACCGCAGCAGATCGCTGCCCGGTTACGCAGAGACCATCCCGATGATCCATCATGGTGGGTGTCGCACGAGACGATCTATCAAGCAATCTATGTCCAAGCCAAAGGCGAGCTGCGTTCCGAACTCGCTGCTGCGCTGCGTTCTGGGCGGACCCGACGCCGGGCGCACGGTCGGAGCGCTGCTGCGAAAGAGGGCAAGATCCGCAACAAGGTGATGATCTCGCAGCGGCCTGCCGAGGTCGAGGATCGTGCCATCCCCGGTCATTGGGAAGGCGATCTCGTCAACGGGAAACAGGGCAAGTCTGCGGTGTCGACCCTTGTGGAGCGTTCGACCCGGTTCGGGATGCTGATCCGTCTCGAGAACAAGACCAGCGAGCATGTCACCGATCGCATCGCGCAGCACATCACGACACTGCCCGACCATCTGGTGAGGTCATTGACGTGGGATCAGGGCACCGAACTCGCTGACCATGCCGATTTCACTATCGAGACGAACATCCCCGTCTACTTCTGTGACCCGCACTCGCCATGGCAACGCGGTTCGAATGAGAACTGGAACGGTCTCGTCCGCCAGTTCCTCCCCAAAGGAACCGACCTGTCCGTCCATACCCAAGACGACCTCGACCACATTGCACGACTCTTAAACGGACGACCGAGAAAGACGCTTGACTGGGACACACCAGCCGAACGATTCAACCAACTCGTCGCGACCACCACTTGAGACCGCCCAGGGTTCGCGACGTCCTAATTGGCGTCTCCAGCCCGCGGAACGGGGCCCGCGTACCCAGGGTTCGCGACGTCCTATTTGGCGTCTCCAGCCCAGCGGAATGAAGATCGGTCGACCCTCTGGAAATCGGACCAGCGATATGGCACTTTGTCGCAATGAATCCTGATCGACTCGTTGCCAACATTGCCGCAGGCCAGGGCGGCGCGATTCGGAGCGACCAAGCCAAGGCCTGCGGATTCTCCCAAGGCCAGATCGATCAGCGGGTGCGTGACGGTCGATGGCGACCGCTTGGCCGATTCGGCTACCAGGTCATTGAGATGCCGGGTGCCATGAATCTGGTTCGCGCTGCCGTGACCGCTCTGCCAAACGCTGTGGTCTCACACGATGCCGCCGCCGAACTCCACGACTTGCCGAAGCTGAGACGCGGAGTCGCGACCGTCCTTGTTCACTCTCGCACGACCCACGTGTTCCCCGGCGTCACCGTCCATCGGTGTCACGATCTCATCGACGACCACATTGAAGAGGTTTCTGAACTCCCAGTCACAACCATCTCACGCACGATCGTCGACCTATCGCCGCTGCTCACCCGCAGACACCTCGCAGCGGTGTTGGAGTCGGTGATAGCGGACCAACGTATCGCTATCGATGAGGTTGCTCGGGTGGTCGATCAGGTGGGACGCCGCGGCAAGCCAGGGATACGGAAGATTCGGTCAATCCTTGAAGACCGAAATCCGGTGCTCCGCAATGGATCGCCGCTCAAACGACGCGGTGCCGATCTGCTTCGCCTTGGAGGTCTACCAGAGCCGCGATTCGAGTTCCCGATTCCTTGGTACCCCACCAGACGTTTCGACGTGGCATTCCCGCGCGAAGGTCTCGCCATCGAGTGGGATTCGAGGCGGTGGCACGAGCTCGTGGATGCCTTCAAGCGAGACAGGGAGCGTGATCGGCAAGCACTACTCCACGGATGGAGGGTCGTTCGGTTCACGTGGAGCGACGTCACGGAGCACCCGAGTGAGGTCATCGACACGGTTCGTCGGCTCCTGGACTCAGATCGCTCGCATTCGGGAGTTCGTTCCGCGGGCTGACGACGCCAAATAGGACGCCTACAACCCTGGGT
>CAWEEG010000057.1:0-74980 GCA_963808015.1 uncultured Actinomycetota bacterium
GGCACGACGGTCAACGCTGCACCCGATCGTGCAGCTTCGACCGCCGTAGATCTCCAGGCGCTCGACCTCGCAGGAATCGAGGTGGAAGGCAACGCAGTTCGTATTGGAGCAACAAGCCGTCTCCAGGACCTCGTCGACTCCGCCCTCATCCCGACCGCACTGCGGGACCTCGCTCAGCGCGAAGCCCCGAGCACGATTCGTGCCATGGCGACGATCGGAGGGACCATCGGGACTGCCGACCCTGAGAGCGAGCTGCTCGCAGGCCTGCTCGCGTTCGGGACTCGGGTGACACTCGCCCGATCCGGACCTCCCACCGAGCATTCTCTTGATGACATCCTCGGCGATGCTGGGCTGCTCAACGGCGCCATCATCACCGCCGTCACGGTCCCCACATCCGGCCGCGCCGCCGCTGATCGGGTGGCTCGCACCCCGATGGACCGGCCGATTGTCATGGCCATCGCGCACCACGACGGCGACACCGTCCGCGTTGCGATGACCGGGGTCTCGACCGTTCCGATGGTCGTCGATCCCGACCACATCGACGACCTCGATCCACCTCCAGACTTCCGAGGAACATCGGCGTATCGCACGGCCCTCGCTCAGGTGCTCGCCGACCGGGTTGTGGCGGCCGTGACGGGAGGTGCATCATCATGACGATCACGCTCACGATCAACGGCGCCAGGGTCGAACTCGACTGCCTGCCTCACGATTCGCTGCGCACGGTTCTCCGCAAGGCCGGTTATCACAGTGTCCGTTTCGGGTCGGAGACCGGCGAGACCGGAGCAGCTGCCGTACTCGTCGACGGCGCGCTGATCACCGCCGACTTGATGCTCGCGGCGCAGGCCGACGGCCACGAAGTCGAAACGATCGAAGGCCTCAGCAGTCCCGGCAACCTTCACCCGATCCAGGCAGCATTCATCGAGACCGGAGCAATTCAGTCGGGCTACTCGACACCTGCGACGATTCTCGCAGCGAAGGCGCTGATCGCTCGACGCCCAAACCCGACAGAAGACGAGGTCAGAGACGCCTTCTCCGGAATTCTCGACCGCGAGACCGGTTACCTCCGCCCCGTGCACGCCGTGTTGCACGCCGCTGCCGTGATCCGCGGCGAATCCCCGAGAGCGTCGATGTGGTCTTCCTTGACTCGCTGACGGACGGTGACCGCCCAGAGGCGCCCCAGGCGGATCTCCCGGCCATCGCTCCGCGTGTGGTGCCGAGTAGCGACGTCCCGGAAACCCGCATCGTCGGGAAAGCGGAGACCAAAGTTGATGCCATCAAGCTCGTCAAGGGCAATCCGGCGTTCACCGACGACGTTGATCTGGCCGGCACACTCATCGCCAAGGTCCTCTACAGCCCTCACGCCAATGCCAAGATCGTCAACATCGACGACTCGGCTGCGCTCGAATTGCCGGGTGTGCATGCCGTCATCCATCACGGCAACGTGGCTCGCGTTCGGTACACGTCTGGCGGACAGAGCTACCCGAACCCGCTGCCCTACGACCAGGTCAGCTTCGACGACCGCGTCCGTTTCGTCGGGGACCGCGTTGCCGCCGTCGCCGCCGACACGGAGGAGATCGCGCTCGCAGCCATCGATTTGATCGATGTCACGTACGAAGTGCTCCCCGCGGTCTTCGATGAGAACGAAGCGATCCTCGATGGTGCACCGGTCATTCACGATGAACCCGACATGGAAGGGGCGCACGACGCCTCCCACAACCTTGTCCATCACATCGAAGCGGAGACCGGAGACGTCTCAGACGGCTTCGCGGTCGCCGACCGTGTGTTCGAGCAGACGATGCGCGTCCATCAGGTACAGCAGACGCCGATCGAGCCCCACATCGCGATCTCGGCGTGGGACAGCGACGAACGGCTCGTTATCACCTCGTCGACGCAGGTTCCGTTCCACGTGAGGCGAATGGTCGCTCCACTGCTCGGACTGCCGGTGAAGCAGATTCGAATCATCAAACCCCGCATTGGAGGGGGGTTCGGTGTCAAGCAAGAGATGCTGATCGAGGACATCGTCGGTCATCTGACGATCGCCACCGGCCGCCCGGTCCGCCTGGAACTCACGCGTGAGGAAGAGTTCGTGTCGAGCAGGACGCGGCACCCTCAGACGATCACGTTCAAGACCGGCATCGACGCCAGCGGAATGCTGACCGCTCAAGAGATGCGGGTGGTCGCGAACACGGGCGCCTACGGCACACACGGGCTCACGGTGCAGATGGTCACCGGTCTGCGGGGGCTCAGCTCCTACAACTCGCCACTGAAGCGATTCGACTGCAAGGTCGCCTACACCAACATCCCGGTCCCGGGCGCCTACCGCGGGTATGGGGCTCCACAGGCGCTCTACGCCCTCGAGACTCACATGGAGGACATTGCCAACGATCTCGGGATGGATTCCATCGAGTTCCGCCGGTTGAACTGGACGAACGTCGGTGACCCACTCGATATCGCCCCTCAACTCGGTGAGGGTGACCAAGATGCCAGCGTGATGCCGCTGGTAACGTCGAGCGGCCTCGAGGAAGCCGTGGCTCAGGGTCAACGTGCGATCGACTGGGACCGCCGCAACGACCTCAAGTGGACGCACCCGAGCGACAAGCCGAACATCCGACGAGGTCTCGGTTTCGCAATGGCAATGCACGGAACGGCCATCCCCGGCCTCGACATGGGCGGGGCGAGCCTCAAGATCAACGATGACGGGTCTTTCAACCTGCTCGTCGGAGCTACCGATTTGGGAACAGGTTCCGACACGATCCTTGCGCAGATCGCCGCAGAGGTGGTTGGTGTCGGCACAGACGACATCATCGTCTACTCCTCCGACACCGACATGACCCCGTTCGATGTCGGTGCGTATGCGTCGAGTACGACGTACATCTCTGGGATGGCAACCAAACGCGCCGCAGAGTTGGTTCGCACCCAGATCGTTGCTCGTGCGGCGCTCATGCTCGAGGTCGACGCCGATTCGGTCGACCTGCATGACGGAGCGGCGTGGTCGGCAGACGGGCAGTCGGTAACGCTCGAGAAGATCGCGTTGTCGACACTCCACCAGGAGGGTCAGCACCAGATCATGGCTGACGCGTCGTACGTCTCTCCAGAATCTCCTCCCCCTACGCGGCCCAGTTCGCGGAAGTCGAGGTCGATATCGAGACCGGACAGGTGACCGTCAATCGGCTGGTGATGGCTGTCGACTGCGGCGTTCCGATCAACCCGGTCACCGCGGCCGGCCAGGTTGAGGGCGGGATGGTTCAGGCGCTTGGGTACGGGCACTGCGAGGAGATGGTGTACGACGAAGACGGGCGCATGGTGAACGCCCAGTTCGGACCGTACAAGATCTACCGCTCGGACGAGATGCCGGAAATCGAGGCCATCCTCGTGCAGACGATGGAGCCGAGCGGACCGTTCGGGGCAAAGGCAATCGCCGAGATCCCGAAAGATGCCGTGGCGCCTGCGATGCGCAACGCCATCGCCAACGCCACCGGCGTCCGGATCGCCGATATCCCGTTCACGCCTGAACGTGTGTGGCGAGCGCTCCAGGACGCGTGAGGTCCGGCGACCACCGCGCGCTCCTCGCGGAGCTGTCTGACGCCGTCGGTCGGGCGCGACCGGTGGTTGTGGCCACGATCGTCGACACCGCCCGCTCGGTCCGCGACATGCCGGAGCCAAGATGCTGGTCTACGGAGACGGGACAACATCGGGAACGGTCGGCGGCGGTCAGGTCGAAGCGCTGATTCGAGCCGACGCGCTCGTCGCCCTCGACGACGGAGCAACTCGATTGAAGCAGTACACGCTGGAGGACCCGGAACGCGGCGACCCGGGGATCTGCGGCGGAACCATGACCATCTCACTGGAGCCCTACATGCCACCACACACCATCTTCGTCGTCGGGTGCGGCCACGTCGGCCGAGCCGTGGTCGATCTTGCCCACTGGCTGGGGTACCGAACCGTGGCCACCGACGACCGCGCGGAACTCGTCACCGATGAATCGATGCCGAACGCGGAGGTCCGGTTCGTGGGAACGGTGGAAGAGGCACTTGCTGCGGAACCGGTCCACGAGAACACCTCGATCGTCGTCGTCACGAGAAGCCACGACATGGATGTCGAGATCGTCCCGCTGCTGCTTGAGACACCTGCCAGGTACATCGGTGTGATGGGGAGCACACGGAGGTGGGCTGCCACCCGAGAGCGGCTGCATCGAATCCGGCGTGCCTGCCGGTGAGATCGACCGGGTTCACGTCCCGATCGGTATCAACATCGGTGCCGAGACCGTGGAGGAGATCGCCGTGTCGATCATGTCCGAAGTCATCGAGGCGGCGGCCGCGGAGGCGCCGTGATCGACCCGACGAATCATCTCGTCGTCGTCCGCGGTGGCGGCGACCTCGGCTCCGGTGTGATCTGGCGGCTCCGCCGGGTTGGTTTCCCGGTTGTCGTCTTGGAGCTTGAGCGTCCGCTGACCGTGCGCCGAACCGTCGCGTACTCGTCAGCTGTCACGGACGGCAGTATCACCATCGACGGAATCGAGGGAGTGCGCGTCGATTCGACCGACGTCGGCAATCGAGGCAGCACATGCACGATCGGTGGCCGTGATGGTGGCGCCGGAATTTCCTTCCTTCCCGATGCCGATGTCGGTTCTCGTTGATGCACGTCTCGCGAAGCAGAAGCTCGACACGACACGTGGCCAGGCGCCGTTTGTTGTCGCGCTCGGTCCCGGGTTCGATGCGGGTGTGGACTGCGATGCAGTCGTTGAGACCATGCGGGGACACCGACTCGGGCGGGTGATCTGGGACGGGCCGGCAGCTCCCAACACCGGCGTCCCGGGAGAGATCGGCGGCGCATCGGCGGATCGGGTATTGCGAGCAGCGCGAGACGGCAGCCTTCGGTGGGATGTGATGTTCGGCGACGTCGTCGAAGCTGGGCAGGTGTTGGGGTGGATCGACGACACCGTTGTGTCTGCTCAGATCGCCGGAACGATCCGAGGGCTGCTGCTCCCGGGCCCCGTCACTGCCGGATTGAAGATCGGGGACATCGATCCCCGTTTCGACCCTGCTGCGATCCACCAGATTTCGGACAAGGCACTCTCGATCGGCGGTGGCGTACTCGAGGCCGTGCTTGTCTGGCTCGGGACCTCGCCCGAATGACGGCTCCGCTGAGCGAGCGACTGGGCATTGGTGAACACGAGCTGATCTCCATCGTCGGTGCAGGCGGCAAGTCGACCATCCTGTTCTCTCTCGGGAACGAACTCGCTGAGGCCGGTCGGCGGGTCATCCTCACCACCACAACGAAGATGGCTCGTGATCAAGTGACCGATCCGACCTGCTGGTCGGTCGATCCGAGTCGCGGTGGAACAATGCCTTGTGCAGGTTCTCCTCTGTTCGTTGCCTCGGCACGCTGCCCGAGAAGGTCACCGGTCCAACGCCGGATGGCGTCGATCGCCTCTTCGTGGAGACGACTGCCAGCCACGTGGTCGTCGAAGCTGATGGGGCGAGATCGATGTCCGTGAAAGCTCCGGCTGAACACGAGCCCGTGATTCCAAGTCTCTCAACCACGGTCATCGTGGTCGCCGCCATCACAGCCATCGGCCACCCGATCTCCGAGGTCGCCCACCGTCCCAAACGGGTCGCAGCGATCGCCCGGGCCCGACCGACCGACCGCCTAACAATCGATCATGTCACGCGTGTCCTCCTCGACCCCAACGGCGGCCTCAAGGGGATCCCGGAAGCGGCAAGAGCTGCAATGGCCATCGCCCATGCCGACACAGCGACGCGAGACGCTGCGGAGCAACTAGCGACGTTCTTGCGGGCGCACCCTGACATCGATCGCGTGGTCACTCTCCCGACTGAATGAAGAGCTGAATGGTGGTGGCGAGAGCTGCGGGATCGGCCAGCTCCCCGGGCCGCTGGCCGAGTCGGGTTGCTACGGTTGATGGTGGTGAATGCAATGTCCAATGAACCTCATTGGGTTGCCTCGTGGATCGCAGCTGTGCTCACCCTCGGGCAGATTGCACTCCTAATCGCGCTCGGAGGCGGCGAGATCATCTGGCTTCGAAGTGCGGGGTTCGCATTCTGGACGCTTGCAGCCGTGTTCGGGTGTCTGCCCATCTATCAACTCAAGAGACACGGCGGCGTCGCGAAGGGCGCTAGCTACATGGAGACGACCCAAGTCGTCGACACCGGCATCTACGCGATAGTCCGGCATCCACAATTCGTAGCATGGCCGCTCATGAACGTGGCCCTCGCGTTCATGTCCCAGAATCCGATGGTCGTCGCCATGGGCGCCGCCGCCTTCGTGCTCGCATGCGTCGACTTCCGCACGGTCGACGCTCGCAATGTCGACAAGTTTGGCGACGCGTACCGCGACTACGTGATTCGTGTGCCGGGCTGGAACTTCATCGCTGGCCTATGGCGTTGGGCGCAGCGGGCAACGAACACGAGCCGGTCCGCGTAGCCGACACTGCCCGACGCACTCGATGTCGGCGCTGGCGAGCGTTCGCGGCCTATGAGCTACTCGCCGGCTGCAACTCGCTCTGGAAGCAGGGCGTTCGTTCCACGGTGGAGATATTCACCCCGCCACACCTCGCCGACGAACTCGCCCTCGTCGACAATCACCTCTCCGCGCAGGAGGACCGTCTCGACGGTGCCTCCGACTTCGGCCCCTTCGAAGACTGAGTAGTCGAGGTTCATGTGATGGGTCGATGCCGACAGCACGTGGGAGGCCGACGGGTTGTAGATGACGACGTCAGCATCGGATCCCGGAGCGATCGTGCCCTTGCGCGGGTAGAGACCTGAGATCTTGGCCGGTGTTTCCGCGGTGACCTCAATCCACCGAGTGAGCGGGATCCAACCTTCGACCACACCCTGGAATACCAGGTCCATCCGGTGTTCGACCACGCCGAGCCCGTTCGGGATCTTCCTGAAGTCCCGCGCCCTGCCTCCTTCTGTTCCCACGTGAACGGGCAATGGTCGGTGGCGACAGCGTCAACACGTCCGGTGGAGATACCGGACCAGAGGGCTGCTTGATGTCCCTCACTCCTGCGGCGAAGAGGTGGCGAGCACACGAACTTGGCGCCTTCGAAACCCTCCGGCACGTCTTCTTCCGCGAGCCACAGATACTGGGGACAGGTCTCCGCGAAGACGGGCAATCCCCGATCCCGAGCAACCACGGCTTCTGCGAATGCATCCTGAGACGAGATGTGCACGATGACCAGCGGACATCCGGCGATCTCGGCTAGAGCGGCGACACGATGCACCGCCTCGGATTCCATCGACGCGGGCCGTGTCAGCAGATGATTGATCGGATTGGTCTCGCCACGCGCCACCGCTTGGTCGCGCAGGGCATCAATGGCGATGCCGTTTTCGGCATGCATCATGATCGTGGCACCGATCGATGCCGCCACTTGCATGGCCTCGAGGATCTGGCGGTCGTCGGAGAGGTTCACACCCGGATACGCCGTGAACAGCTTGAACGTCGTGACCCCGGCTCGCATCATCTCGGGGAACTCAGCCAGCGTCCCTTCGTGAACGTCGGTGACCATCATGTGGAAGCCGTAGTCGACGAACGAGCGCCCCTCGGCTCGCGCCATCCACTCGGCGAGACCGGCCTCGAGCGTGTTCCCGCGCGTTTGGCCGGCGTAGTCGACGATCGTTGTGGTTCCGCCGATGGCGGCTGCCCGGGTCCCGGTTTCGTAGGTATCGCAGGAATGCGTCCCGGAGACCGGAAGCTCCATATGCGTGTGCATGTCGACGCCGCCCGGTATCACGTACCTTCCGGTTGCGTCGATCACCCGATCGAAGCCATCACCCGCCGAGCCGGGGGCGACAACCCCGGTGACTCGCTCCCCTTCGATGACAACGTCGGCTTCGTTCGCGGTCGCGGCCGTCACGACCGTTCCGTTGCTGATCAGTGTGCGCATAGTCCCATCATGGTCGATCACGCAGTCGGGCGCGGGTAGAGGCCGAAGGTCGCATTGGGGAAGTCCGTGGTCGTCGCTTTGCCGGCCAGTGACTGTCAGAGGGTCGTTCGCCTCAGGCTCCCGGCTTGGACGACAGGACAACATCGAACTCGAGCAGATCGGCTGCCGTGCCGACCGGCCGACGCTCGCTCCTTGCATGCCCCTCCTTGAAGTACGTCGACTTCATCCAGGCGTCGAAATCCTCAGCCGTATCCCAGTGCGTCACAACGAACCACCGCTGCCTCGGCGTCGGACGTCGGACGCAGGAGCTCGAATCCCAGGAAGCCAGGCTGATCGTCAACGGAACCGAGTCGGTTCCTGAATCGCTCCAGGAGTTCGTCTCCACCTTCGGGGGGCACGGTGATGGCATTGATCCGGACGACGGCCATGGTGGTTCTCCTTCATACGGGATTGATGAGCAATGATGCCAGACGAGAGGAGCAACCCGGATTCCTAACCCTGGTGGAACCGGTCTGAAGAATCTCAGATTTCTTGTCTCCACTCCCCCGTTTCTGTCACACCCGTGCGATACGTTGCTCGTATGGATATCGAGACCGCCACCAACGATCGACATCGAGCAACAGTTGCTTCATGGTGAGGCAGCGATCGCTCGATACGCGGGCAACACAGATGGTGTTGTTGCGTGAGGTTGACCGGCGGCAGTTGCCGATGGCGGCTGGGTGTGGGTCGTTGGGTGAATGGGTACGGGGCCGCCTCGACGCATCACCCGAAACGGCACGAGACCTGGTTGCGACCGCCAAACACCTCGAACAGCTTCCCGACGTTGAAGAAGCACTCGAAACCGGTGAGATCGGGTTCGACCGGGCCGTAGCGGTCGGCCGGTTCGCCGACCGTGATGACACGCTCGACATTCTCAATGAGATGGCGGGTTACGACATTGCCGGGATACGGAACCGGGCAGCTCGGCGGCGGCGTATGACCAGGGTTGATGAAGAAACGGCATACAACGACCGCTACCTCAACGTACAGCCCAACCTCGACGAATCACTATGGCTCGTCAACGGCCGCCTCCCCGGCTTCGCAGGCAAGATCGTGATCGACGCCCTCGAAGCCAAAGCAGACACATTCCCCACCAACCCGCCACACACCGTGTCACGGGCTGCCAGGAATGCGGATGCTCTGTGGGCAATCAGTTTGGATGCTCTCTACGGTGGTGACGGTGCGTCGATTGAAGACCCCACACCGCTCCTGACCGTGTTCGTGGACGCAAACGAAGCCGCAGCGTCGAACGGCCAAGCAGGCGTCACGGTTGCAGGCGGTCCTCGGGTTGGTGAAGCAGCGATCGAAGCGATCCTGTGTGACGGCATCATCGAAGTCACCGCACGAACCAAAGATGGCACACCGCTGCGTATGGGGCGCCGTACCAGAGCCATCTCACGCCAGCTACGACGTTTCGTCATGGATCGTGACGGTGCGGCATGCACCATTGCAGGCTGCACCAGCCGGTACCGCCTCCAGGTGCATCACATCAAACGCTGGATCGACGGCGGCCGCACCGACCCCGAGAACCTGACCACAGTGTGCTGGTTCCACCACCAAGTCGTGATCCACGGCCAAGGATTCCGAATCGACCCCGATTCACCACCCCAACGCCGGCGCCTGTTACAACCCCCAATCCACGGCCCACCCTGGCTCGAACACGCCCGAGCCAACAGGCATGGTCGTCTCCGAACAGCCGCAGCCGGAGGCTCGTGTCAGCCCAGACGCCTGCCCCGATCACCCGATGAGGCAGGGTGCCGAGCACAGCTCGGGGGGAGGGGGCAGCCTGGGAGCCCGCATCACCCAGATGAGGTCAGTTCGCGGGTGCCCGAGCACAGCTCGGGAGAGGGGGCAGCCGGGAGCCCGCATCACCCAGATGAGGTCAGTCCAGGGTGCCCGAGCACAGCGCGGGCGGAGGGGGCGGCCTGGGAGCCCGCACCACCAAGATGACGGCCTCGCCTGCAGGAGTCTCGGGATCTCAGCACAGTCTCGGTACTCTGGTAGCCAAGTCTCGGAGGTCTCGTGACCTCGCCGATCTCAAGTCCCTCAGCGGTACTTCAGGCCGGTCCCGGTGTTGAAGACCACGACGCGTTCGTCGGGGTCGATCCATGCGCGGTCTCGGAGCCGACGGTAGGCCGCCCACACTGCCCCACCTTCCGGGCAGACATCGATGCCCGATATGGCCGCAAGAACGGACATCTGTTCGTGCAGCTCCTCCTCCGGAATCGCAATCGCCGTCCCGTGCGTCTCTCGGATGGCTCGCAAGCAGATGAAACCCCCAATCGGCCCGGGGACCCGCAACCCCCACGCGGTGGTTGCTGCGTTCTCCCACATCTCGGTGCGGTCGGCTCCCTCGTCGAATGCCTTCACGATTGGCGCACAGCCTGAGGTCTGGACGGAGACAAGGCGCGGACGCTCCGCCCCGATCCACCCCATCTCCTCCATCTCGTTCCATGCCTTCCACATCCCAACCAAGCCGGTTCCGCCGCCGGTCGGATACAACACAACGTCGGGAAGGTCTCCGTCGAATTGCTCAAACAGCTCGTAGCCCATCGTCTTCTTGCCCTCGACGCGGTAGGGCTCCTTGAGAGTCGAAACGTCGAAGTCGCTTGGCCCCCGATTGGCGGCCAGGAAGGCTCCGGCGTCGGAGATGGTGCCCGGCACCAAATCGACCTGTGCCCCGTAGTGGCGACACTCGTTGACGAAGTGGGCCGGCGTGTCATCGGGCATGACCACACCGACCGGGACACGCGCACGGGCGCCGTAGGCCGCCAGCGCAGAGGCTGCGTTGCCTGCAGACGGCGCGACAAGGCGGTGCGCACCGAGTTGGATCGCCGCCGAAACGGCCAGGGCCATGCCCCGGGACTTGAACGAACCGGTCGGATTCTGCGCCTCGTCCTTGACCCAGACGTTGTCCTCAACTTCGAGCATCGGCGTCCAACCTTCGCCGAGCGTCACGGCGTCGCTGATGTCCACCGGAAGCACCTGCGAATAGCGCCACATCGAGGAGAAACTCGGATCGATGACTGCGCCGGGCTCGCGACGCGGCAGCGACAGATCGACGCGCAGCGGCATGCCACATGAGGGGCACACGGTCGCGAGCTCGTCGGCAGGAACCCGATGGCCGCATCCGAAACAGGTCAGTCCTTGAACAGTCGAAGCGAGCGGCATGGGGTGGACAGTACGGTCCGTCGACCATTCGAGCAACGAGCGGCGTGGAATCACAGCCGGCACCAACCGCCAGGCAGAAGCAAGACCGAAGCCGCACGGCACGCAACCACCACAGCGGTGGAGGTGGGGGGAATCGAACCCCCGTCCCATGAGGTTTCAGCGTCGGCATCTCCGAGCGCAGCCGACAGCGAGCTTTCGGAACCCGGGAGACGCCGTCGGCCGTTTCTCCTGGGCCCTAGTTGGGATTGTCTTACCCCACCGGTCCCAACATCCCGGTGGGGGCATCCTGCATTATTATGCCCGGATCCGGTGAGGCAGGCACCCTCCGGGCGGACACGCTGCGTTAATTAGGCAGCGAGTGCGTAACTTTCGTTGTCGGCACTTATGGTTGTTCCCGGCTCTTTAACGAGGCTCCGGGGACCTCGGCTCGCTTCCGGCGCCTCAACCCTCACAGTCGAAACCATGTCACCCCCGCAAAGGGGAACACGCAAGGCGCGTTCAACACCCGAATCGTAGCGCAGCCTGTCGGAGAATCGCCCCCCTCAGTTTCTCCGCTACCAACCGTCCACGGATAGCCTCCCTGGCATGGACACCGACTCCCCCAGCACCGAACCTGAGGCGACCACACCGGCCGAACGAGGGCAGGAGACGATCGACGTCAATGCCCAGGAGCAGACCAAGCAGAGAGCGGGCGCTTCGCGGGCCTGCTGATCGCCATGGCGGTCGGCATCGCTGCGGTATTGGCCCTCCAGGTCTTCATGCTCATCTCCACGAGCCAGACCGACGAACAGATCGCAGCCCTCGACGAGCAAGTCGACGACGTGGCATTCGATGTTTCAGAGGTCCGACGGTCCGTGGTCGACGTCGACCGGAAGGTTGACGAACTCTCAGCAACGGTTCCGGTTGCCCCGGCGGCTTCGGGTGCTTCAGCCGCTGCGGTTCCCAACGTCCCGGAAGGAACGTTGCCGCCGTTCGAGCAGGGTCAGCCGGATGCCGCCGCCGGTGTAGTCCTTGGTGAAGTCGCCGGACCCGAGTACTACTCGGAAAGCGACGTCACGGTCGATCCATCCGACGGAACCATCCGAGCCTGGATGGTCTGGGCCCACTGGTGCCCGTACTGTCAGCAGGAACTCCCCGGCCTCACCGAGTGGTACGCCGCAAACGCCGAGAACTACCCGAATGTGGAGCTTCTCAGCGTAACGACGTCAATCGATCCCACCCGCGGCAACCCCCTCGAGCCATACCTCGACGAGCTACAGCTTTCGTTCCCCGCAATCGTGGATGTGGATCTCTCTCTCGCCGAGCAGTTCGGAGCGAGTGCGTTCCCATTCTGGGTATTCACCGACTCGGACGGAACCACACTGTTGCGTGTCGCAGGACTCCTCGAGGTCGAGCAGGTCGCCGAGATCTTCGGCCAGCTCAACACACTTTCCACGTAGGGCCCGAACGATGCCTCGATCATCGTGGAACACCCGGTACCGGGAGCGGAAGGCCCCGATGGATCCCTCCGCATTCGTCCGAGTTGAGGTCGCGCCGCTGCTCCCCGCTGCCGGTCGCGCCCTCGATCTTGCCGGCGGGGCGGGTCGCCACGCCATCTGGCTCGCAGAACGCAAGTGGGACACAACAATGGTGGACACGTCGGAGGTAGCGATCGCCATCGCCGAGAAGCGGGCCGCCGAGGCGAACGCCGACGTTTCCTTCGTACCCGCCGACCTGGCGGTCGATGAACTACCCGCAGGACCGTGGGATCTGGTGCTGATCGTGCACTATCTGCAGCGTGATCTGTTCCCGAACGTAATCGAGCACCTGGCCGACAACGGACTGCTCGCATTCTCGGTCGCAACGAAGCGCAATCTCGAGCGGCACGAGCGCCCCGGCCTCCCCTACGTGCTCGACGAACGTGAAGCCCCGTCGCTCGTCGACGGACTCGACATCATCCACTACGCGGAAGGATGGTCGATCGAAGACCGCCATGAGGCACGCCTGGTAGCGCGCCGACGAGCAGGCTGAGCAACCGACTCCGACCTATCGTCGATGGCTCTTGGCGCGGTCCATCTCGCGCTTCTGCTGGCGCTCCACGAGTTTCCTGCGCTTGTCATAGGTGTGGCGGCCTTTGGCCAGAGCGATCTCGATCTTTGCGAGCCCGTGGACGAAGTAGATCTGTAGCGGGACAAGGGTGAGACCCTGTTCGTGGACCTTGCCGGTCAGCCGATCGATCTCGCGTCGGTGAATCAGCAGCTTCCGCTTCCGCTCGGGCTCGTGACCGCCTGACGTCGCATACGAGTACGGGGCGATGTGGGCGTTTTCGAGCCACAACTCGCCGTCCTGGAGCGTCGCATATGCGTCCTTGAGCTGCACCTGGCCGGCGCGCAGGCTCTTCACCTCGGAACCTCTCAGGACCATTCCTGCCTCGAACGTGTCGAGGATCTCGTAGTTGTGCCGGGCGCGCCGATTGGATGCGACGACTTTTCGACCTTCAGCCATAGTGAAGGAAGCCTAGGGGCGTGTCGGAGAATGCACCCTCAGAGGTACTTGGCGGGATTCACGGGGTTGCCGTTGATACGGACCTCGAAGTGGAGGTGCGGCCCCGTAGACACACCGGTCGAACCGACGTAGCCGATGGTCTGGCCTCGTTTCACCGACTGCCCTGCCGAAACGGCGAACTTCGACTGATGGCCGTAGAGCGTCACCATGCCACCCCCGTGATCGACCATGATCGTGTTGCCGTAGCCGCCCTTGACGCCGGCGAAGATGACGGTTCCCGACGATGCGGAAACGATCGCTTGTCCGCTTCCGCCGTTCATATCGACACCATTGTGCATCAGCGAGTACCCATGGATCGGATGGATGCGGGGCCCGAACCCCGACGAGATCGCACCCGGCACCGGGCGGGCAAGCGTACCCGGTGCAGAGCCCAGGGCTTTGGCCTGCTGCGCGATGAGCTTCTTGATCGACGCCTGTTCCTTCTCCAGGGACGAAATCTCACCCTCGATCTCCTCGATCTGGGCGTCATACTCCGCGAGCAGCGAACGCTGGTTGAGGTACTCGTCTTGGAGTGCGTCACTCGTGCGCTGCATTTCGTTCTGGAGACCGGCCAGGTGTTCTTCGGCCGCGTGAAGCGCAACGAGGTCAACCGACAGATCGGCTTCATGACCCGCGATCTGATCGCTGGCTTCCTGCTCATCAACAAGCAGCGTCTCGAAACGCTCGACGGTCTCCGTGCCATCTGCGGTGATGCGATCGAGATAGACGAGCCCGACGGCGATGTCCGTCCACACCTTTGCCGACAGGGCCACGGCCGGTACTCCCAAGCCGACGCTCATGTAGGTCTCAACGGCGTGATTGACGGCGTCATCGCGCGCGACTCCCAACTCCGATCTGGTCATCGCAAGCGATTGGTATTGCGTGTGGAGATCTGTTCTGACGTCTCGCAGAGAGCGTTCCTTCTGCACGAGATCGGACTCCACAACCAGCAGCTCACCGCGCAGGGACGTCAGCGACGCAAGCACCTCGTCCATACGATCCTGTGTCTCCTGGATCTCGCGAGCAAGCGAGCTGCGGTTCGAGGCCACTGAGTCGATCTGGCCACTCAGCGACTCGATCCGTTTCCTGACGCTCTGCAGGTCCTCCCCGAGGTCGTCGGCGCCAACAGCGGGAGCGATCGCGAACAGGAGAACCAGGGTCAGACCGGAAGCGAGGAGTCGGCGCGCGCGTGTCACGTTCGCAGGTACTTGTGGACCGTGAGGCTCAGGCCACTGCCGATGAGACCGGCAAGCACCCCGAACAGCAGGACCAGCGCAGCCTGCGAGTAGAGGTAGTCGTGTTGAACGGCGACGTTGATCCAGTCGGGCAGGTCGGTCAGGCGATCGACTGCCAGTTGCTGGGCAACTACAACGAATCCGACGGCTAGGCCCGCCCCAATGAAGCCCTCGATCGCACCCTCGAGGAGGAACGGAACGCGAATGAACCAATTCGACGCGCCGACGAGTCTCATGATCTCAATCTCCTCGCGCCGCGCATAAATCGCCATGTGGATCGTGTTCGCGATCAGAGCGACCGCTGCCACCCCGAGGGCGAGTGCGAGCAACCAGAACATCACCTGAAGGCCATCTCTGAGGGAGATCATGGCGTCGATCGCCTGGCCTGCGGATTGCACTCGCAACAGGCCGGGTGTTGCTTGGAGGCGGGTGACGATCGTCTGATAATCGTCGGGATTGACCGGTTTGATTCTGAGCGATGCAGGGACAATGTCGGGGCTGTCCTCGATGACCCGGAGGGTCGCCGGCTGGTTCGAGAGCAGTACGCGCGCCTCATCGAGCGCATCCGCCTTCGAGACGAAGTACACGCTCTCAACCTCTTCCCATGCCTCCATCTCGGCCTGCATGTCGGGAACCGACGTCAGCGCGTCGTCTTGCACGAATGCGATCACGCGTACGTCCTCGGCCCATTGCAGCGTGTTGATGCGAACGACCTCTCCGAACACGAGTGTTCCGAAG
The DNA here is from genome assembly GCA_963808015.1 of uncultured Actinomycetota bacterium. Taxonomy (GTDB): domain Bacteria; phylum Actinomycetota; class Acidimicrobiia; order Spongiisociales; family UBA5794; genus JAHEEL01. Next base: position 15,613 of record CAWEEG010000057.1, read on the forward strand.
GTGAGCGTGAGTGAGATGAATACGGCGAGCACCGCTCCGAGCACCACCAGGCCGTTCCGGCCGATGTTGGTAATGGCTTCCCTCACGACATACGCGATGCGGCTCATTGCTGACCCTCTTCGCCAGAAAAGACCTCGTCCGCTGACAAGGCGTCATCGTCAGAAGAGGCCTCATCGGCCGGCTCACCCTCTTCGTCAGAAAAGGCGTCGTCGTCAACTTCAACCTCGTCACCAGACGAGGCGTCGTCGCCAGACGAGGCGTCGTCACCAGACGAGGCGTCATCGGCCGGCTCATCGGGTGGAATCTGATCATTGGCGGACGAGGCCGTGACCGTGAGCTCTTCTGATTCGACAGTCGTGGACGACTCGGCGTCGACGGTCGTGACGATCTCCACCGATTCGATCGCCTCTGCGCCGATCGTGACGTCGTCGGGCATCTCGGCTGGTTCTGAAATGGCGGTTTCGTAAACCCCTCGGCTCTCGTCGCGGCAAGATGCGACCACGCTCGAGTTGAACCACCCGGCGTCGCATGGCGTCGACGATCGCGTGGTCGTGTGTCGCCATGACGACTGTGGTTCCCGTCCGGTTGATCCGGTCGAGGATCCTCATGATGCCGACCGATGTTGCGGGGTCGAGGTTCCCTGTCGGCTCGTCGGCAAGCAGGATGAGTGGACGATTAACAAAAGCGCGCGCAACCGATACACGCTGCTGCTCACCACCGGAGAGTCTGCGCGGCAGCCTGTCGGCCATCTCCGATAGGCCAACGAGCTTAAGCACCTGCGGAACCTGGCCATCGATCGCCGAACGAGACTTCCCCGTCACTTCCATGGCGAACGCGACGTTCTCGTAGACGGTCTTGTTCGGCAGCAGCTTGAAGTCCTGGAAAACGGTGCCGATCGACCTGCGCAGGTGTGGGATCTTCCAGCCGGGGAGGACCGACGCGTGTTTGCCGGCGATCCAGATGTCCCCGTTCGTCGGGCCTTCTTCGCGCATCATGAGACGGATGAGCGTCGACTTCCCGGACCCCGACGGGCCCACGAGGAACACGAACTCACCTTTGTTGATGTCGAGATCGACATCTTTGAGGGCCACGACACCACCGTCGTAGACCTTCGTAACATTCTCGAGACGGATCATGAAATCCCTATCGCGGCTGCGTTGTCCTACCCCACCCGCCAGCGCGAAATCAGGTTACCCGCGACCCCCATATAGGTGGGGTATTGCCGAGCAGCGGCCGAGTGAGGCCAGGCACGCGAGGTACAGACACAGGTAGGAGTGACCGGACCTCCGACGGTGAATGTGACGGTTAGTCGGCCTGTTCTCTTCTCCACTGGAGATAGCTGTCGACCAAGGAGTCGAGGTCACCGTCGAGAACACCCGAGATGTTGCCGATCTCGTGGCCGGTTCGCAGGTCTTTGACCATCTGATACGGCTGGAGGACGTAGGAGCGGATCTGGCGGCCCCATCCGGCCTCGGTCTGGTCACCGCGGATCGCATCGACCTGTTCCTGCTGATCGGCGCGGGCCCGCTCGGCCAGGCGAGCCGCGAGCAGTTGCATCGCGCGCGCCCGGTTCTGCGTTTGAGAGCGCTCCGCCTGACAGCTCACCACCACACCCGTTGGAAGGTGAGTGAGGCGCACCGCCGAGTCGGTCTTGTTGATGTGCTGTCCACCAGCGCCCGAAGCCCGGTATGTGTCGACGCGGAGATCGTCCGGATTGATCTCCACCTCCTTGATGTCGACCTCAGGGATCACGTCTACGCCGGCGAACGCCGTGTGACGTCGGGCATTCGAGTCGAACGGGCTGATACGGACGAGCCGGTGGACTCCGCGCTCGCTCTCGAAGATCCCGTAGGCATGGTCACCCTTGACCGTCAGCGTCGCAGACTTGATGCCGGCCTCGTCACCGACCATGTACTCGTCGACCTCGAACGAGAGGTCGGTGCGTTCGACGTAGCGAAGATACATGCGAAACAGCATGTCGGCCCAGTCTTGGGCATCGACACCACCTGCGCCGGCGTGTACCGACACGATTGCGGTCGAGTCGTCGTACTTGCCGAAGAAGAGCGTTTCTCTTTCGAGACGGCTGAGCGTGGTCTCGGTTGCTTGGAGCTCGGCAACCGCGTCGTCAAGACCGGAAGGATCGTCTTCTTCGACCGCAAGTTCGATCAGGACCTCTGCATCGTCGAGAGCGGCTTCGAGTGTCGCCACCTGTTCGATCGTCCGCTCATGTCGGGAGAGGGTTCGCGTCACCTCGAGGGCACGATCTTGATCGTCCCACAGCCCCGGTTCGGAAGCTTGCGCCTTCAGCTCTACGAGGGCCGCCTCTTTTCCTGCGACGTCAAAGGAACCTCCTGGCATCGTCGAGCCGAGAGCGCAGTTCGTTGAGGAGGGATCGGAGGTCGTTCAGTTCCATAGTTGTCAGAGCGTACCCGGTAGTGGTCACTGAACGTCTTCGGGACCGGCATCAGAGCCGGTGACGACCTTGAACCAATCGGGTCCGGACGTGCGGCCGGTCTGCAACGGTACCCCGGCTTCCGTGACGATCCTCCCTGTGTTCTCGTCCGCAAGATCTGTGCCCCGGTACTGCGGCGAAGCCGGAGCATCTTCAGCGTTCGATGCCTTGATTCGCTCGGCACGTTCAAGTTCGAGCGTGACCAACTGCTGCTCGATCGCCTCGATCTGTTCATCGGTGATGGTTTCGAAGCCATAGGCCCCACGAACCATCCGAGCCATGTCGGCGCGATAGTCGTGTCCGAACGACCCGAAGTGCCCCGGCACGGTCACCATCGCGTTCATCGCGTCGATCGCCACCTGGAGAAATGTGCTGATCGGCGTGAAATCCATATCGTCCGGCACGCCACGGCCCCGATCCTGCGCCCAGCCACTCCGGTTCCCGTACCACCACGTCTGGGGACATCACAGCGATCGGATCGTTGTCATGGCTCAGGACGGCCGCGCGTAGCCGGTGGCGCTCCTCAGCGGTCAACGCCTCGATCTGATCCGGATGGTCGAATACCCCGACGGATCCATCTGGCACGAGATTCGAACTCCCAGCGGCCATACCGTTGCGAGACCACTTGGCGAGCCCGGGGAGACCCACCCACAGTGCCTTGTCGATTCCGTAGTGATCGAAGCCCTCGATGCCCTGATACATGACCACATCGGAACTCGCCCAGGCACCGAGGCTCTCGCCGAACACGAACACCTTCGGGCGCCGCTCGGGCGGACGTTCGGCGAGGCGTTGGCGCACACTCCATAACAGCGCGCGGAACTGGTGCCGTCCCAGTGCCACCTTCTGCACCGAAAGAAACGACGGGAATCGTCCGTATTGGATCACGCATGTCGCAATGTCGCCTTTGGCGAGGAACTCAGCACTTTCGATCATGGTCTGGTCGACCCATCCGGTTCCGGTCGGTGAGATCAGCAGGAGGTTCGAGCGATCGAACGCACCCGTCCGCTCGAGTTCAGCCATCGCCATCTCAGTGCGGCCCATCGAGTACATCGGTTCGGAGTTGTATCCGACGAACACCCGGATCGGAGTCTCCGCTGCCGGTTCGTCGAGGACTTCCTCGATCATGTCGGGTGAAACCACATCGGTGACGTAGCGGCGACCCTGCAAACCCAGGCGGGTGAACGGGGAGGTGCTGTCCTTGGAACCGGAGACCAGCGGCGAGATCGGCGGCATCGCGTATGAGGGTTCGACCTTCTCGTTGGCCCGACCGACGTAGCCGACACCAGCGTTGTAGAGCGAGACGGTCGCCCCGACCCACATTGCGGCGTTCGCGAGCCCTGCTATGGCCCGCTTTGTGCGACCGGGACCGAGGTATCGAACGAGCGAGTTCCTCGATCCGACGTAGCCCTTCGCGAGTCCCGATCCGACCGCATAGGTGGCCCATCCGACACCAATCGCAGCCGGGAGTTCGTTCTTCTGTTCCACCGGCCACCGTTTGATGACCCGCTTCCGCTCCTTCAGGTTCTTCCCTGCCAGCGCAACGAGCCCAGCGCTGATTGCGGCAGCGGAGACGATGGGTCTGACGACGCCACCGTTGCGGGTGGACGTGATCGTCGCCTCACCCGCTTCATGGACCGCTCCTGAGACAGCGACAGCGGCGACCACCTGTCCTGCGCTTCGCGCCCCTGATCGCCACAGCGACTCCCCCTCCCGAACCGGAATCATCGCCAACCCGGCACCGGCCAGGCCGACACCCACGCGAATGGCGAGCCTCTTCGAAAGCCCCGCACCGGCAGGGGTGATCGTCTGTGTGCCCCGTTCGACGACCCCGCCCAAGCTGCGAGCTGTGAGCCCTGCGAGTCCCATCATGATGCCCTGCTGCACCGAGCTTCTCGGCATAAGCGATGGTTCGAAGGACATTGCCATCGCGACACCCTCAAGAGGGCCCGCGGGAGACGACACCAGTGGGTTGATGTAGTCGGCGATTTGGACGACGGCTTTTCTGGCATCCATGGTCCGGATCCTACCGCCGGTCAGGAGAGAGGTTCGGCCCCAACGGCGCCGTGACAGCGCTTGTACTTCTTGCCGGATCCGCATGGACACGGAGCGTTTCGGCCGACCTTCTCGCCGGACCGGACGACCTGCCTCGTCTTCATCTGCTGGACAGATTTCGCCGAAGAGGTAGTTACCGATGCCTGCGGGGCTTGCTTCTGCTGGACCACGTCAACGTGGAACATGTAGCGGGTGGCGTCGTGTTTCACGGCATCGACCAGTTCCTCGAAGTACGCAAAACCTTCCCGCTGGTACTCAACGAGCGGGTCGCGCTGCCCCATGGCACGCAACCCGATGCCGGACCTGAGATAGTCCATCTCCGCGAGATGCTCGCGCCACTTGTTGTCGATCACCGACAGGACGACGGTCCGCTCGAGTTGTCGCATGACATCGTCGCCGAACTGCTCTTCCCTCGCGGCGTAGACGGCGTCGGCGTCGGCAACGTAGGCCTCGATGATCTCATCCGACGTGAGCGAGTCCGGGTCTGAGAACGACCCCTCTCCGATGGTCGTGTCGTAGAGGGCCTTGATACGCACTTCGAGATCGGCCCAGTCCCACTCTGACGAATCAATACCGGCGGTCATTCCTTCGACCTCGAGTGCGATTGATTCGGCTCGCCAATCTGCGAGGAGTTCAGCCGTGTCCACATCGTCGAGGATCTGGTTGCGCCATTGGTAGATGATCTGCCGCTGGGTGTTCATCACCTCGTCGTATTTGAGCACGTTCTTGCGAATCTCGAAGTTCTGCGATTCGACCTGGGTTTGGGCCCGCTCGATCGCCTTCGACACCATCTTGTGCTCGATGGGCACATCGGGCGGAATCTTCAGCCGCTCCATGATCGAGGCGACCCGTTCGTTCGCGAACCGGCGCATCAGGTCATCCTCTAGAGAGAGGTAGAAGCGTGACTCACCGGCGTCACCCTGTCGGCCGGAACGACCACGCAACTGATTGTCGATGCGGCGCGAGTCGTGCCGTTCGGTCCCCAGCACATAGAGGCCGCCGGCGTCGATCACCACTTGCTTCTGTTCTTCGATCTCCGATTCGTATCGCTCGATAGCGTCCGCCAATGCCTGTGTCGTATCCCGGATCGGATTCCGGGATCTCCTTGCGAATCAGCTCACCAACGGCGAGTTCTTCTGGGTTCCCCCCAAGCTTGATATCCACACCGCGACCGGCCATGTTGGTGGCAACGGTGACCGCACCGGGTTGTCCCGCTTGAGCAATGATGTGCGCTTCACGCTCGTGCTGCTTGGCGTTCAGCACCTCGTGCTTCACCCCACGCTTCTTCAACGTCGCTGCAAGGCGCTCGGACTTCTCGATGGACACGGTTCCGACGAGAATCGGCTGCCCGTTCTTGCTCCGCTCTTCGATGTCATCCGCCAGCGCTGCAAACTTGTGGTCCTCGTCGAGATACACGACGTCGGCCTGGTCCATTCGAGCGATCGGCTGGTTGGTCGGGATCTCGAGAACGTCGAGACCGTAGATCTCGTGGAACTCGCCGGCTTCGGTGACGGCGGTTCCCGTCATCCCCGCCAGCTTCTCGTACATGCGGAAGTAATTCTGGAGTGTGATCGTGGCGAGCGTCTGATTCTCTTCTTTGATCGCGACGCCCTCCTTCGCCTCGATGGCCTGGTGAAGACCCTCGGAGTAGCGGCGGCCCTCGAGCACGCGGCCCGTGAATTCATCGACGATCATGACCTCGCCGTTGCGAATCAGGTAGTCGACATCTCGTTGGTACAACCCCTTGGCTTTCAGGGCAACATCGAGGTGGTGGATGAAGTCGACGTTGGCATGGTCGTACATGTTCTCGACGCCGAGGATCTCTTCCACCCGCGTGACCCCGGTTTCGGTCACGACAACCTGGCGCTTCTTCTCGTCAACCTCGTAGTGCTCATCCCTCCTGAGCCTGTCCGCGATGCGAGCAAACTCGCGGTACCACTTGCCGGTCTCGCCCGACCCTCCCGGAGATGATGAGCGGTGTCCGTGCCTCATCGACCAGGATCGAGTCAACCTCGTCGACTATCGCGTAGTGGTGGCCGCGTTGCACGCGGTCCTCCGGGCGCATCGCCATGTTGTCGCGGAGATAGTCGAAACCGAACTCGTTGTTCGTCCCGTACGTGATGTCGGCGCCGTACGCAGGCATACGCTCGTGCGGCAGCATGTCGGCTTGGACGAGCCCGACCTCAAGGCCGAGAAAGCGGTGGATCAGTCCCATCCAGTTCGAGTCGCGCTTGGCCAGGTAGTCGTTGGTCGTGACGAGGTGGACCCCTTCACCGGACAGAGCGTTGAGGTAGGACGGCAACGTCGACACCAGCGTCTTGCCCTCACCGGTGCGCATCTCTGAGATCATGCCTCGGTGGAGTGCCCCTGCGCCGATGATCTGAACGTCGAATGGCCGCTCGCCGAGCGTTCGTTTCGCGGCTTCCCTCACGACCGCAAAGGCCTCTTCTTCGAGATCGTCGACCGGTTCACCGGCGCCAACGCGGTTGCGGAACTCAACCGTCTTCGCGACGAGGTCGGCGTCGCTCAGGATCTCGGTCTCGGGTTCGAGCGCGTTCACGCGCCCGACCAGAGCCTCGAGTTCTTTGAGCCGCTTGCCCTCACCGATCCGGAGAGCTTTGGAGAAGATGGACATGTGATCCGATGATACGGGGATAAGGGGGTTTGTTGGGCCGCGTGTGGAACGTTTGCGCGTTCCGACTGAGACCGTTGGCCACCAAGACCAGAGCGCCGGATGCGACTCAGGTCGGTCGTTGACGACCAGACCGACTCCCCAAGGGAATCATCCTCATTCGCCCGGCCACATCGCCCAACGTCTGCGAGCCGTGAACTCACGCTCGACGGGACGTGGTGTGCCCTAGTGGTGATGCTCGTCGGCGTCGGCCTCGGCCTTGGTTCGATGCACCGTGCCATCGGGGTGTTCCGGAGGGGAGTAGATCGAATACAGCTTCAGGTCTTCGTCCCCGATGTTGACCACGTTGTGCCACACGCCGGCGGGGACGATCACGGCCCAATCGTCCTCGATCTCGTGGCTCTCGTCAACACCGTCGATTGACTCACCGAAGTCGACACGTGCGACTCCCTGTTCCAGTCTCAGGAATTGATCCAACTCTGAGTGGGCCTCCCAGCCGACTTCTCCACCCGGCGGAACCGACATGACGGTGAGTTGGCTGTGTGCGCCAGTGTTGACCACCGTCCGGAAGTTGTTGTTGTCTGTGGTGAGTTCCTCGATGTTCGCGACCCATCCGAGCATGGCGCCCCTTTCCTCAGGTGGTGATTCTACAGGCCGGCATCCATGCCCCTGCCGGCGAGCGGTACCGCTGGGTGAAGTGCGTCGCTGCACGTCGGTGGAGACCAACCCACGACGATTGCGCCATGAAGGGACCCTGCTGTTGCGGGATCTGGCGGTAGCCGGCGACTCCGCTGCTCACGAAAGTGTGATCAGGTCCTCACGTACTGCGTACAACACGGCTTCGCTTCGCGAGTGCAGGCCGAGTTTGTCGAGGATGTTGCGGATGTGGTTCTTCACCGTGTTCTCGGAGATGAAGAGCAGCGTTCCGATCTGACGGCTCGTTTGGCCTTGTGCCACAAGGGAGAGCACCTCGATCTCACGCCCTGTGAGAACGGGTTTCCTCGATTGCAGAAGTTCCTGATGCCGGAGGAGCTGGCGGGTCACGTCGAGGAGTTTGCCTGCCATGTTCGGAGACACGGCCGCTCCCCCACCGTCAACAGCCTTGAGTGCACCCACGAGGTCCTCGAACGGCGCATCCTTCGTCACGTAACCACGAGCACCGGCTTTGACCCCCACAAGCAGGTCTTCCTCGGACTCGCTGGCGGTGAGCAGAATGACATTCGCGCCTGGCGCAACCGCGCCGATCTTCTCGACCACCTCGAGGCCCGAGATTCCCGGCATCAGGATGTCGAGAAGGACCAAGTCCGGTTGATGTTCCTCAGCGGCCGTGACAGCGGCTTCCGCACCACCGGCCTCGGCAACAACCTCGAACCCAGCATCGCGGAGTGCGGATGCGAGGCCCGCACGGAACAGCGGTACGTCGTCTACGACGAGCAGTCTTTTCATATCGTCTCGGCCACCCCGGCTCGGTTATTCCGGCTCAATCATCCCGAGATCGCCGTCCCGTCGGTAGTAGATCACCGACTGCTTGCCTGTGTCTCCGTCGAGGAAAACGAAGAAGTCGTGTCCGAGCATCTCCATCTGCAGTGCAGCTTCCTCGACCGACATCGGCCGCATCGTGAATCTTTTCTTCCTCACAACAACGGCATCTCGGTCCAGTGAGTCATCGACCGGATCCTCCATCGGGTTGAGGTCTTTGTGGCTTGCCTTGCGAGATCTTTGAATGAGTCGCTCTTTGAGCCTTCGGAGTTGGCGTTCGTATTTGTCTGATGCGGTGTCGAGTGCCGCCCGAGCGTCAAAGGCGTCGGCTTCGACGCGCACGATTTGCCCAGCAGCATTGGACGTGATCTCAACGCGATACCGGGCATCGGTCTGCCTCGGGTTCCCGTTTTCGGAGAACTCGACGTCAACGCTGGTGACATCGTCGAAGATCCTCCCAGCGTGCTCGACCTTCTCGTGAGCGAGTTCGCGGACATCGTCGGCGATCTCGGTATTCCGCGCATGGATCCGAACGTTCACTCCTGCTCCCTTCCGTGACACACGTGGCCCCGCGTCGGCCCATCCGGACACGTCAAACCGACTGAGTCGATCATTCGAGCGCGGAGGGTGCTCCGGTCGATCCGACCGCTTGACGGTGAAACCGCCACTACACCTCCAGATGGGCCAATTCCTTGTTCCACTCTACTCGCGCAGGTCGCCACCAGGACAAGAGTCGGAAGACCCCGAAGTGCGACCGCTGCCGCACGGGCCGTCGCTCCGGTCGTGAGGACATCGTCGACGAGTGCGGCACCTTGCGGAACCGGTTCTCCCGTCGCTGCGAACGAGATGGCGGACCGCTGGCTTCTGGTGCGCCCGGCGTGTCGGCGCCACCACCAGCGTGGCCGGACACCGGCAACAACCGGCAGGCCGGTTCGGTGTGCGATTGCGGCTGCGAGTACTGCGGCGGGGTCCACGCCGTATCGGAATGCTCGGAGCCTCGCCCGGGGTATCGGCACAAGCGCGGTCGCTGTGGCAGGAAGACGATCCGCCATGGCGTCGGCGAGAGGCCCCGCGGCGGCAACCACCGCCCGGTACTTCAACGCATGGACAAGCCGTCGAGCGGTTCCTTCATGCAGGTATCCGGCTACCCCGAGCAACCCCGGCTCAACCGTCACCTCGGGAGCACCCTGAAGCCCAAGACGGCAGCGAGCACAAAGATCCCCAGAACACGGCATGGTGCAGGCGAGACAGAACATAGGACAACGGTACCGGGAGCGAAAGACAGATTCTCAGCATAGACCTAGACCACTTAGACCCGAGACGCTAGACAAGACCGCCGCGGCCAAGATGTCTCGTGTCTCGAGTCTCGTGTCTCGGGTCTCGTGTCTCGTGTCTCGGTCTCCTACGTTCCTTCTTCCCACGACTCCAGGTACTTCGCTTGCTCTTCGGTCAGTGTCTCGAGCGTCGCGCCCATCGCGGCGAGCTTGAGACGGGCAACGTCTTCGTCGAGTTCACGCGGCAGGGTGTAGACATCCGGCGGCAGGTCACCGCCTCCGTCCACGAGCCACTCAGCCGCAAGAGCTTGGTCGGCGAACGACATGTCCATGACGTCGGCGGGATGCCCTTCGGCGGCGCCGAGGTTCACCAGCCTGCCTTCGGCCACCACGATGATCCGCCGACCATCGGCCAGTTCATACTCCTCGAGGTTGTCGCGAATCTCCCTACGGGCAACGGCCATCCCGTCGAGTCCCTTGAGATCCAGTTCAACGTCGAAATGCCCGGCGTTGGCAAGGATCACGTTGTCCTTCATGACGGCGAAGTGCTCGGGTCGGAAGATGTGAATGTCGCCCGTAGCGGTAAGGAACACGTCTCCGACCGGGGCGGACTCCGCGGCCGTCATCACCCGGTACCCCTCCATCGCCGCAGAGAGGGCGCGGATCGGGTCAACCTCGATCACAACAACGTTCGCACCGAGACCCGCCGCACGGCGGGCGATACCCCACCCGCAATCACCGAATCCTGCCACGACCACCGTTCTGCCTGCGAAAAGGATGTTGGAGGCCCGGAGGATCCCGTCAAGAGAGGACTGTCCGGTCCCGTGCCGGTTGTCGAAGAGGTGTTTCGTCGCAGAGTCGTTGACCGCGACCACCGGGTACCGCAGCACACCGGCGGCTGCCATCGCCCTGAGGCGAAGGACACCCGTGGTCGTCTCCTCGAGTCCCCCAAGGATCGGCTGAGTCGTTCGCTCCCTGTGCAGGACCGTTGTGGTATCCGCCCCGTCATCGAAAACGATGTGCGGCTCGGTATCGAGGATCGCGTTGATGTGCCGGTAGAACGTCTCCGAGTCCTCCGCTCGGACGGCATAGACGGGGATGCCGTCGTCGACGAGAGCCGCGGCGACATCATCCTGTGTCGACAGCGGATTCGATGCACAGAGCACCACCTCCGCTCCCCCGGCACGCAGCGTCTTCATGAGCACCGCAGTCTCGGTGGTGACGTGCATACACGCCGCAACCCGAATACCTTCGAGGGGGCGTTCCGCCTCGAAGCGCTCTCGAATCGTCGCAAGGACCGGCATCCTGCGATCGGCCCAGGCAATCCTTTGGTGTCCCTCTCCGGCGAGGGTTGGATCGGCGATGTCGTAGTTCACGGCTTTCCTTTCGCGAGCATGATCTTGAATTCCTCGAGTGTTTCAACGGGTGTCGGATCGACGCCTGCGTCCTCGGCCATGAAGACGGAGGCGACATCCCCAACGACGGCAAGGCTGAAGAACCGCGCCAACGGATCGATCCCGGCAGACCGAACCTCACCGACCCGGCGCACATTGCCGAACAGGACCGTTCCGCACAGATCGAGGCGTCTCACCACAGCGGGGTGATCCCCGGAATCCCGGAGGTAGACCAGCCCGAACCCTCCGCTGGCCTCAGGGCGCCAACCTTCGAGTTCGTTGTGGTTCATTTCCGGCACGGTCCCCGAAAAGGCCGGGGCTTTGGTGTTCTCGTTGATCTGAGTCTTCCAGCGATACGCTGCGGTAGCGCCGACGCCGCGGCCTCCGTAGATGACTGCGGTGCGGTTCGCGAGACCGGCTGCGATATCTCTGCCGAGCACGAACGCTCCGCCTTCGCCCCCATCGAGGAGCTGCTCGACCGTGTCCGCCGCTTCGTCCAAGGCTCTGTCGACCGAGGAGAGTTGACCGGCGGCGGCCAGCATCGCAGCCACGGCTGCGGTCTGAAAGCCAACCCCGGCTCGTGGCTGGAGGCCACCGGGGACCTGGGCATAGGGCAGGCCACGATCGGATGCGATCTCGGCGAGACGCCCACCCGATGCCACCGCGGCAATGGAGAGCCCCTCGGAGATCGCAGCGTCTACGCCGGAGAGCACCTCTTCGGTGTTGCCGCTGTAGGAGACCGCAATCACCGAGGCACCGCTGTCGGCAGCCCAGTTCGGCAACCCATAACCACGATGAACGACCATGGGCACCCGCGGTGAGGCGGCCTGGGTCGCGACCGTCGCGGCCATGGCCGAACCGCCCATGCCAAGCAGCACGATCGGTCCGTCGGTTCGAAGCGGCTCGAGTTCGAGCCCGGTGCCCCACCGAAGCTGTTCGGGCAGGCTCGAGAATGTCATTGATCATCGTCATCGTTCTGCGGGGGTGGCTTCTTCGATCAACATCACCGGTATGCCCTCCCGTACCGGGTATTGGAGGCCGCAGTTCGCGCACACCAGGGCCGGAGGTTCGAGACGCTCCTTCAGCGTGCCCGCGCAAGATGGGCACTGCATGATCTCAAGCAGATCTTGATCGATCAGATGGTCGGTCACGTTCCCTCCTCGATGATGGAAGCCACAGCGGCGACAAGTTCGTCAACGCCGGCGGCATCGGGGGCCTCCGCATTGAGCCTCAGCTTCGGTTCGGTATTCGATGGTCGCAGATTGAACCAGCGGTCACCGAGATCAACGGTGAGCCCATCGAGATGGTCGATCGCCGCATCACCGAACGCATCTGCAACGGCGGCGGTTGCGGCTTCCTGATCGACACGTCGTAGTTGATCTCGCCGCTGCCGACGTAGGGCTCGTAGTCGGCTCTCATCTCCGACAGGGGCCTCCCGTCCTCGGAGAGCACCTGCATCAGCACAAGCAGTGCGAGGATCCCGGAGTCTGCCCGGTAGTTGTCCCTGAAGTAGTAGTGGCCCGAGTGTTCGCCACCGAAAACGGCTCCCGTCTCTTTCATCACTTGCTTGATGAACGAGTGGCCGACCCTTGTTCGCACGGGGGTTCCACCGGCTGCCAGCACTCGTTCGGGGACTGCCTTCGAACAGATGAGATTGTGGACGATGGAGGCGCCGGCCTCGCGGCTGAGGAACCAGTCGGCAATGAGCGCGGTCGTGGTGGATCCGGGAAGCGGAACACCCTGATCGTCGACAAAGAACGCACGATCGGCGTCTCCGTCGAATGCGACCCCGAGATCGGGGCGTTCGAGGTCCATCAACGACAGCAAGTCGGCAAGGTTCTCGGGCCGCAGGGGATCCGCCGGATGATTCGGGAATGTCCCGTCGGGTTCCAGGTAGAGCCCGATCAAGCGCGCGGGAAGACGATCGAACACCGATGGCAGGGCGATACCCGCCATCCCGTTGCCGCCGTCGGCCACAACCGTCAGCGATGCGAAAGCGTCGGCATCGACCACCGTGAAGAGATGGTCGACGTAGCCCTCGAGGATCCCCACTTCTTCAACGGAGCCCGGCGTGGCCGCGCCCGGCTGCGGGCGCAATGCGAGCTGCCTTGACCTCCCGAAGCCCGGACTCTTCGCCAACGGGAGCCGCACCGGCGAGGCAGAACTTCAGCCCGTTGTACTCAGGGGGGTTGTGTGAGGCAGTCACGATGACACCGGGAAGGTCCATCGATCCGGAGACGAAGTAGAGCGCATCGGTAGTGATCTCACCGAGTTCGGCGACATCAACCCCGGCGCTGGTGATCCCGTCGATGAGCGCAGCCGCGATCGAGGGTGACGAGATCCTGCAATCGCGTCCAACGGCGATCCGGTCGACACCGGCGAAGACGGCGAATGCATACCCAGCTGCACGTGCCACGGTCTCGTTGATCTGGGACGGATAGAGTCCGCGGACGTCGTAGGCCTTGAAGATGGTGTCGAGTTCCATGCCAGGATTGTACGGTCGGTCGTGTGCAGGCCGGGTTCCTGTTTTCCCACGCCCTTCCTACACTCACGTTCACCATGGCCTCTGAAGCACGGACGACCATCTCGGTCGTGATCCCTGTTCACAACGAATCCGACTACATCGCCGGCGCGATCGAGGAACTCTTCGCCGAGATCGCCGACGTCCCTGCGTCAATCACCGTGCTCATCGCCGAGAACGGCTCGACAGACGGGACGGCCGACAAGATCCGCCGACTGATGCCGACCTATCCGAATCTCGCCTTGCTCGAACTCCCAACACCGGATTACGGCGCTGCGATGCGCGAGGGTTTCCTCGCCACCGATGGTGAGTGGGTGGTCAACTTCGACATCGACTACTTCTCGGCCGACTTCCTCAGATCCGTGCTCGACGTCGGCCCCGATGTCGATCTGGTGCTGGCCTCAAAACGGGCCGAAGGTGCAGACGATCGGAGGAGCCCGGTTCGCCGGTTCGCAACGTATACGTTCAACCAGATTCTCAGGTTCGTTCTGTCGTCCGGGGTCTCCGACACACATGGCATGAAGGCGATCCGCCGACGCGTGATCGATCAAGTCGCCGGCGACGTGATCTCGACACAAGACCTCTTCGACACGGAATTGGTCGTACGAGCCGAACGCGCCGACTTTCGGATCGTCGAGGTTCCTGCCCTGGTTGAGGAGAAGCGCGAGGCGAAGACGAGCCTCGCCACTCGCGTACCGCGAACGCTCAGGGGTGTATGGCGGATCCGAGCGAGCCTGGACACCTGACGGCGAAGAGGTCGATGCGCTGAAGCGCGAAGCGCTCACGCATCGAGTGCGCTGGTCTCCTTCTTGCGGATCGCCTTGTCGAACACAAGGTCCCGGTATGAGGCGAATTTCGGGATCAGGATCACGATCGACGTGACGAGATACACCACGTTGGCAGCGATGGTCGACAGGGGTCCAAAGAGGCCTTCCGCAAGCCACATGGTCCCTGCGGTTCCTGCCCAAGCCGCCAGATTCACCAGGTAGAAATTGGCGGTCTCGCGGCCGGAGACCCTTCCCTCCTTGATCTCAAAGGTCCAGGCCCGGTTGAGGAGATACGACATGAATGTCGTAATGGCGAACGCAGCACTCACGGCAACAACGGACCACCATCCCAGCCTGAGGAAGACGTTGAACAGAAGGAAAGAAACAACCGTGTTGGCGATACCGACGAGCCCGACCTTCATGAATTGCTCCAGCGCTTCTTTCGTCATGAAGCTGGCGAGGTAGTTCCTCATGTGGCGTTCGCGGAGGGGCGGTGCCGGCGGCGTCGGTACGCGAACACGCCCAATCCCACGAGTGCCGTCAACGTAAGGGCCATCCCGAGGTTCTCGGCAGAAGTGCTCTTGAACTCAAGGACCACCTGTTCGCTTGTTGGAACAACCACCATCAACGACGGTGCCGCCCGATACGGTCCCTCCGCCCCCTCCGCCGTCCAATTCGGGAAATACGACACCTTCACAAGATGCGGCACACCGACCGCCGATAGTCGTGAACGAGATCCTGTGATCGTCGCTGACGACGTCGGTCACCACACCGGAGCCGGCAGCCGGCTCGACGGAAATGAGGCGTTCATCGACCGTCTCCACTCTGGTCCAGTCGGCCGGTCCTTCTTCGACGAGCCATTTGTCCATGTTGTCGACATCGTCGTACCACTCGAGCGAGGGATCGAGGAAGTCGCCGCCGCCTGCCCAGACCGCCGGTTCCGATGTGGCTATGTCGACGAGACTGGACGGCGGCAGCGCGAAGATCCGCCACGGCAAGGCAGCACCCACTTCGGCGAGGCCCTCGGGACGCGCCGCCTCCGCTCCCGCCTCGGTGTAGCTCACGTAGTAGTCGACGTTGTAGACGGCGAGGTGTTCAACGCCGCGTTCCATGTTGAAACCTCGGTAGTCGAGACCACGAACGGGGTTTGACGGGCGTTCGCTGACTTCGGAGGCGTTGAGGAAGTGGAACGGCGTTGTGAGGGAAGACTCGAAGAACAGGCCCTCCATCGAGGGATGCCCCTCGCTCCAGTACGGGAACAGCATGAGCGCCATCGGCGTCCCGTACTTGTTCATGTCGTTGTTGGCCTCCCACATGATGCGTCCAGGCGGGAGCGTGTCCACCGTCTCCATCAGCGTCCGATACTCGGCGTAGTCCGCCTTACCTTCGTACCCTTCGAAGTTCCATTTGACCCATCCAGGGATATCGTGGATCGAGAGTGCCGTCGCAACGAGCACGATGAGCCCTGCACCGAGCGAGAGGCCGATCTTCACCGAGTTTCGGAGCGGGACACGACGCGAGATCTCGAGCACGGCGAGGCCGAGCGCAATCCCGGCGAACACGTACATACCGAAGTACCAGTACGGGAGCAGACGGGCGTTGTAGAGAACCGTCACGCCGATCTTCGGGAGAAGGAAATAGCCGGCAAGCGGCAGCAGCGTGAGCCATGCGAGCACCACCACGTCGTCCCGCCGGAGCATCGTCCACAACATGCCGATCAGCCCAAGGACGAGGATCGGGATGAACTCACCGGGGAAGGGAGATCCGGGCGTTGCATCGCCCACGACGTTGGTCACGGGTGCCCATCCCATGTCGGTCGTCATGCCCTGCAGGAAACGAATGCCGAGCGGGAGCGCCCAGAACGCGCTGAGCGCGAAGCCGAGCGCCCATGACGAAACAACCGTTCGCGGGCCGTTCCTGCGGAACAACAGCGCGATTGAGACGGCGACCACGATCATCGTTGTCACGATGTGCGTCAACGCCGTCAGCGCGAGGATCACTCCTGCCAGTGGCGTGAACCTCCGGCCGAGCCGGGTGTCGCGCGAGATGATGCCGAGGTACAGGATCGACAGGGCGAATGACCACGAAAACGAGAACTCCCCGGCCAACGTCGACTTGATATTGGCGCCAAAGATCGAGAAGCTCTCCATGAAGACAAACATCGATCCGGTGAGTGCGGCGAGCGCCGACACCGAACGCGAGAAGCCCAGGAGGCGGACGAATCCATAGGTGGCGATCGGGAGCGCCACCAATCCGACGATGGTCACGAGTTTGAATGCGACCCCGTACGGCAGGAACACATCGAGCAATACGGTGACGAGCGCGGGAATGGGGAAATAGAAGTAGAGAGCCGGGAACCCGGCATACCACGCACTCGACCAGCCGAAGATCCGTCCGGACGGGAGCAGCACATCGCGCAGCACCTGGGGCAAGAGCACGTGCGCACCCATGTCGCCGCCGGTCGGGGTGTTGGCAACCAGGATCTGCGGAAAACGGATCAGCGGACCTGAGCCAAGTACGCCGAGGAACCCCGACATGATCAGCAGGATGAGCAGCGTCGGCGCACCAACCAGAACGATGATCACCCAGGTCGGAACTGCACCTTTGTCCGGAGCCGGCGGCGGCGCGGATTCGTGCTCCTTGAGCGCGGACGCGGACGGAGAGGTCACGGGCGGGAGGCTAGCGAAGGACGCGAAGTAGGTCCGGCCTAGACGTCGCGACGGGCGACATCGATGAGTGCGTCGAGGTCGAGAACCTCACCATCACGGTCCCACCACTTCGACTCGCATCGGTGGCACGAGCAGAACACCACTTCCGAGCCGTCGGGAAGGGTGAGCTCGATCTGGATCACAGAGTTCTGACCGCACGTGTTGCAGATGAGTCCATCATTCATTGTCTGCCTCCCAGGTCAGTATCGTAGCGTCAGGCGGGCCCCACCGCCTCAGGAACATCCTCGAGTTTGCCGAGGTAACGCGACCGACGTCTCCCGTCCTCGGTCCAGTATGCGTACCAATAGGGTCCGTGTGGACACCGGGTGCAACTGTCCTTCCCACACCGGACCAGTTGCTTTCTGAGTTTGACCTCCGGGCCGGATCCCGGCAGGTCGACGCCGCGACCCTCGAGGCGAGCCTTGGCAAGGATGTAGAGCCGCCGCAGTTCGTGTTCGTCCATCTCTCTGACGGCTTCGAGAACATCTCGGTCGATAGGCATCCTGCTCCCCTACACCGTTCCGTAAGTGAACAGGGTGGGTTGGGACCGACGATCGTGAAGCACCCACCCGACCGGAGCGGTGACACGGTCTGCGTGCGCGGTACACAGCGCGTATCGCGTGCCGGGCTGGGGGGACCCCTCGTGATCAACCAGCCACGCTTCGCGTCGTTCGTACGCATAGGTGAGGCTCGAGGTGGGGGTTGATGAACACCGAACGCAAGTCATGGCCGTGCGACGTTAGGAGCAGGTGGGGTTCGGACCAAGCATTCGATTCTCACGAGTTCGATTCCTGCCGCTCGAACCGCCTTGGCAAACGACTGCGAGTGGGGAGCGCCGGTCTCGAACATTGTCGAGCGCCCTCTCGTCGAGAACGACAATCAGCGGAACCGCTTCGACGTGGTACTGGTCGAACAGGTGCGGTTCCAGCTCCCATGTGACCTCCCGGATCGGTGCGCTGACTCCGCCCACGGTCCGCATGGCCTCAACACACGTCGAACAATCGGTTGAGGTGAAGATCACGACGCCGGGGCGGTCGCCAAGCCCATCAAGATCCAGCGGTGGGTGTGGCGGCTTCTGCCACCGTGCGACAAGGCGCACCACGATGATCACCGCCACAACCAGAACAAGCACGAGGGCTACCCGGAGGAACGTGTTCATCCAATCCCCACGCCGCCGATGAAGGCGACACCTTGCGGACCGGCAATCGTTACTGCGACCGAAATCGGGACATTCGCTTCGACAAGCATGCCCGAGTTGCCGGTTTCCGACAACGGATCAACGGGCACTTCGAGGTATGTGCCCGGCGGGATCAGCACCTTCTCCGGGCTGTCGGACGACACGCCGAGTGGACTCAGGGTGACGGTCGCTTCCTCACCCGTCGGATTCAGGATCCAGACCGACGTGTCCGCTCCCGGCACAATGCCGAGTCCGGGTACAAGCCACCGCTCGAGCGTTCGGCGTTCCCCGGCATCACAGCGAGCCCTTCATACGACACCGGCTCCTCGGGCTCCTCGCCCTCACCCTCCTCCGGATCGGAAGTCTCACCTCCGGCGACGGTCGTCTCCGTCGTCGCCTCCTCGCCGGCAGGATCCTCGGATGTGGCCTCTTCGTCGGTGGCGCCAGCGTCATCATCCTCAGGGAGCACAACATCGGTTGATGGGAACGTCCCTTCGGGCCCCGCCTGGATCACAGCACTAACCGGAACATTCGATCGGGCACGAACTGCGAAGGGTGGTTCCGCCAGGTCGGCGAGGTTGATCCGAACGGGTTCAAGCGGCGAACGTTCCGTCCGTCCGCGTCGAGGATCGGCCCATCCGGGGTGAAGAGGTCAATCGCAACGGTAGCGCCTCCACTCCCGGTCTTCGAGAGCACGAGGGTCGGTACCAGACCTCGGACGCTTGTCACCGGAAAGTCCCACGTCGTCGACTGACCGGTACCGGGCCATGACGCTCCATCGGTCCCGTTGTTCAACACAAGGGTCGGGATCACGATGCCGCTCTCCGATGTCACGGTGAAGCTGGCATTATCCAGGAAGGGGATCACCCGGGAAAGATCCTCGGTCACCCACTATCGACCCGGGATATCGATGTTCTCGAACCGGAAAGCGGCGAGCTGCCGAACTCGGTGATGGCCTCGACGCGAACCTTGGCACTCTCGGCGAACGGGTTGAACAGCTGGAGTTCAAGACTGAACCCCTCGGCGGTGATCCCTCCCACAAGGTGCCACACCTTGGGAACCGAGACCACACACCGGTCGCCGGTGAGGAGCTCCTCGGACCACATCGCCGAAGTCGTGGACCGCAGGGCCGTCGTCAAACTCCACCACACCCGGCGAAGCGCCTCGCCGAACGATCGCTCCAGTATCCATGCTGCGTGCGCCGGGACCGTGAGAGCCGTACGTCCTGCCCGTCCGGTTCCTCAGTTGGATTGGGGTTCGGGAGGGTGATCGACGTGCCGATGTTGACCACCGACGAAAGGTTGAATGCCGAGTCCCTCCAGGCGCCGGCAGCTACCCACGGGCAAAACCACGGACTGGCATCACCTTAAAATGGCGCCCACATCGTCCGACACGGTCCCGAAACTCGGAGGGCTGAAAGCCACAGGAGCCGTCTGCGCAAATGCCAGCATCCCGAGCACGCCGACCACGATGACAACCGCGACACGCCTCATCCGAATCTCCTCCCGGCCCATGAGAATGCCGCAAGGGCGATGAGCCATACCGCAGCTGTGATGGCCTGGGTACGACGCGATCCAATCGGATCGAACTCGGCCAGGCCGGCCGAGGCGGGCACGACGTTTACCCAATCACTGTTGCTGCCACTCGCCCGGTCCCCAACGAGCGTTCGCGTCTCACCCATCCTCGAGATCCGAACCGAAGTCGCCTTCCCCGCTGTACCCCGTGCCATTTCGCTCCCACGCGGTACCGCTGCTGGTGATTGACCGCGTTCTGCTCCCTCTACCTCGTTCTCAAAAGTCGTGCTGTCGAGACCACCACCGAGGGGCACCAGATCCAACTGACCGACAAAGACGGTTCGCCAGGCGCTCGCGAAAAAATCGGTGTCCTCATCATCGAGGACAACGATCCACCGGATGCCGTTAGGGCGCGAGAAGTTCGCCGGCCCGTTTTCGACTCTCCTCCGATGATGAGCCGCAACGTTTCTCTCGAGTGCTTCGTCGCCGACCGGGTATTCGTGCAGATACGCCTCCCAGGACGCCAGCTTCGGCATTGGTGCCGAAACCAGCCGATACGCCGCGCCGTTTGACCGATCCGGTTTTCGAGCCGGGCAAGCCCGCCGGGCGCTCCGACGACGAGAATGCGCGATGCTGACGGATCTCCCGGCCGTGCCGCTGTGAACGTGAAAGCATCTCGGTATTCGTCGTGTGGGAAAACCAGCCCGGCCTCCAACAACCGTCAGCGCCGAGGCAGCTACGAGTAACACGGATCCGGCCGACGGCGACGCCGGCGACGAGACGACGCCATCCTCCGACTTCGTGTGTTCTCGTGATCGCCTCGAACGACGGCCCGACAATCAACGCAAGGCCGAGCGTGAACAAGAGCGAGACCGACGGCCTCGACCTCTCGTCCGGAATCGAAACCGACAGATCTACGCAACGAACGCACCGCCGACCGCTTGCGATTGCTCCCCAACCTGCCACAAGAGCGAGCCGCTGAGGAGCTACCAGCAGGGTGGCAAGTGCCGCGACACCGGCCATGATGGCAGTGAAGGACCGGGATGGGCCAGTAGGCAATCCCGTCGGTGAGGAAGCGGGACAGATCAGTGGCACCGAGCCACGGGAAGAGGATCGGCACGGCAAGGAGCGCTGCAACTCCCGACACGGCGACCGCTCTCCAGGCGGCTCGGTCCGTCACGTTGAGGAGCGCCCAGACGAGCGAGCACCGAGGGAGCAATCAGCAAGGCCAGCGGAGCGAACACAGCTACAACGCCCGAGATCGCAGCCACCGCTGCAACTCTCGCCGCCCGCCCGAGCCACGCCGCCGGGACCGAGCCAGCGAGAAACGCATAACCCAGGGGATGAGGCCAACTGCAAAGACGACACCGACACTCGGTGTGCTGCGCGATAGCCTGGGCTCCCGAGCGGGAGATGTACACAACACCTGCGAGCGTCCCGGCCACCGCGGCAACCCCCCAGGTTCGAAGGAGCCGAACCATGCCCCATACTCCGAGAAGCCACGAGCCGGCGGTGAGACCAATTCGGCAATACGACGGTTGTCGAGCAGGATCGTCTGGATCAGGACAAACCCGATCAAGGGGCGAAGCGGCCAACTGACCCGAGTCCAGCGGGATCCCATCCTCCTGCGTAGGCCCCGACGGCAGCGGGACCCGAGGAAGAACGGCAGGCTGTACCCATCGCGGGAAGACCGGCGGCCCAGAAACAGCCCGATGCAAGAAGGACAAACAGGAAGGCGACCGCTCCGACGACGAACGACGGTCGCCGGAGCTCGCTGCCGATAGCTTCAACCGATAGCCGATCCTCGCCGGGAAGCCGATCGCGGATCCGAGCGGAGAGCTGCGAGACGACGATGAGTGCGACAGAGCCGGTGACCTGGTACCGGAACAGCTCAGAATCACCGACAACACGGCCCCGCCGAGCGGTGCTCCGTGCACGCAAGGTGTTCGGGAGTTTCATCAGGAGACCACGCCCACGCCCGAAGCCAATCGAAGAATCTCCACTTGCCGAGGAACAACGAAAGAAACGACTGAAGGAGGCCACAGAACGCCATGGGGAGTGCCGACAGAAGCGTTGTCGGACTGTAGACCTTGGTCATCGCCCGGAGGCGACCACCTCGCTCACGCCACCGGTCGATGCTCCCCCAGTCATCGCTGGCGAGCACTTCAGAAGATGGGACCAGAATGATCCTGGCGCCGCGGAGTCGAGCGCGTTGGCAGAAGTCGACTGCCGTTGCGAACGGGGCCATCGACCGATCGGGTCCACCAAGCCCCCGTGTCAGATCGAGCCTGATAGGACCGACTTCCTTCGACGGCCGCTACATCGCGGAACAATGTCGGACTGCCCTTGGTCTCTCTCTTCGCCGTCGAAGCCCGTGTACGGGGAATCGAAGATGTCCGTAGCGAACCCCACCGACAACAGCCGGTCTGGATCATCGAGGTCGAGCACCTTGGATCCGGCGACGGAGGCGTCCAGCTGGGTCGCAGCATGAACCAGCGATCCGAGTGCGTCCGGGCGCGGCTCGACCCCTTCGCGGACCATCCACAGGTGGCTTGCGTCGATGGATGCATCAACGGCGCCTCCGATGTTGGCAATCCAGCCTGCGTCGTGCTCGGTTGCGATGCGGCGCGGTGCGCTTTCTCCTCCAACCACGATCATCCGCTGTGGTCCGTACACTTGTCGACGGACCGCTTCAATGGTGGATGGAAGATCTGTACCGCTGCGCGCGAGGATCGCGACCGCGACCGAGGTGGGGGGTGCACCCTCCGGAGATGACATGAACGAGGCCATTCAAGGCTCGAAGTCGACATATTCCAATCCTTTCGCCGTTCTGCTCGCCGGCGGAGTCGGCGGAGCACGCACGGCACGGTCCCTACGGACCCGGCTCACTGCGGCGCAGATGACGGTTGTCGGCAACGTCGGGGACGACGACCACATGTACGGGGTGCCGGTGTCAGCCGACCTCGACACGCTGGTGTACACACTCGCCGGGATCGAAGGACCCGAGGGTTGGGGTATCCGTGGCGACACGTTCACGGTGATGGATCATCTCCAGTCGCTCGGCGTTGACACGTCATTCCGGCTGGGCGATCGTGACCTATCGATGTGTCTTCTCCGATCGCAGTGGCTCACGTCCGGAGGAACCCTCTCCGGCGCCACAACATCGATCAGGGCCGGACTCGGCGTCGACACGCCGGTTCTCCCCGCCTCGGACGACAGAATCCGCACACGCATCCGAACCGTCGAAGGTTCGTGGCTGTCGTTTCAGGAGTACTTCGTCGAACGTGGCCATCGAGACGAGGTCGCCGAGATCGAGTACGCCGGCGCCGAGAGCGCCGAGCCGGCCCCGGGAGTCATCGAGGCGATCGAATCCGCGTCCATTGTCGTGATCGCCCCTTCGAACCCTCCGCTCTCGATCCGACCCATCCTCGAAGTACGGGCGATCGCTCGCGCCGTAGCTGAACATCGCAAGGTCGTAGCCATCAGCCCGCTCTTTGGCGGGAGAGCTCTGAAAGGCCCGGCCGATCGTGTGATGGCTTCGCTCGGCTACCCGAGCGGGAACGCCGGCGTAGCCGCCGCGTACGACGGCTTGATCACGGATCTCGTCATCGACGCAGGCGACGCGTCGGACACCGACCAGCTCTCCGAGTCCGTCGATGTTCACATCACCGACACACACCTGGCCTCACACGACTCGTCTCAACGTTTTGGCCGATGGTTCGAGCGGACTTTCACATGAGCATCGAGATCTTCCCCATTCACGGGATTCCCGAAATCGCCCCAGGGGATGACCTTGCGGCGATCATCCTGCGCGGCCTGGCGGCCTCCGACCTTTCTCTGATCGACCGCGACGTTGTGGTCGTCACCCACAAGGTCGTCTCCAAGGCGGAAGGTCGGATCGAGGCCGCTGTGGACGACGCCGAGTATCGGCGGCTGGCCGAACGTGAGGCGCGAGCGATCCTTCGCCGTCGCGGAGATCTCATCATCGCCCAGACCGAACACGGTTTCATCTGTGCCAATGCCGGCGTCGATCGGTCCAATGTTCCAGACGGGCACGCGGTACTCCTGCCTATCGACTCCGATCGGTCAGCTCATGGCATCCGGGTGAAGCTCGAACGGGCGACCGGGGCGACGGTCGCCGTCGTGGTCACGGACACGTTCGGCCGGCCATGGCGACGAGGCCTCGTCGACGTCGCGATCGGCGTCTCGGGCCTCCCGGCCATCCTCGACCTGCGCGGAAGCCCCGACGCACACAATCGCACAATGGATGTGACCGAGATCGCCGTCGTCGATGAGATCGCAGCCGCAGCCGATCTTGTGATGGGCAAGGCAGACGCAATCCCCGCTGCCGTGGTCCGCGGCATCGACCTCATCGGCGACGGACGCGCCACCGACCTGATCCGCCCCCCCGAAGAGGACATGTTTCGATGAGACCCGAGATCAGAGACCCGAGATCAGAGACCCGAGACCAAATCCGTTGTGACGTCGCTTCTCTCGTGTCGAAACTCATGTCTGCGATCTCCTGTCTCATGTCTCGAGTCTCTCGTCTCGGGTCTCGCCATGCCTGAGCTTCCTGAGATCGAGGCGTATCTGCACGCGCTGCGGCCGCGAGTGGTTGGGTCGGAGCTTCAACGGGTGAGAATCCAGAGTTTCTCGGTGCTCAAGACATACGACCCCCCGATTGACGCCGTCGCCGCCGTAGGTGTTGACGGTGTTGGACGCCTGGGGAAACGGATCGTGTTTCACCTCGGCGACGGCCTGCACATCGTGGTTCACCTGATGGTGGCCGGCCGACTTGCATGGCTCGCTCCCGACGCAGCGATCCCACGCCGCTCAGGGTTGGCAGCGTTCGACTTCACGGATGGCACGTTGCTTCTCACCGAGGCCGGATCGAAGCGAAAGGCCTCGATTCATCTTGTAGACGACGACGGCCTGGCGGATCTCGATCCCGGCGGCCGCGAGATCACCGACCTCAGCGTCGAAGAGTTCGGAGAGCGCCTTGCCAGAGAGCGCCATGCCCTCAAGCGGACGCTCACCGATCCCCGCCTGTTCTCCGGAATCGGTGGCGCCTTCGCCGACGAGATACTCTGGGCGGCCCATCTCTCGCCGACGCAAATGAGCACCAACCTCGATCCGGACGAAGTAGATCGCCTCTACGGCGCAACCATCAACACGCTGGCCCGGTGGACAAACCTCCGCGTCGAGGAGGTCGGCGACGGTTTCCCGACGAAGGTCACGGCGTTTCATCCTGACATGGCGGTTCACGGGAAATACGGCGAACCGTGCCCCGAGTGTGGTGCACCGGTGCAACGGATCGTTCACGTCGGCCGGGAGACGAACTACTGCGCCGGATGCCAGACCGGCGGACGGATCCTGGCCGACCGAGCCCTCTCACGGCTCCTTAAAGACGACTGGCCGAAACACCTCGACGACACGATCTAGTGCCGTGTCCACCAACCTTTGCGCTGTTCTGCCGGCCAGGGACGCCGCTCGCGGCGTCCTCGTCCTTGCGACCAACGCCCCTAGCTCGACATCGACACCTCGAACGCTGGTGGACACGGCACTAGGGATTCTGCTGGAACCAGTCGATCGTCTGGACCAGGCCGTCGTCCAGGCTGGTCCACGGCTCCCATCCGAGGGCCTCGCGCGCGTCAGATGAGTCGAGACACGAGCGGCGCTGCTCCCCGGACCGTGCAGCCGCGTGGTTGGGGCGAGCCGGAGACCCAACGATGCGCGCCATCCGTTCGTAGAGGCCGACCACCGTGGTCTCGATCCCGGTGCCGATGTTGAAGTACCGGTTCCCGCCCATCAACGCGGCACGCCAGCAGGCGTCGGTGACGTCTTCCACGAACACGTAGTCGCGCGTCTGGAGTCCGTCTCCATAGATCGTGGGCGTGCGCCCGCCGAGGAGATCACTGCTGAAGATCGCGACCACGCCGGCTTCACCCAAAGGATCCTGTCCCGGTCCGTACACGTTGGAGAACCCCAGTGACGCGTAGTCGAGTCCTGCCGTGCGCTGGAAATAGCCGAGGTAGTCATCGACGATCATCTTGGCGACACCGTACGGGGATTCAGGTTTGCGCTCGACCGACTCGGGTGTGGGGATAACCGCCGTGTCTCCGACCGTCGCACCGCCCGAGGACGCGAAGATGATCCGATCGACACCTGCATCGCGTGCCGCCACGAGGACATTGATCGTGCCGAGTACATTGATCGATGCGTCTCCGACGGGATCGGCAACCGAAGACCGGACGTCGATCTGCGCTGCAAGGTGAAACACCACCTCGGGAGCGAAGCCGATCAGCACGTCGCGCAGTTCGGGCGTGCGGATGTCCATTTGGTGGAAGTGGACCCGACCTCTCGACCGCGCCGCGGCGAGTCGGGACAACGTACCGCTCGACAGGTCGTCCACGACCAACACCTCGGTGCCTTCGTCGATCAACCGATCGACGAGGTTCGAACCGATGAATCCCGCCCCGCCGGTCACGACGGCCTTGCCGATGCTCATGTGCCCCTCCGATCGCCGGGAAGCGTAGCGGGGTCATGGAGTCGAACCTCGCCGCTGTTGACAGCTACGACATCGCCGTTCGTCTCGACCAGGAGCGCACCGTCTTCCGAGATGCCGATAGCTGTACCCGATCCCGAGGGGTACGACACCCGGCGTCCGACCGTGATGCAGACCCGGCGGTACTCGTCTACCCCCCACGCCTCCGGCGGCCGGGCCATTCGCTCGAGGAACCGATCGACCCAGGCGACTGCGAGATCGCGGGCTTGGATTGCGTTCGACTCCTGCACAAAGAGGGCGGCCGCTCCGATCATCGGATCGTCCCAGACCATATTGATGCCACAGCCGACAACCACGAGTCCGTCGCCGGATTCTGCGAGGAGGCCCCCGATCTTCCCCTCCTCGACGACAAGATCGTTCGGCCAACGCAGGCCGACCGTGATTCCGCATCGCTCATCGATGGCCTCACGAACAGCGAGACCGGCGACAAGCGGGATGCGGCTCCACGCCGGTGCCGGCCATGTCGGGATGAATGCGAACGACGAGAACAGCGCCCGGTCGGGTTCAACCCAGACACGTCCCAATCGGCCTCGGCCCTCGGGCTGGTTCTCGGCAATCACCAGGGTTGGATTCCCGCGGTCCGAGAGCGCGCGAGCTTCGTCCTGGGTCGATTCAGCCGATTCGAGCTCAACAATCGCGTATGGTGTAGCCAATCACCCACCTCGATGGTCGAACCTGAGCCTACCGGGAGGCCTGTGAGCACCGAAGACCGCATCAATAAGCTGCGCACCCTGCGCGAGGCCGCGCTCGCCCCTGCGAACCAGCGCCGCGATCGACCGCCAGCACGACCTCGGCAAGCTGACGGCACGCGAACGCGTCGAACTCCTTCTGGACAAGGATTCCTTCCAGGAACTCGACATGCTCGTGCGGCATCACGCCGCAGGTTTCGGCATCGAGGACAACCGCCCGCCGGGGGACGCTGTCATCACCGGATACGGAACGGTCGATGGGCGGACCGTGTTCTTGTTCGCCGAGGACTTCACCGCCTACGGCGGGAGCCTCGGAGCCGCCGTCGCAGACAAGATCTGCAAGGTGATGGATCTAGCAATGGACAACGGCGCCCCGCTGATCGGTATCAAGGACTCAGGCGGCGCCAGGATTCAGGAGGGTGTCGCCGCGCTCCATGGCTACGGGCGCATCTTCGAACGGAATGTACGTGCGTCCGGTGTCATCCCCCAGATCTCGGTCATCATGGGGCCGTGTGCCGGTGGTGCGGTGTATTCGCCTGCCATTACCGACTTCGTCTACCAAGTCGAAGAGACATCACACCTGTTCATCACTGGCCCGGAGGTCATCAAGACCGTCACCGGTGAAGATGTGACGATGGAGGAACTCGGTGGAGCACACGCCCATGCGACCCGGTCCGGCGTGACTCACTTTGTCGTGCCCGACGATCGCTCCGCGATGGAGGAGGTCCGCTTCCTTCTCTCATTCCTTCCACAGAACAACATGGAGGTCGCCCCCTTCTTCACCCCGCTCGACCGTCCCGAGCGGATGGATGAAGTCCTCACAACGATCATCCCCGACTCGCCGAACCAACCGTACGACATGGTTGATGTTGTCGCGGCGATCGTCGATGACGGCGAGTTCTATCAAGTGCATGAGCACTTCGCCCCGAACATCATCGTCGGTTTTGCCAGGCTCGACGGCTACACCATCGGTGTTGTCGGAAACCAGCCGGCATCCCTTGCAGGGACCCTCGACATCAGCGCCTCGGAGAAGGCCGCTCGATTTGTCCGCTTCTGCGACGCTTTCAACATCCCGCTTGTCACCATGGTCGACGTGCCGGGGTTCCTCCCCGGCGTTGGACAGGAGCACAACGGAATCATCCGACACGGCGCAAAACTGCTGTACGCGTTCTCCGAGGCAACGGTCCCGCGGGTGACGGTGATCACTCGGAAGGCCTACGGCGGCGCCTTCCTGGTCATGAACGCCCGAGCGGTCCGCGCCGACGTGGTGTTTGCATGGCCGACTGCGGAGATCGCCGTCATGGGTGCCCCCGGTGCCGTCAACATCATCCACCGCAAGGAACTGCGGGCGGCGGAGGACGCCGAGTCGGAACGCCGGCGGCTGATCGACGAGTACGAGGATCGATTCAACAACCCGTACGTCGCAGCCGAACGCGGCTATATCGACGACGTGATCGAAGCCCGCGAGACACGGCCGCGACTGATTCGTGCCCTTGCGATGCTGCGGAACAAGAGAGAGGCCATGCCTCCGAGGAAACACGGCAACATCCCGCTGTAGGCGCACCAGCCGGACAGATCAACGGTCACGAGTGCCAGGACCGACTTCGCTCCACTCACGGTCGACACGTCCAATGCGCCCACGCCGGCCGGCCGGCCTCCACGGAATGGGCGACGAGCCATGCCGCCGCTGCAACGTTCGCTTCGGGATCAAGGGGTGAGGAACCGCCGAACCCGGCTTGCTCTGAGGCGTGTTCCCACGTGCCGCTGATGAACTGGAACAGACCGGCGGCGCTGCTTCGCGGATTGCTGACGAAGGGGTCGCCGTTCGACTCGCAATCGATGATCGAGAGGGCCTCGCCAACGCGCTCCACCGGGAAATACCGCTCGACCAGTGGGCGCCATCGCTCCACGGGATCAGCGGCGGCTTTCGCGACCGCCTCCTCGTCTGCGTCCGTTGCGGCAGCTTCGCTCGCCGAAGGCAGATTGTCTGCCTCGCTCCGTCGTTCGCTGAGATCCACGACCGTAGCCGGCACATCGGTATCGGTCGGTGGTCCGAGGACCTCGGCGATCAGCTGATTCACCTCGGGAATCGCGAGCACTCCGGTCCGCTGCCCTGTGTCGGCAACGGTGAGGACGAGTTCGGCGACGGCGTCGAGTAGCTTGCCCACTCCATCGCCGCCGAGATCCGTCACGTCGGCCAAGAACTCGACAGCTTCACTCCGTCGATCAGGATCGCCCCCCAACACCGCCTGATCGACGATCTCGAACACGGATGCTGCGTACGCCTGCTCACCTGATCGGGCTCCGGTGTGGTCGGCACGCGCAGCAGCGGCCGACGACGCGGCAAGGCCGAGCGCGACGAACCACACGATGAAGAAGCGGGGATACCGCATGGGGAGACCCATGAGGAACGTCAGGCTATGGAGCAGACCCGGGTACCTGCGGCATTCGTAACCCGGCTCGGTGATCCGGAGTCGGACCGAAGACGACCAGCCCTTCTCCATTCGAACTTCCTAGGATGCTCGCTGTGAAATCTGTTCTCATTGCGAACCGTGGCGAAATCGCCGTACGCGTGATCCGCGCGGCGCGAGACCTCGGCCTCCATACGATCGCCGTCTACTCGGAACTCGATCGCAACGCCCTCCACGTCAATCTCGCCGACGAGGCGTGGAACATCGGCCCGGCACCGTCGGCGGAGTCGTACCTCAACATCTCGCGCATCCTCGAAGTGGCCCGCGAGTCGGGCGCCGATGCGATCCACCCCGGCTACGGGTTCCTCGCAGAAAACGCAGGGTTTGCTCAGGCCATCATCGATGCCGGATTGATCTGGGTCGGCCCGTCGCCGGACGCCATCACAACGATGGGAGACAAGATCGCTTCGCGCGTGGCCGCGGATCGGGCCGGTGTTGCATCGGTTCCCGGCACCATTGAGCCGCTCACAGATGTTGCCGACGTTCGGGCATTTGCCGAAATACA
This sequence comes from uncultured Actinomycetota bacterium, assembly GCA_963808015.1. GTDB lineage: Bacteria > Actinomycetota > Acidimicrobiia > Spongiisociales > UBA5794 > JAHEEL01. Next base: position 45,813 of record CAWEEG010000057.1, read on the forward strand.
CGGTTTTCCTGTTGCCATCAAGGCAGCGCACGGGGGCGGCGGCAAAGGGCTGAAGGTTGTGTACGAGCCGGACGACCTCGAGTCGGCGTTCGAGAGCGCTCGCCGCGAATCCGAAGCATGGTTTGCCAATCCCGAGGTCTACGTGGAGCGCTATCTCCAAAAGCCACGGCACATCGAGGCACAGATCATCCTCGACACGCACGGCAACGCCATGTTCCTCGGCGAGCGGGATTGCTCGCTGCAGCGACGCCACCAAAAGCTCGTGGAAGAGACCCCCGCTCCCGGGTTCACCGACGTCCAGCGAGCGAAGCTCGAACAGGCAGCACTCGCCATCGCCCGCGCCACCGGATACGTCAATGCCGGGACGGTGGAGTTCCTCATGGACACCAGCGGCGACCTGTTCTTCCTCGAGATGAACACCAGGATCCAGGTGGAGCACACCATCACCGAGGAGACGACCGGTATCGATCTCGTCGCGGAGCAGCTTCGCGTCGCGGCGGGTGAACCGCTCTCGTTCGACACCGTCGAGCGCAGCGGGCATGCCATCGAATTCCGGATCAACGCCGAGGACCCCGCGGGCGGGTTCCTTCCGACGCCGGGGAAGCTCTCCACGTACCGCGAACCCGCAGGACCATGGGTTCGCGTCGACAGCGGTGTCTGCCAGGGCGCCCGAATCTCGCAGTACTACGACAACCTCATCGCAAAACTCGTCGTTCGGGGACGCGACCGCGACGAAGCCATCCGCCGCTCGATCCGGGCGTTGCACGAATTCGAGATCGAGGGAGTTGAGACGACGATCCCCGCCCATCTGCGGATCCTCGAGGGCCCGGACTTCGCTGCCGGAACGATCCACACGAGGCTGGTCGAAGACTCGATGGACTTCACCGATCTGGCCACCACCACATCGCCTGCGATCCCGGAGGACGAGGAGCTGAGCGAGCGCGAGATCACCGTCGAGGTTGGTGGCCGGCGCTTCGAGGTGAAGTACTGGTCACAGGTCATCGCCTCGACAGGATCGGGACAACGGCCCACCCCTCGCAGAAAGGCTCCGAAGCTGGGCAAACAGGGGCCGTCCAACGGTGAGGAAGGGCTCGTCGTTGCTCCGATGCAAGGCACCATCGTGAAGGTGCACCATGCCGCCGGCGAGTCGGTGCGCGCAAACGAACCGGTATGTGTGCTCGAAGCGATGAAAATGGAGAACGAGATGACGGCACCGATCGATGGCGACATCGTGGATCTGCGCGTGCAACCCGGTGACACCGTCACGGCAGGCGCGATCATCATGATCATCAAGTAGCCGTATCACCGACCGGACGCTTCGGCGTTACGCGTGACGGTAGCGACCGAAGACTCCGACGAGAGCGGCAGACACCTCACCGACCGTTGCCTCGAGCCGGAGCGCGTCGCGAATCGGGTAGAGGAGATTCGTATCTCCGGCTGCTGCTTCTCGAAGTGCAGTGAACGCCGCATCAACAGCATCCTGGTCACGTGCGGCACGCAGCTTCCGCAGGCGCTCTACCTGATCACCTTCAACCTTCGGGTCGACGCGAAGCAGGTCATTCGGCTCCGAGTCCGGCGCTTCGAAGCGGTTCACCCCGACGATCACGGTTGAATCGGCTTCGACCGATCGCGCGTACTCATACGCGGCGTCTTCGATCTCACGCTGCTGGAACCCGGCCTCAATGGCGGCCACCGCGCCACCGAGCTCGTCGATTCTGTTGATGAGATCGAGTGCCTCAGTCTCGAGGCGGTCCGTGAGCGACTCAACGAAGTAGGAACCGGCGAGCGGATCAACAACCGAGGCGACACCTGACTCGTAGCCGAGAATCTGCTGGGTCCGCAGCGCAATCATCACAGCGTCCTCGGTCGGCAGGCCGAGGGCCTCGTCGTATGAATTCGTATGGAGCGACTGGGTGCCTCCGAGAACGGCAGCCAATGCTTGGTATGCGGTGCGGACAACATTGTTCTGCGGCTGCTGCGCCGTGAGCGTGGAACCCGCCGTTTGTGTATGGAATCGCATCCTCCACGAGTCCGGCGAGATCGCACCGACCCGATCCTTCATGAGCCGCGCCCACAGGCGACGGGCGGCACGGAACTTCGCCGCCTCTTCGAACAGATCGTTGTGGGAGTTCCAGAAGAACGACAGACGTGGAGCGAAGGCGTCGACGTCGAGACCTGCTCGCTTCGCCGCCTCGACATACGCCAGCCCATTGGCGATCGTGAACGCGATCTCCTGGGCAGCTGTGGAGCCGGCCTCGCGGATGTGATATCCGCTGATCGAGATCGTATTCCAGTTCGGCAGCTCGGTTGCGCAATACGAGAACACGTCGGTGATGAGCCTCATCGACGGTGCCGCTGGGAAGATGTAGGTGCCGCGAGCGATGTACTCCTTGAGGATGTCGTTCTGCACCGTGCCGCGCACGCGGTCTGGTGCGACACCCTGCTCCTCCGCGACCAGTTGATACAGCAGAAGCAGAATTGCCGCCGTGGAGTTGATGGTCATCGATGTTGTGACATCTCCGAGCGGTATCCGGTCGAACAGTCGACGCATATCGTCGATCGAATCGATCGCAACCCCGACCTTTCCGACCTCACCCACCGACATCGGATCATCTGAGTCGAGGCCCATCTGGGTCGGCAGGTCGAAGGCTACGGACAGGCCCGTTTGCCCGGCGTCGAGCAGCGTCCGGAACCGCATGTTCGTAGCTTCAGCGTCCCCGAAACCGGCGTATTGACGCATCGTCCAGAGGCGGCCGGTGTACATCGACGGGTACGGACCGCGGGTGTATGGGTAGGCCCCTGCAGCACCGAGCGCGTCGTCCGGGTCCCAGTCTGTCAGGTCTTCCGGGCCGTAGGAGGTTTCGCGTCGTTCGCTCATGAATGCCTGGGTCCGGGGTCTATCGGGGGTCTGTTCCTATGCTTTTTCGCGAACCCGATGCTACTTGCGGGAACGAACGGCGAAGCGGATACGTCTCATACCTCATGGAACCGACCATTCACGAAGCCCATCGGGATGACAGAAAGCGGCGGCGGCTGCCGGCGTTCATTCTGCTCGCCGTCGTCACTGTGGTGGGAGCCGGCTGGGTCGGCCTCTTCGGATTCCTCGGCTCCAACGCCGCACTCGGGACCGTCGAGGACATCGAAGAACGCTACTTCTGCGACGTCACATCCATGGATCTCTCGTTTCCCGACGTGTCGAGGCTCTCTCGAGTGACCACCGCAGACGAAATCGAACTCGGGAAGCTCTCTGAGCGCAACAGCCAGCCCGTGTCGCTCGACGAAATGCCGGAGCTCGTCGTGGGTGCGTTGCTCTCCGCCGAGGACGACAGCTTCTACGAGCACGAGGGCGTCGACTTCAAGGCCATCGTGGGCTCTGCGATACGAGGTGCCGACACCGGTGCCTCGACCATCACCCAGCAGGTTGTGAAGCAGACGTATCTGTCGACCGAGCGCACACTCGAACGGAAGATCTGCGAGGCCCAGGTCGCCGCGGAACTCGAGGAGCGGTACTCCAAGGATCAGATTCTCGAGTTCTATGCGAACTCGGTCTACTTCGGTTCCAACGCCTACGGCGTCCGTGCGGCGGCCCAGGAATACTTCGCCAAGGATCTGGATGAACTCACGATGGCGGAGGCCGCAACACTGGTGACGCCCATCCGGAACCCGACGATCTATCACCCCAGGCAGAACCCGCAGAATTCGTTCGCCGTGCGCAACCGGACCATCGACCTGATGGTGGCGAACGGATACGCAACTCCAGAGGATGGCGAAGCTGCAAAGCAGCAGCCCCTCGGCGTCGTGCCACACTCGATACGTGAGGAACTCGATCCGCTCGTCATGCTTGCGGTTCGCCAGGAACTCCTCGATTCCGACGGTTATGGACTCGGCGATTCGTATTCGGAACGCAAGCAGGCCCTCTTCGGATGTCCGGCGGCAGACACCGCCTGCGAGGGCGGCGGTGGACTCCACATCGAGATCACCGTCGACTACGACCTGCAGACCGAGGCGAACCGCATCCTGAGAGCCTGGTTCCGACCGGAGTACGAGGGGCCGACCGGGGCGATCGCAACCATCGAGAACGAGACGGGCGCAATCCGGGTGATCGCGTCCGGCGTTGACTTCGGAGACGATCTCGAGGCCGGTGAACGTCCATATGACCTGGCCAGCGCGGGTGCACGGAACGCTGGGTCGGCATTCAAGCCGTTCACCTTGGCCGCCGCTCTCGAGGGGGGTGACCTCTCCGGCCGACCGGTGACGCTCGCCTCTCTCTGGGATCGATCCAGCCCCGCGGTTATCGACTGCGGGTACCCATGCTCGGCGGATGGAAACACGTGGACAGTGCAGAACGCCGGTGGTAACTCGGCGCACGATCTCCAAACCCTCGAGTCGGCGACGTACAACTCGACCAACACCGTGTATGCACGGGTCATCGACGCAATCGGCCCGGAAGCCGTCGTCGACACGGCACGGCGCCTCGGTATCACATCGCAGTACCTCAAGGCCTTTCCCTCGATCACCCTTGGCGCCGCATCAGTCAGTCCGCTGGAGATGGCCGCCGCGTACTCGACGCTCGCCAACTACGGGAGCCGTGTCGAGCCGTACATCATCGAGCGGATCACCGATTCCGCGGGAACGGTGATCTACGAACACGCACCACACAGCGTCCCCGCGCTCGACCGCTCGGTTGCCGCCGTAGTCGTCAGCACGCTCGAAAAGGTCGTCAGCCAGGGAACCGGCAAACGAGCCGACATCGGGCGCCCCCAGGCAGGGAAGACGGGGACCGCGACCGACCACACGGATGTCTGGTTCGCCGGGTTCGTGCCCCAACTGACCACAACGGTATGGGTCGGGTATCCCGATCGCCCGCTCCCGATGGAGCGCTTCACCATCTGGAACGATCTCGAGGGCGAGACCCAGGACGTGCAGCGAGCGTTTGGCGGCACCGTTGCTGCGCCTGTTTGGAGACAATTCATGGAGTACGCGACGGCAGACCTGTCACCTGTGGACTTCCCCGAAGAACCGATCGGATCCGACGTCTACCGGATCGTCCCGAGAACCGTCGTGCCCGACCTCAGCGGATTGAGCGGTGACCAGGTGGCCGACGCGGTCTACGGGGCGGGATTGCGACTCGACCGGATCGACGTAGCTTCTTCGCTTCCCGGGGGCCACGTCATCAACATCGTCCCTCGCCCCGGTACAGCGCTGCGCCAAGGCGCCACCGTCAATGTGCTGATATCCACCGGCGAACCCGAACCGGCTCGTACTCCCAATCTCGTCGGACTACCCCTCGCCGATGTCAGCGCTGCACTCGACGATTTCCGCTCGGAGAACGACATACAGGTCACGTGGACCGTTGAGTATGCCGTGATCAGCGACGGATCGAGATGGGGCTACGTCATCGCGACCGAACCTTCCGCGGGTTCGGCCATTGCAGACGCCGCAACAATCAACGTGATCGTTGGCCAGCAACCGAGCGGGTAGCCGCGGTTGGCATCTCCGGCGGTCAACGCCGGGACGATTCTCGAGTCGGGCGCCCACGGAGAGCTCGTCGATCATCCTGGGATCCACCGTTCCTTGGGGGCGGTGCATACCGGCTCGGCCGTTGGAGACTGAACGAAAGGTTTCGCGGCCTTATCCATGTCTCTTGACGCTTATTGATGTTATTTGATATGTATTACGTATGTCGTTCACAGCCACGGCGGCGCCCGGAGCCGTTCCCCGAGACAGTGCTCGTCCTCCCACCCGTACCGGGGTTCCCGCGCCACCTCCGGGCGCCGCCGTTCCATCGGGCGGCGCCACACGCCCAACCGCCGCACGCCGGATCACAGTTCAGCCCGCTTTGTGGAGGGAGCGCCCGCCCGGATTCCCGACGCAGCATCCGTACGTGCGGAGGTTCTGGACCGCCGCCATCGGTTCGGGGGCGGTCGCCGACCTGATGCGTCTCGCCGTCGCCGCACAACGCGGCCGCCCCCTTCTCCTGCCGACGTCGACCGCGCTGCTCACCCAGGAGGGCCTCGTCTCCTGGAGCCGCGGCCGCCTGCTCGCCGGCATCTCGGTCCCGCCGGTCCCGGAGCGCCATCTCCGACGGATGCCCCCGTCACTGCAGCGCGAACACCGTCGGATCGTCGCCAACTTGCGAACTGAAGTCGGAGTCTGAAGACTGGGGATGTGATCGACGATGCCGTCTCAGCGCTTGCGGACCGAACCAGGATCCTCGTGTTCACCGGCGCCGGGATCTCCACCGAGTCCGGGATTCCCGACTTCCGCGGACCACACGGGATCTGGAAACGCGTCGACCCCGCGGACTATACGTACGACCGGTATGTGAACGATCCGGAGTTCCGAGTGAACACCTGGGGTAGCCGTTTTGCTTCCCCCCTCATCGATGCAACACCCAACGGGGCACATCACGCTGTGACCCGCCTCTGGGAGTCGGGTCGGGTGGTCGGTTGTGTCACGCAGAACATCGACGGACTCCACACCGCCGCGGGTCTTGATCCCGCGTCACTCGTTGAGCTCCACGGCAACGCCCACCGCATCCACTGCATCGGCTGCGGTGACGAGCCTGACTTCGACAAGGTCGAGCGGCGGTGGAAGTCTGGCGCCGTCGATCCGGAGTGCCTCCGCTGTGGTGGCATCCTGAAGACCAAGGTTGTGTACTTCGGGGAGGAGCTTCCGCCCCAGGCGACGTACCGAGCGTGGGACATGGCGGAACGGGCCGACGCGGCGATCGTCATCGGCTCGACCTTGAGCGTCTACCCGGCTGCGTTTGTCCCCCTCGCCGTGGTCGAGAACGGCAATCCGATGGTGATCGTCAATCAGGGTCGGACCGATCATGACTTCCGTGCGACTGCCCTCGTGGACGGCACAGCGGGCAATGTCGTTCCCGAATTGGTCCACCGACTCACCCGGGACTGACTCTGGACGGGCACTAGCCTCCACGACGTGGACGCGGTTCGAGCACATGTACCCTCCGAGATCGATGTCGAGGCATTCGCGGTGATCCTCGACATACGTGAGCGCGACCATTTCATCGATCAGATACCAGGTTCGACATGGGCCGACGCTCAGGACATCGGCCGAATGGAGCGACTCATACCGGATTCGGCATCACCGGTCCTGGTCTATTGCGGCATTGGCGAGAAGTCGGCTGCGGTTGCGGACACGCTGCAACAACGCGGCTACACCGGCGTGAAATCACTTGCCGGTGGAATCCGCCGTTGGCGCTCCGAGGGCCACGCGGTCGTTGAATTCGACGGTGAGCCTCCGGATCGCTACGACCGGCATATCCGGCTCGACGGGTTCGGCCCGAACGGACAGGCCCGAATTCGTGATGCTCGAGTGCTGGTCGTCGGCGCAGGCGGACTCGGTTCGCCTGTCATCCAATACCTCGCCACCGCCGGAGTCGGGACGATCGGGATCGTGGACGGCGATCGGGTCGATGCCACCAACCTCCAACGTCAGGTGATCTTCGACGGCAATGACATCGGACTCCGAAAGGCCGAGGCGGCGCGGGCCAGAGTCCGAGAACTCAACCCCGACGTGGACGTCGTCCCAATCTCCGCGTGGCTCGACACAGGCTCAGCTCGAGAGTTAGCGAGCGACTATCAGCTCCTGATCGACGCATCCGACAACTACGCCACTCGACTCGCCGTCAACGATGCGGCCGTCGGGCTCGGCGTGCCGTTTGTCCACGGCGCCGCGATCCGTTGGGAGGGAATGGTTGCGGCGTTCGACCCACGAGTCGGCCCGTGCTATCGGTGCCTGTTCCCGGATCTCCCGGAATACGAAGAGGTGTGCAGCGATGTGGGTGTCCTCGGAGCAGTCACCGGAGTCGTCGGCTCCTTGATGGCCGTCGAGGCGATCAAGCACATCGTCGGCGCCGAAGATCGAACGGTTGATCGCCTCATCACGTACGACGCTCGGTCGTCGCGTTTCGCCGCGCTGAAGATCGAACGCTCACAAGCCTGTCCCGTACAAGGCGGGCCGTCATCGACCTAGAGGTTCGCGACCACTAGTCAGCGATCGGGAGATGGAGTGCCTGGGACGAGGTCGGCAACTCGGCGCCGGACTCGGATACGGGAACAGCACTCGGAGGTACCCCAGCAGCCTGGTCCGGGGCGGGAGCGTCCGTCGGGGCCGTCGGTGCTTCCGCGATTGTTGTTGTCGTCGACGGAGCGGCTGGAGCGGTAACCGGCGGGCTTGTTGTGGTGGTCACAGCCGGCGGCGCCACCGTGGTCGTCGTGGTGGTAGCCGGCGCCACCGTGGTTGTGGTGGTGGTCGTTGTTTCCGGGGGTGCACCCTTCCTCATGAAGATCACCGTCACCCAGAGCACTTCGCCGTCGCTCGCGACGCCAACGCCAACGTAGTTGTAGTCGCCCAGGATGTTGGCCCGATGGCCCGAAGAGTTCATGAACGCCGAATGGAGGCTGTCCACGGACGGTCCGGCGCCGACGTTCTCGGCCAGCGCCTCCCACCCGGATGCAACACCGCCAAGGTTGCTCGTGTGGTAGATCCGACCCGCAGCCATCATCTCAGCGCTGTGATTTCGGGCGTCGGGCACCAGATCTGAGTGCACGCTGACCGGCGGCAGACCGGCGGCAGACCGCGAGGCGTTGATCTTGGAGACGAAGTCTCCCTCGGCACCAGCTTGGGCTGGAAGAGCCATACCCACCGTCATCACCACGAGAGCAACGAGGACGATGGCCAGCTTGCGGACGGTGCGCACGGGTCCTCCCGGACACGGAGAGCATCAGACTTACCACTCTCTGTATCGGGAGGACCGTCCGCAATCTTTACGCTTTCGCCGCCATTTCTCGAGCAAGTTCGACCAATGTCCGCACTCCGAATCCGGTTCCGCCGGCAGATACGTAGTGCTCCGCCTTGTCCGCGCGAGCAGGACCGGCAACGTCGAGATGGACCCACGGGCGGTCTTCAACGAACTCCGACAGGAACAAGGCTGCCGTGATCGCACCCCCGTAGCGGTCCCCGATGTTCTTGATGTCCGCAATCGTGGACTTCAACTGCTTCCGGTAGGACCGCTCGAACGGCATTGCCCACATGGGCTCGCCGCTGAACCGCGCGGCGGCCTCCACGGCGGCAACGGCCGCATCGTCGTTCCCGAAGATGGCTCCGATGCTCGGACCAAGAGCTACCTTCGCCGCACCGGTGAGCGTCGCTATGTCGACGATCAGATCCGGCTCCGACTCGACCGCTATTCCGAGACCGTCTGCCAACACGAGCCGCCCCTCGGCGTCGGTGTTCAGCACTTCAACCGTCTTGCCCCGGTATGCCACGAAGATGTCGCCGGGTCGTTGCGCGGCGCCACCGGTCATGTTCTCCGACAGCGGAGCCACACCGAGCACCCGAACCGGGAGGCCGAGTTCGGCGATCGCCTGCATCGCTCCGTATACGGTCGCGGCGCCGGCCATGTCCGTCTTCATGGCCTCCATCATCGCTGCACCCTTCAGGGAGAGGCCACCTGAATCGAAGACAATGCCCTTGCCCACGTAGGCGACTGAGGCCGTGGCGTCCTCTGGTTCGTAGCGAAGGATGACCATACGCGGAGGATTCGTCGCTCCTGAGCCGACGGCGAGCAACCCTCCGTATCCGCGTTCGGCGGCTTCGACCTCGTCGACGATTTCGACCGAGATGCGTTCGTTGAGCGTCTGAGCCCTCTCTGCGAGCACCTCGGGCGCCTGATCGACGGCCGGCTGGTTGATGAGATCTCGCGCGAGCGAGACACCGCGAGCCACCGCTGTCGCGCTGTCGATCGCAGCCGCCGTACCGTCCGTAGCATCGAGGAGTACAAGGCGTTCATTTGACCGCACTTTCGGCTCGCTCCGATACTCGTCGTATTGGTAGGCGCCGAGCAGGTAGCCCACGGCCACTGCCTCGGCTGCCCCCGTGATATCGACGAGGTTTAGCGTCGTGCACACCGTTTGGTACGGGCCGGCGAATCGGCCGACCGTTCCGGACGCGCGCCGTAGCCCTTCGGCATCCACTTCGTCGCCGAGGCCGACGAACGCCACTTCACGGTACGGCAGGTCGCTGCCGGGTACGGAGACGAGGTCTCCGGCACCGCCGGTGAACTCGCGTGCGGCAAAGTAGTCATCGAGCCATGGCCCAAGGCGTTCGGCTGCTGCCTCCGCTCCCGGGCCCCACGTCAAGTCCGCGAACACCGGGACAACAAGGAGGTCACCCTCCCCCTCAAACATCGGTCCGCCTGGGACAACTTCGATCATGTCGATTCTCCTCGGGTTGGGGTCCACTCGCGCTCAACGGCTCGAGCGAGCATGTATAGGTAGTCGGCCAAACGATTCAAATAGGGCACGACGAGCGATTCGGGCTGATCGGCAAGGTGGCCGACGGACGCCCGCTCCGCCCGCCGCACAACGGTACACGCGACGTCCAGCGCAGCAGCGGTCGGATCCCCGCCCGGCACGACAAACTCTGTTGGCATGCCGACGTTCGTTTCGATCTCGTCGATCTGATCCTCGAGGTGTTCGATCATCGAGGCCTCGACGCAACTCACGCCGGGTTCGAGCCGATCTCGATTGGCGGGGTCGGTTGCGAGTTCAGCTGCGACTACGAAGAGAGCACGTTGGGCTCCAAGGATCGCCTGAGCCGTCTCGTCGTCGCTTTGTGCCCGAGCAACGCCGAGGAACGAGACCGCCTCATCGACGGTTCCGTACGCCTCCGGTCCCTTGGAGTTCTTCGCGACTCTCCCTCCGTAGAACAGCCCTGTTGTGCCGTCGTCTCCGCGGCGGGTGTAGATGCGCATCGGTGTGAGGTTAGGACGAGGTCGCCGGCTCAGATGCTGCCGGCGACGAGCGAACGTCCAATCGTGACAACACCGAAGGCCACAAGTACCGCCAGATAGGAGAGACCGGTGGCGGCCATCACGCCGGAGTAGCGAGGCTCACGAAGGGATCCCCATACCCCGAGCATGAGCACCGCGCAGAACACAGCCAGCGCCGCGTAGACCGCGCTGTACATGGCGTCCTGTCCGGACATCGCCAGAGCCCCCGACGTGATGACGACACCTACCTCGAAGGCAAGCCCTATGGCCGCGATCGCATCAAGGGTGTTGAGTGACCACCGGGGAAGCGTCGGATCGACGAGGAACCAGTGGCCGAGCAGCATCTCGGTTGAGATTCCACCGAGGAAGAGCGTGCCGGTGATGAGCAATACGACCGCAACGGGATCGGCCTCCCAGACGGATACAGCGAAGAACCCGGCAGAGAGTGCGAACGCGGGCGTTGCGACGTTGCGTGATCGCGCCCCAACCGCCCCGACCAGAGCCAGCACAACACCGGCCCAGGCAATCGTTCCGGCACCCGCCGCAGCGCTCAGCCCACCGATCACAGCAACAACGGCTCCGACCAGCCAGAGGTATCCCGGACCCACAACTCGCCACCAGGCGACCAAGGCTCCGCCGGCGGCGATGCCAGTGACCCAAGTGATGAGGATGAGCGCTGGGCTGAGATCCACGTCGGCCGATCAGCCGCTGAACCAGTCGACGATCTGTCCGGCCACGGCCTCGGGCGTGAGGCCCAACTCCTCTGCGATCACGTCGGCCGGCGCTGACATCCCGAACCGGTCGATGCCGATGTTGAGGCCGCCGGTACCGGTGAACCGTTCCCATCCGAACGTCACACCCGCCTCGATCGAAACCGTCGGGAGGTTGACCCCAAGCACCTCGGACCGATACTCGTCGTCCTGATCGAGGAAGATCTCGATGCATGGCATCGAGACAACCCGTACCGAGATGCCACGGGTCTCGAGAAGGTCGGCTGCCTGCTCAGCGAGCGGGACTTCGGAGCCGGTCGCAAGCAGCACAACGTCGTCGCCCGGGCGTCGAACGTATGCGCCACGGGCCACGGCGTGACGGTCTGGCGGATCCTGCGGAACAGGAAGACCCTGACGGGTCAAAACGAGAGCCGTTGGATGATCGACGCTGTTGACGGCTTGCTCCCATGCAACCGCAACCTCGGTGGGATCTGCCGGCCGCATCACACGGAGACCGGGCATCGAGCGAAGCGCAGCCAAGTGCTCGACGGGCTGGTGGGTCGGCCCGTCCTCCCCGAGGAACACCGAATCGTGTGTCCATAACCACACTGCCGGTGTTCCCATGAGTGCGCCGAGTCGCACCGCCGGGCGCATGTAGTCGGAGAAGGTCATGAACGTGGCGCCGTAGCCTCGAAGGCCACCGTGGAGTGTGATCCCGTTGGCGATCGAACCCATTGCGTGTTCGCGGATACCGAATCGAATGTTCCGACCGGCCGCATCGGTCGCTGTGAAATCGTCCGAAATCTCGATCCTGCTGTTGTTGGAAGGCGTCAGGTCTCCAGAGCCGCCGATCAGACCGGGGAACGAGGCCGCAACGTCCTGAAGTACGGCACCCGAGATCACTCGCGTGGCGACCGACGATCCCGCCTCGAATGAGGGAACGGCCACGTGGACCGGACCGGGCCGGAAGTAGGAGTCGAAGCGACGTTCCAGCGCGGGATCCTCCGCGAAAACGATGTCGCGCCGAGCGACCCAGGCCGCCCGGGCTTCGCGACCATGGTTCATGCCGCTGCGATAGAACTCGTAGACCTCATCGGGAACCTCAAATGGCGGGAGGTCCCAGTTGAGACCCTGGCGCACCAGTTCGATTTCCTCGTCACCGAGCGGTGATCCGTGGGAACCCGACGTGTCCTGCTTGTTCGGCGAACCGAAGCCAATGTGGGTCCGGCAGAGAATCAGCGACGGCCGCGGATCCTCGTTCGCTGCGGCGATGGCAACCGCGATCGCTTCCCGGTCGTGTCCATCGATCGCGATTGTGTGCCAGCCGTAGGCGCCGAAACGTGCGGCGACGTCTTCGGTGAAGGTCAGGTCCGTGGTGCCGTCGATCGTGATGTGATTGTCGTCGTAGAGGTATGTGATCTTTCCGAGTCCGAGATGACCGGCCAGAGAAGCAGCCTCCGCCGTGACCCCTTCCATGAGGTCACCATCCGAGACGAATCCGTAGATGCGGTGGTCGACGAGATCACTCCCGAGCACGGCGCGGAGATGGGCCTCGGCCATCGCCATTCCAATACCCGTCGCAAAACCCTGCCCCAGGGGGCCGGTCGTCATTTCGATGCCGAGTTCGGGGTCGTACTCCGGATGGCCGGCCGTGACCGACCCCAGCTGGCGGAAGTTCTTGAGATCGTTGATTGTGACGGGGAAACCCGACAGATGCAGGAGGGAATACAGGAGCATCGATCCGTGGCCGTTGGAGAGCACAAACCGGTCGCGATCGGTCCACGTTGGGTTATCGGGATCGACGATGAGGAACTGGGACCACAGGACCGCGGCGATGTCCGCCATACCCATCGGCATCCCTGGATGGCCCGAGTTGGCTCGCTGGACTCCGTCAATCGAGAGTATCCGGAGCGCGTCCGTGGCTTGCTGTTCGACAATGCTCTGCACTACAACCTCCTGTGGTCTTGTCAGCGTACCCCGAGCTGGACTCGCTCAGTCAACGAATCGAATCGCTCGCGAAGAACGGTTGAGACGATCTACGCCGCCATCGGATGCAACAACGATGTCCTCGATCCGCATCCCCCAGCGGTCCGGGAGATAGATGCCGGGCTCGATGGAAAAGGCCATACCCGCTTCGATCACCTGGGTGTTGCCCTTTACGACGTAGGGCTGTTCGTGTGCGTCGAGACCGATCCCATGGCCGGTTCGGTGGATGAAGAACGCTCCGTATCCCGCCTCGTCGATGATGGTTCGGGCTGCGGCGTCGATCGACTCTGCGGTCACGCCGGGGCGGACTGCAGCGATCGCCGCCTTCTGGGCGGAGAGAAGCACCTCGTAGGCGTCCCCAAAACCGTCTGGCGACTCTCCGACACAGTACATCCGCGTGGTATCTGAGCCGTAGCCACGGACACGGCCGCCGAAGTCGACCACAATTGCGTCGCCCGGACGGATCGTTCGGTGCGACGCTTCGTGGTGGGGTGACGCTCCGTTGGGGCCGGACGCCACGATCGCAAACGACACCGAATCGTGCCCGGCAGCGAGCGTCATGTCGGAGACGATGCGTGAGACCTCGCGTTCCGTCCGGCCGGAGAAGCGCACACCCCGAAGTTCGTCTGCGACGTGATCGACACCATGCGCCGCGTCGCGCAGAGCGGCGACCTCATCGGCCTCCTTGACCACCCGGAGCGGAGCCATGAGCGGCTCGGCGTCCACGAACGTTGCTCGGGGCAGCCGGGCTTGGAGGGCGATGAGGAACGACGCCCACATCTGGTCCCCGATCGCGATCGTCCCCTTCTCGGGGAGCATCGCAGCCATCAGTGCGTACGGGTCAGCCGTTTCGGCCCATGGGTGTACGTCGACGAACGTCTCGACCCGCGGTGCCTCAAGCTCAGGGACGAACAATGCGACTTCGCCCTCCGCCCGGAGAACAAGTGCGGTGATCCGCTCGAGCGGGAACGCGCGATATCCGGCGAGATACGGCAGGTCGGACCCGACCGAGACAACCAACGCGTCAACTCCGTGTTCCCGCATTGCCCGCTGAGCCGCATCGATTCGGCCGGCCGTCATCGTGCGGCCTCCAACGAGTCACGTGCGTGGTACGACGACCGCACGAGCGGCCCCGCTTCGACATGAGACAGCCCGAGCCGCCGGCCCTCGTCCGCGTAGCGCTGGAACTCGTCTGGGTGAACGTAGCGGTCGATCGGCCGATGATGAGCCGTGGGCCGGAGGTACTGACCGATGGTCACGATGTCGACGCCGACCGCCCGAAGGTCAGCGAGCGTTCCGAACACCTCGTCCTCGGTCTCTCCCATCCCGACGATCAACCCCGATTTGACGACGCCCGCCGGATTGACCCACTTGGCTCGGGCAAGGAGTGACAGCGACCGGGCGTAGTTCGCAGCCGTGCGGATATCGCGTTGAAGACGCAGCACCGTCTCTGTGTTGTGGTTCAAGACCGCAGGTTTGGCCGCCATCACCACTTCGAGGGCCGCGAGGTCCCCCTTAAAGTCAGGGATCAGCACCTCGACCTCGCAATCGGGCAACCGTTGCCGGATCTCCTCAATCGTGTCGGCAAAGACACTCGCTCCCCCGTCTGGGAGGTCGTCGCGATTCACCGACGTCAACACGGCGTGACGCAGCCCCATCTGTTCGACCGCTGCGGCCGCCCTCCGGGGCTCGTCGGTATCGACGGTTCCTGGCCGGCCGGTCGTGACGTCGCAGAACGCGCACGCTCTGGTACAGGTGTCACCGAGCAGCATGAGCGTCGACGTTCCGGACTCCCAACACTCGTAGATGTTTGGACATTGGGCCTCTTCACACACGGTGTTCAGATCCATCCCGCGCATCAGCTTCTTCAGATCCCGGAACCCCTCAGTGGAGAGATCCGCCCGAACCCGCATCCACTCCGGCTTCTCCGGTTCACCCGGGAGGACACCTCGGACGGCAATAGGGGTCTCTCCCGGTCGACGAGAGGAGAAGACACCGGCCGCGACCATCGCGTCGACGTCGTATGGGCGAGCCTGCTCGCGGCGAGCGAAGGTCCCCAGTTGAATCTCGGGCACACCTCCAAACACGTCCACAGCGTGCGGCATCAACGCCTCGACCACCGATTCCATCGGAATTGGTGCGCCAAGGATCTCAGCAAGAGACGTGACCGGCCTGCCGACGATCCCACACGGCACGATGTGGTCGAAGTACGCAAGATTGGGAGCCACGTTGATGGCGAAGCCGTGCATGGACACTCCCGACGCCACCCGCACGCCGATCGCCCCGACCTTGCCCCGGTCGGTCCAGACTCCGGTGAATCCTTCCTCCGCCCACGCGGCAACACCCAGATCCGCGAGTGTTGCGATGAGCATCGCCTCGATTCTGCGGAGATGTCCCACCGAGTCCCATCCCCCGGCAAAGGCCGGGACTCTCACGATCGGATAGCCAACCAACTGCCCCGGCCCGTGATACGTGATATCGCCACCGCGGTCGGTGAAGACCAGGTTCGCGCTGATCGAGGCAAGCTCGGATGGTTCGATCTTCAGGTTCGAACCATCACCATTTCGTCCAACGGTGTACGTGTGCGGGTGCTCGAGCAGCAGGAGGTAGTCGTCTTCCATCCGGCCGACCGACCGCGCCTCCCAGACGGCGCGTTGGAGATCCAGCCCCTCGTTGTAGGCAACCCGCCCGAGCCACCGGACCCGGAACCGCGGATCGTCTGGGGTCATCTGAGCTCCTGGTCCCAATCCCACGTCTCGAGGTTCTTCCGGATACGGTCAAGGAAGAGAACAGCCGTTGAGCCGTCGAATGCCCGGTGATCCCAGGTGAGTCCCAGATATCCGATGTGCCGCACGGCGATCATGTCGGTTCCGTCTGGGAGTGACACAACCGCAGGCCGCTTCGCGACGGTGTCCGTCGACAGAATCGCGACGTTCGGAAGGTTGATGATCGGAGCGCTCATGAACGAGCCGAACGGCCCAGGGTTTGTGATCGTGAATGTGCTCCCGGAGATCTCGTCCGGAGTGACATCTCCGTCTCGAGTCTTGACCGCCATCGTTCGGATGTTCCGCGCAAGGCGCTTCAGCGTTTGCCCATCTGCATCGCGCACCGTCGCCACCAGCAAACCCTTGGACGCCAGGTCGACCGCGACTCCGAGATGGACCGCCTTGTGGTCGATACGTGTCCCCGCCTCGAGGTCGAGTGAGCTGTTCACGACCGGGTAGGCCGCAAGGGCATCCATGGTCGCTCGAGCGATGAACGGCAGATAGGTAAGCGAGAATCCCTCGTCGGCCTTGAACTGCTCGCGCTGGGCACGCCTCGCCTGTTCGACTCGTTCGTAGTCGACCTCCACCGACGTCCAGACGTGCGCGGCAGTCTGTTTTGCCCGAATCATGTGTTCCGCAATGGTGCGTCTGAGCCGTGGAAGCTCTGAGACCTCTTCATCAGCACCGGTTGTGATCGTCACCGTTGTTGCGGCAGGAGCCTTCGGGGCGGGTGTCGGCGCCGTCTCGGCTAGCCGCTGCCGCTTCGACCGGCGCTGGTGGTTGAGTCGGCGCAGGTGCGGGTGCCACAGCTGCAGCCGGCGGAGGTGCCGGCGCGGCGGCCGGCTCGGACACCGGTTCCGGCTGCACTGGTGCAGGCGGAGGCGTCGCGATGTAGACCTCGATGTCCTTGCGAGTGATACGACCACCGTCACCGGAGCCGGTCACGAGATCGAGATCGACGTCGTGCTCTGCCGCGAGGCGGCGCACCACAGGAGACAACACGGCTCGACGAGAACCTGACGGAGCCGCGGCGGCGGGTTTCGGACGAGGCGCGACTGGGCTCGGTGTCGGATCCGGTGTCCCGGTGGGGCCCATTGCCGGTGTGCCGGTGGGGCCCATCGCCGCGGCCGGTGCTGATGTCTCGGCTACCGGGGCAGGGGCGGGTGCTGGGTCCGGTGCGGGCGCAGGAGCCGGCTCTGGAGCAGGCGCCGGTTCTGGAGCGGGAGCCGCAGCATCCATGGATTCGCCGATCACGGCGATTGGGGTGCCCACCTCAACGGTCTCTCCGGCGGCCACGAGAATCTCGGTGACCACACCGGACGCGGGTGACGGCATCTCCGTATCAACTTTGTCGGTGGAGATCTCAACCAGCACCTCGTCCTCCACCACGGAGTCGCCTATGTTCTTGGCCCACGAGAGAATGGTTCCCTCGGTAACCGTCTCACCAAGTTGCGGCATCGTCACGGTCAGGGACATTGGTTTGTGCTCCTTCGTCTGCAGAGGTTCGTGATCATGGCTAGTGAAGGGGTCGTCCGGCGGCGGCGAGCAACGTCTCACCGATACCTTCTGAGATGGTTGGGTGGGCATGGATGAACGCGGCCGCTTCTTCGGGTAGGGCTTCCCATCCGACAGCGAACATCAACTCGTGAATGATCTCGCCGGCGACTGGATCAACAACCGTGGCTCCGAGGATCGGACCGTCCTTCTCCGCGACGATCTTCACGGTCCCACCCGTCTCACCGTGAATGATGGCTCTGCCGACGCCACGCATGCCGTGCGTCGTGACGGCGACGTCGAAACCCTGCTCGATTGCCTGAGCCTCGGTCAGCCCAACTGAGGCGGCCTCCGGATGGGTGTAGACGATCATCGGGATAGCTCGATAGTCGACGGCGGCAACGGCGCCGGTAGCGATATGGGTGACCGCCGCAATCGCTTCCGCGAACGCAACATGGGCGAGCTGCGGTGTGCCGGCGACGATGTCGCCTACTGCGTAGACCCCAGGAACGGCGGTCTGCATCGTCTCCAGATTCACCGGAACAAACCCGCGGTCGGTCGCGATGCCTGCGGTTTCGAGTCCGATCCCGTCGGTGACGGGTGCTCGGCCGACGGCAACGAGTACAACATCGACCTCAACCGTTTCGTCGCCGACCGGAACCGCCACGCCGGTGTGAGAGACACTCGGTGCCCCAACTTGTATGCCGGTCTTGACGTTGATCCTCTTCTTGCGGAAGGCACGTCCAAGGGCCTTGGCCGCCTCCGGCTCCATGCCGGGGATGATCTGGTCGAGAGCTTCAAAGAGGTGCACCTCGCTCCCCACATCGGCCAGCATCGAAGCAAACTCGGCACCGATCGCTCCGGCGCCAATCACCGCAACCCGACGCGGTTGACGTGTCCAGTCGAGTGCCTGGTCACTGGTGACGATTCGTTCGCCGTCGATCTCGTATCCGGGGATTGATCGTGGGACGGAACCCGTGGCAACAATCGTCGCCCGTGCCGGGAGAGTTGTCGTGGAGCCGTCAGTGAGCCGTGACCTCGACCCCGCCATCGACGATGCGACCTGTGCCTTCGTGAACGACGACACCACGGGTCTTGAGCAACCCCGACAACCCGCTCACGAGCCCGTCAACGATCTGGTTCTTGCGGGAGAGGGCGGCCGCCCAATCAAGCGTGGGTTCGGCCGAACGCACGCCGAACTCCGCGGACCGGGCGACGGTCTGGTAGACGGACGCCGTCTCGAGCCATGCCTTTGCCGGAATGCACCCGCGAATCAGACATGTGCCACCCACCCGTTCCTTCTCAACGAGCGCGACGGAAAGCCCGAAGTTGTGGGCGTAGAGCGCGGCGGCGTAGCCGCCGGGTCCCCCACCGATGATGACGACGTCGTGCACCGCTCCCTCCAAATGAGCCCAGGTCGAGACTAGCCCGCCCACGCTTGTTGTCGAGACGTCGGTACGATCGCATCGCAGTGCAGACCCGCTACCTCATCCTCGCATCCCTCATTGCCGGCATGGCGATTCTGATCGCCGCGGCCGTGTGGTTTGCTGGGATCTAGATTCGCATCTGGTCAGGAACGAGGGGCCCCGAGCAGTCGCTCAGCGTTGTCGTGAAGGACACGTCGGCGCGTCTCGTCGTCTACGGGCCCGGTCTTCCACCCGTTGAGTGCCGCGTCGAGCGATGCGAAACACCAGTCGCTGCCGAACAAGCATCGATCCACATCGACGCCGTCAATATCATCCAGAAAGGACTGTCCATCCGTCCCCACGAGGTTCAGCCACACGTTCGACTTGTGCGAAGCGACCGCGACCGCCTCGTCGTGCCAGAGCCGGCCGAGGTGAGCAATGACGATCTGAAGGTCGGGGAAGGTTGCCGCAATCTCGTCGACTGCCCGAGGATCTCCGTGTGACAAGCGCAGCCCCGTACCACCGGGCATGCCGGATCCGAGCCGGGAATACCCGGTGTGGAAGAGGCAGATCATGCCGTGCTCGGATGCCGCTTCGTAGATTGGGAGGGCCTGTCGCGAAGCCGGATCGAATCCTTGCCCGACCGCATGGAACGCAAGGCCGGAGAGCCCCAGTCGAGCCGCCGAGTGGACCCCTGCGACGGCCCGAGCCCCGCGCGCCGGGTCGATCGATCCGAACCCATGGAACACATCAGGGTGGGACGCCACCATCGCAGCAACGTCCTCGCTCGAGAACGGGCGGCGCCGGGTGATGGTCTCGGTGTCCCAGCCGAGCAGAACCGCCTGACCGTTTCGCCGGCGGTAGTACTCAGCCACGTCGTCGGTTGTGAGCGTCTCCAGATCGAACCCGGTACGGCCGTTGAGGCTGGCGAGGTAGGGCGCGATCGGCCCGGCGAGCAACCGCTCAACCGGAGGGTGGACGTGGAAGTCGATGAACTCGCTCAATGTGAGCCGAATCCCCGATTCCTGGCCTCTGCCAGAGAATCGGGACCGAACGCCTGCAGGCGTCGCTCGTCAACGAGATCACCCTCTTCCATCCGCGCTTCGAGTATCGCGAACTGGTCAGGATCGTCGCAGTCGCAAACGATCATGTCGTCGCGCGTCCCCACAAAACGGTTCAATTCGAATCGACGGAGTCGGGCCATAGGCCGACGATAGTCCGCTCAGCGTTCGGTGAACTGCACGGCCGCCGCAGCAACGCCACTCCCGCCGGTCTGCACGGTGATCACACCGTCGACATGGTCGTCGGAGAAGTCGATCCGCCACTCGGTCTCGGAACCGTCGGAGCTCGCAATCGTGTACCCACGAAGTGGAAGGTTCTGATCGTAGTAATCAACAACAGCCGGCGTGTCGGCCGGAAACGTCAGAATCATCTCGGTGATACCGCGGGTGGGGTCGACGAGTGTTGCCCCAACGACGACCTCTTCCGGAATCGGGAATGATTCCGGCACGGTCTGAGGGACCGTTCCCCTGCCGAGCACCACTTCTGATCCAGCCGTTGAGGTGGTACCGCCCGACGACCCGCCGCATCCGGCAGCGACGATCGTCACGACGACAACACCAATGAAGACCGGCCGGAATCGAAGCATCGGCGGATCATATGGGATGGCCCAAACTACGTCTCTGGATCAACCGGCCCGCCGACTGCGCCGATTGCGCGCAGGTAGTCAGCCTGCAGATCGAGCACGGCGAAGATCGCTTCCGGTTCGTATGGATGGCCCGTCTCGTATGCGCGGTCTTGAACGAACTGCGCCACTTCAACACCACCCACGACCGCCGGGCCTTCCCGTTTCGATGGTTGTTGGAGGTACAGCATCTGCCACTCGAGGATGCGGCGAATGTCGGATTGGTCGATCGATCCGACCACGTCGTCTGGCAGGCGCTCCCATATGTAGACGATGGCGTCGTCCACGCCGTACACGGAAACTCCATCGTCAACCCGACGTCCCCGTTCCTGAAGCATCAAACCAACTCCGAACACGGTGAGCACCAGAACCAGGGCGAGTACGAGCAAGAGAGGACCCATCAGCAGCAGGCTACCGACAAACCGTCACCGAGTGGAGCGCCCCCTGGTAGCTTCCACCACCATGGATTTCCAAACGGTGCGCTCCTTTTTCGCGCTTCTCGCACTTGCGGCGAACGCCGCGACGATCGGCGTCGTTGTCATCGGAATCGCCGGCCGGACCGGACCGGGGGGTGCGGATCTGCGAGATCGCGTGTTTGGCGCCGTTCGCGGTCTCGAGCTTTGGCTGGCATTCGGCGTCGCCACAACCGCCACACTCGGGAGCCTCTACCTCTCCGAAATCGCCGATCTGATTCCATGCACCTTCTGCTGGTATCAACGTACTGCGATGTACCCGCTCGTCGTGATCCTCGGCATTGCAGCCTGGCGCAAGGACCACGATATCCGCATCTATGCAGCGTCTGTCGCCGGAATCGGTGCGGTGCTCGCCGCGTACCATCGGCTGATGCAGGCGTTCCCGGACCTCGGCGGCACCGCTTGCTCAACGGGTGTTCCGTGTACGGCTGCCTATTTCACCCTGTTTGGATTCGTGACGATCCCCTACATGGCGCTGAGCGGATTCCTGCTCATACTCGCGCTCTTGTGGATTGATCGCGCAAATAGCCCCGAGCCACAGGCATCATTGCCCGACGCCTGAGAGGAGCCCCATG
Source organism: uncultured Actinomycetota bacterium (assembly GCA_963808015.1). Lineage (GTDB taxonomy): Bacteria > Actinomycetota > Acidimicrobiia > Spongiisociales > UBA5794 > JAHEEL01. The sequence goes on from CAWEEG010000057.1 coordinate 67,707, forward strand.
GCCGCGTCCACGAAGAACCAACCGTCAGAATCCGGCAACCCACAACCACTCAAGATCATCGGCATCATCGCCGCCGTCATCGTGGTCCTCTTGCTCGTGGCCGTCGTCGCCGGATTCATCGGTAACGAAGAACCCGGCAATGAGGATGGCGATCCCCAAGTCAGTGGCCAGCTGCCCCTGATGCCGCAGGACGCTCGAGTGGACGCGAGCGCGAACGGCGAGACGGCGCCCACGGTCATCGGGCAGGATTTCGACGACAATGAAGTTCGGATCGAGAACGACGGCCGGGCCAAAGCCATCGTGCTGCTCGCCCACTGGTGCGGTTTTTGCCAGGACGAAGTCCCCGCCGTTCAGGCGTGGCTCGACGCAGGGGGTGGTGTTGAGGGCGTCGACATGTACTCGGTCTCGACAGCCATGGACTCGAATCGCGACAACTTTCCTCCGTCCGAATGGCTCGACCGGGAGGGCTGGACCGTGCCGGTCATCCGCGACGACGCGAACAACTCCGTCCACACGGCCTATGGCTCCGGTGGTTTCCCGTTCTGGGTGTTCGTCAACAGCGACGGCACGGTCGCCTTCCGCGTCGCGGGGGCCACGACGGTCGAGGAACTCGAACTGATCATGGCCGAACTCACCTAGGAACGCACCATGGAATTCGGTTTGATGGTCGAACCCCAGGTCGGCGGCAGCTACGCCGAAATGCGTGACCTTGCCAGATGGGCCGAGGGTCAAGGTCTCGACGCGTTCGCACGTTCGGATCACTTCCTCAACCAAGAGGACTCGGCGCCATCCACCGATGCCCTGACGACGTATGGCGGCCTTGCTGAGGCAACGGATTCGATCCAGCTTGTCGTTCTCGTTACACCGCTCACCTTTCGCCACCCGGCGGTGATCGCGAAGACCGCGGCGACGCTCGACGAGATGAGCGGTGGGCGATTCGCTCTCGGTGTCGGTACCGGCTGGATGCAGTCAGAACACGATGCGTTCGGTCTCGATCTACCCACGCTGGCCGAACGATTCGATCGGCTGGGCGAGACGCTGGCCTATCTGCGCGCGGCCTTCACATCGAACGACGGCTTCGGCGGGCAGTACTACCACCTCGCTCCCATCGACGTCCTGCCGCGCCCAGCCAATCTGCCAATCGTGGTGGGAGGAGGCGGTCCCAGGAAGACGCCGACCTATGCCGGTCAGTTCGCCGACGAGTTCAACCTGTTCGTCACCGACCGCTCCACACTGGAAGCGCGAATCAGCGTCATGCGCTCCGCAGCAACGGCCGCGGGGAGAGACCCGGATGCCATCAAGGTGAGCTTGATGGGGCCTGCAGTCGTTGCCTCGGACGAAGCTTCGTATCGGACGATGCTGGAACGCCGTGGTGCACGTCGCGACCAAACCGCCGACGAGTACGAGGCGTTTCTTGAGGATCGCAATGTGCCGCATGGCACACCTGACACGGCGCGAGCGTCGATAGAGACGCTGCGTTCGATGGGCATCGGTCGCTACTACGTGCAAGAGTTCCGTGGACTCGCCTCGATCGACACTTCGGCTCTCGCTCGCTCGTTCTCGATCCTGCGGTCCTGATCCTGTGTCCGGCACCACCTTCGACCGGTCGGCGATCCTCGCGGCTCGAGCCGAACGAGACCACTTCCTCGCGGAGCACTACGCCTCACCGATCCCCGAAGAAGACCGTGCCGGTTTCGCCGGTGCCGACTACTACGAACCGGACGAGCGATTCGTCTTCGTCGGATCGTTCCGGGAGATTGCGGCCCAGGTTGCGGTCCCATCATCAACCGGGACCGTGAGCGACTACCGCAGCGTCGGAGTCATCCAGATCACCATCGATGGACATCCCTACGGGTTGACGGTCCTCGACGATGGGGACGGTGGCACGTTCCTCGCGTTCGGGGACGCGACCAACGGCCACACCACCTACGGCGGGGGCCGGTACGTCGGCGTCGAGATTGGCGAGGATGGCAGCGCCATCGTCGACTTCAACCGGGCCGCGAACCCGTATTGTGTCTACGACGAGGAGTACTCCTGCCCGCTCCCTCCCGCCGGCAACACCATCGCCGGTCCGATCGAGGCCGGCGAACGGATGTACCACGCGACGTCCGGCTGAACCGGGGAGATACGGGTCCGAGTCTCCCTATTCTCGATCACATGCCAGAACTTCTCGTCATCGACGATCTCCACGCTTCAGCGGAGGGTATTGAGATCCTCAAGGGTGTCGACCTCACGGTCAAAGCCGGTGAAATCCACGCGATCATGGGCCCGAACGGGTCCGGTAAATCGACCCTCGCCAACGTCCTGCTCGGCAGCCCGACGTACACCGTGACCCGCGGAACGATCACCTATCAGGGTGAGGACGTCACTGAGGCGACTGCCGACGTTCGCGGGCGTGCCGGCATGTTCCTAGGTTTCCAGTACCCGGAAGAGATCCCGGGCGTGTCCGTGGTCAACTTCCTCCGCACCGCACTATCGAGCCGGACCGGCGTTGACTACACCATCCTCGAACTGCGCCTCAAAGTGGTTGAAGCCATGCGGGAACTCGATATGGATCCGGCGTTCGCCGATCGGTACCTCAATGAGGGTTTCTCCGGCGGAGAACGCAAACGAAACGAGGTTCTGCAGATGGCGGTCCTGGAACCGGACCTCGCCGTCCTCGACGAGACCGACTCCGGTCTGGACATCGATGCCCTCAAGATTGTCGCCGAAGGAGTAGGCCGCCTGCGCAACGATGAGCGTGGTTTCGTGATCATCACGCATTACCAGCGGATGCTCGACTACATCACCCCAGACGTCGTCCATGTGTTCCTCGACGGCCGAATCGTCGCGTCCGGCGGACCGGACCTCGCCGATAAGATCGAGGATGCCGGCTACGACCACTATCGGAGTGGAGTCGCGGCGAATTGATCGATCTCCGGCACCTCCGCGACGACTTCCCAATTCTGGGTCGCGAGGTCAACGGGTGGCCCCTCACCTACTTGGATTCCGCCGCGACCACGCAGAAACCGATCCAGGTCCTCGACGCGGTTGACACCTACTACCGGACGATCAACTCCAACGTGCATCGCGGGGCACACACCCTCTCTGCCGAGTCGACCGATGCCTACGAAGGTGCCCGATCGAAGGTCGCATCGTTCATCAACGCAGCGTCATCGAGTGAAGTCGTCTTCTCTCGCGGGGCCACCACCGCCTCGACCACATCGCGTACGGGTGGGGGCTCAATCACCTCTCGGAAGGCGACCGGGTGGTGCTCACCGTCATGGAACACCACGCCAACGTTGTCCCCTGGCAACTGCTTGCCAGATACACCGGCATCGAACTCGTATATCTCCACGCTCGACGAACAGTTTGAGGTGGACCTCACCGGCCTCGACGATCTTCTGGACGATCGAGTGAAGGTGGTCGCCATCTCCGGTATGTCGAACGTCACCGGGACGTTGGGGCCGGTGAAGGCGCTCGTCGACGCCGCTCGTTCGGTCGGCGCACTCATTGTGGTCGACGCCGCACAACTCGTTCCCCACTCCCCCACCGATGTACAAGAACTGGACGCCGACTTCCTCGTCTTCTCCGGCCACAAGATGCTTGGACCGACAGGGATCGGCGGCATGTGGGGCAAGATGGAGCGTCTCGAAGAGATGGAACCAACGGAAGGCGGCGGGGAGATGATCGCCGATGTGGGTCTCTACGAATCCCGCTGGGCGCCCGTCCCGCAGAAGTTCGAGGCCGGCACTCCACCGATCGCCCAAGCCGTCGGCCTCGGCGCCGCAGTCGACTACCTCACAGCCGTCGGCATGGAGACGGTTCGAGACCATGAGCGCTCGATCACCGGGTATGCGCTCAAGCGACTCGCGGAGATCCCGGACCTCACCGTCTACGGCCCGAGTGATCCCGCCAACCGGGGAGGAGCCGTCAGCTTCTCACTGGCCGATATTCACGCTCACGACATCGCGACCATCCTCGACCAGTTCGGCGTCGAAGTGCGAGCCGGCCACCACTGCGCGAAACCCCTCATGCGATACCTCCAGGTTCCCGCAACCGCGCGCGGTTCGTTCTATCTCTACAACACCACCGACGATGTCGACCGACTCGTCGAGAGTCTGCTCGAAGCACGGACGGTGTTCGGGCTCGGATCCTGAGACACACGTCCCCGGGTATCGTCTCCCCTGCATGTCATCCCTCGACGAGCTCTACCGCCAGGTCATCCTCGACCACTACCGAAACCCCCGGCGCCGGGGAACCCTGAGCGGACCCCATGTTCACGCAGAGGGACTCAACCCTTCATGCGGTGACGAGTTCTCGATCGACATACAGATCGAAGACGGCGTCATCACCGACGCAAGGATTCAGGGTCAAGGCTGTTCGATCTCACAAGCCTCGGGTTCCATGATGACCGATGCCGTTGTCGGCAAGACGATCGCCGATGCCCGGGACCTCACTGCGATCTTCAAGCTGATGATGGGTATCGACGAGGGCGACAATCCGCTCGACCCGGAAAGGCCCGGCGCCGTGCTCGGAGACCTCGAAGCGCTACAGGGAGTACGGAAGTTCCCGATTCGCATCAAGTGCGCCGATCTGCCGTGGACAACACTGGCGGACGCCCTCGACAGAGCGGAGTCCTGAAGGCCGACGCTGTTTCGAGTCACCCGTCCGAACCGATCGGTACGATTGCCCCATGGACTTCACACCGAACACCGCGCTTGTTGTCGTCGATGTGCAGAACGACTTCGCTGATCCCGACGGCTCGCTCTTCGTCGCCGGCGGGCACGCAGCTGTTCCGTTCATCAACCAACTGATCGAAACCGCTCAGGAGGCTTCGGCAACTGTCGTGTACACCAGAGATTGGCACCCAGACACAACACCCCACTTCGCCAAGGATGGTGGCATCTGGCCGGTGCACTGTGTCGGCGACACGTGGGGTTCCGACTTCCACCCGAATCTCGTGGTGTCAGGACCTGAGATCAAGAAGGGCACCGGCGGTGAGGACGGCTACTCCGGATTCTCAATCCGCGACCCCGAAACCGGCGCACAATCGGCAACCGGCCTCGAAGACCTCCTACGTGATGTTGACATCACCGATGTCGTTGTTGTGGGTCTCGCCACCGACTACTGCGTGAAAGAGACGGCGCTCGACGCGGTCCGTCTCGGCTTCACAACAACCGTGCTCGCCGACGGGATTCGTGCGGTGAACCTGAACCCCGGGGACGGAGCGCGGGCGATCGCGGAACTCGTGAGCTCCGGCGTGGAGGTTGAGTGAGTAGCAAGTAGTGAGTAGCAAGTAGCAAGACAGGGCCAAGACACGAGACACGAGATCCGAGACTCGAGACAGGACGCGGAGCGGCCTTCGTCGACTCGTTGTCCGTTTCGGTTGTCTGGCTGTCAGTTCCCGGCTTCCGAGAATGCCCCAGTTTCGTGTCTCAAGATTTCGGGTCTCAGGTCTCGGGTCTCTCGTCTCGAGTCTCGGGTCTCGGGTCTGAATCTCCCCGGGTTTCGTAGAGGCTCGGTCTATTGGGTCGCTGCTTTGGGGGTTGTGCTTGTTTGACGGTAGTAGGCGGTTTCGTGGGCGGCGGGGGTAGTGAACTGGCGGCGACCGGGGAGGATCTCTCCGTGGCGGCGCCGGTGGTTGAACCAGTCGACGTATTCGAGGGTGGCGTATTCGACGTCGTCGAGGTTCTTCCATGGTCCCTGGCGTCGGATGACTTCGGTCTTGTAGAGGCCGTTGATCGTCTCGGCCATCGCGTTGTCGTAGGAATCGCCGACGGAGCCGACTGACGGTTCGATGCCGGCATCTTGAAGTCGTTCGGTGTAACGGATCGACAGATATTGGGCGGATTCAACTGGTCGTCGCAACACCTCAGCACGGAGGTGTTTGATGGGACGGCAACCTGGGTGGATGGTGACGTTGACGGGGCGTCCGGCGATGCGGTCGCCGGGCCGGCCGCCAGCACGCCGCGATGTCGAGCGCACGTTCTGGGTGAAGATTGCCGAGGGTTTGTCGAGCGAGGACGCAGCGATGGCGTGTGGTGTCTCGGGTCCGGTTGGTTCTCGTTGGTTCCGCGATCGTGGTGGGATGCCATCGATTCAACTCAGTCCGCTGTCCGGCAGGTATCTGACGTTTGCTGAACGCGAGGAGATCGCACTGCTCAACATCCAGGGGGTTGGTGTCCGAGCGATCGCCCGTGCTCTGGATCGGTCGCCTTCGACGATCTCTCGTGAGCTTCGGCGCAACGCCGCTACACGCGGCGGAAAGCTTGAGTATCGGGCCGGGATTGCGCAGTGGAAGGCGGAGCTGGTGGCGCGTCGACCCAAGACGGCGAAGCTTGTCACGAACGACCGGTTACGTGTATACGTTCAGGACCGTTTGTCCGGCAAGATCGAGCGGCCGGATGGCCAAGTCGTTCCAGGCCCGGAGGTGAAGTTCGTTGGTCGGCGGCATGGTCGTCGAGCGGACCGGCGTTGGGCCAAGGCATGGAGCCCCGAGCAGATTTCGAACAGGCTTCGCGTCGACTTTCCTGCAGATGAGTCCATGCGAATCTCGCACGAGGCCATCTACCAAGCCCTCTACATCAAGGGCCGCGGCGCTCTGGAGCGTGAACTCGTCGCATGCTTGCGAACCGGTCGGGCGCTCCGTGTCCCACGAGCGAGAACCAACCAGAGGGGTAAGAAGTTCGTCACACCAGAGGTGATGATCTCCAAACGCCCTTCCGAAGCCGATGACCGAGCGATTGCCGGCCATTGGGAGGGCGACCTCATCATTGGTTTGAACCGCTCGGCGATTGGCACGCTGGTCGAGCGGACCACGCGTTTCACGATGCTTCTCCATCTGCCACGAATGGAGGGCCATGGCGAGGGGCCTCGGGTCAAGAACGGGCCGCCCCTGGCTGGCCTGGGTGCTGAGGCGGTTCGAAACGCGATCGCTGCATCTGTCCGGTCTTTGCCGCGAGAGCTCTGGCGATCGCTGTCCTGGGACCAAGGGTCAGAGATCGCCCAGCACGCACAGCTGACCGTCGACACAGGGCTGCCCATCTACCTCTGTGACCCCCAAAGCCCGTGGCAACGAGGAACCAACGAGAACACCAACGGACTGCTTCGCCAATACTTCCCGAAGGGCACCGATCTGTCTCGACACGCCCGAGACGATCTCGACGCCGTCGCACTCGCCCTCAACACGCGACCCCGCAAGACCCTCGGATGGGAGACACCCGCCGAAGCCCTCGACAAACTCCTACGCTCTCCCCAACAAGGCAGTGTTGCGACCACCCCTTGAACCCAAG